>CADCTD010000192.1 GCA_902805545.1 uncultured Craurococcus sp. | reverse complement strand
TGCGTTGGTGCTGACCGGGCGAAGTGGCTCTGGTGGGCTTTGGTGCAGAGGCTTGCCCTCGCCCCGGAAATGCTCTCGGTTCGGTGCCACGCGGGTCGCGTCGGGGGCAGGCGGCGATGGCGGGACGGGGTCAGGGCGGGCGGCGCGGCCGGGCGCGGTACGCGGTGCGGGACTGGGCGGCCTACGACCGGGCGCTCGCGCGGCGCGGCGACATCACGGTTTGGGTCTCGCCCGGCGCGGTCGCGGCGTGGCGGGCGCCGGCGGGGCGCCGCACCTTCTCCGACGCGGCGATCGCCGCGGCCCTGACCGTCAGGGCCGTGTACCGCCTCGCGCTTCGGCAAACGGAGGGCCTGGTCGCCTCCATCTTCGCGCTGCTCGGCCTCGCGCTGCCGGTGCCGGACCACACGACGCTGTCGCGCCGCGGCCGGATGTTGCGCCTGGATCGGCACACCAGTGCCGGCCGCGGCCTCAATCTGGCGATCGACAGCACGGGCCTGCGCCTCGCAAGACCGCCGGGCGCGGGCCGCGAGGGGTGGCGCAAGCTGCACGTCGCCGTCGACCCGGACAGCGGCCGCGTGCTCGCCGAGGAGCTGACCCGCTCGGATGTGCACGACACCGTGCCGGTGCCGGCGATGCTGGGGCGGATCGCCGGCCGCATCGGCCGCGTCTACGGCGACGGGGCCTACGCGGGCGGGCCGACGCACCGCGCCGTTGCCGAGCACCGGCAGGCGCTGCCGAACGCCGAGGGCGTGTTCAGGCCGAAGGCGCCCGACGTGCGCGCCGCCACCGCGCTCGACCCGCTGGCCGGACGTGGCCGGCACGCGCGGCATGTCGCCCGCGAGGGCCGCGCGGCGTGGGAGCGGGCGACCGGCTACGGCCGCCGGAATGCGGCCGAGTGGACCTTCTCGCGGCTGAAGCGCGTGCTCGGCACCGGGCTGCGCTCGCGCGGCCTCGACGCGCAGCTCGTTGAGGCGAGCAGCGCGGTGCGCGCCCTGAATAGGATGGCCGCGCTCGGCACGCCGCGGGCCGAGCGCGTCGCCTGATCAGCAGGTGCCGCGAAGCGCTGCCGCGAACTCCTGTGGCGACATGCACCAGAGCCGGCCCGCGCCGACCGGGCGCCGATCCGGATCCTGAACGGCGCGTTCATGGACATGCTGGGCTTCGAGATGCCGATCATCCAGCCGCGCATCCGCCGCGTGCTCCACTGGGGCGACGCGGACCAGCCGCTGGACTTCACCACAAAGGACGACGCGGCCGCCTACACGGCTGCCGCGGCGCTCGACGAAGCCGCCCCGCGCGTCCTCCGCGCGCCGGCGACACCGTCAGCGCCCGCGGCATCGCGGAAGCCATGGGCGAGGCCACGGGCGAGCGTTACCGCACCTTGCGGGTCGGCGGCACCGGCTCGCTCGGCGTGCTCATCCGCGTCGCGAAGCTCGTGGCGCCGCAACCGCGCGCCACGTTCCCGCCGTGGCAGGGCATGCAGTGCATGCGGGACATGTTCAGCGGGCGCGGCAAGCTCCACCCGCTGGACAACGGCCGCCACCCCGGCCTGCGCTGGACCTCGGTCCGAGAGCACCTCGCCGCGCGCCGGCGTCCGCACCGTGAAAGGGAACGAGACGAGCGCCGCTCTCGCCGGACGGATCGGCAGCCCCGGCTTCGTCCCGCGTTGAACGGCCGGACCGCGACGGGGCTGGCCGCCGCCCGGCGTTGGACGTGTCCGCAGCCCGTATCAGAAAGCGGCTCGTTGGCCCCGCGCCGGATCGGTTTGTCGCTGTGCGCGCCCGCGCGCCGGTACGGGAGGACAGGATGGCCGCTGCACAGATCTCCCGAGCTCGCCGCTCGGCCGCTGCAGCTTGGCGCTGCGCTGGACCGCAGCGGAGCGGGTTTGCTTGCTTCCCTGCTTTCTTGCCGGACGCCGACCAACGCAGGCGCCCGCGATGCGTGGGCATCCGGCCCCTTGCAATCTCTCTCGCCGCAATAAGTTCCGGCAGCCGCTGTACAGGAGGCGTCCCATGGTTCCGTTTGACGATGCAGCCGGGGGAGGGCACGCCGGAGGCGGTGCCCGGGCCGGCGAGGTGTTTGCGTGGGCGCCCCGGGCCGCGGGGCTGAACGGCGGGCTGTTCGTGGCCGACGCGATCCACTTCGCGGACTACGACGTGATCGAGCAGCCCCCCGACGGCACCTTCTCGGAGATCGGCTACCTGCCTATCACAGGCTTCTCGCTCGGGGGCGAGCCCGTCGAGGCCGAAGGCCTCAACGACCCGGACGGCGGCGGCTGGGGCGCCTACATGCGGATCGAGGGCTCCGGCACGACGGGCCTCTCGCCCTCCGGCACGCCGGCGTCCGACTACGACGTGCTGGACTACGAGATCGTGGGCTTCGACGGCTTCGCCACCTACGGCTTCGACGCCGAGGGCGACGTCGCCGTCGAGGGGGAGATCAACGACCCCGTCACGCTCTTGGCCGGTTCGCTCATCGACGCGCGCGTGGACTTCGTGCCGTCGGACGGCGGCTTCACCATCGAGGGCACGGTGTCGCTCACGGTGGAGGAGGTGGCGCCCCTCTTCGCCGCGGGCCGGCTCGACGTCCTCGACCTCACCATCCTCCACCCGCCCGAGGACTACAGCTTCACCTCGCCCACGACGGTCCGGGTGGCCGCCACGTCGGGCACGGACGGGTCCTTCGCGGCCGCCGCTTCGGCGGAGGCGGCGGACCCGGCGGTGCTCGAAGAGCCTGTGGATTGGGACGCCGTGGCTGCGCGAGTGACGCAGAACTTCTTGGAAACCGGGCAGTGGTATCACTGACGGGCGCCGGCGAGAGCACCGCGCACGAGGCGCCGGTGCCGCTTCCCCGGACCTTCGAGCGGGAACCCCGTCGTCCCGCCGCGGAAGCTGTGATGCCTGGCACCGGATCGCGCCGCGGGTCCGCCGGCCGGGCCCGGAGCGTTTGCGTCATAGGGGCGGGGATCAGCGGCCTCGTCGCCGCCAAGGTGCTGCTCGGGCGCGGCCACGACGTGGCGGTCGTCGAGAAGAGCGGCGACCTGGGCGGCGTGTGGGAGCCGGCGCGGTCCTACCCCTGCGTGCGGACGCAGACGCCGCGCGACCTGTACCGCTTCAGCGACTTCCCGATGCCGGCCGACTACCCGGAATGGCCGACGGGCGCGCAGATGCACGCCTACCTCGACGCCTACGCCGCGCGGTTCGGGCTGCGCCCGCGCGTGCGCTTCCGCACCGAGGTCCTGTCCGTTTCGCGCCGCGCCGACGGCGGGCGCGGCTGGTCGGTCACCCTGCGCGAGGCCGGCGCGGAGACGGAGACGGTCCCCGCGCCACGTGTTCGAACCCGGCAGGAATGCACCGCGGAGGCGCGTCATTGGTCCGCGGTGATCCCCAGGCGCCGCACCAGCCCGCCCCACCGTTCAGTCTCGGTAGCCACGAAGCGGGTGAAGTCCTCGGGGCTTGAGGCGACGGCCTCGAAGCCGGCGCCCTCCAGCACGCCACGGGTGCGCGGGTCGCCCAGCGCGGCCCGCGCCTCCTCCGCCAGGCGCGCGGCGACCGGCGCCGGCGTGGCCCCGGGCGCGACCAGCCCGATCCAAGCGTAGCTCTCCGCATCCGGCAGGCCGGCCTCGGCCAGGGTCGGCACCTCCGGCGCCTGCGGGATGCGGGCGCCGGCAGTGACGGCGAGCGCCCGCGCCTGGCCTTCGCGCACCTGCGGCAGGATGCCGGAGGCGATGACGAACATCGCCTCGATCCGGCCGGCCACCAGGTCGAGCGTCGCCTCCGGGAAGCCGCGGTAGGGCACGTGCTCGAGCTCGATCCCGGCGCGCGTCTTCAGCTCCTCCATCGCCAGGTGGCTCGCCGAGCCGGCGCCCACCGAGCCGAAGGACATCTTGCCCGGATTGGCCTTCGCGTGCGCGATGAAGCCCGCGAGGTCGCGCGCCGGCACCGAGGGATGCACCGCGAGGAGCTGCGGTGCCCGCACCAGCAGGGAGAGATAGGCGAGGTCGCGCGCCGGGTCGTAGGGCAGCCGCGGGTAGAGGGCCTTCGCGGTGGTGACCGGGGCGTTGATGCTGACCCCGACGGTGTGCCCGTCGCGCGCCTTGGCGATGGCGTCGGTGCCGAGGTTCCCGCCGGCGCCGGTGCGGTTCTCGACCACGAAGGGCTGGCCGAACGCCTGCGGGAGGTGCGCCGCCACGGCCCTCGCCGCGATGTCGGGCGTCGAGCCCGGCGAGAAGGGCACGATCACCCGCACCGGCCGGGTCGGCCACGCCGCCGATCCCTGCTCACGCCCTCGACT
>CADCTD010000191.1 GCA_902805545.1 uncultured Craurococcus sp. | reverse complement strand
GGGGACGCGGCAATACTGGGGGCTGCTCGCCGGCGCGGAGGGAAGCACGGCGCCGACCCGGGCGGCCTGGCCGGCGGCGGAGGCGCGGCTCGCCGCCAAGCTCGCCCTGCTGGAGCGGCTGCGGCGGCGGGGAGTGTGGCTGACCGATGCCTCGCTGGTGGCGGTCGCTGGGCCAGGCGGGGCGCGGGTGTCGCCCGCCGCTTACGGCGCGGCGCTGCGCGAGAGCTGGCGGCTGCATCATGGCGTGGTGTTGCCGGGCCTCGACCCGGCGGGGGTGGTGGTGATCGGCCTCGCCGTGGCACGGGTGCTGCAGGCGGAGTTCGATGCCGCCTTCCCCGGACGCTGGCAGGCGGTGCCGCAGCCGATGGGCGCGCGCGGGGCGGCGGCCGCGGCGGCGATGGTCGGGGCGCTGGCCGGGGCGCTGCAGCGCCATGCGCCGGGCGATTGACTATGGCCGGCCCGCGTCCGACATCCCCGGCCATGCCGCACCCGTTCCGCCTCGCGCTCCTCCTCCTCCTGCTCCTGCCGGGCGCTGCCTCGGCCCAAGGCTCCCCACAGGCGGGGCAGCCCTTCCATGTGGTGAATCGCACGGGCGTGCCGGCGAAGGAGCTGAACGCCGTCCGCACCCCGCGCGGGGCAGCGAGCGACTGGGGGCGCAACCTGCTCTCGCCCGACCGGCCGCTGCCGCCGGGCGGCGGCTTCCGGGTGAACCCGGCCGAGTCCGCCGGCTGCCGCTTCGACCTGCGCCTGGTGCTGGAGGATGGGCGGGAGGCGATGCTGCAGGACCAGGACATCTGCGCCAACCGCGAGCTGGCGCTGCAGGCCGCGAGCCGCCCGCTGCCCTCCGGCAGGCCGGCGCCGGCCACCGCCGCGGTCGTGCCGCCGCCCTCGAACGTCCCGCAGCAGCGGCCGAACCAGAACGCGCGCAACGTCTCGACCGGCAGCGGCTTCCTCGTCGCGCCCGACCGCGTGGTGACCAACCAGCATGTGGTGAATGGCTGCGACCGCATCGTCATGCGTGCGCCGGATGGGCGCTGGCTCGCCGCGGTGCCGCCGGCGCGGGTGGACAACGACCTCGACCTCGCCCTGCTCGCCGTGCCGGGGCTGCCGGGGCCGGCGCTGCCCTTCCGCAGCGGGCCGGCGGTGCGGCGGGGCGATGGCGTCGTCGCCTATGGCTTCCCGCTGGCGGGGCTGCTCTCCTCGGATGCCAAGCTGACGCGGGGGGAGGTGAACGGGCTCGCCGGCCTCGCCGACAACCGCAACCAGTACCAGATCAGCGCCGAGGTGCAGCCGGGCAATTCCGGCGGGCCGCTGCTCGACATGCATGGCAACATCGTCGGCGTCGTCGTCTCCAAGCTGAATGCGCAGCGCATCGCCCGGGTTACGGGCGACATCGCGCAGAACATCAATTTCGCGGTGAAGGGGGAGGCGGCGCAGGTCTTCCTCCGCCGCGCCGGGCTGACGCCGCTTGTCGCGGAAAGCAGCGGGCCGGAGCGCGGGACAGCAGATGTCGGCGAGATCGCCAACCGCAGCACGCTCTTCATCCGCTGCGAGCGGTAGCCCGCCACAGCAGGCAGGCGGCGAGGAGCAGCACGAGCCAGCTCCCCGCCATGGCCGGCCCGGCGCCGACGGCATCGACAGCCAGGCCGACCAGCAGCGGCACCGCGCCGAAGCCGAGATGGGCGACGACGAAATAGCCGGCGACGGCGCGCGCCCGCTCCTCGCCCGAGGCAGCCTCGGCCACCGCGGCGAGGCCGCCGGGATAGACGAAGCCATAGGTGCCGATGCCGACCGCCGCGCCGCCGAGCAGCAGCGGCGCCATCCCGGAGCCCGCCGCGCCGAGGAAGGTCAGGCCGGCGCCGATCAGCAGGATGGCCAGGCCGGTCCGCACCGCCGGCCGCGGCGCGACCCGGCGGAAGCCGCGCTGGGCGATGACGCCGATCAGCATCATGGCGCAGGCGGCGAAGGGGCCGGCGAGCGGCTTCCCGCCCGCGGCCAGGGTGGATTGCACGGCGGTCAGCACCGTCCCCGTCACGCCCCAGCCGGGCAGGATGGCGCATGTCGTCGCCAGCGTGCCGCGCGGGAAGCCGGGGCGGCGGAGCCAGCCCTGTTGCGGCGCCGCCAGCGTCTCCGGCAGGCGGGCGACGAGGGCGAAGAGCGCGAGGCAGATGACGAGGTGCAGGGCGAAGGTCGGCGGCGGCCGCAGCGCAGGCCAGGCGAGGATGGCGGCGAGCGTCAGGATGCCGCCGGCGCCGAAGCTGCCGATGGTGGCGAGCGCGATCGCGCCGGCGGCGCGGCGCCCGCCCTCCGGCCCGCCGCCGCCGAGTTCCGCGCCCCAGGCGGCGGCCGCGCCGGCGACGCAGCCCATGCCGAGCCCCTGGGCGATCCGTGCGAGGGCCAGGGCCGGGATGCTCGGCCAGAGGACCAGCACCAGGCTCGACAGCGCCGCCAGCGCCACGCCGAGCAGCACGCAGGGCTTGCGGCCGATCCTGTCCGGCAGCGGCCCGAGCAACGGCGCCGTCACGATCACCGTCGCCGCATAGCAGGCGAAGGCGAGGGCCAGGGGGCCGGCGCCGTAGCCCCCGCGGGCCGCCATCTCGCCGTAGAGCGGCAGGGGAATGGTCGTCGCCAGCCCGACGGCGCCGACGGCGAGGCCGACCAGGAACACGGCATGGGCGGGGTAGGGCAACAGGTCACTCCGGCGACGCGCGGGCAGACTGCGGCACCGCGCGGGACGGGTGAAGGGGCCATCGGGTGGACAGGGCGGCATCCAGGCGGCAACATTCATTGCCATGCCAGACATTTCACTCCGCGACAGCACCGACGCTGACATCCCGGCGATCACCCGCATCTACGGCCACTGGGTCCGCCATGGCTTCGGGAGCTTCGAGACCGACTCCCCGGACGAGGCGGAGATGGCGCGGCGGCGGGAAGCGATCCTGGCCGGGGGCTACCCGTATCTGGTGGCGGTCGATGGGGCGGGGGCGGTGCTCGGCTATGCCTATGCCGGGCCGTACCGGACGCGGCCGGCCTATCGGTTCACCGTCGAGAATTCGATCTATGTGGCGCCGGAGGCGGGGCGGCGCGGCGTCGGCCGCCTGCTGCTGCCGGCGCTGATGGAGCGCTGCGAGGCGCTCGGCTTCCGGCTGATGGTCGCGGTGATCGGGGATTCGGGGAATGCCGGCTCGATCGGAGTGCACAAGGCCTGCGGCTTCACCCATGCCGGCCTGCTGCCCGCCATCGGCTGGAAGCATGGCCGCTGGCTGGACTGCGTCTTGATGACCCGCGCGCTTGGCGACGGGTCCTCGAGCCCGCCCGACTGACGGCGGGGCCCGGGAGGAAGCTTTCCCCCCGGCGGGAATATGGGGGCAAGGCCCCCATGCCCCTGTTTACGCGTAGCGCCGCGACGCCGTGGTGGCGTTCCGCGTGCCCATCCGCGCGCCGAGCACTGCGGCCACGGCGCCGAGCAGCATCGCCGCGAAGGCCCAGTAGGCGGCCACGGCACTCGCCGTCGCCGCTGCATCGGCCGCCTCGCGCGCCTGGCGCTCGGCATTCTGCGCCGTCTGCGTCGCCTGCTGCTCGACCTGCTGGAGGCGGCGGTTCGCCTCGTCGGCCGGGATGTTGTACTCGGCGGCGACGAGCTGGTTCAACCGGTCGCGGTCCTGCTGCGGCAGGTTGCCGTCGGTGACGCGGCGGGTCAGCAGCTGGCCGATCTCGGCCTTGCGCTGGTCGCTGTTCATGGCTGCAGGGTTGCCGCCGCCGGAGCCGCCGAGGGCGTTCTGCGCGCGGTCGATGATCTGCTGCGGATTGACCTGGCTGGCGAGGCGGCTGGCCGGGCCGGAGGCCGCGGAGGTCGCCTGGCCCGCCGCCTGGCCGAGGCCGCCGACCATCGAGGAGATGCCTTGGGTCGCGGTCGAGGCCGTGCCGGCGACGATGTTGCCGAGCAGCACCGCGGAGAGCAGGTAGCCGATGCCCCAGACGGAGAGGCCGTGCAGGGTGCTGTCGGTGCCGTCCGCGCTGCCGGAGAGCCGTGCCGCGACATAGCCGCCGACGGCGAGGCCGATCAGGTTCGAGATCAGCAGCCAGGCGCCGGCGGCGATGCCGACGGTGGAGCCGCTGGGCGATTGCGCGTTGGTGGCGTCGACCGAGCTGGCACCGACGGCGACGCCGAGGATGGAGAGCATGGCGCCCACCGCGACGGCGACGATGGCGCCGGCGAGGATGGCGCCCCAGGAGATGCGGTGCGGCAGCGGGGCGGTGGCCTCGATCGGGCGGGTTACGGTTTCGGGCGTCGTAGTCGCGCCTATGGTTCGCGTCGCCATCTGTTGTATCCGTGACTGGTTGTACCGGCTGAACGCCTACTTCCGGCACGGGTTCAGGGGTGCGGTACCGTTTCTGCCTTGCTCCCGCCACAGGCCCGGTCCAAACCCCCCGCCATTCCTCCTCTGGTTCGGAAGTTGCGATGCAGGTCTACCTGCCGATCGCCGAGATGTCGGTGGATGCCTTCCTGCTGGTCGGCATCGGATTCGGCGTCGGCTGGCTGTCCGGCCTGTTCGGGGTGGGGGGTGGCTTCCTGCTCACGCCGCTCCTGATCCTCATCGGCATCCCCTCCCCCGTCGCGGTGGCCTCGGGCGCCAACCAGACGCTCGGCGCCTCGGTCTCCGGCCTTATCGCGCAATGGCGGCGGGGGAACGTGGACCCCAAGATGGGCAGCGTGCTGCTGGTCGGCGGCGTGCTCGGCTCGCTGGCGGGGGTGCAGCTCTTCGCGCTGCTGCGGCGCATCGGCCAGGTCGACCTCGCCGTCTCGGTCTTCTACGTGGTCGTGCTCGGGACGGTCGGCGGGTTGATGGTGATGGAGAGCGCGCGGGCCATCCTCCGCCGCCGCACGACGGCCCGCCGCAAGCTGCACGCGCATTTCTGGATACACGGCCTGCCGCTGAAGATGCGGTTCCGGCGCTCGCGGCTCTACATCTCCATCATCCCGCCCTTCGCGGTCGGCTTCGGCATCGGCGTGCTGTCGGCGGTGATGGGGGTGGGCGGCGGCTTCATGCTCGTCCCCGCCATGATCTACTTCCTCGGCATGCCGACCTCGGTCGTCATCGGCACCTCGCTGTTCCAGGTCGTCTTCGTCGCGGCGAATGTGACGATGCTGCAGGCGGTGCAGCTCGGCACGGTCGACATCCTGCTGACCATGCTGCTGCTGCTCGGCGGCGTCGCGGGCGCACAGTTCGGCGCCTCGATGGGGACGCGGCTGCGCGGGGAGGAGACGCGGGCGCTGCTCGGCCTGCTGGTGCTCTCTGTGGCGGTGAGCCTGCTCTGGGGGCTGCTGCGGCGGCCGGCCAACCTCTTCAGCAGCGGGCCGGCCTTGTGATCCGGCTGGTCCTGCTGCTGCTGCTCGCCTGGGCCAATCCGGGGCGGGCGCAGGAGCTGCCGCTGGTCGCCGCGCTCTCGCAGGATGCCGTCGAGGTGACGACGGGCTTCACCGGCACCGCGCTCATGGTCTTCGGCAGCACCGAGGGGCCGATCGGCCCGGGCGGGGACGAGGTGCTGATCCTGGCGCGCGGCCCGACGCGGCCGGTGGTGGTGCGGCGGAAGGTCCCGATCCTCGGGGTGATCTGGGTGAACGGCCCCTCGGCCCGCTTCGCCGGGGTGCCGGGCTTCTACTTCCTCGCCGGCACGCGGCCGGCCTGGCAGGTGCTGCCGGAGGAGGAGCGGCAGCGGAACGGCCTCGGCCTCGACAGCCTGCCGCTCAGCAGCACCGGGGCGCGGTCGCCGGCCTTCCGCGCGGCGCTGCTCGCGCTCGAGAGCGACAGCGGGCTCTGGGTCGAGGATCCGGCGCCGGTCGAGATCGCCGGCAGCCGGCTCTTCCATGCCCGGGTGCCGCTGCCGGCCGCGGTGCCGACCGGCGACTACCATGTGGAGGTGCTGCTGGTCCGCTCGCGGCGGATCGTGGCGCGGCAGGAGCTCGCCTTCCGGGTGGACCGGGTCGGCGCGGCGGACCGCATCGCGACCGTCGCTACGGAGCAGCCTTTCGTCTACGGTCTGGCCTGCGTTCTGTTCGCGGCGCTGGCCGGCTGGTTCGGCAGCGTCCTGTTCCGGAGGAGCTGATGGGCGAGACGCGGGAGCAGCAGGAGGCCGCGAGCAAGCGGGACCGGGTGTTCCTCGTGGTGGTGGATGACAGCCCGGAGCGGGCCGTCGCCCTCCGCTATGCCTGCCTGCGCGCCCGCAACGGCGGCGGGCGGGTGGCCTTGCTGCGGGTGATCGAGCCCGAGGGCATCACCGAATGGGCCGGCGTCGGCGCCATGATGGCCGAGGAGCGGCGGGAGGAGGCGGAGCGCGTGCTGAGCGGCCTCGCCGCGCAGGTGAACGAGATCACCGGCGGGCTGCCGATCCTGCTGATCCGCGAGGGCCAGCCGCGGGACGAGCTGCTGGCGCTGCTGGAGGAGGACCCGCGCATCTCCATCCTGGTGCTCGCCTCGGCAGGCGATGGCAGCGGGCCAGGTCCGCTGATCAACGCGCTGACCGGGCGCTACGCCGGGCGGGTGCGGGTGCCGATGACGATCGTGCCGGGCAATCTCGACGATGCGGAGATGGAACGCGTCACCTAAGGGCGTTTCCTGCTGGCCCTTGGCTCGCGGACACCGCTCCGCCCGACGCCTGTTCGGGCAGGATCCGGTCCCGGAACCGGAGGCGGGACGCGATATCCGGGATCAAGCTCGTGGCACCGAGGCATCCTGGGCTCGTCTCGGTCGTTTCTGCAGGCATGGCATACCGTCATCGAGCGTGGTTCGCCTGCCAGGACAGGCTGCCTTGGCCGGGGCGCTGGCGCCGGGCCGCAATGCTCTCCGCATTGCTCCTGGTGCCTGGTTGCGAAACCTTGAACCGCATGGACTACCTGGATCAGTTTTTCGAGCCGCAGGCCTATGCGGCACGGCGTGAGCCGCGGCTGCCTCGCGTTGCCGGGCCCGCGCAGCCCGTGGGTTTTCCGCAAGAGGCGTTGCCGCCTGTCGTTCCGGAACCTGCGCCTCCCGCACCGGCGATGCGCGCACAGGCAGCGCCCGAACCGGCACCACCCGCCGCTCCCGCCGGGGAGACGGTGAACCGGGCATCCGCCGCGCCGGACAGGGACCGCAACCAATGGGTCCGCAACACCGTGCGGCAGCATCCCTGGCTGGCGCTGAACTGGGCCCAGCTGACAACGGCGCAGCAGCAACGCGTCGAGCGCCAGCTGGCCAATGCCGGCAGCGGCAGGCTCCTGGCGAACAGCGAGCCTGCATCGGCCTGGGATACAATGGGCCTCAACGACCGCACCGACCTTGCCTTCGGTGCTCCGGGAACGCCCGCGATGGCGGGTGCCGCCAACCGGGATGGCGGTTACGCGACGCAACGCCGCTGAGGCGTTGCGCATCCCGGTTGGCGCCCGATCGAGCAGCGCGTCAGTAGCGCCGCGGTGCCGTCAGGGCTCCGCCTGCCGCACCGAGGCCGCCGCCGACCAGGGCGCCCGTGCCGACGCTGCCGCCGGTCAGCGCGCCCACGCCGGCACCGGCACCGGCGCCGAGCAGGCCGCCCGATACTGCGCGTCCGCCCGTGCTGTGCCCGCAGGCCGCGAGGCTGAACGAAAGGGTTGCTGCCAGCAACACTGCCTTAATTGTCTGGTTCATGGCCGTCTCCTGCTTGATGCAATGGAAACGTAGCAGCAGGCCGAAAGCCGATTTTCGGTCCGTTCACGACTCCGCTTCCCACCACGGCCGAGCGTTCTAGGACGGTCGGCGGCGTTATTGTAGCGTCCTGGTTGCGGCCCGGCTGGCATCTTGCGGCGAGCGTCGCCGGGATGCGATCGCGGTCGGGAGGTTGCGGCTCGGGCCCTGGCGCCGGGCTTCAGCGCGCATCCTCGATGAGGCCGGCGCGCTCCACGGCGCTTCCGAGCGAGTCCAGCGCCGCCCGGCTGCGGCGGGCGACCACCAGAAGCGCGCGCAGCTCCCGCGGCTGGCGCAGCAGGGCGAGGGCCACCCGCCCGGCCGCCGGCCGCCCGTCAGGCGTCAGCCCGACCGCGGCGGCGCGCGGCAGCACCTCCTCCGCCGTATCGGCCACCGAGCGCAGCGCGGCGAAGGGCAGGCGCCGCGCCGTGGCGAAGGCGGCGGCCGCCTCGGCGTCGAGGTCGACGACCAGGGCCCCGGTCGCCGCCCGCAGCAGGCGCTTGCCGGATGGCTCGCCGACCACCCCCGCCGCGCCCGCCACCATACCGAGCCGCGCGCCGCAGCGCCGCGCAAGCCGCGCCGACCAGACCGGATCCGCCCCATAGGCGCCGCCCGGCCCGCGTACCCGCGTGGCCACCACCAGGTCCCCGGTGATGAGCGCGGGGTCGAGCCCGCCGGCGATGCCGAAGCTGAGCACGCCGGTGATGCCATCCGGCTGGTCCTGCAGCAGGCGCCGCAGCCGCGCCGGATCGCCGCCGCTGACGACGACGCGCAGCCCGCGCGGCAGAAGGGCCGCCTCCGACTGCATGCCGACGACGGCGAGGATGAAGGGGGCGCTCATGCTGCGGCGCAGTATAGACAGGGCGGCCCTGCCCTGCCCACCCCGCGCCGGCAGGGTTTACCTCGGCTGCTCGGGCTCCACCCCGCCCGGCAGGGTCAGGCCGCGGGCGCGCAGGCAGTCGCGGAAGGCGCGGGCCAGCAGGGTACGCTCCTCGCGGTTCAGCCGGTCGTCATTCACCGAATTGCCGGGCATCCGCTGGCGGTTGAGCGCCGTCAGGGAGGGCGAGCGGCGGGCTTCCTCCCGGCATTCCTGCTGCTCCGGCGTCTCCGGCGGGCGTGCCGGGGCCGGGCTGAAGAGGCTGCCGTAGAGGCCGCAGCCGCCGAGCGGCAGCAGCAGGGCGAGCGCCGCGGCGGTGCGCCTCACGGGGTGGCCTCAGACAGCCAGTCCTCGATCAGCCTCCGCGCGATGCTGTCGCCGCGCGGGAGGGCGAAGCCATGGGCCTCCGGGTTGCGCATCTCCTCGACCGTGAACCAGCGGGCGTCGCGCAGCTCCTCCGGGTCGATGGTGATCCGGTCGGAGAGGCCCTCGGCATGGAAGCCGAGCATGATGGAGGCGGGGAAGGGCCAGGGCTGCGAGGAATGGTAGTGGACGGCGCCGACCTCGATGCCGGACTCCTCCTTCACCTCGCGGCGCACCGCCTCCTCCAGCGTCTCGCCCGGCTCCACGAAGCCGGCGAGGGTCGAGTACATGACGCTGTTGGGGAAGCGGGTGGAATGGCCGAGCAGGCAGCGACCCTCGCGCACCACCAGCATGATCACGGCCGGGTCGGTTCGGGGGAAGTGCTGGGCGCTGCAGCGGGTGCAGGCCATGGCATTGCCGGCCGAGCGTGGCTCGCAGCCGGCGCCGCAGACGCCGCAGAAGCGGTGGCGCGTACGCCAGTGCATCAGCCCGCGGGCATGGGCGAGGATGCTGGCCTCGCCCGGCGGCAGCAGGCCGGCGACGGCGCGGAGGTCGGTGAAGGCGCCCATCCCCTCCGGCAGGAGCGGCAGCGGGTCCTCCGCCATTGAGCAATCGACGGCGAAGACCGGGCGGCCCTCCCAGAAGCCGAGGAAAGCCCAGGGCCCGCCCGCCATCCGCACGGCCTCGGCGGCGGCGCCGGTGAGCAGCACCGCTTCCGGCGCCCCTTCCGGCACGCCCTTCATCAGGCTGCGGCTGCGCCAGACGGGGACGAAGAGCGTCTCCGCATCGGCCAGGGCGGCGTCGATGAAAGCGGCGTCCTCGCGGCGGTTCGAGGCGCGGTCGAGGGGGCTGCCGGAATAGGCATTCGGGCGGCTGGCGGGAATGGAGAGCATGCGGGGCGGACGGTGCCATGCGGGGGGCGTCGGAGCAACGGGCGGCCGAAGAGCCCGGCTTGTGGGACCCCCCCCGCGGCATGATATGGTGCGCTCGGAAGGTCGGCGGCGGACGGGCTCCCCGCCAACCCGGTCAGGTCCGGAAGGAAGCAGCCGTAACGGGTTCTCGCCCGGGTCGCTTGCCGGCCTTCCACCCTCTCCCGGCCCGGCGGGCCAGATGCACGGGACTCCGCCGCACCGATGCCATCATCCCTGTTCGGCACTGACGACCCGCCGCCCGAGGAGGCCCGGCCCCAGGAAGCCTTGCCGGAGCCGCCGGCGCCCGAGGGTCCCGGCCTCTTCGGCGAGGCGCCGCCCCTGCCGCCGCCGCCCGCCCCGGCCACGCCCGCCGTCGCGGCGGATGCGCCCTACCGGGTGCTCGCCCGCAAGTACCGCCCCAGCACCTTCGAGCAGCTGATCGGCCAGGACGCGCTGGTGCGGACGCTGCGCAACGCCTTCGCCCAGGACCGGGTGGCGCATGCCTACCTGCTGACCGGGGTGCGCGGCGTCGGCAAGACGACGACGGCGCGGATCATCGCCCGCGCGCTGAACTGCATCGGCCCTGACGGCACGGGCGGACCGACGCCCGAGCCCTGCGGCACCTGCCCCGAATGCAAGGCCATCCTCGCCGACCGCCACCCGGACGTGCAGGAGCTGGACGCCGCCTCCAACAACGGCATCGACGACGTGCGGGAGCTGCGCGAGCGGCTGCGCTACCGCCCGGCCCAGGGGCGCTTCAAGGTCATCATCCTGGACGAGGTCCACATGCTGTCGACGGCGGCGTTCAACGCGCTGCTGAAGACGCTGGAGGAGCCGCCGGCCCAGGTGAAATTCATGCTGGCGACGACCGAGCTGCGCAAGGTCCCCGCCACCATCCTCAGCCGCTGCCAGACCTTCCACCTGAAGCGCGTCCCCCAGGCGGAGCTGCGCGGGCATTTCGAGCGCATCGCCGGGCTCGAGCGGGTGACGGTGGAGCCCGAGGCGCTGGCGATGCTGGCCCGCGCGGCGGATGGCTCGGTGCGCGACGGCCTCTCGCTGCTCGACCAAGCCATCGCCCTCGGCGGGGCGGAGGGGCAGGTCACCACCGAGGCGGTGCGCGACATGCTCGGCCTTGCCGACCGCGCCATGGTGCTGGAGCTGATGGAGGCGCTGATGGCCGGCCGCACCGCCGAGGCCCTCGCCCTGCTCGACCGCGCGCATGAGCGTGGCGCCGACCCGGCCGTGGTGCTGCAGGACCTGCTGGAGCTGACCCATACGCTGACGCGCCTGCGCAGCGTGCCGGGGCTGAAGGACGACCCCGCGCTGACCGAGGGCGAGCGGACCCGCGGCGCGGCGCTGGCCGAGCGCCTCTCCGTCCCCGTGCTCGGCCGCGCCTGGCAGATGCTTCTGAAGGGCCTCGGCGAGGTGAACGAGGCGCCGGACCGCCGCGCCGCGACGGAGATGGTGCTGATCCGCCTCGCCCATGTGGCGGAGCTGCCGACGCCGGGCGACCTGGTGCGCCGCCTGGCCGAGGGCGGCACCGTCCCCGCCAATGCGCCCCGCCCCACCCCGTCCGGCCCTGGCGGCGGGATGCGCGCCGTCGCCAATGGCGCGCCGGTGCTGGCCGACGCCGTCGCCGCCCCTGCCCCCGCCCAGCCGCAGAACTGGCGCGAGGTGGTGGCGCTCGCCTCCGGCCGCAAGCCGATGGTGCATGCGCACCTCGTCCACAGCGTCCATCCCGTCCGGGTGCAGCCGGGGCGGATCGAGATGCGGGTGCAGCCGGCCGCGCCACGCGACCTCGCCACCGAGCTTGGCGCCCTGCTGCTGGAGCGCACCGGCCAGCGCTGGACCATCGCCCTCTCCAATGCCGAGGGCGAGCCGACCCTCGCCCAGCAGGGCCGCGAAGCCGATGCGGAGCGCCGCAGCCTGGCGCAGAGCCACCCGCTGGTGCAGGCCGTGCTCGCCGCCTTCCCCGGCACGGTGATCGAGGCGGTGCGCGATGCCGGGGCGGATGCCTATGGCCTCGCAGCCGTCGCCGCGGAGGCGGATGGCGAAAGTGAACCGCCGGATTTCGACGATGTTCCACCCCCCGAAGACGACGACAGGGAATGAGGGCAGCCCCATGAAGAATCTCGGCAACATGCTGAAGCAGGCCCAGCAGATGCAGTCCCGCATGGCGGAGATGCAGGCGAAGCTGGATGCCACCACCGTGGAGGGCGCAGCCGGCGCCGGCATGGTCTCCGTGACACTCACCGGCAAGGGCGACCTCAAGCGCGTCGCCATCGACCCGAGCCTGATGGTGGCCGACGAGCGCGAGGTGCTGGAGGACCTGCTGGTCGCCGCCCATGCCGACGCCAAGCAGAAGGTCGAGGCCATGATGGCCGAGGAGATGCAGAAGGCGACGGCCGGGCTGAACCTGCCGGGCGGGCTGCCGGGCGGCTTCAAGCTGCCTTTCTGATGGGATGAGCGACCGGCCCGCCGACCCGATCGAGCAGCTGGTCGGGCTGCTGGCGAAGCTTCCCGGCCTCGGGCGGCGGAGTGCGCGGCGCGCCGCGCTCAGGATGCTGATGCAGCCGGACCGGGTGATGCTGCCGCTGGCCGCCGCGCTCCAGGCGGCGGCGGCGGCCGTGCAGCCGTGCCGCGTCTGCGGCAATCTCGATGCGCGCAACCCCTGCGGCATCTGCCGCGACCCGCAGCGGGACCATGGGCTGATCTGCGTTGTCGAGGGCGTCTCCGAGCTCTGGGCGCTGGAACGGGCGCATGCGCATCGCGGCCTCTACCACGTGCTTGGCGGCACGCTCTCGGCGCTCGGCGGCGTCGGGCCGGAGGATCTCGCGGTGCAGCCGTTGCTGGCCCGCATCGCCGGGGCCGAGCCGAAGGTGGAGGAGGTGATCCTCGCCCTGCCCGCCACCGTCGATGGCGCGACGACGGCGCATTACCTCTCCGACCGCCTGGCGGGCAGCGGCATCCGCATCACCCGCCTGGCGCAGGGCGTGCCGATGGGCGGAGCACTCGATGTGCTCGACGAGGGCACGCTGGCAGCGGCATTGAAGGCGCGGCGATCATTGTAGGGCAGTGCTTCACACGATGAAGTCGCTTTCGAGCAGTTGGGCTTTGACGATGCCGACGAGGTAAAGGTAGTCGAGGCCATCGCCGAGCGAGATGTAGGTGCTGCCTGCGCCGTCATCGACGGCTTTGGCGAGGGCGGCGGCGGCGCTGGCGTAGTGGTAGGCGGAGAGGTCGACCTTGTCCCTGGCGGGGCTGAACTCGAAGACGATGTCGTAGGAGGTTGCGCCGGTCTGCCGTGGTTCGACGATGATGGTGTTGTGACCGCGCGCCACGTAGCTGCCGACATCGGTGACGCCGAGGGTGGAGAGCGAGATGAAGTCGGTACCGTCCCCGGCGCGGTAGGTATCGGAGCCGCCGCGGCCGAAGAGGACGTTGTTGCCGGAGTTGCCGATCATCTCGTTGTTGAAGACCGAGCCGACCGCGGTGGTGCCGGTGCCATTCGGGTCGTCGGCGCCCTCAGCGATGACGAGGCGTTCGCCGACGGAGTAGAGGTCCCAGAAGAAGTTGGCGGTCGAGATGATGGTGTCGAAGCCGCCGAAGCCATAGGCGGCATAGGCCGGGATGTTGCCCTCGTCGACCAGGTCGAGGCCACTGCGGACCAGGTAGGTATCGTTGCCGTCTCCGCCGAGGAGGAGGTTGCCGAAGCCGGCCGGGGCGGTGCCGCCGTCGAGGGTATCGTCGCCGGCTTGGCCGATCAGGGCGTCGATGCCGCTGCCGCCCGCGAGGCTGTCATTGCCGGCCCCGCCATAGAGGTAGTCGGTGCCTGCGCCGCCGGTGAGGGTATCGTCCCCGCCGAGGCCGTGGAGCGAGTTGCCCGCATCATTGCCGAGGATGCGGTTGGCGAGCTCGTTGCCGATACCATTGGCCGCGCCGGCGCCCGCGGTCAGCACCAGATTTTCGACGTTGGCCACGAGGCTGAGGCTGATGCTCGAAAATACCGTATCGACGCCGGCGTCGAGACCTTCCATGACGACGTCGCTCGAGCTGTCGACACCGTATGCGTCGCTGCCGGCGCCTCCGGCCATGATGTCGGCGCCTGAGCCGCCCTCCAGGACATCGTGGCCTTCGCCGCCGGCCAACGTATCGTCACCGGCGTCGCCGAGAAGCGTATAGTGGCCGCTACCGCCAGCGGTAACCGAATCCGCTTCGTTGCCACCGGACAGTGTCGCAGTCCCGCTCTCGCCTGAGAAACCTTCGATAGTGTCACTGCCGTCACCGCCGTAGATGATGATGACGGTGTTCGCGGCTGCGAAAGTCTGGCTGATCTGGTCGTCGCCGGAACCTCCGTGAACCGTGCCGCTGCCGGTGGCGTAGATATCGTCATTGCCGGCGCCGCCATCCAAGCTATCGGTGCCCATGCCGCCGAAGATGACGTCGTTGCCATCATTACCCAGCAGCGTGTCGTCACCCGTGCCGCCATAGAGCTCGTCGTCTCCAACCCCGCCATCCAAGTGATCGGCGCCAGCTGCTCCGCCACTCAGCGTGTCACTGCCCGACAGGCCCACCAAGGTATCGTTGCCCAAGCCACCCGATAACGACTCGCCGGCAGCCGTCCCTGTCAGGAACAAGCCTGGCGGCAGGGCGCCTCTCGGTTCGTATCCGAGA
This sequence comes from uncultured Craurococcus sp., assembly GCA_902805545.1. GTDB lineage: Bacteria > Pseudomonadota > Alphaproteobacteria > Acetobacterales > Acetobacteraceae > Belnapia. The sequence continues at coordinate 15,012 of CADCTD010000191.1, read as the reverse complement.
TTGTACGTGATCAGTGAGCTGCTCGTTACGTTTTTCAGGATGACCAGCGGGACGTAGTTGTCGCCGCCGCCACTACTATCCCACTGGACGATCGTATCGCCGTCACGCTGGAGCAGATGGAGATAGCCGGCCGCGCCGAACGGGTTTCCGAGATCGACACCCAAGTCGCGAACAGGCTTCAGGAGTTCGGAAAAATCGAGGACGTCGCCGCCAGCACCCGCGGTAAAGTCAGTGACGAGGACCCCGTCAGCTTCGCTGGCCCCAATATGGAGAGGCGGCAAGCGGATCGTGTCTTGACCGGCGCCACCGATGATCGTGGTCGGGCCATTGGGACTGATGTGGTCATTGCCGTCCCCACCGTTGATCGTACCGCCGTAACTGCCGATCAAGGTATCGTCGCCGCCAAGGCCACAGAGCGATTCGTACGGCTCGCCTTCGAGGAAATCGTTGCTTGAGAAGCCGATCTGCGTCGCCATTTTGGCTCCGATACTCCACGTCATCAACGATCTTGTTGTACGGACTGAGTTCTTGCTTCAGGCAAACGATCGCCTTCCGGACGAGGGTGCAACCCCGGCGTGCGGCCGCATGAACGCTGCTCGTTTCGGATCCTGCATCCCAGGCATTAATAAAGCGTAAGCGAAACAGGGCTACGGACTGCAGACCTCGTCCCCGAGTTATTCCATCCAGCGGCTTTGGAAGTCTGAGATAGGGTAATCCATGCTAGGACAGACGGAAGCCTGGCTGATCTTGGGGCCGCTGCAATAACATGAGCGAAATGCTTTCTCGGGATGCCGTGGTTTGGGCATTCCGCCTGTTGATTGGCCGGGACCCGGAGAATGAACAGGAAATCGCCCTGCATAGCCAACACAGTACAGTTGATGCCCTGCGCACCGCTTTTCTGCAGACACCGGAATTTCGCCGGACCTACGCAATGTTTGGTCCCAGGCAGCCGTACCAGGCACCGCTCTTCATGTTGCAAAGCCCGCAGGACGATGCGATCCCGTGGCTTTTCGCCCCGCCATCCCTGACGGAGCCGGTGTCGCAACTCTGCACGGCCGGGCAGATGCAGGATGGTATCTTCAGCGACCTTTGTGCGGCACTGGACTTGCCGGTGAGCCAGCATCGGAAGATCTGGGAGTTTTGTTTCCTCGCGTCCGCCATGAACCAAAGGGGCCTGCTCCGACCGGGGATCCGCGCGCTCGGCTTCGGTGTCGGGACAGAACCGTTGCCCGCCTTTCTGGTGAAGCATGGCGCCAGTGTTGTTGCGACCGATGCGCCGCTCGATGTCGTGGAAGGCCAAGGTTGGGAAACCACCAACCAACATGCGACAGGCCTTGAAGCTCTGGACCGCCCAGCAATCCTCACCTTTGAAGCCCTGAAGCATCGCACGACGTTTCGACCAGTCGACATGAACGCGATACCAGAGGACCTCAATGGCTTTGACTTGTGCTGGTCGTCCTGCGCGCTTGAGCATCTCGGCTCGATCGAGCAAGGGCTGCGTTTTATCGAAGAAAGTCTTCGACCGTTAAAGCCGGGGGGATATGCTTTTCACACAACCGAATTCAATCTCTCCTCCAATACGGACACGCTTCAGGCACCCAACCTCGTGTTCTTCCGCAAGCGAGATATTGAAGCCCTCGCTAGCCGGCTGATTGCAGCCGGCCACGAGGTCGCACCGCTCAACTTTCACCCGGGCGAAGCGGAGATCGATACATATATCGACCTACCGCCCTACGCGCTGCCGCACTTGAAGCTGCTGGCCGCTGACTATATTACGACGTCGATCGGCCTAATCATTCGCAAATCAATATTCTGATGGTGCGGCCTCAACCAAGTCTCTGGCCAAAATTTACCGGCTCGAGCTTGGAAAGATAAAGCATCGTGTCCTCGCGCGACACCAGAAGGCGACTGGGGTCGGCGGTGCGAACCACCGCATCATCGTCGAGCTGCCGAAGCGGAAACACAGCCGCGATTTCGTCCAGCAGGCGCTGTGGATCCTGACAGCGAAAGGCGTTGAACTCGAGCAGTATCTTGATCCGTGGACTGCGTTGGAGAAGGCGCCCGATGCCAGACCACAGGGCTTCCTCGGCGCCTTCAACGTCGACCTTCATGAAGTCGACGGCATCAACATCCAGGTCGTTCAAGGCGAGCGTCTCAACCTCGGTCTCGACGAAGTCCGCTCCTAATGCGTCGGGGCCAACCATCAGGCTGCCATTCTTCGGATCGAGGACGGAAGCACGGAACTTCAAACGGGCGCCAGTGCGCCCCGCAATGGCCTTCGACACGCACCGTGTCCATCGAGTGAAGCCGTTGATGTCGACATTGCGTTGCAGCAAATCCAACAGACGCAGGTTTGGCTCAAAGGCCAGAACTTTGCCCTGAGGGCCGACTAAGTCAGCCATCAACATTGTATAATAACCGAAATTAGCGCCGAGGTCTACAACAGTCATGTTTTTGGAAATGTTGCGCCACATGAAATCCGTAATCCAATACTCCCAGTAGCCATCCATCATCAGATGCGGCGCAAGCCCACGGTCCCGAGAATCAACAAAAAACTTATAACGACCCAAAATACGACACAAAATTGTTTCAGGGTCGATGCGTATAGTGTGGCATCTCCCTCGAATAGCTGCTTCCAAACTCCGACGATCTTGGGAGGTGATGAAATCGTCGAGGTTTAGAAGGTCAAGTTGTTGGTCTAATGGCATGAAGCGCCCCTGCATCCTTCGGTCAACCGCTTCCAGTACGAGAGCGATCCGGATTCCAGCGCACCATAGGAGCAGGCAATAAGCAGGTTCAACAGAAAGAGGCGGCCTCTCTCCTTGGCCGACCGAATGAGTAGCGTCCGCCAGGCGAACTCCGATCAGGCGGGCTCGCCCGATCGGAGTTCCTCCCTAGCGGAAACAAGAACCAGAGTGGTTCTTTGAGGCAAGGCGATTGGCAACCACTCAGTCGTTGGTCGCGTCACGCACCTTGTCCTTGGCGCCGCCGACGGTGTTCTGCACCTTGCCCTCGGCCTTGTCGGCCTTGCCCTCGGCCTGGGTCGCGGTATCGCCGGTCACCTTGCCGACGGCGTCCTTCACCGCACCCTTGACCTGCTTGCCCATGCCCTCGATCCGGTCCTTGTCCATGTCTGGCACTCCCTTGGCCTGCCGCGGGATGCGGCAGCTTGTGGGAATGAAACGCGATGGGGGATCGGAAAGTTTCGGGTTGCGCCGGCGGCTACAGGGTCTCCAGCGCCGCATCCACCGCCGCGCCGAAGCGGTCGACGATGATGTCGATCTGCTCCGCGGTCACGTTGTAGGGCGGCGCAAGGATGGCATGGTCGCCCTGCCGGCCGTCGATGGTGCCGCCCATCGGGTAGCAGGCGAGGCCGCGGGCATAGCCTTCCATCTTCACCCGCTCGTTCAGCTTCAGCGCCGGGTCGAAGACCGTCTTGCCGGCGCGGTCGGCCACGAACTCCACCGCCCAGAACAGGCCACGCCCGCGGATGTCGCCGACATGCCGGTGGTTGCCGAGGCGCTCCAGCAGCCGCTGCTCCAGCCGCGCGCCCATCGCCTGCACATTCTCGAGCAGGTGCTCCTCGGCGATCACCTGCTGCACCGCGAGCGCCGCGGCGCAGGCCACCGGATGCGCCTGGTAGGTATGGCCGTGCATGAAGGCGCCGGAGCCGCGCAGGAAGCCCTCCATGACGCGCCCATGCACCAGGATGCCGCCGATCGGCTGGTAGCCGCCGCCGAGGCCCTTGGCGACGACCTGGATGTCGGGGAAGACGCCTTCCTGCTCCCAGGTATGCATCGCGCCGCAGCGGCCCATGCCGCTCATCACCTCGTCGAGGATGAGCAGCGCGCCGTGCCGGTCGCAGACCGCCCGCATCGCCGGGAAATAGCCGGGCAGCGCCGTCGCGCAGCCGAGCGTCGCGCCGACGACCGTCTCCGCCATGAAGGCGATGACCGTATCGGGGCCGAGGCGCTGGAACTCCGCCTCCAGCTCATCCGCCAGCCGCGCGACATACTGCGCGTCGTCCTCGCCCTCGCCGCGGCCGCGATAGGCATAGCAGGGCGAGACATGGCTGAAGGCCGGCGAGAGCAGTGGCTGGTACGGGGCGCGGCGCATCGCGTTGCCGCTGGCCGAGAGCGCGCCGAGCGTGTTGCCGTGGTAGCTCTGCCGCCGGGCGATGAAGCGCGTCCTCTGCGGCTGGCCGATCTCGAGGAAATACTGCCGCGCCAGCTTGAGCGCCGCCTCGTTCCCCTCCGACCCGGAGGAGCAGAAATAGGCATGGGTCAGCCCGCCTGGCCGGTGGCCGACCAGCACATCCGCCAGCGCCTCCGCAGTTTCGCAGCTGAAGAGCGCGGTATGGGCATAGGCGAGCTTGTCGAGCTGCGCCTTGATCGCCTCGATCACCCGGGAATGGCCATGGCCGAGGCAGGCCACCGCCGCGCCGCCCGAGGCATCGATGACCGCCCGCCCGTCCTGGTCATAGAGGTGGATGCCCTCGCCCCGGAGCGCGAGCGGCGGGTCGGCATGCAGGCTGCGATGGACGAGGTGGCTCACGGTGGGACCTCCGGCGCGGCGAGGCGGCCAGGGTTCCATGATTCCGCAAGCTGCTCAACACGCGGCCAGGGGGTCGCCTCAGGGCATGGTGCGCGGCGCCGTCGTCTGCGGGGTCGGCGCGATGCGGCCGTTCTGGTCGGGCGTCGCCACCCCGTTGGTCCGGGTCGGCGGCCCGGAGCAGGCGGCCAGCAGGGCGAGCAGCAGCAGCGGGGCGGCGAGGCGCATGATCTGTCTCCACGGCGGTTGCAACCGAGGCAGAAACCCCGTCGCCGCCTGAAGTTGCTCAGGGCGCCGTCAGCACCCCGACCGTCGCGCCCGCCATGCAGCAGGCAATGCTCGCCGCCACCAGGGCCTTCAGCCCGAGCCGCAGGATGTCGGCGCGACGCTCCGGGCACATCCCTGCCATCCCCGTCACCATGATCCCGACCGAGGCGAAATTGGTGAAGCCGCAGAGCGCGTAGGTGAGGATGACGCGCGAGCGCGGGGCGAGCCCCGCCCCGCCGCTCGCAGCCAGCTGGAGGTAGCTGACGAACTCGTTCACCACCACCTTCACGCCGAGGCTCGCCCCCACCGTCGCGCATTCGCTGGCCGGGATGCCCATGGCGAAGGCGAGCGGCCAGAACACCCAGCCGGCGATGCCCTCCAGCGTCCAGCCCGTCAGCGGCTGGAGGATGCCGTTGGCCAGTGCCACCAGCGCGACGAAGACGACGAGCGAGGCCATGATGCCGAGCAGCAGCTGCAACCCATCCGCCGTGCCGCGCACCAGCGCGTCCATCGTGCTGTCGTAGAGGCGCGGCGCCTCGCCCTCCGGCGCGGCGAGGGCCGCCACCTCGCGCTCCGGCAGCATCAGCAGCGCGGCGAGGATCGAGCCGGGGGCGGAAACCAGGCTTGCCGTCAGCAGCTGCCCCGCCGCATCCGGCACCACCGGCGCGATCATCGTCGCATAGACCACGAGCATGTTGCCGCTGATCGTCGCCAGGCCGGCCACCATGACGACGAACAGCTCCGCCTCCGTCAGCCGCCCGAGCCAGGGCCGGATGAGCAGCGGCGCCTCCACCATGCCGACGAAGACATTCGCCGCAACCGAGAGGTTGCAGGCGCCGGACAAGCCGAAGAGCCAGCCGAGGCCGCGCGCCAGCCCGCGCACCACCAGCGGCATGATGCGCCAGTGGTAGAGCACGGCCGAGAGCGCCCCCACCAGCAGCACCAGCGGCAGCGCCTGGAAGAACAGGATGAAGCTGCCGCCCGGCACCGTCTCGGCATAGGGCAGCGGCCCGCCGCCGAGATAGCCGAAGACCAGCGTCGTCCCCGCCCGCGTCGCCCGCGCCAGCGCATCCACCGCATCGCCCACCCAGGCGAAGCCGGCGCGGAGCGGCGGCAGGTGCAGCAGCGCCGCGGCGACCAGCATCTGCCCGAGGAGGCCGGCGACGACCACGCGCAGGCGCACCCCGCGCCGGCAGCCGCCGAGCGTCCAGGCCAGCAGGCAGAGCGCCGCCAGGCCGGCCAGGGCCTGGAGCTGCAGCGCGCTCATTCGGCCGCGCGTGCCTGGCTCGGGGTGTCCATCTCCACCGCCTCGATCCGGGCTGCGGTCGCCAGGATCTTCTGCGCGGTGATGCCGATCTGGTCCATGTCGGCCTGCGCCTCGCCGAAATGCCGCTTCAGGTTGGCAACCCGCCGGTCGAGCCGCCCCGTCTCCTCCGCCAGCCGCGCCACCTCGAGGCGGAGGTGCTGCGCCTCCGCCCGCAGCCGCACGTCGCGCATCAGCGCCCGCATGGCGCCGAGCACCGCCCAGAGCGTCCCCGGCGAGACCAGGTAGACGCCGCGCCGCGCCGCCTCCTGCACCAGCCCGCCATGCAGCGCGTGGAGGTCGGCATGCAGCGCCTCGGAGGGGAGGAAGATGAGCGCCCCCTCCGCCGTCTCGCCAGGGCGGATGTACTTGGTCGCCACGTCGTCCACATGCCGGCGGATATCGGCCGAGAGCCGCCGCGTCGCCTGCACCCGCGCCGCGTCGTCCACGGCCGCGCGCAGCGCCTGCCAGGCCTCGAGCGGGAATTTGCTGTCGATGGCGATGGGCCCGGGCGGGAAGGGCAGGCGGATCAGCGCGTCGCAGCGCGTGCCGTTGGAGAGCGGGTGCTGCCAGGCCCAGCCCTCGGCCGGCAGCCGGTCGGCCAGCATGTCGCGCAGCTGCACCTCGCCGAAGGCGCCGCGCGCCTGCTTGTTGCCGAGGATGGAGGCAAGCGTCGTCACCTGCCCGCCCAGCGCCTCGATATTGGCCCGCGCCGCGTCGATGACGGCGAGGCGCTCATGGATGCGCCGCGCGCTCTCCTGCGTCCGGTCCGCGCTGTCGGCGAGGCTGCGCGCCAGGCGCTCGTTCTGCTGCGCCACCGCCTGGTCGAGCCGGTCGGACAGCGCCTCCATCCGCTCGGCGAGCAGCGCCACGCCCTCCCCCCCGCCGCGCGGGCGGAAGGCGAGCATCAGCAAGCCGCCAGCCAGGGCGGCCGCCACGGGCACCAGCAGGGGCAGCAGCCAATCCGGCACGCAGCGGACTCCCTCGATTCGCAGGGGCGGAGTCTGGCACGGTTCGGGCCAGGATCAGGGGGTCGGGTGGAATTCCCCATCCGCGCCGAGCAGCATCAGCCGCCCCGTCGCCACGCCGAAATGCGCGCCATGCAGGCTGAGGTGGCCGGCCTCCACCGCCTCCACCACCCAGGGGAAGGTCATCAGGTTGCGGAGCGAGATGCGCACCGCCTCATGCTCGCCCATGGTCTGCTGCTCGGCCGGCTCGCAGCGCAGCACCCGCTCCCGCGCCGCCGCGGCGATGCTGATCCAGCCGACGATGAAGTCCTGCGCCTCCGGCGGCGCCCCCTCGATCAGCGCCCGCACGCCGCCGCAGAGCGCATGGCCGAGCACCAGCACCCGCTCCACCTTCAGCACCCGCACGGCGAATTCCAGGGCCGCGCTGGTGCCGTGGAAGGCGGCATCCGGCATGTAGGGCGGCACCAGGTTGGCGACGTTGCGGACGACGAAGAGCTCGCCGGGCGCCGCGGAGAAGATCATCTGCGGATCGACCCGGCTGTCGGAGCAGGCGATCACCATCGTCTTCGGGCTCTGCCCGCGCTCCGCCAGCTCCTGGAAGCGGCTGCGCTGCTGCGGCCAGGTTTCCTCGCGGAAGCGGCGGTACCCGTCGATCAGGCGTTCCATGGGGGGCATCAGTGCCGGAAGTGCCGCATGCCGGTGAAGACCATGGCGAGCCCGGCGGCATCGGCGGCCGCGATCACCTCATTGTCCCGCATCGAGCCGCCGGGCTGGATCACCGCCGTCGCGCCGGCGGCGGCCGCCGTCTCCAGCCCATCGGCAAAGGGGAAGAAGGCGTCCGAGGCGACGACGCTGCCGCGGGCCAGCGGCTCGGCGAGGCCCGCCGCCCTGGCCGCCGCCTCCGACTTCCAGGCGGCGATGCGGCTGCTCTCCACCCGGTTCATCTGCCCGGCGCCGATGCCGACCGTCGCCAGCCCCTTGGCATAGACGATGGCGTTCGACTTCACATGCTTGCAGACCCGGAAGGCGAAGAGCAGGTCGGCCATCTCCTGATCGGTCGGCGCCCGCTTCGTTACCACCTTGAGCCCCGCCGCCTCGACGCGCCCGGCATCGCGCGACTGCGCCAGGAAGCCGCCGGAGACGCTCCTGAAGACGCGGCCCGGCGCCGCCGGGTCCGGCACGCCGTCGGTCAGCAGCAGGCGGAGGTTCTTCTTCCGGGCGAAGATGGCCTTGGCCGCCTCGTCGGCATCCGGGGCGACGACGACCTCGGTGAAGATTGCGGCGATCCTTTCCGCCGCCGCCGCATCCAGCACCCGGTTCGCCGCGACGATGCCGCCGAAGGCCGAGACCGGGTCGCAGAGCAGCGCCCGGTCCCAAGCCGCGGCCAGGCTCCCGTCCACCGCGACGCCGCAGGGATTGGCGTGCTTGACGATGACGATGGCCGGCCGGTCGAACTCGGCCACGCATTCGAAGGCGGCGTCGGTATCGTTCAGGTTGTTGTAGGAGAGCTCCTTGCCCTGCACCTGGAGCGCGGTGGCGATGCCCGGCCGGTCGCTGCCATCGGTGTAGAAGGCCGCCTGCTGGTGCGGGTTCTCGCCATAGCGCAGCCCCTGGCGCAGCACGCCCGCGAAGGCGAGGCGGGGCGGGAATTCCTTGCCAAGCTGGCCGGCGAACCAGCCGGAGATCGCCGCGTCATAGGCCGCCGTCCGCGCATAGGCCGCGGCGGCCAGGCGCCGGCGGGTGGCGAGGCGCGTGCCGCCCTCGGCGGCCAGCTCCGCCTGGATCTCGGCGAATTGCGCGGGCTCGGTCAGCACCACGACATGGGCGTGGTTCTTGGCGGCGCTGCGGATCATCGCCGGGCCGCCGATATCGATGTTCTCGATGCAGTCCTCGAAGCCGGCGCCGCCCGCCACCGTCGCCTCGAAGGGGTAGAGGTTGACCACCACCAGGTCGATCGGCGCGATGCCATGCCCGGCCATCTGCGCCCCGTGCTCCGGCAGGTCGCGCCGGCCGAGCAGCCCGCCATGCACCTGCGGCACCAGCGTCTTCACCCGCCCGTCAAGGATCTCGGGAAAGCCGGTATGCTCGGAGACGTCCTTCACCGGGACGCCCGCCTCGCGCAGCGCCCGCGCGGTGCCGCCGGTCGAGAGGATCTCCACCCCCTGCCCGGCCAGGAACCGGCCGAATTCCAGCAGCCCGGTCTTGTCGGAGACGGAGATCAGGGCGCGGCGGATGGGGACGAGATCGGTCATGGGGGGCACTCCGCAGTCGGGCGCGGCATAGACCCGCACCCGCTGAGGGGCAACCTCCCCGGACCCTGGCCTAGCGGAGGGGCGGAAGGGGCGCCCGCTGCACGCCGCCGCCGGCCACCGGCGGCGGGCCGCTGCCGAGCGTGCCCGGCGCGGGCTGCTGGTAGGCCGGGGCCGGCTGGTAGGCGCCCGGCGCCGGGCCGGCGGCCGCGGCCCCGCCGCCGAAGCGCATCAGTGCCGCCCGCAGCGGGTCCGCCCCCGGGTTGTGCACCTGCATCCCGACGACGATCTGCCGCGGCCCGACCTCCTGCCGGTAGTAGGCGCGGTTCCACTCGCTCCGCGCCGAGAGCAGCGTCCCCTCCAGCGTCAGCCCGGCATAGAGGCCGCGCGCCCGGGCGAAGGCGACGATATCCGCCCCGACCGCCGCCGTCGTCGCCCCCTCGACCGAGCCGCCCAGCGTGGCGAAGGCGAGCGAGGCATCCGCCCCGAGCTTCAGCTGGCTGTCGAGCAGCGCCGTGAGGGCCCTGTCGTTCATGATGAGCATCAGCACCTGCAGGTCCTGGATGCCCGCCTGCAGGCCGAAGCTGCCCGACCCCAGCGAGTAGAAGGCCGGGGAGGACCAGGAGCCCGCGGCATCCCGCCCGACCATCACGCAGCCGCCGCCCTCGCCGCCGAAGAAGAAGCCGCCGCGGAAGATGCGGGGGCAGACCAGCACCGCCCGCGCCCGCCGCAGCAGGTCGGCCGCCTTCAGCCGGTCATTCCCCTCGCCGAGGATCTCCTGGACGGAAAGCGTCGCCCGGTCGACCAGCGTCTGCTCCTCGCCCCCGACCGGCGCGCTGCCTGCGCAGCCGGCCAGCATCGCCAGGGTGAGGCCCAAGATCATCAGACGCCGCATGAAGCTTCCCCGCCAAGCCATGGATTTCCCGGGCGGAGGCTAACCGGCTTTGCGCCCCCTGTCCAAAGCTTCGCCGGAACGGGTTGTCGGCGCCCGGTCGGGCCCGTGGATGCGCCGCGACAAATTGTTACGGTTAACGAAGTGTTTCCGGTAGTTTGAACGCAATCTCAGGTTGTATCGTTCCCCGCGACGGCCAGCCTTGAGAGCATATCGGCCACAGGAGCAATGCCATGCCCGACTACGCATCCATCATCGGCGGCAACGGGGGCCAACTGGCCTTCGACGAGGTGCCGCGCGGCGTCGACGCCTTCTATCATGTCGAGAGCGCCCTCCCGATCCTCGACCTCTCGATGCGCAGCGGCGACAGCTACGTGGACGGCGCGGGCAATGCCAACCCGCTGCACATCATCCTCGGCAAGGGCGACGACACCGTCCATACCGGCAGCGGCGACGACAGCATCCTCGGCGGCAAGGGCAGCGGGAGCATCGATGCCGGCGACGGCCGCAACTTCGTCCTCGGCGACAAGGGCAACGACACCATCAAGGCCGGCAGCGGCGACGACACGCTGAGCGGCGACAAGGGCAATGACGAGATCAGCGGCGGCGGCGGGCAGGACTATCTGAGCGGCGGCGACGGCAACGACTTCCTCAGCGGCGGCGCCGGAAACGACACGTTGGACGGCGGCAAGGACAACGACGAACTCTACGGCGGCGCCGGCCAGGACTCCCTCATCGGCGGCGCAGGCAACGACCTGTTGAGCGGCGGCGAGGGCAACGACGCACTGATGGGCAGCGCGGGCGACGACACCCTCTCGGGCGGCGACGGCGTTGACTTCATGAGCGGTGGCGACGGCCGCGACACCTTCTATTTCGGCGACGATTTCGGCCACGACCAGATCGCCGACTTCTCGACCGGCGACAAGCTGCTGCTCGCGCCGGACATCAACGGCTCCGGCATCATGACGGCGAAGGACCTGGCGCCCTATGTCAGCGGCGACCACGCCATGACGAAGATCACCATCGGCGACAACACGATCGTGCTGCATGGCATGGACAAGGATGTCTTCCTCGACCACCTGACGCAGTGGGTGAAGATCGTCTAGGGCGGCGTCCGCTCGACTTCGCTGACGGACCCCGCTTCAGCGTGCTGCTTTGCCGAACAAACTGCTCCGACCAGGCGATGCCGCCTGGTCGGAGTTTGCTCTAGTCGAACTCCGGCATCACCCAGGGCTCCTCGTTCACGGCGGAGACGCGCCAGTCCCCGCCATGGCGCTCGAGCCGCGTCACGCCGAGATTGCGGATGGAGAAGGCAAGGGCCTGGTGCCCCGTCAGCCCCAGCGCATGGGCGACCGCGGCGCGGATCGAGCCGCCATGCGCGACCACCACCACGTCCTCCCCCGCATGCGCCTCGGCCAGCCGGTCGAGCACCTCGCCGACGCGGGCGGTGACGGCGGCGAAGCTCTCGCCGCCCGGCGGCTCCTCCTCCGCCGCATGCGGCCAGAAGGGATGCGCCGGGTGCCGCAGCTTCGCCGCCAGCGCGTCATGCGGCAGGCCCTGCCATTCGCCGAGATGCTGCTCGGCGAGTCCCGGCTCGGTCGCCAGCGCCTGCTCCGGATAGCCGGCGGCGAAGACGGCCGCTGCCGTCGCCCGCGTCCGCGCGAGGTTGGAGGTCACCCAGACCGCCGGCCGCGGCAGCCGCGCGGCCAGCCAGCGGAACAGCGAGGCATCCTGCTTGAGCGCCAGGTCGCAGAGCGGCACGTCCATCGCGCCGTAGAACAGCGTCCGTGCCTTGGGCTCGACCAGCGCATGGCGGATCAGGTGGAAGCGTGTCTCCGGCATCGCGCCGCTATTCCCCGATATTGAGCAGCGCGCCCCGCACCCGCGCGGACTGGAACTGGCGGAGGAAGACATAGCCCATCAGCGCGAGCCAGACCGCATCGAGCGCAAAGGCCGCCAGCAGGTGCCCGGTCGCGACCGTGCCGTCGCGCAGCGCCGCCCGCATCCCCTCGAAGACATGCGCCGAGGGCAGGGCGAGCGCCACCGGCTGCAGCCAGGCGGGCAGGATGGCGACGGGGTAGAAGACCGCCGAGAAGGGCGTCAGCCCAAAGAGGATCGACCAGGCCAGCGCCTCCGCCCCGGCCCCGTAGCGCAGGAGCATCGCGGTGACGCCGAGCGCCACGGCCCAGCCCATCATCAGCAGCGCTGCGAAGAAGGCAACCACCACCGGTCCCATCGTCAGGATGCCGAAGGAGTAGAGCAGCCAGGCCAGCAGCATGGCCGGCAGCACGCCGACCACGACGCGGATCAGGCTCATTCCCATCAGCGCCGCCACCAGCTCCCGCGGGCGGAGCGGGCTGACGAAGACATGGCCGAGGTTGCGCGACCAGATCTCCTCGAGGAAGGAGAGGGAGAAGCCCATCTGGCTGCGGAGTGCAACCTCCCACAGCAACACGCCGCCGAGCAGCACGCCGGCCGCGACGCTCGCGGTATTGCCCTGCACCCCGGCGAGATAGGAGGTGACGAAGCCCCAGACGACCATCTGCAGCACCGGCCAGTACATCAGCTCCAGCACCCGCGGCCAGGAGCGCCGGTAGAGCGCGAGATGGCGGTAGATGATCCCCCAGATCCGCCGCAGCGCCGCGCGGTTCACGCCGGCACCCGCTGGCGGCCCCGGGCGATGTCGAGGAAGACCTGCTCCAGGTCGTCCCGTCCATACTTGCCGAGCAGCTCGGCCGGGCTGCCGGAATCGACCATGCGGCCCTGCTTCAGCATCAGCACGTGATTACAAAGCCGCTCCACCTCGGCCATGTTGTGGCTGGCGAGCAGGATGGAGCAGCCGGTCTCCGTCCGGTACCGCTCCAGCCAGCTCCGCACCCAGTCGCCCGTATCCGGGTCGAGGCTCGCCGTCGGCTCGTCGAGCAGCAGCAGCTCGGGCCGGTTCACCAGCGACTTGGCGAGCGCGACCCGCGTCTTCTGCCCGGCCGAGAGCTGCCCCGCCGGCCGGTCCAGCAGGTCGGTCAGCTGCAACTGCGCCGCCAGCTCGCCGATCCGCCGCTCCGCCTCCGGCACGTCGTAGAGATGGGCATAGACGCGGAGATTCTCGGCGACGCTCAGCCGCGCGGGCAAGGCGATGTAGGGCGAGGAGAAATTCATCCGTGCCAGCGCCGCGAAGCGGTCCCGCGCCATGTCGTGCCCGAGCACGGTGATCCGCCCCCCGCTCGGCACCAGCAGGCCGAGCAGCATGGCGATGGTCGTCGTCTTGCCCGCCCCGTTGCCGCCGAGCAGGCCCCAGGTCGCCCCCCGCGGCATGGAGAAGGAGAGGCCGTCGACCGCCGGCGGCGCATCGGGGGCGTAGCGCTTGCTCAGCGCCTCGGCGAGGATGGCGGGCTGGTCCATGCGCCCGCCATATGCGTCAGCCCCGCGGCCGCAGCAACCGCCCTTCGAACAAGGTGATCCCGGCCTCCCAGCCCCAGCCGATCGCCGCCGCCCGGTCCACCCCCGCCAGCACCACCACCGCACGGTCCTCCGGCAGCGCCGCGGCGAAGCCCGGCAGGGCGGCCGACCAGCGCAGCCGCAGCAGGTCGACCTGCAGCCCGGCCAGCGGCAGGGCCGGCAGCAGGGCCGGCGCCGCGAGGCAGAGCGCCACCCGCCAGCCCCGCAGCCGGCAGAAGTCGCGGGCGAAGGCGAAGCCCGCCGGATCGGCCAGCGCATCCTCGGCGGCGAAGGAGATCGTCATCCGCGCGCGCCGCTCCGGCCCGAGCGCCGCATCCAGCCGCAGGAATTCCGGCTCCGCCACCGTCTCCGGCGCCAGCGAGAGCCCGGCCTCGCCGAGGCGCCTGGCATCCTCCGGCCGCGCCAGCTCGCTCAGCAGCCGCCGGTCGGCGAGGCGCCGGAGCCGGCGGAACAGCGCCGGGGCCAGCGCCGGGTCCGCCCCCGGCAACAGCGTCGCGCAGAGCTCCGGCCAGCGCAGCGACCAGTCCTCCCAGGCCATCTGCGGCCCCGCCTCGCCCGGCGCCAGGCGGCAGACCGGCCGCCGCACCAGGAAGCGCGCCAGGCTGGCCTGGCCGAGCCCCCGCTCCAGCGCCAGCAGGTCCGCGGCGGAGATCGGCAGCCGCTCCTCCTCCGGCGCCGGCCAGGCGGGCGCGGCCGCGCTGGGGGTGAGGCTCTCCTCCACCGCGGCCAGCAGCGCCGCCGCCTCCTCCGGCAGGCGGCGCCGCGTGAAGGGCGGCTTGCCCTCGGCGGCGAAGAGGATGGCGAGCGCCTCCTGCACCTCGGCCAGATGCCGCCCTTCCGGCGGGGCGACGGCGACGATGTCGCCGTTCGGCAGTTCGAAGACGCGGGCGCGGGTGGGCCGCATCAGCGGCGCCAGCGCATCCCGCACCAGGCGTTGGTGATGGATCCGCCGCAGCCCCTCGGCCAGGGCGCCGAGGCGGAGATGCAGCACCTCCCGCACCGTGCCGGCGGCCACCGCCTCCCGCAGGAAATGGGCGAGCGCCAGCGCATCGGCGCCGCGCGGGCCAGCGAAGGGCCGGAGCGGGGAGAGTTCCAGGTTCATGCCAAGGCCGCCTCCGCCGCCGGCCCGGTCGCCATGGCGCCGAGCCGCGCAGCCCAGGCGAGCGCGGGGGCGCCGTCGCAGCCCGTCACCACCAGCCGCCCGGCGGCCATGCCGCGCAGGGCGGCGAGGGCCGCGCGCTCCTCCAGCGCCGGCGACCAGCGCAGCAGCAGCAGGTCCGCCGGCAGCCCGGCCGGGGCGAGTAGGTCGAGCCCCACCATCTCCAG
>CADCTD010000190.1 GCA_902805545.1 uncultured Craurococcus sp. | reverse complement strand
GGCGCCTCACCGTCCGCTACGAACGACGCGAAGACATCCACCTCGCCTTCACCACTCTCGCCGCCGCCCTCATCTGCATGAGGCAGATCAGGCGGTTGTGTTAAGCGTTCTTAATGCAAAATTGGTTCGCCTTCGGTGAGGTGCGATCGACTGGAGGCCATTGCGGTGCCGGACATTGCCATGTGGTTGCGGCGGCGGCCGTGCTGGCATGAGCGGTATGATGGCTCGCAGGATCACGCCACGATCCGGGCGCCCGTCTCCCCGCGCCAGCGACAAAAGGCCGTATCGCCGGCCCGAAGATGCAGCGCGGCGGTTGTCACATGCCGCCGTGGAAGGGAGGGTTCAAAAATCACGGCATGAGACGTGGGAAGCCGCGGCACCCCTCCGGTTCTTCTGAGGCACTGCTTCTGCCGCTCTCGCCGCCGCATCGACCGATGCATGTTTTCGCCTCAGTTGTCGAGGTAACGGCCTGTTCAGGGCTTGATCTCGGGCGGTACCTCCTGCCGCACCACATTCATCCACGCCGAGCGGACTTTCAGCTCGATCCGTGCATCCCGGTCCTCAGATAGCCCTCACCGTGATGGAGCGCTGTTGCCCTGCGGCTGGGGGCTGGCGTTGGAGGACGGCATCCGCGGAGGCGGCGCACCTCCGGTTGCCGCTGCGCCGGCCGACTCCCTCTGCGCACCGCTCATGGCCGCACCGGATCCCAGATTGCCCTCAGGCCTTTGGCGAGCGGGGGTGTCGGTCGCACCCGGGGGGCGAGGGCTGTGGGTCGGTTGCATGGGTTGCGCCGCGGTACCGGAACTGGACGTCCCGGATGACCGCTCCTGGGCGCCGCTCATGGCCGCCCCGGATTGCAGATTGCCTTCGGGCCCGCGGCCGGACGCCCCTTGTGGCGCCTGGGCCAGGCTGCCTGGTGCAGCGAGGAGCGGGACGAGCAGTGTCATGCCTGCGATGGTGAGTTTCATGCGCTTCCTCCGCGTTTGTCCGTGTCCATCCAGAAACGCCGGTAGAAGACATGAAACGCCAGGGCGGCACGGAAGTTGGCCTGCCTGTGGGTGCAAGATTGGGCGCAGGCGAATTTATCGGGGCGAGCGATCTGGATGGCGCTCGGGCCTGCCAGGCGGGACTGCGTATTCCACGCCACTGGTGTTCCGGAGCCAGGGAGAGGATGCAGGATGGAGGGCAATAGCGGGGATGCCCCGGACCGGCGCGTGTTCCTCAGGACAATCGCGACGGGCGCCGCGCTGGCTATGCCGCGGAGCGTCAGGGCCGAACCGCCGAAGGGTGCGGTGCCGAACCCCATCCGGCTCGACGCCTTGGCCAGAGCGGATGGCCCGCCGGACGTCCTGAGCCCCATGCGGTTCAACATGGTTGGGGTTTTCGACGCCGATTGGCTGACCGATGCGCGCTACGCCTGCCTGCTCGACATGATGGCCGCCTCGCCGGGCGCTTTCGGTGCTGTGCGGTTCTTCGGCATCCTCAACAGCGGCGAGCGCGAGACCACCTTCCCCACCACCAGCGGCCACGTCTGGCCCGCGCCGGACGCGGCGATGGACTTCTCGGCGACGATGGAGGCGATCGCAGCCGTCACCTCGCGCGGCTTGGTGCCGTTCCTGGCACTGACCTTCTTCCCTGCCGCGATCTCGCCTTCCCCAATCGACCCGCCGGCCGACTTTGCATCCTGGCAGGACTTGGTCCGCACCTTCCTCGACCGTGTCGTGGAGCGCTTCGGGGCGGCGGAGGTCGCTCACTGGTGGTTCGAAGTCTGGAACGAGCCGAACATGCCCCCCTTCTGGGGCAGTAACTTCGCGCGCTACCTCGACCTTTACCGCGCCACCGCAAAGGCGGTGCGAAGCTCCGGCCACCGGGTGCGGGTCGGCGGTCCTGCGCTTGCCTGGATGTCGCCGCGGGAAGGGCCGGAGCTCATGGAGCGCTTTCTGACCTTACTGCGTGACGAGCCGGACCTGCCTTGCGACTTCCTATCCTTCCACCGCAAGGGCAGTTGGGTGGCGGAGGAGGCGGAGCCGCGGCTCGAGCGCCTGCTGGAGGCAGCCGAGACGACTGCGGAGCTGGCGCTGCGCCTGGTGCCGGAGCGCTGCGCCCGCGGCCTGTCCATCGTGAACAACGAGGCCGACATGAAGGTTGGCTTTGACACCCCTTATGCGCCGCGGATGGACGAGCGCTTCCCCGCCTGGCTGGCGGCGAGCGCGATCTCCCATGCGGCACTGGCCGCCCGCTACGCAGGGCGCGGGCTACGCTTCCTCGCCGCGGCGGACAATGCCAACCAGCACCTGGCGCGCGAGCCCTTCGACGGGCGGCGGTCTCTGGCGACGCGAAGCTCCGCCGCGCCGGACGACCTGGTGAAGCTGCCGGTCTTCGCATTCTACGAGTTGCTGCGCCTGCTCGGCGACCGCGCCGGCATCCTCGAGCCACCGAGCGATGCATTCTTCCCGCATACCGACCTGCACTATGCCCTCACCGTTGACCAGCACCGCGTCGGCGCGCTGTTCACACGCTTCTCGGCTGGGGGAGGGAGGTCGCCGGCGCTTCGGCTCGACTGGCAGCTGCGCGATATTCCCTGGCCACGGGTGAACCTGGCGCATTTCCGCATCGATGCTGCGCATGCGAATGCCTTCGCCGCCGCGGGGCGGCGGATGCCGGCGGCACTCGACCCCGGCAAGGAGGCGCGGCGGCTGCGCATGGTGGCCGAGCTCGGCGTGGCCGCGCCGATCAGGCGTGGGCTCGTGTTGAAGGACGGCCGGCTTCGCCTGCCGCTCGCGCTCGATGCCAATACGACGGCGCTGGTCTGGGTGACGCCCTTCGATCCCGATCCGCCGCCCGCCCCGCGCTGGACCGACGCCGTGGCCGAGCGGGGCAATGTCGTGCTGCGCTGGACGCCGAACCGCGAGCCAGGCTTCTACAGCTACGAGCTGCTCCGCATGCCTGCGGCCAATGGCGGGCGAGGCCGCGCGGTGCGCGTCGCACCCATGCCCTTGCGCTCGGCCCTATGGGTGGACACCGCGCCATCGCCCGGCGTGCACGTTTACGGGGTACGCGCCTTATCGGCCTCCGGGATGCGCAGCCCGTTGGTGCTGAGCCCGCCGGTTCGGGTCTGACGCAGGCGCCGCGGCGCACCGCAATTCGCCCCGCCTTGAGACGGAAGGGTCCGAACGTGCAGCAACCACATGTGGCGGACTTCAGACGGCCTCGGCCGCCGATCAGGCTAGATCGGCTCCCGCCGTGCGCTGCTGGGCTCGCAGCGCCAGCGGCTGAGCGTCAGCGCCGGGTGGTCGATGAGCCAGCGTGCAACGAGCATCTGCCCCTGCGTCAGGCAGGAGGTCAGGGAGAGTCCCTCGAATCCGGGTCTCTCTTCCCGGCAGGCGCTCGGCGTTCCAGCCAAGCAGACGAGAAGAACGAGTTCGACCATCGCAGGCAATCCTTGTTGAAACACGTCGGCCGACCGTGTCGCGCCCGTCCCGGCCGTACATCTTGGTATCAGGGAGGCCGTCGAAAGGGGCTGTCTATCGCCTCGGGGCTGGTTCGCTGCTGGCCGGCACCGGATGCGTCAGCCTGCCGAGGCCAATGTCCAGCTGCCTTCGAACCGGCGCTCACGGTTGTCGGCTGCCACAACGCGCAGCTCGCCGCCCGGCTCGCCCAACAGCGCGAAGCCGAAGGTCGGATTCTCGGCGATGGCGATGTCGGACTCGATTCGCAGCACCTCGGCGCCTCGGTAGGTGACGACCAATTCCCGCATGAATTCGGCGGGGATCGAGAGGCGGGTGAGCTGGTCCATCTGCAGGCCGGAGGTATTCGGGTGGCTGAGCGCCACCTGGACCGGCACCGCGCGGCCGGCCGCCGGCGGCCCTTCCGGCAGCGCCATGCGCATCCGGCCCATGCGCTGCCGCGCCGCCTCAAGATTGCCACCGACGGGGGCCGAGCAGCCTCCGGCCGCCTTGACGAAGCGCGCCGTCTCCAGCAGCCGGCCATCCGCGGTCTCGGCCACGGCGTGGACGAAGCTGTAGGCGTCCACCCTCACCCGGGTCGAGAGCACCCGCAGGTCGCCCGACGGGCCGGCCTGGAACCGCGCGGCAAGCGGCGATGGGTTCTCGTCGATCACCAAGTAGAGGGCGCGGACTTGCGGCACCACCTCCGCAGCAAGGGCGAGGGAGATGGGCACCGCGGCGGCATCCAGGGCCCGCGCCGGAGCCTCCAGGGCGATCGCATTGCCCGCCGGCTCGGTTCGGCGGTCCCCGAAGATCGCCTCCTTGAGGTCGCGCCAGCGCTCGGCGCGGCGCGGCGCCTCGGCGGGCTCGATCCCCTGCGCTAAGCCGGGCCCGGCTAGGCCGGCGGCTGCGGCACCGAGGAGCAGGGGACGGCGGGGGAAGGCGCTGCGGATCATGGCGGCTACTCCCATTCCAGCTCGCGGTAGGCGGCGGTCACGTTGCGGCCGTGATAGGCCTCGGCGAGGCGCCACTGCGCCGCCTCGGCGTTGGCGACGTGGGACGGCGCCTCGGCGATGCCGATGCCGGCGGCGATGGCGGCGCGCGTCTCACGCTCCAGCATATCCAGGTAACGCAGCAACGGGCCCGCGGCACCGGGCCAGGGAACCGCCGCCGGCCCATGTCCCGGCACGGCACGGGCTGCCGGAACCGCCCCGAGTGCCGCGAGCACCCCGCGCCAGCCCGGCAGGCTGCCGTCCAGCGAGGGGATACGCTCGACGAATAGCAGATCGGCGAGCCAGAGGGTGCCTGTCCTGCGATCCAGCGCGCTGAGGTCGTGGTCGGTATGCGCCGGAGGGTGGGCCGTCAGCACCAGCACCCGCCCGCCGAGATCGAGGGCGAGCTCCTGGCCCGGCTCGACCAACCGCGTCGGCGCCAGCGCCCCGCTGCCCTTGCCTGCGCTGCCCATCTCCCGCTCCAGCATCGCGGCATAGAAGTCATGCCGCTGGGCCAGCGCCGCCGGAAGCCCGGCATGGCCGATCACCTCCACGCCGAGATCGGCGAAAGCGGTCCCACCCATGACATGGTCGGGATGGACGTGGCTCAGCACCAGGTGGCGAACCGGCAGCGGCGTCACCGCGGACACCGCCTGGCGCAGGCGCTGCCCATGCGCCAGGCTGCCGCCCGGGTCGATGACGGCGACCGCCGCCTCACCGACGACGAAGCCGACATTCCCGATGCCGTCGAGATTGGCGGAGGAGGCCTCCTCCATCACGCCGGGCAGAACGAAAACACCGGGCGCGACCTCCACCACGCCGGTGTCTCCGCCGGACACGGGCGGTGGGGCCAACAGGGCGGCGCCACACCCTGCCATCAGCGCGCGGCGGCCGAAGGCGGGCATCGCGCCTACTTCGCCACTGCGGTGGTGAGGCGGCCCATCTCGCGGTAGGAGAAGGCATCGGTCGCGGCCGAGGCCTCGCGCACCGCCAGGTCGAGCAGCCCATGGTTGGGCGAGAGGGCGCAGGCGGGATCGGTGGCCGCCGCATCGCCGGTCAGGGCAAAGGCTTGGCAGCGGCAGCCGCCCCAGTCCTGTTCCGCCCGGTCGCAGCCGCGGCAGGGCTCCGGCATCCAGGCGGTGCCGCGGAAGCGGTTGAAGGCCTCCGAATGCTCCCAGGCATCGCGCAGCGAGGTTACCCGAAGGTCCGGGAAGTCGAAGCCGGACAATCCCTCCGCGGCATGGCAGGGCAGGGCTCGGCCGGTAGGAGAGACGGCGATGAACTGCCGGCCCCACCCGCCCATGCAGGGCTTCGGGCGCTGGGCATAGTAGTCGGGCACGACGTAGTCGATCACCAGGCGCCCCTTCAGCCTGGCCCGGGCCTCCTGCACCGTTGCGGTCGCCGCCTCGAGCTGGGCACGGGTCGGCAGCAGGGCGGCGCGGTTGCGGAAGCCCCAGCCGTAATACTGGACATGCGCCACCTCCAGCCGCCCGGCGCCGAGCGTGAGCGCCAGCTCGATCAGATCCGGCAGCCGCTCGAGATTTTGCCGGTGCACCACGGCGTTGAGCGTCAGCGGCAGGCCGGAGGCGCGGACCATCTCCGCGAAGGCGAGCTTCTTCGCATGGCCGCCGGCGAGGCCGCCGATGCGGTCGGCCGAACCCGGTTCGGCGTCCTGCACCGAGAGCTGCACATGGTCGAGCCCGGCCGCGACCAGGGCCTCGAAGCGCGCGGCATCGGTCAGCACGCCGGAGGTGATGAGGTTGGTATAGAGCCCCGCCGTGAAGGCATGACGCAGGATGTCCGGAAGGTCGCGCCGGGCCGTCGGCTCGCCGCCCGAGAGATGCACCTGCAGCACGCCCAGCTCGGCGGCCTCGTGGAAGATGCGCCCCCAGGTCGCGGCTTCGAGCTCGGACGAGGCGCGGGACAGCTCCAGGGGGTTCGAGCAATAGGGGCAGCGCAGCGGGCAACGGTGGGTAAGCTCGGCCAAGAGGCCGAGCGGCGCTGCGGCAGCAGTCTCGACCATGGCCATGCCGGTACTCGATGGAAGCGGAATGCCGCCGCGTTCATACCGCGGCGGCATCCGGTCAGATGGTTGCGAGCGCGTAGGCGTTGATCTCGAGACCGAGGCAAACCTCAACGACACGTGGCTTTTTCCAGGACATTTGGTTCTCCCTTAGGTGCAGGCGGGCAAGGCGCCCAAGTTGCACGGATAGGAACTTGGGCTTGCAATGCTGGAACGATCAAGCACCCGGATGCCGGCCGCGACGGTCTTTCAGGCTCGTTCCACACGCACCGCGCAGAATTTGAACTCGGGGATCTTCCCCCAGGGGTCGAGCTGTGGGGTCGTCAGCAGGTTCGCCGCCGCCTCGCGGAAGGCGAAGGGGACGAAGACCAGCCCATCTGGCAGGGCCGGGTCGGCCCGCGCCGAGAGCTCGATGGTTCCGCGACGCGTGGCGAGGCGCACACGGTCCCCGGGCGAGAGGCCGAGCCGCGCCAGCTCGGCCGGCGCCAGGGCGGCGGTCGGGCCCGGCTCCAGCGCGTCCAGCGGACCGGCACGGCGCGTCATGGTGCCGGTGTGCCAGTGCTCAAGTTGCCGGCCCGTGGTGAGGACGAAGGGAAATTGCGTGTCCGGCATCTCCGCCGGATCGGCGAGGCTGGCGGGCACGAAGCGGGCCCGGCCCGATTCGGTCGGGAAGCGGTCGCCGAAGACGATCTCCTGCCCCGGCTGGTCCGGGGTGGCACAGGGATAGGTGACGCTGCCCTCCCGCTCCAGCCGCTCCCAGGTGATGTTGGCCAACGAGGGCGTGGCCTCCGCCATCTCAGGGAAGACGTCGCGGGGGTGCGCGTAGGACCAGGGGAGGCCGAGCCGCCGGGCAAGGCCGACGATGATGGCGAGGTCCTGCCACACCCCCTTGGGCGGCGGCACGGCAGCCCGGCCCAGCTGGACCTGACGGTTGGTGTTGGTCACCGTACCGTCCTTCTCCGGCCAGGCGGAGGCCGGCAGGACCACATCGGCCAGCGCCGCGGTCTCGGTCAGGAACAGGTCCTGCACCACCAAGTGGTCGAGCCGCGCCAGCGCGGCGCGGGCATGGGCTACGTCGGGGTCCGACATGGCCGGGTTCTCGCCCATGACGTACATGCCGCTGATCTTGCCCCGCTCGGCGGCCTGCATGATTTCCACCACCGTCAGGCCAGGTCGCGGATCGAGCCGCGCGTTCCAGAGCCGCTCCAGATGCGCTCGCGCCGCGTCGTCCCCGGTCCGGCGGTAATCCGGGAACATCATCGGGATCAACCCGGCATCGGAGGCGCCCTGCACGTTGTTCTGGCCCCGAAGCGGGTGCAGCCCCGTGCCAGGCCGCCCGACCTGGCCGCAGAGCAGCGCCAGCGCGATCAGGCAGCGGGTGTTGTCCGTGCCATGAGTGGATTGGGAAATGCCCATGCCCCAGAGGATCAGGGCCGAGCCCGCGCGCGCATAGAGGCGGGCGACGCGCCGGAGCTGCTCGGCGGGGACGCCGGCGACCGGGGCCATCGCCTCTGGCGCATAGGCCGCGACATGGTCGCGGATCAGCGCGAAATCCTCGGTATGGGCGGCGACGTATTGCCGGTCGTAGAGTTCCTCCGTAATCACGGTGTGGAGCATGGCGTTCAGCACGGCGACGTCGCGGCCCGGCGCGAAGCGCACCACCTCGGCGGCGTGCCGGTCCAGCGCGCTGCCGCGCGGGTCCATGGTGACCAGCGTCGCGCCCCGGGCCGCCGCGTCCTTCAGGTAGGTCGCCGCGACCGGGTGGTTCTCGGTCGGCCGGGCGCCGATGACGACGATCACCTCAGCCTCGCGGGCGGCGGTGAAGGGGGCCGTGACGGCGCCGGAGCCGATTCCCTCGAGCAGCGCCGCGACGCTCGCCGCATGACAGAGCCGGGTGCAGTGGTCGACATTGTTGGTGCCGAAGCCGGTGCGCACCAGCTTCTGGAACAGATAAGCCTCCTCGTTGGAGCCCTTGGCCGAGCCGAAGCCGGCAAGCGCGTTCGGACCCCGCCTATCGCGGATGCGGGCGAGGCCGGCGGCGGCGCGATCGAGCGCCTCCTCCCAGGTCGCCTCGCGGAACTTGCCGCGCGCGGCGCGCGGGTCCAGGCAGTCGGCCGGGTCCTTGGCCGCACCCTCGATGCGGATCAGCGGCCGGGTCAGCCGGTCCGGATGAGTCAGGTAGCCGAAGCCGAAGCGCCCCTTCACGCAGAGCCGCCCCTGGTTGGACGGGCCGTCGCGGCCGACCACCTCCTCGATCCGGTCCTCGCGCACCCGGAAGCCGACCTGACAGCCGACGCCGCAATAGGGGCAGATGCTGGCCACCTCGCGTTCCGGCGGCGCGGCGCGGCGGCCGGCCCCGTCCAGCACCGATTTCGGCAGCAGCGCGCCGGTCGGGCAGGCCTGCACGCATTCGCCGCAGGCGACGCAGGTCGAGGCGCCCATGGGGTCCAGCAGGTCGAAGCTGACGGTCACCGCCATGCCGCGTTCCGCCAGGCCGATGACGTCGTTGTGCTGCACCTCGCGGCAGGCCCTTTCGCAAAGGCCGCACTGGATGCAGGCGTCAAGCTGCACCGCCATGGCGGGATGCGAGAAGTCCGCGGCCGGACGGGCCTCCTCCGGCAGGAAGCGGGACCGGGCGACGCCAAGCTGCCTCGCCCAGCGGGCGAAGCCGCCGGTCGCGTCGCGCGCCTCCTGCCCCGGCTGGTCGGCCAGCAGCAGCTCGAAGACCATCCGCCGGGCGCGGGCGGCCCTCTCGCTCGCGCTCCGCACCACCATGCCCTCGCGCGGCACGCGGATGCAGGAGGCGGCGAGCACCCGCTCGCCCTCGACCTCGACCATGCAGGCGCGGCAATTGCCGTCCGGCCGGTAGCCCGGCCGCGGCAGGTGGCAGAGATGCGGGATCTCCACCCCCTCGCGCTGCGCCACGGTCCAGATCGTCTCTCCGGGCGCTGCCTCGACCTCGCGGTCATCCAGGGTAAAGCGGGTCACGGTACCGCCTCCGGCATGTGGCGCAGCAGGCTGCGCACGGGGTTCATGGCCGCCTGGCCGAGGCCGCATATCGAGCCATCCGCCATCGCCGCCGCCAGCTCC
The DNA here is from genome assembly GCA_902805545.1 of uncultured Craurococcus sp. Lineage (GTDB taxonomy): Bacteria > Pseudomonadota > Alphaproteobacteria > Acetobacterales > Acetobacteraceae > Belnapia. Next base: position 20,472 of record CADCTD010000190.1, on the reverse strand, counting down.
TCGAGCAGGGCGCGGTCCCAGCGCGGCGCGCGCAGCAGCGCGTCGGCCTTGGCGGTGCCGACGCGGCAGGGCGTGCACTGGCCGCAGCTCTCGTCGCGGAAAAAGCGCACCAAGTTCCGCGCTGCCTCCACCAGGTCGTCCTGGTCCGAAAGGATGACGACCGCGCCGGAGCCGACGAAGCAGCCGACCGCGTCCAGTGTGCCGAAATCGAGCGGCAGGTCCGCCATCGAGGCGGGCAGGATGCCGCCCGAGGCGCCACCCGGCAGGTAGGCGGCGAGGCGGTGCCCCTCAATCATTCCCCCTGAGAACTCCTCGATGAGCTCGCGCGCGGTGACGCCGGCCGGCGCCAGCTTCTCGCCCGGGTTCCGGACCCGGCCGGAGACGCTGAAGAAGCGCAGGCCCTGCCGCCCGCGCCGCCCACGCTCGGCGAAGCGGGCGGCGCCGTCGGGCTCGCCTAGGATCTCCGGCAGGAACCACAGCGTCTCGACATTGTGGATCAGGGTCGGGCGGCCGAAGAGCCCATGCTCGCCGGGAAAGGGCGGCTTGTGCCGCGGATAACCCCGACGCCCTTCCAAACTCTCGAGCAGAGCCGTCTCCTCGCCGCAGATATAGGCGCCTGCGCCGCGGCGGAGGTGGATCGGCAGCCCTGCGATACCGGCCCCGTCAAGCGCCGCGATCTCGCGCCGCAGCGCATGGCGAAGATGCGGATACTCGTCCCGCAGGTAGATCCAGCAAGCCTCGGCGCCCACGGCATGGGCGGCGATCAGCATCCCCTCCAGCACGCGGTGCGGCTCGGTCTCCAGGCAGTAGCGGTCCTTGAAGGTGCCGGGCTCGCCCTCATCGGCATTGACGACGACATGGCGCGGCCCAGGCTGCGACAGCACCAGCCGCCACTTGCGCGAAGTCGGGAAGCCTGCACCGCCGAGGCCGCGCAGCGAGGCCGCTTCCAGCGTTGCGAGTATCGCCTCCCGCCCGGCATCGTCGGCGTCCCGGACGGCGCGGAGCGCCGCATAACCGCCGCGCGCCAGATAGGCGTCGAGCCCGGGCGGCGACGGCAGCGCCGGCGGGCCGCCCCGCACGGCGGCGGCGACCGCCGCAGGCGTCGCGCATTCAACGAGGTCGTGGCCCATAGCGCAGGCCGGCGCGCGGTGGCAGGCGCCCATGCAGGGCGCCACCACCACCCGGGTTCCGGGCGGCGGCGCGGCGCTGAGCGCATCGAGTAGGGCTCCGCCGCCCGCAAGCTGGCAGGGCAGGCTGTCGCAGACCCGGATCGTAAGCGGTGCGGGTGCCGCATCCTCCAGCATCTCGAAATGATGATAGAAGCTGGCAACCTCGAAAACCTCGACGGGCGCCAGGCGCAGCGCCTCGGCCAGGGCCACAAGATGCCCGGCGCGCAACCCGCCATGCCGATCCTGCAGCGCATGCAGGTGCTCGATGAGCATGTCCCGCCGCGATGCGATGCCGGCGAGCACTGCGGAAACGGCGGCGCGGTCGGTCTCGCTCGGTTGGCGTCCACGTGGTCCGCGCCGTGGCGCGCTGGCATTCTTGCCGATCAATCCGTCCGCCATTGCACCCTTGATCTCGGTCTCGCGCCGTTCCTGACACCTTTGCCGGCGCGCTGTCCCGGCCTCATTCTATCTACTGGAAGCAGCGCAGGGTCGCCTCTGCCTGGGCCCGGCGCAACTCCTCGACCGCGGCGCGAATATGCGGCGGATCACGGAATTCGGCGGCGCGCTCGCCGAGGTTGCCCGCCTGCATCCTGAGAGCGGTCTCGGCAATCTCGTAACGGGCATAGGGCAGTTGCTCGGCGATCGCATCGAGGCTGCAGGCGCAGCGCTCGAGCGCGAGCCGCGTGTTGCCGTTGGCGGCCATACAGCCGAGCACGTAGTCGGCCCGGGCGGCGGTCGGGAAGTCATTCGCCGCGGCAGCGGCCGAAGCCGACAGAACCGCAGCAAGGGCCAGCATGCCGCGCCTCACTGCCCAGCCGCCGGCAACGAGGCCGTCCCGGCGAAGACGATGCTCTCTGTCACCTTACCGCCTCCCTCACTCTCCGAAACCTTGGTGCGAATGCTGTGGATGCGCCCAGGCGTCGTGTCGCACAGCAGAAGCTCGAACTGCATGGCCTGGTACCGGCGTGCGCGCGGCTCCCCAACGAAAGGCTTGAACCGAATTTCCGTTGCGGGAAAGCTTTGTCCGCCGACGGCAACGATGCCCGCCCGCAGCTCGGCGGCCTCGGCGACGGCGCGCCGGATGCGGTTGCGGAACCACACCGTCGAGCCGCCGGTCGCAGCGCTCAGCTCGCGCGCCTCGCGATCGAGGGCGAAGAGCAGCAATGGGTTACCGCGAAAGCCGGTCGCCGGCGGATAGCGAATGGCGCGCGGGCCAGTCAGGAACTCGACCGCGACGTCGTGCCGTCCCGCTTCGGCCGAAGCACGGACCTCAAGCCGGATGCTGTCCTCGATGGCAGGCCGGTCGGTTTCCTCGCGGCGGAAGACGTAGTCGAGGCGGATCGGCGGCTCGAGATTGTCCAGGTGCGGCGTCTCGAACAGGGCGATCTGGGCAGGTGAGAGGACGACCTCCGCCGCGGCCACTTCCTGCGAAAGCGCCAGCGCGGCGAGTGCCAGGGCGCCTCGTCGCTTCAACATCCCTCTCTTCCCCATCAGCATAGTCGCCACGCTTGTTTCGGGTGTGGCTGGCAAACTTGGCGCAAGACTAGTCCTGCAGACGGCGAGGACCAACCGCAATCGGATGGCACCACCGAGGGTGCACTTCTGCGGCAAGTACTTGCTGTCGATTTCGTGTGCAGCTCATGCTGTTCGTCTTGCTTGCGGCGCTTCCGATCACGACCCTAGCTTGCGAATGGCACAGCATGGACTGCCGTTGCAAGAAGGCTGTAGCGCCGCATCCGCCGATGCGCGGTTGCCGAAGGAAGGGATGGCGGCGCGCGAAAAGACGCGCCGAGCACGAGGGGAAGGAAACGATGTTGAGACGACTGGCCATCGCGGCGGCGACTGTTCTGGCCCTTTCCGGAAACGCTTCCGCCAATGAAGAACTTTTGCGTCTCCAGCAGGACCCGAACCAATGGGTCATGCCGAACGGTAATTACAGCTCCTGGCGGTACAGCGAGCTGAACCAGATCAATCGTGACAACGTCCGTAATCTTCGTGCGTCCTGGCAGTTCTCGACCGGCGTGCTGCGCGGCCATGAAGGTGGCCCGCTCGTGATCGGCGACATGATGTATATCCACACGCCCTTCCCGAACCGGGTCTTCGCCCTCGACCTGAACAACCCTGGGCGGACCGTCTGGCGCTACGAGCCGACGCAGGATCCGAACGTCATCGGCGTGATGTGCTGCGACACGGTGAATCGCGGCGTGGCCTATGCGGATGGCAAGATCATCCTGAGCCAGGCCGACACCACCTTGGTCGCCCTCGATGCCAAGACCGGTCGCGAGATCTGGAAGCTCAAGAACGGCGATCCGGGGAAGGGCGAGACCTCGACCATGGCGCCGATGGTTTTCGGTGACAAGGTGCTGGTCGGCATCTCGGGCGGCGAGTACGGGATCCGCGGGCATATTACCGCCTACAACCTGCGGGACGGCTCCATGGCCTGGCGGGCCCATTCGGTCGGCCCCGACAACGAGATCCTGTTCGACCCGCAGAAGACGATGCATCTCGGCCAGCCGGTCGGCGCCAACAGCTCGCTCCGCACTTGGGAAGGCGACCAGTGGCGGCTCGGCGGCGGCGCCACCTGGGGATGGTTCAGCTACGATCCGCAGCTCAACCTGATCTATTACGGCTCCGGCAATCCGGGCACCTGGAACCCCTCGCAGCGGCCCGGCGACAATCGCTGGTCCATGACGATCTTCGCTCGCGACGCCACCACCGGCATGGCCCGCTGGGTCTACCAGATGACACCGCATGACGAATGGGACTACGACGGCGTCAACGAGATGATCCTGGTGGACAACCTCCAGGTCGGCAATCAGCGCGTCGCCAAGGCCCTAGTGCATTTCGACCGCAACGGCTTCGGCTACACGCTGAACCGGGAGAACGGCCAGCTCCTGGTCGCGCAGAAATTCGATCCGGCGGTGAACTGGGCCTCGCATGTGGATATGGAGACAGGCCGTCCGCAGGTGGTGCGCGAATTCTCGACCCGGGCGGGTGGCGAGGACCAGAACACCCGGAACATCTGCCCCGCTGCGCTCGGCACGAAGGACCAGCAGCCGGCAGCCTTCTCGCCGCGTACGAACATGTTCTACGTGCCGACGAACCACGTCTGCATGGACTATGAGCCATTCCGCGTGTCCTACACCGCGGGGCAGCCCTTCATCGGTGCGACCCTGTCCATGTTTCCGCCGCAGGGCCAGGACAACATGGGCAACTTCATCGCCTGGGACGCGGGGCAGGGCAGGATCGTCTGGTCGAAGCCCGAGCGCTTCTCGGTCTGGTCGGGCGCGCTGGCCACGGCAGGCGACATCGTCTTCTACGGCACCCTCGAGGGCTATCTGAAGGCAGTGGACACGCGCGACGGGAAGGAGCTGTTCTCCTTCCGCACGCCGTCCGGCATCATCGGCAACGTCAACACCTTCACCCATCGCGGCAAGCAGTATGTCGCGGTGCTGTCCGGCGTTGGCGGTTGGGCCGGCATCGGCATGGCGGCCGGTCTGACCGGCGCGACCGAGGGCCTTGGCGCGGTCGGCGCCTACAAGGCGCTGTCGGACTACACCCAGCTCGGCGGCGTGCTGACTGTCTTTGCACTGCCGGATTGAGATTGAGGGACGGAGCGGCCAGGGCCGCCCCGCATCGTGCCGGCATCCGAGGGGATGCCGGCACGCATCGTCTGCGGCCGCTGCGAAACGACGGCGCCGTGAGGAGAGGAACGGATGATCAAGGCTATCGCCATCATCGCCATGGGCAGTCTCTGCCTTGGCGCCGCTGTCGCCGCGAGCGACCCTGCCACGGAGGAGAAGCCCTACCGCATCGAGAACGGCAAGGTGGACGGCAGCGTGTACAACGGCTATCGCCGCTACGGAAATTCCTGCATGCAGTGCCACGGTCCGGACGGAATGGGCAGCTCCTACGCGCCGAACCTGACCGAGTCGCTCAAGCACCTGTCGCATGAGCAGTTCACCGAGACGGTGATCAACGGCCGGCAGAACGTGAACGCCTCGCAGCAGAACGTCATGCCCTCCTTCGGACATGTCGAGGACGTCGTGCTCTATCTCGACGACATCTACGGCTATCTCAAGGCGCGGTCCGATGGGGCGCTCGGCCGCGGTCGCCCGGAGCGGATCGGCAGGTGAGGGCGCCCGCGGCCCTTGCCATCCTGCTGCTGCTCGCGGGCCCGGCCGCGGCGCAGACCGGGGAGCTCGTGGCGACGGATGCGCTCCGTGTCTGCGCCGATCCCGCCAACCTGCCCTTCTCTAACGAGCGCGGCGAGGGCTTCGAGAACCGCATCGCTGCGCTGCTCGGGCAGTCGCTGGACCGCAAGGTGGACTACGTTTTCTTCCCGCAGGTGCAGGGCTTCGTCCGCAACACGCTGCGGGCCGGGCGCTGCGACTTGGTGATGGGAACGGTCGCCGGCGACGAACTGACGCAGAACACCAACCCTTATTACCACACCACCTACGTCGTTGCCTTTCGGCGCGGGGCCGAGGCGCCGCCGGAACGGCTGGACGATCCGCGCATGAAGCAGCTCCGGCTCGGCGCCATCGCCCGTACGCCGCCGGTGGACTTGCTGGCCCGCTACGGCCTGCTGACAAGTACCCGCTTCTTCCCCCTGTCGGTCGACACGCGGCATGAATCCCCCGGTGCCGACTTGGTGCGCGCCGTGGCTGAGGGCGAGCTCGACGCAGCGCTGATATGGGGACCAATTGCAGGCTACCAGGCCAAAGTGAAGGGGCTGCCGATCGAGTTGCGGGCGCTGCCGAGCGAGCCGGGGGCGGCCCGCATGGATTTCCGCATCACCATGGGCGTCCGCGGCCAGGAGCCGGAGTGGCGGCGCCGCATCAACGCGGCGATCCGCGAGCGCCAGGGCGAGATCGACGGCATCCTGCACGACTACGGCGTGCCGCTGCTCGACGCGCGGGGCCAGCTTCGGTCACAATGACCCGGCGCGGCCTTCTCGGCCTGCTGCTTGCCTCGCGCGGCGTGGCGGCGGCGGAGATCGCCACGCCGGATGGCTTCCGCATGGAGGACTACCGCGCGCCGACGCCCCAGGACGTTCCCGGTGGCCGCGCGATCGACACCGAGGAGGCGCGGGCCCTTTTCGAACGGCCGGAGGTGGTTTGGGTGGATGTGCTGCCCGCCGTGCGACGGCCGCAGGGCCTGCCCGCCGGCACACTCTGGCGGCCAAGTCCGCACAAAGGCATTCCGGGCAGCCTCTGGCTTCCGGAGGTCGGCCGCGGCGCCCTGGCGCCCGAGACCGAGGCTTGGTTCCGCAGCATGCTGGCGCGGGCCACCGGCGGCGATCCCGGCCGCCCGGTCGTGTTCTACTGCCTGACCGATTGCTGGATGAGCTGGAATGCGGCGAGGCGCGCCGCCGGCTGGGGTTACGGCACCGTCCTCTGGTACCGGGACGGCATGGATGGCTGGGAGGTCGCGGGCTTGCCGACCGAGGAACTGCATCCGGCGCCAGGGGCACCGTAACTCCTGCCCGGCATCAACGGTCGGGCAGCGCCGCCCGAAGCGCCCGCACATAGCCCCCGAGGCGCGTCTCCAGGCGTACGGGCGCCTCGCAGGCATAGCGCATGGTCCGCTCCGCCTCGATGAAGGACCTGGCGGCGAAGCCGTGGCGCTGCTCCAGCTCGGCCCGCGCCGCAGGATCCTCCGGGCCAGGGCGCAACTCGGCCTCAAGCTCGCGCACGCGCTCGGCGAGGTCGCGCTGCCGTCGGGCGAAGCGGCGGATCTGCTCGATCAGCGCGTCCCGCTGCCGGTTCGTCGCTTCCAGCGCGCCGGCGAAGGCCAGCGGCAGCAGGCGGCGCCGCGCCACGGCGTCAAGAGGCGCGACAAAGCTGCCGATGGCGGCGACGCCTTCCGCCTCGGATATGGTGCGCGGCGCGAGGCGTCCGACCAGCGCCGCCACCTCGGCCTCGGCGCGCCAATCGCCGTCCGGCCCCGGCCCGGGCCAGAGCGCGGCGGCGGACAGGCGCGGCACCAGGCGTTGCACGCAGGGCCAATCCGGGTCCGGTCCCCGGGGCGGCGGCTGGGCTGCAGCGGGCAGGGAGGCCAGCAGGAGCAGGGCAAGGGCCGTGCCGTAACTCGGGGCGGCTCGCACCGCTCAGCCCCCGGCGCGCCGGGCCAGCATGCCGCGCTGCGGGTCGTAGCCCAGCACGGCAAAGGCGCCGAAGACCAGCAGCGCGAAGGCGACCGCGCAGAAGGAGACCGGTTCGAATTGGCCGTAGAGCGCGAAGCGGATCAGCTCCACGGCATGGGTGAAGGGGTTCGCCTGGCATACCCAGTAGAGCGGCAGGCTCGCCTCCCGCACCCGCCAGAGCGGGTAGAGCGCGGAGGAGGCGAAGAACATCGGGAAGATCACGAAATTCATCACGCCCGCAAAATTCTCTAGCTGCCGGATCCAGGAGGAGAGCAGCAGACCGAGCGCGCCCAGCATCATGCCCGCGAGCAGCAGCGCCGGCAGCACCGCGAGGTAGCCGATGGCCGGCGGCTCGACCTCCCAGAAACGGGCGATGAGGAGGAAGACATAGACCTGCGCCGTCCCGACCAGCACCGCGGCGAGCAGCCGCGAGAACAACAACCACCAGCGCGGCAGCGGGCTGGTCAGCAGCACGCGCATGCTGCCCATTTCCCGGTCATAGACCATGGAGAGGCTGCTCTGCATGCCCTGGAACAGCAGCACCATGCCGGCGAGGCCTGGCACGATATAGACCTCGTAGAGCACATAGGTCTCGTAGGGCGGGCCGATCGAGACACCGAGGACGAAGCGGAAACCCGCCGCGAAGATCGCCAGCCAGACCAGCGGGCGGACGAGGGCGGAGAAGAAGCGGCCGCGCTGGTGGAGGAATCGCAGCGCCTCGCGCCGCACGATGCCCTCAAGGCAGCGGAGCCAGGCAGCGGGGCTCATGGGGCGCGCCCCTGCTCCGCCGCCGTCAGCCGGGCGAATGCCTCGGCGACCGTCGCCGTATCACCAGCCTGCGCCAGCAGCTCGGGCACCGTGCCCTCGGCCCGCACCGCGCCATTCTGCAGCACGACCACCCGCGCCTCCTCGCCCACCTCGTCGATCAGATGCGTGGCCCAGAGCACGGCGAGCCCCTCCTCGCGGCACAGTCCGCGCACGTGGTCGAGCAGGAAGCCGCGGCTCGCGGCGTCTAACCCGACGGTCGGCTCGTCGAGCAGCAGCAGGGCAGGGCGGGTCAGCAGCGCACGAGCGATCTCGGCGCGGCGCCGCTGGCCGCCCGAGAGGTTGCGCACCCGCTCGCGTGCCCGGTCGGCGAGGCCGATCCGGGCCAGTTCCCGCGCCGCCTGCGCTTCCACCTCCGCGCGTGGCAGGCCGTGCAGCGCGCCGTGGTAGAGCAGGCATTCGCGCACCGAGAGGTCCGGATCGAGCGTTGGCTGCTGGAACACCACGCCGAGCCGCGCCAGCGCCCGCCCCGGCTCCCGTCGCAGCGCCGCGCCGAAGATTTGGATCGCGGCGCCGGCCGGCGCGTCGAACAGCCGGGTGATAAGGGCGAAGAGCGTGCTCTTCCCCGCGCCATTAGGCCCGAGCAGCACCGCGAACTCGCCCGGCATGACGCGCAGCGCCACATCGCGCAGCGCCGGGCGCTTGCCATAGGCGAAGGACAGCCTCTCCACCTCCAGCGCCGGCATGGCGGCAGCCGCGGGGGGCATGGCGGGCACCGGGCGAGAGGGTGCCGCGGTCATGGCCGCACCACCACGCCCCAGGGGGCCTGACCGACAGGCACCGAGCGGGTCACGCGCATCGCCGCGACGTCGATCACCGAGAGGTCGTTGCTGACGCCATTCGTCGTGTAGAGCCGCGACCCGTCCGTGGAGAGGGCGAGGTTCCAGACCCGCTGGCCGACCAGGAGGTAGCGCTCCACCCGTGCCGTCCGGGTATCCACCACGGCGACGCGGTTGGCGGGGCCGAGCGCCACGAATAGCCTTGCCCCATCGCCCGACAGCGCCATCCCAACGGGCTGGATCGCCTCCGGCGGCACGCCGGGCACCGCGAATTCCACATGGCCGGTGACGCGCCAGCCCTCCGTCTCGATCAGTGTCAGCGTGCCGCCGATCTCGGCGGAGACCCAGAAGCGGCGCCCATCCGGCGCCCAGGCCACGGCCCGGGGCCGGGCGCCGACCAGGATATTGGCGACGATCTCGCCGCTCTCGGCATCGATCACATGCGCCATGTTCGTGGTCTCGGAGGTGTTCACGACGAAGCGGCCATCGGGGCTGATGCCCATGCCCTCGGGCTCGACGCCGACCGGGATCTCCCGCAGCACCAGGCCGCGCTGCACATCCACGACCGTGACCATGTTGTCGTCTTCATTGGCCACGAACAGCCGCCGCCCGTCCGGATGCAGCGCCAGCAGCTCCGGATCCGGGCCGGAGGGCAGGTGCTGCACCACCTGCCAGGTCTCGAGGTCGAGCACCTCCACCCGGTCGCTGTCGCCGGCGCAGATATAGAGGTGCCGCCGGTCCTGCGACAGCGCGATGCCGCGCGGCCGCTCGCCGACCGGCACGGTGCGAAGGATCCTGAGGCTCTCGCCGTCCAGCGCGGTGATGGTGTTGTCCTTCTCGTTCGAGACGAGGATGGTCTCGGCACGCGCCAAGCCAGCCAACAGGGCGAGCGCCAGCGCGGCAACGGTGCGGGTCATGGCAGGCGGCATCGCGTCTCCGGACGGTCTGTGCCGAGCGTGTCGAGCTCGGAGAACTGGTGCTGGAAGCCGGGCTGCGGGGAGACCGAGACGAGGGAACGCGGCTCCGCCAGCAGCACCGGCTGGCGGAGCTGCCCATCCCAGTCGCGGAAGGTGAGGCGCGTCCCCTTGAAGCCGGCCAGCTCGAAGGCGGGACCCCGCATATAGGCGACGACGACCGCAGGATCGGTGGAGCGCGCCCGCAGCGCCCCTTCGCCGACCGCCCGCAGCGCCAGCCAGGCGGCCTGGTCGCGCGGCGTCATCCAGCGCCCGGCGCGGGCGCGGAAGCGGCGCTGCAGCTGGGTCGCGCCCCATTGCTCATGCACGGGAGACCAGATCGTGGGCGTCAGCCCCTGGGTGCCGGCGACGGGCCGCGGCTCCGTGGTGCGGTAGGACAGGGTGTCGCCCCAGGTATTCGCCTCGTCGGCCACCACCAGCACATCGTGGGCCGATGCCCCCTGGGTGAAGCGCGCCGCCTCAGCGGCCAGGGAGAGGTGCCCGGTATCGGTGCGCTGCGCGCCGGGCTCATGGGTCCAGGGGCGGTCGGCGACGATGCGGAGGCCGAATTTGCGGGCGGCGCGGCGCATCGCCTCGGCATAGAGCCGGTCGCCCTCCTCCGGCCCCACCGCGAGGAAGATGTTCCGCCATCGCTTGACGGCCAGGTACTGCGCCAGCGCATCGGCCAGCATGGCGCGGCTCGGTAGGATATGCAGCAGCCCGCGTCGGCACTGCTCGTTGCGCAACGCATCGTCCGGCGCGCCGATATTGAGCAGCGTCAGGCCTTCCGCCTCGGGCATAGCTATGGCGCGAAGCAGCAGGGGCCCCGGCAGGTTCACCACCACCAGCTGCAGCCCAGCCGCCGCCATGCCGCGCAGCGCCTCCAGTGCCTCCTCCGGTCCGCGCGCCAGCCGCTCCTCCAGCGTGAAACGCTGCCCGGTGAAGCGGCCGGTCGTCTCGTTGTCGGCCAGGCCGAGCCGCGCGCCCTGCAGGCCCTCGTCCTCTGGCGGCGGCTCGAGCAGGGTCGAGGCCAGCGGCTGCGGTGGCCGCCAGCCCAGGTAGCCGATGCCGAGCGCAGCCGGCTCCGCTACGACGGGCTCGGCTGCGAGACATCCCAGGGTCACGGCCAACGCCAGCAGGCGCCAGCGCGCGCCGGCCGCTACCGGCATGACATCGCCTCCTTCCCGCTCTGTCACTGCATGCACTGCCTCATGGGCAGCCGAATGCAGGCTTCCGTGTATAATGCCGGGACTGGGCAGGATGGCGGAGGGAGGATGCGCTCACTATTCCGCGTGATGTGGTTGCTCGGCGGATTGCTGTCGGGTGTGGCGTCCGCTGCCGACCGCGTCGCCGCCTTCGATCCGGAGCTGGTCGATACCTCCGGCGAGGGGCGGCGCGAGGACCAGCAACGGCGCCTTGCGCTGGTCGGCGAGGAGTTGCGCCAAGCGCTCGCCGCCTCCGGCCGCTACGAGGTGGTGGACATTGCGCCGCTCCGCGAGCGCCTCGCCGCCGGGCCGGCGCTCAACACCTGCCCTCCCTGCGCGCCGCAGGCGGCGGCTGAGCTTGGGGCCGACCTCGCCCTGGTCACGGTGGTGCACAAGGTCAGTAACCTAATCATCAGCATCACCTTGGCGATGCACGAGGCGGCTCCCTCGGGGGCCAGGCGCGCCGTCTACAGCGCCGAGATCCGCGGCAATACCGACGAGAGCTGGCAGCGCGGGCTGCGCTGGCTGCTGCGCAACCGCCTCCTCGCCACGCTGGAGCCGCAACGGTGAGCATCGGCCGCCGCGGCGCCGGCCCGCCCGCCGCGGCTACTTCTGTTGGGCGAGATAAGCGATGATGTTCTGCCGGTCCGCCTCGCTGCGGACGCCGGCCAGGATCATCCGCGTGCCCTGAATATAGGCTCGTGGATTTTCCAGATAGGCGTCGAGAGTCGTTTCGTCCCAGATCTTGCCGGAGTCGCGCATCGCCGGCGAGTAGTTGAAGCCGGCCACCTGGGAAGCCGGACGGTCGACCACGCCGTGCAGCGACGGACCGATCTTGTTCTGTCCCTCCACGACCGAATGGCAGGCACCGCAGACGCGGTTGAAGGAGGTTTTGCCCGCCTCCGGGTCCCCGGCTGCCTGGCCGGTAGCCGGTGCGGCAGCGGCCATGAGCAACGCTGTAAGCGCGACCGAAGCGAACTTCCCCAGATGCATCCTGCTGAAACTCCTTTGTGCAGAGCGTGCGAGGCTAACGCTCCGCATCGATCGCGTCGGACCCGGACACACAATCATGACCGCGCGAGGTCGGCCGTCCTGGGATGCGCTCCGCGCAGGGGATGGCATGCTGCGCCCGCAAACGGGGGAAACGGCATGGGAACATCCGAGCGGGCAACGGGGCGGCGCGTGGCCGGAACCACTTCCCTTTTAGCCATCGCCCTGCTGCTTGGCTTCGGCGCTCCGGCCGCGGCGCAGGCCCCGCCGGCGGCGACCCTGCCCCTGGTTGAGTCGGTGGCGGTTGCGCCGCTGCCCGGCAGCGGCCTGCGGCGCGACCAGCTACCAGGCAATCCGCGCAGCCTCTCCGCCGCCGATCTCGCGCGCGAGGGACGCCCGAGCCTGACCGATGCGCTGGAGCGGCTGTCCGCCTCGGTGACCCGCAACGACACCCAGGCAAATCCCTTCCAACCCGATGTGCAATATCGCGGCTTCACCGCCTCGCCCCTGCTGGGCACGCCGCAGGGCCTTGCTGTCTACCAGAACGGCGTCCGCATCAACGAGGCTTTCGGCGACACCGTGAATTGGGACCTGATCCCGGAGGTCGCCATCCGCGGCGTCGACCTCCTCGGCAGCAGCCCGCTCTTCGGCCTGAACGCCATCGGCGGCGCGCTGGCGCTGCGCATGCGGACCGGCTTCGATTTTCAGGGTGGCGAATTCGACCTGTCCGGCGGCTCCTTCGGCCGGCGGGGGCTCAGCATCCAGGCCGGCCGGCAGGTCGGGAATGTGGCCGGCTACCTGGCGCTGGAAGGGCTGGATGAGGATGGCTGGCGGCGGGCATCACCCTCCCGCGTCCGGCGGCTTTACGGTGATCTCGGCTTCCGCGGCGAGCGGGCGACGCTCAACCTCTCGCTCGGCGCCGGCGACAACCGACTGCAGGGCAACGGGCCGGCCCCGGTGGAGCTGTTGGCCCGTGACCGCCGGGCCGTCTTCACCTTCCCCGACGTGACCCGGAACCGCCTTCTGACGCTGCAGGCGCGCGGTAGCTACGCCATCACCGACACGCTCTCGCTCGAGGCCACGGCCTATATCCGCAGCTTCCGCCAGCGCACGTTGAATGCCGACCTCGCCGAGGCCGAGGATTGCGGTCCCGGTGACCTGGCAGGCCAGCTTTGCACCGATGGCGGCGCCCCGTTCACCACGCGCGGCGGCGGCAGCATCGCGGAGGACCGGCTCGGCGGTGCCCCGCCGGGGCTGCGGAACCGCACCGGCACCAGCAGCCTCGGGACGGGCGGGACGGCGCAGCTGGTCGCCAGCCCGACGGTGCTCGGCCTGCCGGCACGCCTGATCTTGGGCACCAGCTACGACCAAGCCGATACCGAGTTCGAGGGCAGCAGCGAGTTCGGCGCGGTGACGCCGGGACGCGGCGTTGCGGGGTTCGGCCTGATCGTCGACCAGCCTGCCGGCGGCATCGCGCCGGTGCGGCTCAGGACCAGCAATGCCTATTGGGGGGTCTATGGCAGCGGCACGCTGGACCTCACGCCGCGCCTCTCGGCAATGCTGGGTGGTCGGTTCAACCTAGCCGACATCACGCTGCGCGACCAGATCGGCAGCGCGCTCGATGGCAGCCACAGCTTCCAGCGCTTCAACCCAATGGCGGGGCTGACCTGGCGGGCGACTGACCAGGTCACCGCCTATGCCAACTACGCCGAGGCCAACCGCACGCCGACGCCGGCCGAGCTGGCCTGCGCCGATCCGCTCTTCCCCTGCACCCTAGGCGCCTTCTTCCTTTCCGACCCGCCGCTGCGCCAAGTGGTCAGCCGTAGCTGGGAGGCGGGGCTGCGCGGTGCCTTTCCCGGTGACAGGCTCGGGCTCGGCGGCCGCGTCACCTGGAATTTGGGTCTGTTCCGCACCGACCTCGCCGACGACATCCTGCTGGTGCAGAGCGACATCCAGGGTCGCGGCTTCTTCCGCAACGCCGGCGACACCCGCCGCCAGGGGATCGAGGCGGGGCTCGCCTGGCGTGGCGAGCGGCTGGCCCTCAGCCTCGACTACGCGCTGATCGATGCAACCTTCCGTACGGCCGAGGCCCTGCCGAGCCCGAACCACCCCGATGCCGATGCGTCCGGGGCGATCCAGGTCACCGCTGGCGACCGGCTGCCCGGCATCCCGCGCCACCGGGTGCGCTTCGATACCGAGTGGCGGGCCACCGAGGCCTGGACGTTGGGCAGCACGGTGATCTTCAACTCCGAACAGTATCTGCGAGGGGACGAGTCCAACCAGATCAAGCCAATTGCGGGCTATGCGGTGGTCAACCTCCGAACTGCGCTGCGGGTTGCGCAGGGTGTCGAGCTCTACGGCATCGTCCGCAACCTGTTCGACCAGCGTTATGCGACCTTCGGCACGCTCTACAATCTTGAGGCGGCCAGCGCGCTGAATCTCGGCCTGAGCGACCCGCGCACGGTCAGCCCCGGCCTCCCGCGCGCTGTATACGGCGGTCTACGGATCCGATTCTGAGCCGCCTACTCCTCGAGGCGGAAGCGCACCGGCACCTCGACCCAGGCCATGGTGCGGCGGCCGCCGATGACCGCGGGCTCCACCTCCCAACGGCGCGCCGCGGCGATGGCGGCTTCGTCGAGCAGGCGATTGCCGGAGGAGTGTTGGACGCGGACCTCCCGCGTCCCGCCCTCGGCATCCACGAGGAGGCGCAGGGCAACGCTGCCCTCCTCGCCACGGTCCCGGGCGCGAGCCGGATAGTTGGGCGGCGGCGGCGGCCGACGGAAGCGCGGCACGCCGGAGACGAGCGGCGCGGTCGCAGGGTCCGGGGCAGGCGGCGCAGGTGCGGGCACGGCGAAGGCCGCCGATTCCGGACGCACCGCCGGAACAGGTTCGGGGCGTGCCGAACGGGCCGGCGGCACATCACGCCGCGGAGCGGGTGGCGGCGGTGGCAGGGGCGGCGGCAAGGGCAAGTCGGCCGGCTCTGCCGTTTCCGCGGGCGGCGTCAACACCGGTGAATGCGGCAGCAAGGCGGCGATGGTCGAGGCGCCGCTCCCGGGCCGGGCGATCGGGGCCGGTGCAGCCTCGGCCGTGGTATCCGGCGCAGAGTCGGACATCGGCACGGGCAGCCGGGCATCCTCGGCCGCCTTGCCCTGTAGCGCCTTATCGGTGGCGGCCGTTCCCTGCGGTGGCGGATCGGGTTCCACGTGCGGCGGAACGGGCAGGCGCTCGGCCCTCGACGGCGTTTCATCCTGCCAAAGGAGGTCGTAGGCAGCCTCCGAGGGTAGCGCCGGCACGGCACGCTGGGCCACGGCGAAGGTCATCGCCGCAGCTGCGACAGCATGGATGGCGAGCGAGACCGACAGGCCCAGGGCCATGCCGGGTATCGCCCCTGCCGTGCCGGGCTGCCTAGTCACCTTGGGTGTTTCATCCTGCGCTGTGACCTCCCATCCTTGCCGGGTGGCCGATGCGGCACAATTCGGCGTCTCCGCCGCGCCGTGGCCTGTGTTCGCCCGCATCGATCGGCCTGCTCAGGACTGCCGCCAGCGGTGCCGCGGATCGAAGGCTCAGCCACGTCCGAGCCGTTCCGCATGCCAGCGTAGGTGATCCTGGATGAAAGTCGCTATGAAGAAGTAGGAATGGTCATAGCCCTCCTGCCGCCGAAGGGTCAGCGGGATGCCGGCCCCGGAACAGGCCTGCTCCAGCAGCTCGGGCTTGAGTTGCGATTCGAGAAAGCTGTCCGCCATGCCCTGATCGACCAGCAGCGCGGGCAGCCGCGCCCCGTCCTCGATCAGCGCCGTGCTATCGTGGCGGCGCCAAGCGGCGCGGTCGGGGCCGAGATAGCCGCCCAGCGCCTTCTCACCCCAGGCGCAGCGCATGGGCGAGGCGATCGGCGCGAAGGCCGAGACGGCGGCGAAGCGCCCCGGATTCTTCAGCGCCAAGGTTATCGCGCCATGCCCGCCCATCGAGTGGCCGGTGATGCCCTGCCGCTCCATGTCGGCCGGAAGCTCGGAGCCGACGAGCGCAGGCAACTCCCGCACGATGTAGCTCTCCATTCGGTAGTGGCGCGCCCACGGACCCTGCGTGGCGTCGAGATAGAAGCCGGCGCCCAGGCCGAAGTCGTAGGCGCCCGCCGGATCGTCCGGCACTCCCTCGCCGCGCGGGCTGGTATCAGGCGCGACGAGCATGAGCCCGAGCTCGGCGGCGACACGCTGCGCCCCGGCCTTCACCGTGAAATTCTCCTCCGTGCAGGTGAGGCCGGAGAGGAACCACAGCACCGGCACACGGGCACCGCCGAGGGCCTGCGGCGGCAGGAAGGCGGCGAAGCGCATCTCGGTCCCGGTCTCGGCGGAGCGGTGGCGGCAGACACGCTGCTCGCCGCCGAAGCAGCGGGCGCGCGACAGCAACTCGATCGTCACGGTCAGTACACCACGACGGAGCGGATGCTCTCGCCCAGCTCCATGAGCTCGAAGCCGTGGTTGATCTGGTCGAGCGGCATGGTGTGTGTGATCAGGTCGTCGATGTTGATCTTCCCCTCCATGTACCAATCGACGATTTTCGGTACGTCGGTCCGCCCGCGCGCGCCGCCGAAGGCGGTGCCGCGCCAGACCCGGCCGGTAACGAGCTGGAAAGGACGGGTGCTGATCTCCTGGCCGGCGCCGGCGACGCCGATGATGATGCTCTCGCCCCAGCCGCGGTGGCAGCATTCGAGCGCCTGGCGCATCACATGCACGTTGCCGGTCGCATCGAAGGAGAAGTCGGCGCCGCCGCCCGTCAGATCGACCACCGCTTGGACCACCTTGTCACGCCCGATTTCGTCCGGGTTGATGAAATGCGTCATGCCGAATTTCTCGGCCATGGCGCGCTTTTTCGGGTTGAGGTCGATGCCGATGATCTTGTCGGCGCCGACCATCCGCGCGCCCTGGATCACGTTCAGCCCGATGCCGCCGAGGCCGAAGACTGCGACATTCGCCCCCGGCCAGACCTTCGCCGTGTAGATCACCGCGCCGATGCCGGTGGTGACCCCGCAGCCGATGTAGCAAATCTTGTCGAAGGGGGCGTCCTCGCGGACCTTGGCCAGTGCGATCTCCGGCAGGACGGTGAAGTTGGCGAAGGTGCTGCATCCCATGTAGTGCATGATCTGCGTGCTGTCGCAGTGGAAGCGGCTGGTGCCGTCCGGCATCACGCCCTTGCCTTGCGTCGCCCGGATGGAAGTGCAGAGATTGCTGCGCCGCGACAGGCAGGTTTTGCACTGCCGGCACTCCGGCGTGTAGAGCGGGATCACATGGTCGCCCGGCTTTAGGGCGAGGACACCGGGGCCCACCTCGCGCACGATCCCGGCGCCCTCATGACCGAGGATCGCGGGAAACAGCCCCTCGGGGTCCTGGCCGCTCAGCGTATACTGGTCGGTGTGGCAGATGCCGGTGGCCATTACCTCCACCAGAACCTCGCCCGCCTTCGGGCCGTCGATCTCGACTGTTTCGATCGACAGCGGCTTTCCCGCTGCCCAGGCGACTGCGGCGCGTGTCTTCATACGGCATTCCCCATCGCTTTGTTTCGAAGCGACTTTTTCCGCCCTACCGGGATTCGGTCACCTCGATCATTGGTACGGGAACCGCGGTGCAATCAGGTGGTTCCTTTCCAGGATTCAGAGACGGCGAACCGTTTCACCTTCTCAACTTAGCGGACTGGCTTGGAGACGATCATGATGGTTCGTCTTCTATTCATCGTCGCTTTCCTGCAGGCAACCACCTCCTTGGCTGCCACACAACAGCAGCGAACGGAGCGGGACGCACCAACCCCCGCGGAGCAGGCCAGGATCGAAGCAGCCCTGCGTGAGCGCGGCTTCGTGCGATGGAAAGAGATCGAGCGCGAGGATGACGGTCAGACCTGGGAGGTGGATGACGCCTACACCGCTGACGGCCAACGTTTCGACCTGCGGCTCTCAGCCGATACCTTGCGGGAGATCTTGAGGCATGCGGCGTTGATGGGGTGGACGCCCCCCGACGGCATCGATGTGCCAAGGTGGAGGTGTTGAGCAACCACCAGAGGAGGCGTCCGTGGGACAGGCTAGCACGATCGGGCTCGACATTGCGAAGCAGGTGTTCCAGGCCCATGGCGCCGATGCGAGCGGTCGAGTGGTGTTTCGCAAGCGCCTGGCACGGGCCAAGGTCCTTGAGTTCTTCGCGGGACAGGTGCCGTGTGTTGTGGCGCTGGAAGCTTGTGGCGGGGCACACCATTGGGCGCGGGAGATCGGCAAGCTGGGCCATACGGTGCGGCTGATCCCGCCGGCCTATGTGAAGCCCTTCATCAAGCGGCAGAAGAATGATGTGGCTGACGCCGAGGCGATCTGCGAGGCGGCGCAGCGGCCGAGCATGCGTTTTGTGCCGGTGAAGAGTGAAGCGCAGCAGGCGAACGCGCTTGTATTTCGGACCCGCGACCTTCTGGTGCGGCAGCGGACACAGTGCATCAACGCCTTGCGCGGACACCTGACCGAGTACGGCCATGTTGTCCCAAAGGGAACCGATCAGGTCGATCGGTTGGTTGCTCTGGTCGAGGATGCTGAGTCAGCTCTGCCGAAGGCTGGGCAAGCCATCTTGCAGATGCTGATCAAGACGCTCGAGGCACTCGGAAAGCAGATCGACGACCTGGATGCTGAGATCAACCGGCGCGCGAAGGCCGACCCCGTGGCGCGCCGGCTCATGACGATCCCCGGCATCGGCCCGATCGCGGCAACTGCGATCACCGCCCTCGTGCCCGCGCCGGAGGGCTTTCGCGCTGGGCGAGACTTCGCCGCCTGGCTCGGCTTGACGCCACTGCAGAAGTCGACCGGTGGCAAACAGAAGCTTGGGGCCATCTCGAAGATGGGCGAGCGAACCATCCGGCGGCTGCTCATTCTGGGCGCCAGCTCGGTTGTGCGCTGGGCCGTCCATCGTGGAGCAACGGCAGGCTCGTGGCTGGCGCAGATGCTCGCGCGCAAGCCGCGCATGCTGGTCACCACCGCCCTGGCCAACAAGACCGCCCGCATTGTCTGGGCTCTGCTGGTCAAGGGCGGCACGTACAAGGCTCCGGCCGCGGCGGCGTAAGCCCGCCGCAGCTACCGAGGCGTAGGGCGAGCGCAAGGAGAGCATGGCGCAACAGTCGGCGAGACGGGATCGGGAAAACCAGTGTGCACCAACGTACCTTGAGTACGCCGCGTTGATCTGGACCCGATCCGCGAACTCCCATGCAGGCCGGCGGTCCGTGACCGCGAAAGAGGCCGGACAGATGGCAGCATCCGACTACGCGTCACCGCAATCCTGAAGTTTTCCCTTGCCCTGAAGGGGGCGTCCACAGATGGTGCATGAAGCCGGGGCGGTAGCCCGGCTGCGGCCAAGCCTTTACGCTCTCGGGTGTGCCTTTCAAGCATAATGCCGCCCGCCGCCATCGCATCCCGAAGGCTCGCTACCGGATCCAGAACTGGCCGGCCCACGAGGCTGGCCTGAAGCGGCGTGGCGACCTGACGCTCTGGCTCGATGAGGATGCCCTGATCAGATGGCAAGCACCGCGGCGGGGCACGCCCGGCGGTCAGGCTTGGTACTCGGACGCGGCGATCAAGTTGGTGCTGATGCTGCGGATCGTCTTCCACCTCGCCTTGCGCCAGGCTGAGGGCATCGCCGCGAGTGTGTTGCGGCTGCTCGGGCAAACGCTGCGCGTCCCGGACCGCACGACGTTGAACCGGCGCAGCCGAAGTGTCGCCGGACGGCAGCGGAAAATCGTCCCGCACGGCCCGCCGCAACTGTTGATAGACAGCACTGGCGTGAAGCTCTCCGGCCAGGGCGAGTGGGATGAAGAAAAGCACGGGCGGACACGTCGCTCCTGGCGCAAGCTGCACCTTGCCGTAGACGCCGGCAACGGCGAGACGGACGCCTGCTTGCTGACCGGTAATGCAGCCGACGATGCCAGTCAGCTGCCACTGCTGCTCGAGGCGATCAAAGGCGAGATCGCGTCCGTGACGACGGATGGTGCGTACGACGGCGAGCCGGTGTACCAAGCCATCGCCAATCACCAGCTCGATCCAACGCCAAGCGTCATCAATCCGCCACGCACCTTGGCCGTGCCAAGCATGGAGAACGCCGAGGCACCGAGCCAACGCGATCGCCACGTCCGGTTTATGGCCGAGAAGGGCCGCATGGCTTGGCAAAGAGCGACCGACTACGGTCGGCGCAGTCTCGCGGAGACCGCGGTCGGCAGATACAAGGCGATCGTCGGGCCGAAGCTGCGCGCCCGCTTCTTGCCTGCTTAGCAAGGTGAAGTCGCCGTAGCCGCAGAGGTGCTCAACCGCATGATCCGGGTTGCGAAGCCAGTCTCGACGCGCGCCGCCTGACATCTCGGACCGAAATGACCGAATCCCCGCTGCTTACCACA
>CADCTD010000189.1 GCA_902805545.1 uncultured Craurococcus sp. | reverse complement strand
GGCACGATCTCGCCGGCGGGGAAGCAGCGGATCTGGAACCTGTTGTCGGTCAGCAGCGCCACGCGCCGCGCCATGTTCTCGGCGCCGCCGAAGATGATGTCGATGTTGCGGGGGAAGCTGCTGGTCAGGCGCCAGCGGATCTCCGGGTTCTGGGTCTGCGCGAGGGCAGGGGCGGCGAGCGCGGCCGGCGCGGCGGCGGCGCCCAGGACGAGGCGGCGGTGCATGG
Source organism: uncultured Craurococcus sp. (assembly GCA_902805545.1). GTDB lineage: Bacteria > Pseudomonadota > Alphaproteobacteria > Acetobacterales > Acetobacteraceae > Belnapia. Next base: position 4,296 of record CADCTD010000189.1, on the reverse strand, counting down.
ACGGTCTCCCGATGCTTCTTGACCGGGGCTGGCCCGGCCGGAGAAGCGTGCAAGGGAGCCACGCCGGTGCGCAACAAGGGTCGAGCTACGTGGCCGGGCCGCCACGGCCGCTGGGGCGACGGGCGGCCGCGGTTTGGATCGGCCCGGCCCAACCAGCGGGCGGAGTGCTGACCTTCCTCGAAGATCGAGGAGACACCATCGTGACCACCGACTTGGCGAAGCTTACCCTCAATAACGGCGTCGAGACGCCGCCGCTTGGCCTCGGAGTCTACCGGAGCGGTCCCGAGGAGACGCTGCAGGCGGTGTCGATGGCGCTCGCCACCGGATACCGATTGATCGACACGGCAGCCACGGACGGCAACGAGGCGCAGGTCGGCGAAGCGATCCGCCAGAATGGAGGCGAGCGCGGCGAGGTGTTCGTCACGACCAAGCTGTAGATCAGCGACTACCGGTATGACACGGCGCTGCTCGGCTCCGAGCGGAGCGTGCGCAAGCTCGGGCTCGACACGCTCGGCCTCTACCCGCCGCACAAGCTCTTGCCCACCGAATGGGAACGCACGGTCGCCGCGTGGAAGGCGCCCCGAGCCGAAGCGTCCTGATCCCGCGCGACGAGGAATGGCCGTGCGCTTGGCGCGACACACGCGGCCGTTCACGGTGTCGGGCGACCATGGGAGAGCCGGCGACCGGAAGGAACGCGCGTCCGAGCCCGCGGTCGGGGCTGTCCCCCAAGGATGCTCCGGTTCACGAATCAGGCGACGTCTGGTTCACCTCGGCGGAGCCGACGCCACCGCGGCGGAACACCGCTCCATGGCCTCCGCCAGCGCCTCCTGCGCGAACGGCTTCGCCAGCCGCACGAGCCCGGAGGCGGCCGCGCCTTGCAGCTCGGCGTAGCCGGTAGCGAGCAGGACCGCCAACCGGGGCCGGAGCCGATGCAGCTCTTCGGCGAGCTGAAGCCCGGTCATGCCCGGCATGGCGTAGTCGGTGATGACGAGGTCGACCTGCGCGCCCGCATGCAGGAGCTCCAAGGCCTCACTGCCGGATCCGGCTTCGACCGCGGTGTGTCCGAGATCGTCCAGCATCGCCGCCGCGCTCGCAAGGACGAGCGGGTCGTCGTCCACCACCATCACGGTCCGGCGTCCGCGCGGCTTCGCGGAAGGGGGCTCGGGTCGGGGCGCGACTCGGTCGGCAGCCGCAACCTCGGCGCGGGGCAGCCAAAGCTCGGCCTTCGTCCCCTCGCCCTTCCGGCTGCGGAGGAGGAACCGCCCGCCCGATTGCGCGGCCAAGCCGTGCACCATCGACAGGCCCAGCCCGGTGCCCTTGCCCACGCCCTTCGTGGTGAAGAACGGCTCCATGGCCTGCGCGAGCGTGGTTTCGTCCATGCCCTCCCCGGTGTCCGCCACCGTGAGCACCACGTAGCGGCCCGCCGGAAGCGCGTCCGCGTCCTTCTTGCGCACGTCCTCCTCCCGCGCGGCGATGGCGATCTCGCCGCCGCCTGGCATGGCGTCCCGCGCGTTCACGGCGAGATTCAGCAGAGCCAGCTCCAGCTGGTTGGCGTCGACCTCGACGGGGGGAAGGTCCTCCGGGAAGCGCATCGAGACCCGCACCCGCCCGCCGAGCGAGCTGCGCAGCAGCGCCGACATGCCCCGGACCAGGGCCGCCAAGTCCACCACCTCCGGCGTGAGCGCCTGGCGCCGGCCGAAGGCGAGCAGGCGCTGCGTCAGGGCCGCGCCCCGCTCGGCGCCCTGGACGGCGTTGTCGAGCAGGCGCGCGACCTTCGGGTCGCCCGCCGGTAGGCGCTTGCGGAGCAGCGCCAGGCTGCCGAGCACGGCGGTCAGCAGATTGTTGAAGTCGTGCGCGATGCCGCCGGTCAGCTGCCCCACCGCCTCCATCTTCTGCGCGTGGCGGAGGCTCGCCTCAGTGGTGCGGCGTTGGGCCATCTCCGCCCGCAACTCCGCGTTGGCGGCGTCCAGCTCGCGCGTGCGCCGCGCCAAGTCGAGGCGCAGCCGCAGCATTTCCCCGAAAGACCGGCTCGAGCGCCGGCCGGTCACGGCCAGCGCCGCGAGGAACACCGCGATCATGGCGGCGGCGGCGGCGCGCTGCGTCGAGGCCTCCAGGGCGAACCGCACGGCTAAAGGGAGGCAAGCGGGCACGATGAAGGCTAGGGACGTCGGGAGGTGGGCGTGGTGCAGCGCGGCGGCGCCGGCGCACATGCCCCCGATCAGGAAGGCCCAAAACAACTGGTAGGTCTCGGACTGCGGGAACAGCAGGACCGAGCCCCCGCCCCACACCAGCCCGGCGGCGAACGCGCCGCACGCGCTCCCCAGCGACCAGCGGGGATGCTGCGCGTGCCCCTGCGTGGCGCGTCGGAACGCCCGCCAGAGCGCGAGGCGGGCCGCCGCGACGAGCACCGCGGCCATGAGCACGGCGTTCACGACGGTCACGGCGGCGGCGGCCGGGATCTGGTCGAAGGCCGACCGCACCCGCTCGGTCCGGACCGCCGCTTCATCGCTCATTCGGACGGCCGTCGGCTGGCTCGGCGCGCATCGGTTTCACCCTGGCAGCTGGTCCGGGAGGCGGTTCAGTTTCGCATGGGCGCGAGTCTTCTGCTCTGACGTCCATGCCCAGGCAAGTTGTGAACGGGCGCCACGTCCGGAGGCCAGGACCGCCGTGCGTGCTTGGCGCCATTGGGCCTGGCAACGGAGAAGGCCGGCGTGCAGGGGCCGAGCCGGCGCCACGGAACTGAACCGGCCACCGTTTCGTTGCGAACTCGTTAACGCAGGCCCAGCGTCCCTGCACTCCGAGCATCGGCGTTGGGCGCCGAGGCTGTGGGGCGGCTCAGCCGAAGTCGGGACGGCTAGAGCGCAATGGTGCCGCTGGCCGTCACCAGCCTAGATTGACCCTTACGGCACGGTGTCCTGACGGGAACGACTGCGGCAGTCGTCGCTGGCTGATCCGGCCGCAGCGGCGGTCGAACTCAACTCGAGTCGGATGTCTGTCCGCCATGGGTGCCGATTGGCTGTGCGCCGAGGTCGCATGAGATCATCGGGGGCATGCGCGGGTGAGGCGCTCGGGCGCGGCCATCGCCGACTGGCCCAGCCGCCTCCCGATCCGGGGGACGCAGGTCACCGCCGCCTTGCTGGGCCGCGGCCGTGCCACCCCGCGCGTGCCCCGAGATCCGCGATCACCGGCCGCATGATCGGCAGGTCGGGTCGCCGCACGTAGTCCCGTCGGTCGAGCCGGACGACACAGCTTTTGCCGATTGAGACGGCGCCCTCGTCGCTCGCGTCGGATTCGTGTTTCCCGGAGCGGGAAATGAGGCGACTATGACGCCTGGGTGGTCCAGATGCGCAAACCCGCCGCGTACCTGAACGTGCACGAGGAACTGCCGCTCACCTATCACGGGCGCGGCGGCAAGCTTTCGACCTACCGGATCGCCTCCGCCCGCGAGAGCGTCGCGGAGCGGGTCGCGGAAGCCACGGACCAGCCCGCCGTACGCGAATGGTACGAAACGGTGTTCCTGAACTGGCTGAAGCGCGACGGCTGGAGGCGCGAAGCCGGCTCCCTCGGCTGGGACGCCGGGCCGGGTGTCGGCGACACGCTGGAGGACATGGTGTCCGACTACTTCGGGGACATGCTGTTCGAGGCCGTGGACGACGACGCGCCTGACGCCGCCCGCTACGGCGGCGATCGCGGCTTGTTCCTGCGCGACCTCCTGTCGCGCCTGCCCCCCCACGCCGCCGAAAGCGCGGTGCTGCTGCCCGTCGGTTTCGGCATGGTCTACGACGCTTGGGGGCTGCACGAGGTCACGGCCTGTCTCGTCGACCTCGCGCAGAACGGGCGGGCGCTGGGCAGGCTTTCCGTGCGCGACGCCGCGCTCCAGACCCGCGCATGGCGCAAGCGGCGGGCGCGGGCCGAGGGGAACGACGCCGAAGGCGAGGACGTCCGGACCGTGATGCGCTTCCCGGACGGCTTCCGCGTGGTCCGCCTGCTCACGCCCAAGGCGCTGGACCGCGAAAGCGCGATCTGCGGGCATTGCGTGGGCGAGGGCGGCTACGACCGCGACCTGCGCGCGGAGCACGCCCGCGTCTATTCGCTCCGCGACGGGGAGAACACGCCGCACGCGACGGTGGCGGCGCGGGACGGGGACGTGGTCGAGGTCCGGGGCTTCGGCAACGGGCCGGTGCCCGCGACGTTGCGCCAGCGCGTCAAGGACTTCCTCCTCGCCGCCCGCCTGCGCCTGTGCGGAGACCACGACAAGCTCGGCCTGCCGTCCGGCATCTTCGAGGACGGCTGAGC
>CADCTD010000188.1 GCA_902805545.1 uncultured Craurococcus sp. | reverse complement strand
GCAGCTCCGGCAGCGCGGGCTCCGCCGCGGTGCCGAGCCAGCGGGCGGCGCCGTCGGTCCCGGCGAGGATCGGGGCGAGGCGGGCCGGGTCGGCACGGAGATCGGCGACTTCGGCCGGGTTGGCGGCGGCGGCGGCGGCGAAGGCGCTGCGCCGTCCGTCGGAAACCTGCCAGACGCCGGGCTGCTCCGCCGGCAGACGGGCCGCGGCATGGCCGCCGGGGCCGGCCTCGAGCGGGCGGCGCTGGGTGCTGCCGTCGGGGGCGGTGATGGTCACCTCGGGCGGCGGTCCGGCCTCCAGGCTGCGGCGCTGGATGCTGATCTGGCCGGCTTCGATGCGGGCGGTCAGGTCTTCCTCCTCGAGCTCGGGTTCGCGCATCAGCCAATGCGCAGCGCGGCGGAGGAGTTCCGCCTGCGGCCCGCCGCCGTCATGGCCGCGCGACCAGAGCCAGATATGGTCGGAGAGCAGCAGCGCTACGCGGCCTTCGCCGACGCGGTCGAGCAGCAGCAGCGGGGCGCCGCCCGCCGCATCCATCACCGCCGTGCCGCCACGCTGGTCGACGCGGAGGCTGCGGTACCACCGGCCCCAGCTCGCTGCGCGCTGCTCATCCGGGTTGGCCCCGGTGAGCCCCTCGGTGACCGGGTGGCGGGCGCCGATCGGGGTGACGCTCGGGCGGAAGGCGCCCTCGGCGACGGCCGATTGCCCGGCCCCGGCTGCGGGCCGTGCCGGCAGCACGGCGCCGAGCGGGGTGCCGGCGAGGCTCGTGGGTCCCGCGAATTCCGGCCCGACCGACATCAGCAGCGCGCCGCCGCCGCGGACATAGTCGGCGATGTTGCGCAGATAGGCCGGCGGCAGGATGCCGCGATTGGCGAAGCGGTCGAAGACGACGAGGTCGAACTCGCGCAGCTTCACCTGGAACAGCTCGCGCACCGGGAAGGCGATCAGCGCCAGCTCGTTCAGCGGCGTCAGGTCGTCCTTCTCCGGCGGGCGGAGGATGGTGAAGTGGACGAGGTCGACGCCCGGATCGGCCTTCAGCAGGCGGCGCCAGGTGCGCTCGCCCGCATGCGGCTCGCCGGAGACGAGGAGGACGCGCAGCCGGTCGCGCACGCCGGTGACGGTGACGACGGCGCGGTTGTTCAGCTCCGAAACCTCGCCCGGCCGCGCCTCGGCGGCGAGCTCGACGACGGTCGGGCCGCCGCGCTCGATCGGCACCTCGATGCGGTGCTCGCGGCCGATGGGCACGCTCTCGATGCGGGCCGCCGCGCCGTCGCGGCGGACGGAAAGGCGGGCAGCGCCGCTCGCATTCGGGACGCCGAGATCCTCGACCGCGACGCGCAGCTCGACCGAGCGGCCGACGATGCCGAAGCCCGGCGCCTCGACGATGCGGAGGCGGCGGTCGGTCTCGCCCGGCCGGCCGGGGAGCAGGGCGTGGAAGGGCGCCTCGATGGGGGAGGCGGCGGGCACGTCATGCACCTGCCCGTCGGTCAGCGCGATGACGCCGGCCAGCCGCGCGCGGGGGATGTCGGCCAGCGCCCGCTCGGTCGCGGTGAAGAGGCGGGTGCCCTGGTTGCCGCCCTCCGGAACCTCGACGGTGCGGAGCTCGAGGTCGGGCAGCCGCGCCACGCGCGCCTCGATGCCGGCGCGGGCCGCCTCGATCTGCGGCCCGCGGCTGCCGATGCGGGCGCTGTCGCTGCGGTCGACGACGAGCAGGGCGATGTCCGGCCGCGTCTCCCGCGTTTCCTCGACGAGGCGCGGGTTGGCGAGCGCCAGCAGCAGGAGGGCGAAGGTAAGGGCCCGCAGCGCCGTGCCGCGGGCGCGGCGGAAGATGGCCGGAACCAGCGCCAGCATCGCCAGCACGGCAAGCGCCGCGATCAGCCAGACCGGCAGGACGGGAGCGAAGTCGATGCCCGAGAGAGCCTGCTGCATCAGTTGCCGAGCCTTTCGAGGATCGCCGGCACATGCACCTGGTCGCCCTTGTAGTTGCCGGTCAGCGCGTACATCACGAGGTTCATGCCGAAGCGGTAGGCCAGCGTCCGCTGCCGCGTGCCGCCGGGGATGGTGGCGAAGGGGTTCTGCCCGCGGGCGTCGATCGCCCAGGCGCTGGCCCAGTCATGCCCGCCGATGATGACGGGCGAGACGCTGTCATTCGCCCGGTCCTGGTCCCGCGCCACCCAGACCTGGCCGCCGGAGAAGCGGCCGGGCAGGTCGGGCAGCAGGTAGAAGGAGCGCTTCAGGACGTGATCCTCGCCGATCGGGGCGAGGGGCGGGACGGCGAGGTCGCGCGTCACCCGGCGCAGCGCGGCCCGCGCCCCGGGGGCGAAGCCCTCGCCCGAGCCCTCGTCGCGCGTGTCGAAGAGGATGATGCCGCCATTGCGCATGAACTCGTTGAGGGCGGCGACGGCCCCGGCATCGGGCGGCGGCGCCTCGGCCGTCACCACCCAGTAGAGCAGCGGGAAGAAGGAGAGGTCGTCCGACCCCGGCGTCACCGCCGCCGGGTCGGCCAGCGCCGTGGCGGAGCGGCGGTTGATGAAATCGGAGAGGCCGACGAGGCCCATGCGCTGCACGTCGTCGAGCGCCGCATCGCCGGTGGCGACGAAGGCAAGGCGGGTGGCGAGCGCCGGCGCCGGGTCGGCATTCTGCGCCGCGGCCGGCTGCGCCAGCGCGAGGGCGGCAAGCAGCGCGAAGCCCGGCCGCAGCAGCCCGCGCAGGCGGAGGCCGATCAGCAGGTCGACGGCGAGCAGCAGCATGGCGGCGGCCAGCAGCCAGGGGCCGAGGTCGCGCTCGGCCGGCACGCCGCCGATGCCGAGCAGCGCGGCGCCCGGTGGCGGTGGGGATGCGGCGCGCAGGGGGGGGATGGAGCCGCCAAGGTTGAGCGCCCGGCGATAGGCGATGGAGGAGGGGTCCTGCCCCGGCGTGCCGTACCAGCCAGGCGGGTTGCGCGGCGAGGGCACCGTCGCCTCGATCTGCGCGGCGGGGATGGCGGCGGCGGCCGGCGGGGCGGGGCCGAGCCGGCCGAAGCCGTCCAACGTCTCGATCGGGGCGAGCGGCGCCTCGCCCTCGGCGCCCTGGATGCCGGCGGAGAGGGCGACGATCCGCCGCAGCATCTGCACGAAGAGGCCGGAGAGCGGCAGGTTCGACCACTCGGCATTGGCGGTGACGTGGAACAGCACGATCCGCCCCTGGCCGCGCGACTCAGCGGTGACCAACGGCGTGCCGTCGGTAAGCCGCGCCCAGCTCCGCTCCGAGAGGCGGGGCGAGGGCTCGGCGAGGACCTGGCGCTCGACCGTGACATCGGCGGAGAGGGCTAGGCCGGCAAAGGGCGAGCCTTCGGGGAAGGGGGCGAGGCGCTGCGGCTGCTCCCAGGAGAGCGAGCCGCCGAGCTGGCGCTCCGCCCGCAGCGGCACCGGCAGCAGGCTGTCCGGATGCTCGGCGAGGCGGGGGCCGGCGAAGCGGATCAGCGTGCCGCCGCGCTCCACCCAGCGGGCCAGCGCCTCGCGCTCCGGCCCCTCGGCGACGGGGCGGTCGGCCAGTGCCAGCACGGCGATGGGACGGCCGAGCAGCCGGTCGAGCGGGCCGCGGCGCAGCTCGGCATAGGGGGCGAGGGCACGGTCCAGGTAGAAGAGGTCGCCGATCAGCGGCGCATCGGCGCTTTCCTCGATTCCGGGCAGCAGGCCGACCGGGCGCCGGCGGAAGCGCTCGTCGAGCAGGGTGACGGCACCCGGGCCGGCGCTGTTCTCGATCTCCAGCCGCACGACCTGGTTGCGGATCTCGACGGGCAGCTCGAGCGCCGCCTCGCCCTCCGTGCCGCCGGGGGGGATGGCGACCACGGCGCGGCCGAGGGCGCGGCCATCCCCGGTGCGGGCGAGAACGACCGACTCGCTCGCCACCGGCAGGGGGAGTTGCTGGAGCCGGAGGCGCAGCCTATCCGCCTCGGCCTGGGGCGGCAGGAGGAGGTGCGCCGTCTGGGCCTCGGCCCGCGCCACGGCCAGCGGCCCGGCCGCGGCGAGCGCCTCGGCGAGGGTCGAGGGCGCATGCTCCACCCCGTCGCTGACCAGCAGGCTGGAGACCAGGCCGGGATTGGCCGCCTGCCAGGACCGGAAGGCGGCCAGCGCCGCGGCCGGGTCCGGCGCCCAGGGCTTCGGGCGGAGGGCAGCGAGGCGCGTGCGGAGATCCTCGGCCGGCATGGGGCCGAGGACGCGCGGCGGCTCGGCGGTCTCGGCCGGTGCGGTAGCGAGCAGGGCGGCGCGGCGGCCCTCCCGCCCGGCGCGGTCGAGCGCGCCCCCAGCGGCGGCCATGCGCGCCGGCCAGTCCGCAGCCGAGGCCCAGCTGTCGTCGATGACGAGCAGCAACGTGCCCTCGCCGGCCGTCCCCATCCCCGGCCCCAGCACGGGCCGCGCCAGGCCGAGGATCAGCAGGGCGGCGGCGGCGATCCGCAGCAGCAGCAGCCACCAGGGGGTGCGGGAGGGCGTCTCCTCGGCGATCGGCAGGTCGCGCAGCAGGCGGAGGGCGGGGAAGGCGATGCGGCGCGGCGCCGGCGGCGTCACCCGCAGCAGCCACCACAGAACCGGCAGCGCCGGCAGGGCCAGCAGCAGCCATGGAGCGGCGAAGGCGATGGGGCCCAGGCTCAGCATCGCGCCCTCAGGTAAGGTGGCACTGCATCACTCCACCCAGATGGTATGCATTCAGTCTGGCGCGAGGGCCTGCCAGAGCGCCAGCAAAGCCTGTGCCGGGGGCTGATCCGTGCGATGGGTGAGGAAGCTCCAGCCCGCCGCGGCGGCGATGGCGGCGAGGCCGGCGCGGTGCTGCCGCAGCCGCTCGGCATAGAGGCCGCGCACCGTCTCCACCCGTGGCACCAGCACCGAGGCATCGCCTGCCCATTCGAACAACACGCGGCCGCTATAGCTTCGGTTGCTTTCGCCGAGCGTTTCTTCCTCCGGGTCGAGCACCTGGAGGATGTGCCCGCGCACCGGCCGGGCGGCGAGCTCGGCGACCGCGGCATGGATCTCCTCGAGCGGGGCGAGGAAGTCGCCGATCAGCACGCAGCGCGCATGGCGCGGCAGGCCGGGATCGGCCGGCGGCAGGGAGCGGGACTTGCCGATGGCGGAGACGGTCTCGACGACCGAGGTGAGCCCCGCCCGCCCGGCATGGCTGCGCCCGCCGCCGCCGAGCAGCCGCACGCGCTCACCGCCGCGGAGCACGAGGGAGGCGAGGGCGGCAAGCAGCAGGTCGGCCCGCTCCCGCTTCGAGGGATGGCCGGCGCCGGAGGTCCATTCCATCGAGCGGGAGGCATCGCTCCAGAGGGCGACGGTCTGCGCCGCCTCCCATTCCGTCTCGCGGATGAAGAGCCGGTCGGAGCGGGCGCTCTGCCGCCAGTCGATGCGCGTGGCGGAATCGCCGGGGAGGAAGGGGCGGAACTGCCAGAAGGCATCGCCCTGGCCGCTGCGGCGCCTGCCATGGACGCCCTGCAGCACGGTGGCGGCGACGCGGTCGGCGGCCACCACCAGCGGCGGCAGGCGTGCGCCGAGCGCCTCGGCCTGGAGCGTCTTCGCCGGGGCGCTCAGGCGATGCGGCCCTTCAGCGTGGCGATCACCTCGCCGAGCTGCACGCCATCGGCGCGGGCCGAGAAGGTGAGGGCCATGCGGTGGCGCAGCACCGGCTCGGCCAGCGCCAGCACGTCCTCGACCGAGGGGGCGAGGCGGCCGTCGAGCACGGCGCGGGCGCGCGTCGCCAGCATCAGCGCCTGGGCGGCGCGCGGGCCGGGGCCCCAGGCGAGCTGGCGGCGGACGCTCTCGATCGGCGAACCCTCCGGCCGCGCGCTGCGGACCAGGGTGAGGATGGCATCCAGCACGCTCTCGCCGACCGGGATGCGGCGGATGAGCGCCTGCGCCGCCATCAGCTCGGCGGCGCCGAGGGCCTGCAGCGGCTTCGCCTCGCGGGCGCCGGTCGTCGCCAGCAGCATGGCGCGCTCGGCGGCCTCGTCCGGGTAGCCGATCTCGACCTCGAGCAGGAAGCGGTCGAGCTGCGCCTCGGGCAGCGGATAGGTGCCCTCCTGCTCGATCGGGTTCTGCGTCGCCAGCACATGGAAGGGGGCGGGCAGGGGATGGACCACGCCGGCGACGGCCACCCGCTGCTCCTGCATGGCCTGCAGCAGGGCAGACTGGGTGCGCGGGCTGGCGCGGTTGATCTCGTCGGCCATCAGCAGCTGGCAGAAGACCGGGCCCTGGAGAAAGCGGAAGGCGCGGCGGCCGGCCTCGGTCTCCTCCAGCACCTCGGAGCCGATGATGTCGGCCGGCATCAGGTCGGGCGTGAACTGCACCCGCTTGGCATCCAGCCCGAGCACGGCGCCCAGCGTCTCGACCAGCTTGGTCTTGCCGAGGCCGGGCAGGCCGACCAGCAGCGCATGACCGCCCGAGAGCAAGGTGATGAGGGTGTGATCCACCACCGCCTGCTGGCCGAAGATCACCCGGCCGATGGATTCTCGGACCTGGCGCAGCCGGTCGCCGAGCGCCTCGACCTCGGCGACCAATGTTGCAGCATCTGCCGAAGGGTTACTCAATCCTGTATCCGCCACTTCAACCATCCCGGGCTCGATCCCTATATGACCCCCAGCGCTTCCATTTTGAGGCGCCCCGGAGACGGATCGCGTCACGGGACAGGGAGCGGCAGTAGCCTATGGCTTCGCAGGGCAGCGACAAAGCGGTGAATGGAGAATGCGGCGTGCAGGACGGAGTGATCAGCCGGGCCGCGACGCAGGCCCCGGCGCGCAAACCGGCGCGGCCACGGCCCCAGCCCCAGAACTTCCAGATGCGGATCGACCGCAACGGCACCTGGTACTACCAGGGCAGTCCGATCAACCGGAAGGAGTTGGTCTGCCTCTTCGCCAGCGTGCTGCGACGAGAGCCTGACGGCAGCTACTGGCTGGAGACGCCGGTGGAGCGCGGCCGGATCGAGGTCGAGGACGCGCCTTTCATGGCGGTCGAGATGTGGTGGCGGCACTGCGATTGCGGCGATGGCTGCGCGCCGAAGCAGTGCCTGACCTTCCGCACCAATCTCGACGAGATCGTGACGGCCAATGCCGAGCACCCGATCCGGGTGCATCTCTGCCCGAAGACCCGCGAGCCGCGGCCCTACATCACCATCCGCCCCGGCCTCGAGGCCAAGATCAACCGCGCCGTCTTCTACGAGCTGGTGGCGCTCGGCCAGACCGAGATGGTGGAGGGGCGCGAGATGCTCGGCGTCTGGTCGGAAGGCGTCTTCTTCCCGATCGACGAGGTTAAGGCGCTGGAGCAGGCCGCCGAGTGACCTGGCTGCGATGACCGCCGCCGAGATCGCGGCGCGCATGGCCGACCCGGCGGCGCTGGCCCGGGCCGGCGCCACGGTTTCCGACGATTCCGAGGGGCTGAGCCCTGCGCGCATGATCGGTGCGGCCGTGCTGGTGCCCATCGTGCTCCACCCGGAGCCGGCCGTGCTGCTGACCCTGCGGGCGGCGAAGATGTCCTCCCATGCCGGGCAGGTGAGCTTTCCCGGCGGTCGGATCGAGGCGGGCGAGACGCCGGAGGCGGCCGCGGTGCGCGAGGCGGCGGAGGAGGTGGGGCTCGACCCCCGCATGCCGGAGCTGCTCGGGCGCCTGCCGCATCATGCGACGGGGACGGGCTTCCGCATCATCCCCGTGGTCGGGCTGGTTTCGCCGCCGCTGAACCTGATGCCCGAGCCGGGCGAGGTGGAGGAGGCCTTCGAGCTGCCGCTCTCCGTGGTGCTCGACCCGGGCGCGCCGCAGCGCCAGACGGCGGAATTCCGCGGCCGGATGCGGGAATTCTGGGTCTGGCCGCATGAGCGTCATTATATCTGGGGGGCGACGGCGGCCATCCTGGTCAACCTCGCCCGGGTCCTGCGCGGGTAATCCTTGGCTTACATCATCCAGTTCCTGTTGTTCGTAGCACCCTTTGCCGGCTTCCTCGTCTGGCGCCGCTTCAATCCTGAACGCCCGGTGCCTGCCGGCCTGGTCTGGGCGCTGGCCGCTGCCATCCTCTGCGGGATCGCCGGCGCCGTCTGGTACGGCCAATCCGTGAGCCTCGCCCCGGGCAGCGTCTATGTGCCGGCGCAGCTCGGGCCGGATGGGCAGGTGGTGCCGCACCGGGTCGAGCCGTCGCGGTGAGCGGCGACCCCCCGGTCGCCCGGATCGCGCCGCCCGGCCTGCTCGGGCGCGGGGCGCCTGCCGCGGTGCTGGCAGCGCTGCCGGGCGCGCGGGCGGTGGGCGGGGCGGTGCGGGATGCGCTTGCCGGGCGGCCGGTGCATGACGTCGATGTCGCGGCGCCGCTGCCGCCGGAGGAGGTCGCGGCGCGGCTGCGCGACGCCGGCCTCAAGGTCTTCGAGACCGGGCTCGCGCACGGCACCGTCACCGCCGTCCTCGACCGGGAGCCTGTGGAGGTGACGAGCCTCCGCCGCGACCTCGATACCGACGGCCGCCACGCCGAGGTCGCCTGGACCACGGATTGGCGGGAGGATGCCGCGCGGCGGGACTTCACCATCAACGCGATGTCGCTCTCGGCCGCGGGGGAGCTCTGGGACTATTTCGGCGGGCGGGCGGACCTGGCGGCCGGTCTCGTCCGCTTCGTCGGCGACCCGGCGACGCGGCTGCGGGAGGACTACCTGCGGGCGCTGCGCTTCTTCCGCTTCCAGGCGCGCTACGGGGCGGGTGGGCCGGATGCGGCGGCGGTCGCTGCGATCCGCGCGGCGGTGCCGGGGCTGGCGCGGCTCTCGGCCGAGCGGGTCTGGATGGAGCTCAAGCGGCTGATGCAGGCGCCCGACCCGCGCGGGGCGCTGACGCTGATGGCGGAGACGGGCGTGCTCGGGGCGGTGCTGCCCGAGGCGGCCGACCTCTCGCGGCTGGGACGCCTCGTCGTGATCGGTGCGCCGGTCGCGCCGCTGCTCCGCATCGCGGCTTTGCTGCCGGCGGGGGCGGTCGAGGCAGTGGCCGGGCGGCTGCGCCTTTCCGGCGAGGAGCGGGAGGGGCTCGCCGACCTGCTCGGCCTGCCCCGCCCCGCTCCGGATGATGACGAGGCGGCGCTGCGGCGGCTGCTGGCAGTCCGGGATCACGCCTCCGTGCTCGACCGCGCCTGGCTTGGCGAGGCGGAGCGGGGCGGCGCGGGGTGGGAGGCGCTGCGGCAGCGGATCGCGGCGCTGGAGCGGCCGGTCTTCCCGCTGCAGGGGCGGGATGCGCTGGCGATCGGCCTCGCGCCGGGGCCGTCGGTCGGGCGGCTGCTGGCGGCGCTGCGGGCCTGGTGGCTGGACGGGGGCTGCACCGCCGGCCGCGAGGCCTGCCTCGCCCGGCTGCGGGAACTGGCTGCCGAGGCGCCCAGGGGCTAAACCCCGGCGCATGGCCGCCATCGACCCGTCCGCCCGCGCCCTCATCGCCCGCCTGGCGCGGGAGTATCTCGGCCGGCACCGGCGCGGCATCGCGCTTGCCATCCTCTGCACCCTCATGCTGGCGGGGCTGACGGCGCTCTACCCCATCGTCATCCAGCAGGGTTTCGACCGCTTCTCCTCCGGCGACGTCGCCATCGCCTGGATGATCCCGCTCGCCATCGTCGCCGTGACCTGCCTGAAGGCCCTGGCGCAGTACGGCCAGGCGGTCGCCGTGCAGGCGGTGGTGCTCAGGGTGATCGAAGGGCTGCAGAACGACCTGTTCCGCGCGCTGACGCGGGCCGACCTCGCCGCCGTCTCCGCCGACGCGCCGGCGCGGCATGCCAGCCGCTTCACCGTCGATGCGGCGGCGATCCGCGAGGCGCTGACCAAGTCGATCAATGGCGGGGCGGATGTGCTGACCGTCATCGGCCTCGTCGCCTCCATGGTCTGGCTCGACTGGCAGATGTCGCTCATTGCCGCGGTGCTGTACCCGATCGCCATCGTGCCGGTCCTCCGCCTCGGCAAGCGCATCCGCCGTGCCTCGGGCGGCATGCAGGAGCGGATGGGCGAGACGGCGGCGCAGCTCACCGAGAGCTTCGGCGCCGCCCGCGTGGTGCGCGCCTACCGGCTGGAGGCGCAGGAGGAGGCCCGCGCCGGACGCGCCTTCGCCGAGCTTCGGGCGGCGCTGCTCGGCATCGCCCGGACGCGGGCCAGCCTCGACCCGATGCTGGAGGCGCTGGGCGGCATCGCCGTCGCCGCCGTGCTGGCCTTCGTCGGCTGGCGGGTGGCGCAGGGCGAGGGGACGGTCGGCGAGTTCACCGGCTTCGTCGCGGCGCTGCTGATCGCTTCCCGGCCGGCGCGGGCGCTGGGCTCGCTGAATGCCGCGCTGCAGGAGGGGCTCGCCGGCCTCACCCGCGTCTTCGCCGTGATGGACCGGCCGCGGCGCGTGGTGGAGGCGCCGGGCGCGCAACCGTTGCCGGCGGGGCGGGGGCGGATCGAGTTCCTCGATGTCGGCTTTCATTACGGAGGCACGGCCGAGCCGGCGCTGGAGGGGCTCTCCTTCATCGCGGAGCCGGGGCAGACCGTGGCGCTGGTCGGGCCCTCGGGGGCCGGCAAGTCCACTGCCCTGGCCCTGGTGCCGCGGCTGCACGACGCGACGGGCGGCGCGGTGCGCATCGACGGCGCCGATGTCCGGCAGGTGACGCTCGCCTCCCTGCGCGATGCCATCGCCTATGTCGGGCAGGATGCGGTGATCTTCGACGACACCGCCTTCGCCAACATCGCCTGCGGCCGGCCGGGCGCGACCCAGGCGGAGGTGGAGGAGGCCGCCCGCGCCGCCGCCGCGCATGACTTCATCGCCACGCTGCCGGAGGGCTATGCGACGCCGCTCGGGCCCGGCGGCGGGCGGCTTTCGGGCGGGCAGAAGCAGCGCGTGGCGCTGGCCCGCGCCCTGCTGCGCGACCCGCGCGTGCTGCTGCTCGACGAGGCGACCAGCGCCCTCGATGCGGAGAACGAGGCCTTCGTCTCCGCCGCGCTGGCCCGGCTGCGCCAGGGGCGGACGACCCTCGTCATCGCCCATCGGCTGGCGACGGTGCGCGATGCCGACCGGATCGTCGTGATGGAGAACGGACGCGCGGTGGAGCAGGGCGGCCATGCGGCGCTGATGGCGGCGGGCGGGCTTTATGCGCGCCTCGTGCATACCCAATTCGGCTCTGCGCCGGTGGAGGCGGGCTGATGGCCTGGGCCTGGCTCGCCATCGCCGGCGGATTCGAGATCGTCTGGGCGGTGCTGCTGAAATACACCGAAGGCTTCACGCGGCTGCTGCCGAGCCTTGCAACGGTCGCCAGCATGGGGGTCAGCTTCTACTGCATGTCCCGTGCGCTGCAGGTGCTGCCGATGGGGACGGTCTATGCCGTCTGGGTCGGCATCGGCGCGGCGGGGACCGCGCTCTGGGGCATGACGATGGAGGGAGAGGCGGCGAGCGCCGCGCGCATCCTCTGCCTCGCCCTCATCCTCGCCGGAGTTGCGGGGCTGAAGGCGACGAGTTGAGCGGCCCCGCGTTGCCTTAATGCAGGGCCCTCCATATGGCGAGCAGCGCCGCGGTGGCGATGATCGCCTTGTAGAGTAACTCTGCGAATGGTTGCAGCCGCTGGGAGAGCGGACGCCGGGCGGGATCGGGTTGCTGCGAATCGGCCATGGGAAAAGGATAACATTCCTATGCCATGGGCAGGCATGCATTCCGCATCCGTCTCGTGGAATTGACGCTATGCCGCAGAGCACAATAATAACCCGAAACCGACCTGCGCCGCGGCCCGAGCGGCGCTGGCACCCCCGGAGTGGATGACCCGATGCCCATCATGCAGGACTCGCGCGAGGCGACCATGGCTGGCCGCCGATCGGATGGCTCGCCGGTGAAACGGCCGCTTTCGCCGCACCTGCAGGTCTACGACATGTTCCAGATGTCCAGCCTGCTGTCCATCGCCGGGCGCATCACCGGCGCGGCCTGGGCGGCCGGCCTGGTGCTGATGGTCTGGTGGCTGCTGGCGGCCGCGTCCGGCCCCTCGGCCTTCGCCACGGTGCAGTGGTTCATGTCCTCCTGGCTCGGCCTGCTTGGCCTCTTCGGCCTCTCGGCGGCCGCCTGGTACCACACGCTGAACGGCGTCCGGCATCTCGCCTGGGATGCGGGCTATGGCTACCAGATCCAGGACACCTACCGGACCGGCCGCTGGGTGCTGATCGGCACTGCCGTCGCCACCGTGCTGACCTGGCTCATCGCCATCATCGCCTGGGCCTGAGGACCGCATCGCCATGTCGAACGACTATGCCAACAACACGACCATGCGCTCCCCTCTCGGGCGGGTGCGCGGGCTCGGCTCCGCCAAGGGCGGGACGCATCACTGGTGGATGCAGCGCGTCAGCTCGATGGCGCTGCTGCCGCTGACGATCTGGTTCGCCCTCTCGGCCGCCTCGCTGGCTGGCGCCTCCTACGAGACGACGGTCGCCTGGATCGCGCGGCCCTGGAATGCCCTGCTGCTGCTCGTCACCATCGGGATCAGCTTCCAGCACACCGCCTCGGGCCTGCAGGTGATCATCGAGGATTACGCCAATCAGGAATGGCTGAAGATGGGTGCTATTCTGGCGATCAAGGCCATCTGTGTCCTGGCGGCTCTGGCTTCGGCGCTCGCGGTCCTCAGGATCGCGGTCTGAAGGCCGGCCATACGAGATGATTGGATCGATGCGATGAATGCCATCACGATGCCCTCCCGCGGTGCCTACCGCATCGTCGACCACACCTATGACGTGGTGGTGGTCGGTGCCGGCGGCGCCGGCCTGCGTGCCACCTTCGGCATGGGCGCGGCGGGGCTGAAAACGGCCTGCATCACCAAGGTCTTCCCGACCCGCTCCCACACCGTCGCCGCCCAGGGCGGCGTCGGCGCCGCGCTCGGCAACATGGGCGAGGATGACTGGCGCTGGCACATGTACGACACCGTGAAGGGGTCGGACTGGCTCGGCGACCAGGATGCGATCGAGTACATGTGCCGCGAGGCGATCCCCGCGATCATCGAGCTCGAGCATTACGGCGTGCCGTTCTCCCGCACCGAGGACGGCCGGATCTACCAGCGGCCCTTCGGCGGCCACATGCAGAACTACGGCAAGACGCCGGCCATGCGTGCCTGCGCCGCGGCCGACCGCACGGGCCACGCCATCCTGCACACGCTCTACCAGCAGTCGCTGAAGCATAACTGCGAATTCTTCATCGAGTACATCGCCCTCGACCTGATCATGGACGAGGAGGGCGCCTGCCGCGGCGTCACGGCCTGGTGCCTCGAGGATGGCTCGATCCATCGCTTCCGCGCCCAGACCACGGTGCTGGCGACGGGTGGCTATGGCCGGGCCTATTTCTCCTGCACCTCCGCCCATACCTGCACCGGCGACGGCAATGCCATGGCGCTGCGGGCCGGCCTGCCGCTGCAGGACCAGGAATTCGTCCAGTTCCACCCGACCGGCATCTACGGCTCCGGCTGCCTCGTCACCGAGGGCGCGCGCGGCGAGGGCGGCTACCTGACCAACTCCGAGGGCGAGCGCTTCATGGAGCGCTATGCGCCGACGGCGAAGGACCTCGCCTCGCGCGACGTCGTCTCGCGCGCCATGTCGATGGAGATCCGCGAGGGCCGCGGCGTCGGACCGCAGAAGGACCATATCCACCTGCATCTCGAGCATCTCGGCGCCGACCTGCTGCATGAGCGGCTGCCGGGCATCTCGGAGACGGCGAAGATCTTCGCGGGCGTGGATGTGACGAAGGAGCCGATCCCGATGCTGCCCACCGTCCACTACAACATGGGCGGCATCCCGACCAACATCCACACCGAGGTGCTGCACCCGACCGCACAGGACCAGGACCGCACCGTCCCCGGGCTGATGGCGGTGGGCGAGGCCGCCTGCGTCTCCGTCCATGGCGCCAACCGGCTCGGCACGAACTCGCTGCTCGACCTCGTCGTCTTCGGCCGCGCCGCGGCGCACCGGGCGGCGGAGACGATCAAGCCGGGTGCCTCCCAGCCGGCGCTGCCGTCGCGCGCCGGCGAGCGCGCGCTCGACCGCTTCGACCGCGTCCGCAACGCCAAGGGCAACATCCCCGTCGCCGAGCTGCGCGGCAGCATGCAGAAGACGATGCAGACCCATGCCGCCGTCTTCCGCACCTCGGAGCTGCTGGCCGAGGGCGTCGAGAAGATGAAGAAGGTGCAGGCCGCCTTCGCGGATATCCGCGTCGCGGACCGCAGCCTGATCTGGAACAGCGACCTCGTCGAGGCGCTGGAGCTCGACAACCTGATCGGCAATGCCGTCACCACCGTCGTCAGCGCCGATGCCCGCAAGGAGAGCCGCGGCGCCCATGCGCAGGAGGACTATCCCGAGCGCGACGACGCCAACTGGATGAAACACACCCTGTCCTGGGTCGGCGAGAATGGCGAGGTCAAGCTCGACTATCGCGACGTGAAGATGCGGACCCTGACGAACGAGGTCCAGGTCTTCCCCCCCAAGGCGCGCGTGTACTAAAGGACCGCACCCCCTATGGCTACTTTCACGCTGCCGAAGAATTCGACGATCCAGCCCGGCAAGACCCACAAGGCCGAGGCCGGGGCGAAGAACGTCAAGGCCTTCAAGATCTACCGCTGGGACCCGGACAGCGGCGAGAATCCGCGCACCGACACCTATGAGATCGATCTCGACAAGTGCGGGCCGATGGTTCTCGACGCGCTGATCAAGATCAAGAACGAGGTCGACACCACGCTGACCTTCCGGCGCTCCTGCCGCGAGGGCATCTGCGGCTCCTGCTCGATGAATATCGACGGGTTGAACACCCTCGCCTGCCTCAAGCCGATCGACGACAATGTCTCGGGCGAGGTGAAGATCTACCCGCTGCCGCATCTGCCGGTGGTGAAGGACCTGGTGCCGGACCTCTCCCAGCTCTACGCCCAGCTCCGCAGCGTCGAGCCCTGGCTGAAGTCCGAGACCCCGCCGCCGCCGGATGCGGAGCGCCGCCAGAGCAAGGACGAGCGGGCGAAGCTCGACGGGCTGTGGGAATGCATCCTCTGCTTCTGCTGCTCGACGGCCTGCCCTTCCTACTGGTGGAACGGCGACCGGTTTCTCGGCCCGGCCGTGCTGCTGCAGGCCTATCGCTGGATCGCCGACAGCCGCGACGAGGCGACGGGCGAGCGGCTGGACGACCTGCAGGACCCGTTCCGGCTTTATCGCTGCCATACCATCATGAACTGCGCCCGGACCTGCCCGAAGGGGCTGAACCCGGCGGCCGCCATCGGCAAGATCAAGCAGATGATGGTCGAGCGCGAGACCTGATGTAGGCTCCCGGGCAAAAGCCCGGGAGCGTCCTATGCGAAGACTGCTTGCGCTGGTGGCCTGCGCCCTCTGGGCGCAGGGCGCCGCGGCCCAGAGCCTGACCATCGGCTATGCCGCTGTGGTCACCACCATCGACCCGCACTACCACAATCTCGGCCCGAACAACGCGCTCGGGATGCAGGTCTTCGACCGCCTGGTGGAGCGGGACGGGCAGGCGCGGCCCTATGCCTCGCTCGCCGAGGATTACCGGGCGATCAGCGACACGCTCTGGGAGTTCCGGCTGCGCCGCGGCGTTGCCTGGCATGACGGCCGGCCCTTCACCGCCGACGATGTCGCCTTCACCTTCGCCCGCGCTCCCGACGTGCCGAACAGCCCGGGCGGCTTCGGCGGGTTCCTGCGCGCCATCGCCCGCACCGAGGTGGTGGATGCGCATACCATCCGCATCCATACCCGGCAGCCGCACCCGCTGCTGCCGCTCGACCTCGCCTCGGTCAGCATCATCGCGCGTCACGCGGCGGAGGGCGCCCAGACCGAGGACTACAACACCGGCCGCGCCGCCATCGGCACCGGGCCCTACCGCCTCGCCTCCTACCGCTCGGGCGACCGGGTGGAACTGGTGCGGCACGAGGCCTATTGGGGCGAGCGGGAGCCCTGGGCGCGGGTCGCGGTTCGCTTCTTGCTCAATGACGGGGCGCGAACCGCGGCGCTCCTCTCGGGCGACGTGGACCTGATCGAGCAGATCCCGACCAGCGACCTCGCCCGGCTGCGGCGCGACCCGAAGCTCGTGGTGACGGACAGCCCGAGCACCCGCACCGTCTTCCTCTCGCCGGACTACTCCCGCACCGGCCCGACGCCGCTGGTGACGGACAATGCCGGCCAGCCCCTGCCGGCCAACCCGTTCCATGACGCCCGCATCCGCCGGGCCCTGTCGATGGCGATCAACCGGGAGGCCCTGGTGGAGCGCGTGATGGAAGGCGCGGCCGAGGCCACCGCCCAGTGGCTGCCGCGGGGCGCCTTCGGCTTCAACCCCGATATCCACCCGCGCCCCTTCGACCCTGAGGGGGCACGCCGCCTCCTGGCCGAGGCCGGCTTTCCCGAGGGCTTCCGCCTGGTGCTGGCGACGCCGAATGACCGCTGGCCGAATGACAGCCGCCTCGCTCAGGCCGTGGCGCAGATGTGGACGCGGATCGGCGTGCGGACCCAGGTGGATGCCATGCCCTTCGCCGCCTTCGTGCCGCGCCGCTCCCGCCAGGAGCATGCGATGCAGCTCGGCGCCTGGGGCAGCTCGACCGGCGAGGGGTCGAACTACCTGCTGGCCATCGTCTCGACCTATGACCGGCAGAAGCTGACCGGCCCCTCGAACATGACCCGTCACTCCGACCCGCGCTTCGATGCGCTGCTATTGCGCGGGGCGGCGACGATGGACGATGCCGCGCGGGAGGCCGTCTGGCGGGAGGCGGTGGCGCTCTATGCCGAGGAGGAGCCGATGATCCAGCTCGTGCAGTACATCAACACCTGGGCCCATCGCCGCGGATTGCGGCACGAGCCGCGTATGGATGAGCGGACCATCGCCATGGGCGTCCGCCCCGCGCCTTAGGCCATCCCGGGGTTCGCGGCCCGGCACCGCGCCGCGAACCGCTCGGAGATGAAATCCGGCTGCCGGTAGAGGCCCTTCAGCCAGCTCGCCAGCATGCAGAGCTCCTCGAGCCTCAAAACCTCGTCCAGCGTCCCGTCGGGGAAGCGGATGGCGAAGCTCCGGTCGATGATGCCGAGCACTTCCTCCACCTGCTCGATGCCGAGGCCGAGCTCCGTCTCCAGCAGCGCATGCCGCGTGAGCCGGGATTCCTCGATGCCGTAGTCGTCGCGGATGACCTTCACGATCCAGCGGAACATGGTCATCCAGTTCGTCACCTCGGCGGTCGATCTGGACATGCGGCTGCCGTCATCCAAGCGGAAGGCGGCAGCCTAGCTGGCCAATAGCGAAGAAATCCCTACCGGACCGGCGCCGCCAGGTTGTTCGGGTCGAGGCCGAGGGCGGCGGCCGTCGCCGGGTTCACCTGGCCGGTCGCCTGCAGGCCGCGGCCCTGCTGGAAGCGCTCGATGGCCGACTGCGTGCCGGCGCCCCAGGCGCCGTCGATCGGGCCGCGGTAGAAATTCATCGCCCGCAGCCGGCTCTGGATGTTGCGCACCGCGGCCGGGCTCAGCGGATCTGTCGACACGGCGGCAGGCGTGCCGGGTGCGGGGCCGGCGGTCGGGCCGGCGGCCAGCAGCTCCGAAGGTCCGAGGCCGAGCGTCGCCGCCGTCGCCTGGTTCAGCTGGCCGGAGACCTGCAGGCCGCGGCCCTGCTGGAAGCGCTCCAGTGCGGCCTGGCTGTCCGGGCCCCAGACGCCGTCCGGGCGCCCGGCATAGAGACCGGCCTGACGCAGCCGCTCCTGCACCTGCGCCACCGCCGCCGGCGCCAGCGGCTGGCTGTACATCAGCGAGGGCGCCTGCTGCGCTGCCGCCGGCCCGGCGAGGATCAGCCCTGCCAGAATCCATCCGTGAATCCGCATCGTTCCCGCTCCCGTTCTGTCCGGATCGTAACACCCGAAACGGTACGTGGTTCAGGCGATGATCGGATCGATCGCGTCCAGCATCCAGCGGGCGAAGCCGGTGATGCGGGCATCCTGGTGCATCTGCCCCATCAGCTGCACCCCGACCGGCATGCCACCGACCGCCATCAGCGGCATGGTCACCGCCGGGGCGAAGAGCATGGAGGAGGGGGCGTTGAAGACGTAGTCGCCGGTCGGGCGCGGGTTCAGCGGCTCGCCCGGCCGGTCGCCGGGCCAGAGCGGCGCCGGGCCGGGGCAGGCGAGGGCGATCACGGCATCGGCGAAGGGCGCGATCCGGGCGAAGCGCGCCTGCGCCTCCTCCCGCCGGGCGAGGGCGGCCGCGTAATCCGCCGGGGTCATCGCCTCGGCGCGGGCGAGGACGGATCGGGCACGCGGGCTGAGCGCCTCAGGGTCCTGGTCGAGCAGGTTACGCTGCGCCCAGCGGTTCTCCCAGCCGGTGATGGCGCCGCAGATCGCCCGCCCCTCGGCGATGCCTTGCTCGAAGGCCTCGATCAGCGGGTGGTCGGCCCGGCGCAGCAGGGTGATGCCGGCGCCGCGCAGCTGCTCCAGCAGCGACTCGAAGCCAGCCCGGCTCGCCGCGTCGAGCCCAGTCCAGCCCTCGGTTTCCATGACGATGAGCCGCTCGGGGCGGGTGGCGGCCGGTGGGGTCATCGGCCCCATCAGCCCGGGCGAGCCGCGGTCGCCGCCGCAGCGGGCCGCGATTTCGATCGCCACCTGCCACATATCCTCGATGCAGCCGGCATGGGGGCCATGGGTGCTCTGGCTGGTCGCCTGGCGCTCGCCGCGGTTGATGCCGCCCTGCGTCGGCTTGAGCGCGACATTGCCGCAATAGGCGGCGGGGCGGATGATGGAGCCGCCGACCTGGGTGCCGATCGCCGCCGGCACCATCCGCGCCGCGACCGCCGCCGCCGAGCCGGAGGAGGAGCCGCCCGGCGTCCGCGCCGCATCGAACGGGTTGGTCGTCGGGCCGGGATGGGAGCCGCCGAGCTCCGTCGTCACCGTCTTGCCGAGCACCACGGCGCCGGCCTGGCGCAGCGCCCAGACGGCGGCGTTGTCGCGCTTCGGGAAGTGGCCCCGGGTGCCGGCGCAGCCCATCTCGGTCGGCATGTCGCGCGTCTCGAGCAGGTCCTTGATCCCGATGGGCATGCCGTCGACGGGCGAGAGCGGCCGCCCGTCGCGCCAGCGGGCGGTGCTGGCATCCGCCGCGGCCCGGGCGCCGGCCTCGTTCAGCGCGGCCCAGGCGCGGACCACCGGCTCCCGCGCCGCGATGGTCTCGAGGCAGCGTTCTAGATAGGCGCGGGGGGAATCGGCGCCGGCGGCGAAGCGCGCCACCTGATCGTACCAGCGCAGCGGCTGGAATTCCCGAGGCGAATACTGGCTCATCCCGCGGCCTCCCCCGGCGGGCGCGACGCCTTCACGCGGCGGCGCGCTGCGCCGATAGTGTCCGTCCAGCCTATCGGGAGGAGAGAGGCATGTCGAAGGTCATCATCAGCGTCGCCGTCACCGGGGCGATCCATACCCCCAGCATGTCGGACTACCTGCCGATCACGCCGCAGGAGATCGCCGAGCAGTCGATCGCGGCGGCGGAGGCGGGGGCGGCCATCATCCACCTCCATGCCCGCGACCCGAATGACGGGCGGCCGACGCCGGACCCGAAGGTCTTCATGCAGTTCCTGCCCGTCATCAAGCAATCGACCGATGCGGTGATCAACATCACCACCGGCGGCGGCCTCGGCATGACGGTGGACGAGCGGCTGGCGGCGCCGCTGCAGGCGAAGCCGGAGATGTGCTCGCTCAACATGGGCTCGATGAATTTCAACATCTCGGGCAGCGCCGCCCGGGTGCCGAAATTCAAGTACGAGTGGGAGAAGCCCTATCTGGAAGGGACGACGGACTACATCTTCCGCAACACCTTCAAGGATATCGAGCAGATCGTCGAGCGGCTCGGCAAGGGCCATGGCACGCGCTTCGAGTTCGAGTGCTACGACGTAGGCCACCTCTACAATCTCGCGCACATGCTCGACCGCAAGGTCGTCGAGCCGCCGCTCTTCACCCAGACGATCTTCGGCATCCTCGGCGGCATCGGCGCCGAGCCGCGCAACCTGCTCTTCATGAAGGAGACGGCGGACCGGCTGTTCGGCCGCGACTATGTCTGGTCCGTGCTGGCGGCGGGCCGGAACCAGATGCCCTTCACCACCATGGCCGGGATGCTGGGCGGCAATGTCCGCGTCGGACTCGAGGATTCACTCTGGCTCGGCAAGGGCGTGCAGGCGAAGAGCAATGCCGAGCAGGTCTCGAAGATCCGCCGCATCCTGGAGGAGCTGAGCCTCGAGATCGCCACGCCCGCCGAGGCGCGGCAGATCCTGGCGTTGAAGGGCGGCGACAAGGTCGGGTTCTGAGCCGGACGGGGCGGCGGCCCGCCGCCCCGCTCCCGTTCACTCCATCACGGCGATGTCGATGATCTCGGCCTGCGGCAGGCTGCTCACCGTGCCGACCGTGGTCGCCTTGCCGTTCGACAGGTCGAGACTGTGCAGCGTGTTGCCGGCCATCAGCACCGCCATGTTGCCGCCGCCGGTCTCCGGCATGATGTCGAAGGCGACGCCGACGGGCAGGCTCGGCGCGATCTCGCCCTTCGGCTGCTGCACGCCGTCATTCGGCGGCGCCTGGAGGTTCAGGCTGCGGCTCAGCGTGTCGATGGTGTAGAGCATCGTCGCGGTCGTGCCCTTCACGCTGTTGGTATAGGCGCCGGCGACGACGCGCGGCGTGGTCTCGGCCCAGGGCGTGCCCGCCTGGTAGCGGAGTTGGCCGTCCTTCACGACGGCGCCGGTGTCGACATTGACGCGGAAATTGACGCCGCTCATGCCCATCACCCGAAGGCGGTCGGCGACCGGGTTGAAGTCGATGGTGGCGCGCCCGCCGCTCTCGAAGCGCTCGGACAGGCGGCTCACCTGCGTCGCGCGGCCGGTCATCGCATCGATGGTGACGATCTGGCCGGCATCGGTCAGGCCGTAGAGCTTCATGTCGGCCGGGCGGACGTCGATGCCGAGCAGGCGGCCCTCGATGCCGGTGACGCGAACCGGCGCCATCGCGCGGCGGCTCTGGCTGTCGATGCGGACGAGGTGGTTGTCGGCGGTGAGGCCGACGAGGGTGGCGGCTTCGGCGCCGGCGGCCGAGAGCGCGAGGGCGGCGCCGGCGGCGAGCATCAGGCGGGTGGTGCGGATCATGGCGTCTCTCCGTGAGGCCGCGGCGACCATCACGGTGCCGCTGCGAGCGTTACGGGACCCGCCCGAAACTGGATGCGCCGCAGGCGATCACGGAAAGGCGAGCGAGGTGCTCAGCCGCGGAAGCCCGAAAGGACGAAGAGCAGCAGCATCACCGCGAGGAGCACCAGGCCGGAGATGAGCTGGGAAAGACGGCTCTGCTCCGGCTCGCGCGGCGCCGGGTCGCGGCGAGGGCGCGCCATATTGGCGTTGGGCATCGTCAGGCCGTCCGTCTGAAAAGACGAAAGGAGTCGCCAAAATGCAACCGCGAAGGTCGAAGCATGCTCATGTCCAGGCGAGGCGCATGCACCCCGATGGCACAGGCGGCCGGGCAGGCGCCGGCGTGCCGAAACTAGCACCGGCGCCCCAAAGATGCATTCCTAAATAAAGACTTAAACCGCGGATTGAGCATCAGGGTCCACGATAGGAGGCCCGAGCCTGAGCGCCGCCGCGGGATCGCCCGGCCGGGGCAGAAGGATGGCGCAGCCGGCGCGTCCAGGGCGGTGCGGACCCGCCGGGCCTCAGCTGGACCCGGCCGCGGTCAGCCGCCCGATGAAGATGATCGGTCCGGTCGGCCGTCCGGTCGGCGAGCCACCCGGCGGCTCCAGGCTGATCTCGATCAGCATGCCGGGCTCCGGCCGGACGCCGCCGGTATTCACGGTCAGCCGCCCCTCGGGCGGGATGAGGCCAAGCGAGGTCGGCGCCGTCTCCCCCGGCGCCAAACTCCAGAGCTGCATCGCCCGGCCCTCCTCGAGGCGGCGCGGCGTGACGGAGGCGAGATGCAGGCGGCCGGAGGGGTCGGCCTCCACCACCCAGGCCGGCTGGTCGCGCTGGGTCAGCAGCACGGTCATCAACCGCGGCGGCTCGGGGGCGGGGCGCGTCACCAGCACGACCGCGAGCCCGGCCGCGACGGCGCTGGCGCCGATCGCCCAGCCGCGCCAGAGGTCGAGCCAGCCGCGCCGCTTCGGCGCCGGGGCGGGCCGCGGCGCGCCGGGCAGGGCCCTCTCGATGCGGTCCCAGAGATCGGGCGGCGGCGCCTCCGGCGCGGCCAGCACCATGAGCGGGGCAAGGCGTGCCTCCCACTCGCGGATCGCGGCGCGCAGCGCGGCATCACCGGGCAGCGCCGCATCCAACTCCGCCGCCGCGCGGGCGTCGAGCGTGCCGAGGACATATTCGGCGGCGAGGATGTCGCGGTCCTGCGGATCGGTCGGGATCATGTCAGGCACTCCCGCAGCTGCAGGAGGCCTCGCCTGATCCAGGCCTTCACCGTGCCGAGCGGCAGGTCGAGCCGCGCCGCCACCTGGGCATGCGAGAGGCCGTGCACGAAGGCGAGCAGGATTCCCTTGCGGTTCTTCTCGTCGAGCGCCGAGAGGCAGTCGCGCAGCCGCCGTCCCTCGGCGCTGGCGGCGACCCGTTCCAGCGCCTCGGGCGCCACGGGCGTGTCGCCTAGCGCCGGGTCGTCCGTCGGGAGCTCGCGCCCGCGCTTCCGCGCCAGGTCGAGCGCCGCATACCGGGCGACGGCGCCAAGCCAGGCTCCCGCCTCGCCGCGCGCCGGGTCGAACTGCGCCGCCCGCTGGCTGATGCGGAGGAAGGCATCCTGCACCGCATCGGCGGCTGCCTCACGATCGCGCAGGATGGCATGGGCGATGCCGAAGAGGCGCGTCGCCTGCTGCTGGTAAAGGGCGCGGAGCGCTCTGCGATCGCCGCGTGCGACCTCGGCGAGCAGCGTCGCGGCGGGAGACTCGGCCCTCACTGGGCGAAGAGCCGGTAGAGGCGCTGCAGCAGTTCTCGGCCATCGAAGCCGGCCGGGGGTTCCACGGCGGCCTGCGGCTCGCGGGGCGCCTGGCGGGCCAATCGGGCCACGGCGTCGCGCGTGCCGGAGAGGCGCAGCTCCGTCGGCTCGGCGGTGCTGCTGCTGCCCCCGGTGCCCACCAGGCGGAGCAGGGCGCGGTCGGCCTGCAGCAGCTCGGCTTCGACGCGGGCGGCATCCTCGGCCTTCGGGGTGCAGAGGATGCTGCGGCCCTCGAGCCCGCAGGGCATCTCCACCATCTGGTTGGGCGGGAAGCGAAGCTGTGCGGTGCCGGAGAGCGCCAGCAGGCCGCGCGCCGCGCCATCCAGCGTCAGCTCCCGCGCCGTCACGGCGGGAACCAAGCGGCCGCGCCGGTCGATGATCTCGAAGGCGAGGCCGCTGCCCGAGCCGGCGGGCCGTTCCAGCCAGTCCCGGTGGCGCAGCAGGCAGGCTGCCCGGTCCGTCATCCTGTCGGTGACGCAGGCGAGGCGCCAGCTCCCGATCTCCTCCACGGGCTGGGCCCGGGCGGCCGGAGCCAGGAGAAGGGGCAGGGCGAGGCATGTTAGGACGACGGGGCGCAGCATGGCGCCGAGCATAGGCCGGGACGCGGAGGGACGAAATGGCACCGATCACGCTGGCGGACGGCACGGAGGTTCCGGCGCTCGGCCAGGGCACCTGGAACATGGGCGAGCGGGGCAGCGACCGGCGACGGGAGGCGGATGCGCTCCGCCTCGGCCTCGATCTCGGCATGACGCTGATCGATACCGCCGAGATGTATGCCGAAGGCGGCGCCGAGGAGGTGGTGGCCGAGGCCATCGCCGGGCGGCGCAGCGATGTCTTCCTCGTCTCCAAGGTCTATCCT
Organism: uncultured Craurococcus sp.; assembly: GCA_902805545.1. Lineage (GTDB taxonomy): Bacteria > Pseudomonadota > Alphaproteobacteria > Acetobacterales > Acetobacteraceae > Belnapia. Next base: position 6,590 of record CADCTD010000188.1, on the reverse strand, counting down.
CACAATGCTGTTGGCCAGAAGCTGGAGGCGGCGCTGGAGCGCAGCCTGAGGCGCCTGCGGACCGAGTCGCTCGACCTCTATCTCCTGCACTGGCGGGGCTCCGTGCCCCTCGAGGATACGGTCGCGGCAATGGAACGGATGCGCGCGGCTGGGAAGATTCGCCGCTGGGGCGTCTCCAATCTCGATGTCGATGACCTGGAGGAGCTCGGCCCGGCGCTGGCGGACTGCGCCGCGGACCAGGTGCTCTACAACCTCGAGCACCGTGGGGTTGAGTTCGACCTGCTGCCCTTCTGCCGGGAGCGGCGCATGCCGGTGATGGCCTACAGCCCGGTCGGCCAGGGCGGCGCGCTCCTGCGGCACCCGGCCCTGCAGGGCGTGGCGCGGCGGCTCGGCGCGACGCCGGCGCAGGTGGCGATCGCCTGGACGCTGCGGCAGGGTGGCGTCATCAGCATCCCGAAGGCGGCGGATGCCGGGCATGTGCGGCTGAACGCTGCGGCGGGCGAGCTGCGGCTCGCGCCGGAGGACCTGGCGGCGCTCGATGCCGCCTTTCCGCCGCCTAGGCGGAAACGCGCTCTGGCGATGCTATAGGCACGTTCAGCACGCCGAGATGCAGGCGCTGGACGGCGCCGGCGACGGCCACGTCCAGCCCCGGCCGCGTGTAGTAGCAGCCCCGCACATGCAGGCTCGCGGCGAGCGCGCGAACGAAGGCCTCCGCGAGGTCCGGCTCCGGCGGCGCCGCCTCGCGCCAGAAGCGGTCGAGGCCGCCCTGCCAGGCAAGGCCCGGCACGTCGTAGATCGCCTGGCCGAGCGGCAGGGTGGCGCAGCCCATGGCGATCGACTTCACCCCGACCGTGCTGTTCACCGTGACCGTGCCGCGGCAATGCGCGATCACCTGCTCCATCGGCAGCGCGCCGCCGAGATAGTCGACGCGGCCCGCGACGCCATGCGCCGCCGCGATCCGCCGGACGCGCCGCGCCCAGGCCTTCAGCCCGGGATCGAGCGGATGCACCTTCACCAGCAGCCGCGCCTCGGGCGGCGCATGGCGGGCGAAGCTTGCCACCGTCTCGGCGATGGCGCTGTCCATGTCGGGGAAGCGGGAATAGGCGCGGATGGAGTAGTCGGTCTCCATCTGCATGGCGAAGAGGTAGAGCGGCACGCCGAGCGCCGTCACATGCTCGAGCGTCGCCGCGGCAGCCTGCGTCTCGCGCCTGCGCAGCAGGAGGCGAAGGCCGGTCGCCAGATAGGCCGGGACCGGCGCGTGCAGCAGGAAGCTCTCGTAATGCGGGAAGGGCAGGGGCAGCAGGGAGGCGAGGTGGAAGAGCACGTCCCACCGCGCCTGGGTGGCGAAGCTGTCGCGGTGATGCTCCCGCAGGTCGGGCGGCGGGCAGCGGGCGGCGAGTGCGCGGATCGTCGCCGGGTCGCGCGGGAAGCGGCTCTCGGCCCCCATGCCGTCGCGCTCCAGCGTCACCCAGTCCGGGCGGAGATAGCCGAAATCCGTCACCGTCACGGCAATGCTGCGGGCCCGGGCAAGGGCGATGGCCGGCTTGTGGTAGGGCCGCTGCTCGCCGAGCAGGACGATGTCGGTGATCCCGTGCCGGTCGTAGAAGGCGCCGAGGAAGTCCGGCCAGTCCGCCAGTCGCCCGCGGAAGTCGACCGCCCCCGGCCCCTGCCAGAACAGCCGGTCGCCGAGGCAGAGATTGATCCGCCAGGCCGCATGCCCGAGCGCCCGCAACCCCGCCGCGACCTCCGCGAAAAAGGGGCTGATCGGTCCCTGCAGGAAGAGGAAGCGGCGCCCCTTCGGCGCAGGCTGGTCTGGAGCGGCGGCCATGCCCGGGGCCTTTTGCAGCAGGGGCATGAAAGGTCAAGCTATTTGATACGATTTCGTAACTTACGCCTTCTGGGCGAGGCGGAGGGCACGGCGGAGATCCGCGCCATCGGCCAGTTGCCGCCCTTGCCGCGCGAGGCGCCGCAGCAGGCCGGGCGGCGGGAAAGGGCAATAGGGCAGGGGCGCTACCTCCCGCCCCGCGTCGAGCCGGGCGATGGCCTCGCCCAGCAGCGGCACGCCGGCCAGGTGCAGGGCGTGGGCGGCGGCGCTGGCCGTGGTGCCGGGCGGCAGGCTCACCGCCCGCTGGGCGAGGATGGCGCCGGCATCGATCCGCGGCACCAGGCGGTGCACCGAGACGCCGAAGCAGGGCTCCGGCTCGCTCAGCGCCCAGACGGTTGGCGCCGGCCCGCGGTGCCGCGGCAGCAGCGAAGGATGCAGGTTGATCCCGCCCCGGGGCGCGAGGGCCAGCGTCTCGGCGCGGAAGATCTGGTCGAAATGCAGCGAGACCAGCAGGTCCGGCCGCGCGGCACGGATGGCGGCCGCCATGGCCGGCCCGTTCACATCCGCCACCTCGACGACCGGAACGCCGGACCGGGCCAGCCGGCCCGGCGCCGGACGGAGCGCGTAGTTCACCGCGAGATAGGGCAGCAGCCGCGGGCCGGAGCGGCGGAGATGCCGCCAGGCCTGCCCCAGCAGCCCACCCGCGCCCGGGCGGAAGGGATCGGACCGGCCGATCAGCACCACGCTCTCGCCCTGGGCGCGGAGGAAGGCCTCCACCGCCTCGGCGCTGAGGGCGCTCTCCAGGGTGAAGACGGCGATGCGCAAGCGGCTCAGGAGGCCTTCAGCGCCGCCATGCCGTCCCGCGCCGCGGCGAGGACGGCGATGCTGCGCTCGATATCCGCCTCGGTATGCTCGGCGGAGAGGAAGAAGCGCAGCCGCGCCGAGCCCTCCGGCACCACGGGGAAGAGGATCGGCTGGACGTTCACGCCGCCCGCGAAGGCCGCGGCCGCGAGCTGCGCCGCCCGCAGCGAGCTGCCGAGGATGACCGGCACGATGCCGAGCCCGGCCGAGCCGCCGGTGTCGAACCCCGCCTGCCGCGCAAGCCGCAGGAAAAGCCCGGCATTGGCCTGGAGCCGCGCGACGCGCCAGGGCTCGGCCTGCAGCAGCCGGAGCGATTCGAGCGCCGAGGCCGCGAGCGGCGGCGCCAGCCCGACCGAATAGACGAAGCCTGGCGCGGTGTGCCGCAGCCAGTCCACCAGCCGCTTCTGGCCGGCGATGTAGCCGCCGCAGGAGGAAAGCGTCTTCGACAGCGTGCCCATCCAGAGATCGACCAGGCCGGGATCGACGCCGCATTGCTCGGCGATGCCCTGGCCGGTCGCGCCGAGCACGCCGACGGAATGCGCCTCGTCGACCATCAGCAGCGCGTCGTGCTTGCGGGCGAGGGCGGCGAAGCGGCCGAGATCGGGCAGGTCGCCATCCATGCTGTAATGGCCCTCGATCACCAGCAGCGCCCGCCCATGCCGGCCGCGATGCGCGGCGAGCTCCCGCTCCGCCGCCTCCCAGTCGTTATGGGCGAAGGCGATGCGGCGGGCCCCGCTCAGCCGCGCCCCCTCGGCGACCGAGTTGTGGATCAGCCGGTCGTGCAGGATGAGGTCGCGGGGGCCCATCAGATGGCCGATCACGGTGACATTCGTCGCATGGCCGCTGACGAAGGCGAGGCAGGCCTCCGCCCGGTGATGCGCGGCGAGCGCCGCCTCCAGCTCGACATGGACCGGCCGCTCGCCCGAGGCGAGGCGGGAGGCGGAGGCGGAGACGCCGTAGCGGTCGATCGCCGCCTTGGCCGCGGCGGCGACCCGCGGGTCGCCGTTCAGCCCGCAGTAGTTGTAGGAGGCGAAGTTGACGTAGGCGCGACCGCCGATGCTGCTGCGGCCGCCGGCCACGCCGTCATGCTGGCGGAAGAAGGGGCTTTCGATGCCGAGCGCGGCGCCCGCATCGCGCATCGTCTCGAAATCCCGCATGCCCGGCAGGGTGCCGAGGTCGCGGCCCGGCGATTCGGCGGGCGCCGGCGCGGCCGGGGCGGCGCCTCGCCGCGCCAGCCGGCCGAGCAGCGCGGTGCGGGCGCTGGCGCTGAGGCCGAAGCCGGTGCTCATGCCGCATCCTCCAGCCCTGCATCCGGCTCATGCGCGGCGAGCAGCGCCTCGACGCTGTCCTCGCGCGGCGCGGAGTGCAGCCGGGCGAGGATGCGCCGGGCAAGGCCGTCCAGCGTCAGCCCATCCCCCACCCCGTCCAGCGCCACGGCGAGGCCGAGCCGCCCTTCGAGTGCCGTCCGCAGCTCCATCCCGCCGAGGCTGTCGAGGCCGAGCCCGGCGAGCGGCGCCTCGCCCCCGATCGACTGCGCCGGCAGGCGGAGGATGCGGGCGAGTTCCCCGGCCATGGTCTCGCGCAGGAGGGGAAGCGCCTCCGCCTCCGCCAGACCGTGCAGGCGGGCGCGGAGATCGCCAGCATCCTCCACGGGGGCGGCGAGGCTGCGGACTGCCTCGAAGCCCGGCTCGGCGAGGATCGCCAGCGCCCGGCCCGCGGCCGGCCAGGCGATGCGGGCGAGGCCGGCGGTCGCGGCATCGGACGCCAGCAGGGCGGGGAGCGTCGCCAGCGCCTCCTCCGCCCGCATCGCGGCGACGCCGAGGCGGCGCTCCAGGATCTCCGCCCTGGCCGCATCCCCGGCCAGCATGCCGGTGTCGGCGATCGGGCCCCAGCCGATCGCCATGGCGGGGCGGCCGATGGCGCGGCGGCGGCGGGCCAGCGCCTCGAGCGCGGCATTGGCGGCGACATAGGCGGCCTGGCCGGGATTGCCGACGGCGACGGTGGCGGAGGAGTACATCAGGAAGAGGTCCAGCGGGTCACGGGCGGTCAGCCGGTCGAGATGCTCGGCGATGGCGAGCTTCGCCGCCAGCACCGGCGCAACCCGGGCCGGATCGAGCAGCGCCGCCGCGCCGTCGCCGAGGATGGCGGCGGCATGGACGATGCCGCGGATCGGCGGGCAGGTGGCGCGGATGTCGGCAAGCATCCGCTCCAGCGCCGCGGCATCGGTGGCGTCGCAGGCATGGAGCGAGGCGGTGGCACCGCGGGCGGCGAGGCTGCGCAGCGCCGCATCCGCCCCCGGCGTCGCCGCCCCGCGCCGGGAGAGCAGGGCAAGGTGCCGCGCGCCCCGCTCCGCCAGCCAGCGCGCCGTCGCCAGGCCGAAGCCCCCGGTGCCGCCGATGACGAGGATGGTGCCCTCCGCCGCCCGGTCGAGCGCCGGACTGGCCTCGGCCCGGCCGGTGGGCGCCGGCGGGCGGATCACCAGCTTGCCGATATGGCCGCCGGCCTGGAGCGCGCGGAAGGCGGCCTCCACCTCCGCCGCCGCATGGGTCGCGGCGGGAAGGGGGCGGATCGTGCCCTCGCGCAGCCGGGCGGCGATGCCGGCGAGGAGCCGCGCCGCCTGGGCCGGCCGGGCGCGGGCCAGCTCGTCGACATCGACGGCGAAGTAGGTGGCGTTGCGCCGGAGCGGGCGAAGCGCGACGCGGCTGCCCTCGGCGAAGTCGCGCTTGCCGAGCTCGATGAAGCGGCCGAAGGGGCGCAGCAGGCCGAGCGAGCGCTCCATCGCCGCGCCGGCCAGCGAGTTCAGCACGATATCGACCCCCTCCGGCCAGGCGGCACGGAGCGCATCGGCGAAGCCGGCATCGCGGCTGTCGAGCACCAGCTCGGCCCCGGCGGCGCGAAGGAAGGCGCGGCGTGCCGGGCTGCCGGCGCTGGCCGCGACCTGGGCGCCGCGGGCGAGCGCCACCTGCAGGGCGGCAAGGCCGACGGCGCCGGTGCCGCCATGGACCAGCACGCGCTCGCCGGGCTCAAGCCGGGCGAGCTCCTCCAGCGCGTGCACCGCGGTCATGAAGGCGACGGGGATGGTGGCGGCGGCGGCGGGGTCGAGCCCCTCCGGCATCGGCACCAGCGCCTCGGCCCGGGTGCGGGCGTGGCTGGCGATCGCCGCCGGCGCCACGCCGAAGACCCGTTGGCCGGGGCGGAGCGCGACCCCTTCGCCCACCGCCTCGACCACGCCGGCGCACTCCATGCCGAGATGGGGCCCGGCGAAGCCGGGCAGCAGCGCCTCCTCCGGCAGCAGGCCCTGGGCCCACATCACATCGCGGAAATTGAGCCCGGCGGCCTCGATGCGCAGCACCACCTCGCCCGGGCCGGGCGCGCCGGGGGCGAAGCCGGCCCAGTGCAGGCTGCCGAGCTGGCCGGGCTGGCGAATCTGCAGGCGCAGCGGCCCGGCCGCGGGCGGGGCAGGCGGCAGGCCCGGGCGCAGGCGGGGGACCAGCCGGGCGGCTTCGGCGAGGGTGACCTCAGCCTCGTCATCCTGCTCGGTCAGCAACTCGGCGGCGAGGCGGCGGGCCGCCTGCTCCGGGCCGAGCTGGGGCGCGAGGTCGATCCGCCGCGGCCGCAGCCCGGGATGCTCATTGGCCAGCACCCGGCCGAGGGCGAAGAGGGCGGCGGCCGCCGGATCGTGCCGCGTGCCAGGCCCCTCCGGCTGCTGGCCGCCCTGGGTGACGATGCGGAAGCCGGCCGCGCTGCCCTCGGCGGCGGCGCCGAGCCGGGCGAGGGCGGCGAGGGAGGCGGCGATCTCCGCCGGCACGCGGCCGCCGCCGGCCAGCGCCACCACCAGGCAGTCGGCCAGGGCGTGCGGCGGCAGCGAGGCGGCCTCGCCGAGGGTGCCGCCGGTGACGGTGGC
>CADCTD010000187.1 GCA_902805545.1 uncultured Craurococcus sp. | reverse complement strand
GCCGTGCTCCGCGGCCTGGCGGTAGTCCCGCAGCGCGAGCGTGTCGTGCCCGGTGCCGGCGATCAGGTCCAGCCGCCGCCCATCGCTGCGCCGATGGGTGGAGCATTCGAAGCCCCCCATGAAGAAGCTGTCGAACAGCCGGGAGCGGAACGGCATGGCGGGCGGGTTCTCCGGGGAGGTGGCTGGTTTGCCGGAGAGGAAGGCGGTGGGGCCCGCGGTGGTTGCATCGGCGGGACGCGGTCGCTTCGCTGCCCGTCCGGCGCATCGCGCTCCGGAGGGCCGAGCTCGGTATCCCGCCCCCGGCCATCCCGCGGGTGGGCCGCAGTGACCGGATCATCTCCACGGCGCGATGCCCTTGCGCGGGATGCGCCGCATCGAGACCGGTCGGGTGGCGGACAGCGATGCGGGGTCTGCGACGGCGCAGGCTGTGGCGGCCACGGTGGCGCGGGCCGGCCGCACCCAGGCCGCACGAGGGGTCAGCCTCGGCGGCGCGAAGGATACGGTGGCCGCCCCTGCCGCCTCAGGCCAGGCGCAGCCTTGGGCCGAAGCGGTGCAGCCAGCCCGCCAGCTCGTCGCGGTGCAGCCAGGTCAGCAGCCCGGCGACGGCGAAGGTGAAGCAGGCTTCCTTGAACAGTCCGCCGCCATCGCCGTAGGGGTCGATGCCGATCGGGCCCACGGTGTGGAAGAAGATGGCGCCGCCCATCAGCCCGAGCGCCATCAGCGCCCCCCAGAGGCGGAGGGCCGGGATCAGCACCAGCACCGAAGCGGCAATCTCGATGGCGGCGACGCCGAGCCGGATCGGCTTCTCATGCGCGGGGATGCCGAACCAGTTGGCGAGCGGCTGGAACACGCCGTCGATCGAGCCGACATTCCCGGTCAGCTTGAACTGTTCGTAGTACAGCAGCTCCCAGGCGATCCAGGCGGCGCAGGCCCAGGCGATCAGCCGCAGGGTGCGGCTCCGGTCGAGATGGGTCATCTTTGGCTCCTTCCGGATGTGCGGCGGGATTGCCGCCGGTAGCAGCACCTTGCAGGCCCGCCGCCTTCGCGCGCCAATGCCGCCCGCTGATGGAATGCATGCGCGGGCGGCCTTGGACGCGGGGCGCGGGCGGGCGCATCCCCGCAGCGAAGGAGACCGTCCAGATGACGCTCGAAGCCAGGCTGGCCGCTGAACGTGCGAAGCGCGCCGGGAACCTCCGGATGCAGGCGGCGCTCGGCGAGGTGCTCGCCACCCTGGCCCGCGGCGGCGCTCTGGACGGCGCGCTGGCGACGGAGGAGCGTTTCCCGGACTTCCTGCTGCCCGATGCCGAAGGGCGGCTGGTGTCGCGCGATGCGCTGCTGGCCCGGGGGCCCTTCTCGGTCACCTTCCTGCGGGGCGGCTGGTGCCCCTACTGCGTCGCCATGCTGGAGGCGCTGGACGGCATCGCCGGGCAGGCTGGCGCCGCCGGCGCCGCGCTGCTGGCGGTGACGCCGGAGACCGGCGGCCTGCCGCTCGACATGAAGCGGGCCCATGCGCCCGGCGTGACGATGCTGGTCGATGTGGACAGTGGCCTCGCGGCCAGCTGCGGGGTGCTGTACCGCGTCCCGGGCGTCTACCGGGACCTCCTGGCCGGCCATGACATCGACCTCGCCACGCGGCAGGGCACGCCGGACTGGATCCTGCCGGTGCCGGCGACCTTCGTCGTCACGCGCGACGGGGTGGTAACCTGGCGGCACCTCGATGCGAACTTCACCCGGCGTGCCGAGCCGGAGGATATCCTTCGCGCCCTGGCATGACGGGAGCGGCATGGACCTCACGCAGATCCGTTACTTCCTGGCGCTGGCGGAGACGCTGAACTTCACGCGTGCGGCGGACCGCTGCAACGTGACGCAGCCGGCGCTGACCCGCGCGGTGCAGCGGCTGGAGGAAGAGCTGGGCGGCGCGCTGATCCTGCGCGAACGCGCGCTCACCCAGCTGACCGAGTTCGGCCGCGCCATGTTGCCGCTGCTGCGCCAGACGTCGGAGGCGGCGGAGGCGGTGCGCTCCGGCGCGACCGGCTTCGCGCGCCGCGACGGGCCGGTGCCGCTGCGGATCGGCCTCGAGCGCTGCCTGCCGGTGCGCACCCTCCTGCCCCTGTTGCGGGAGGTGGCGGCGCATATCCATCAACTGGAACTCATCCTGGCGGAGGACGCGCCGGATGCGCTGGCGGAGGCGCTGCTGGCGGGTGCGCTCGACGTTGCCCTGCTGCCGGGAATGGCCCCCTTGCCCGACCGGCTCTCGCGCTGGCCGCTCTGGACCCAGGGCCTCGCGGTGCTGCTGCCGGAGGGCCATCCGCTGGCGGAGCGGGCCGAGGTGCCGGCCGAGGCGCTGCGCGGCGAGGCGCTGCTGCCCTGCGTCTCGGCCGCCGCTGCGGCGGCCTTCGCGCGGATCGGCGAGGCGGTGCCGCTGCGGCGGGCCGCCCATGCCGCCGGCAGCTCGATGGGGGCGCTGGACGCGCTGGTGGCGCTCGGCCTCGGGCTCGCCCTCGTGCCGGCGGGTGCGCCGCATGGCGCGGGCTGCGTCGAGCGGCCGCTGGCCGGCGAGGGCATGGCGCTGCCCGTGCTGCTGGCGGTGCCGGCCGGGCGGCCGATGAACCCGGCCGTCGCCGCCTTCGTGAAGCTGGCGCGTGCGCGCCGCTGGGACGCCCCGTCCGAGGCGTCCTGAGCCCGGCCCAGCCGTCGGCCTGCGGCGCCGGGCTGCCGCTGCGGTGTGGACGGGGCTCGGGAGCCTGATGACCCTGCATGTCCAGGCCGGCGCGATCCCGGCGCCGCAGGCGCTTCGCCCCGTCGAGCGCGGCGGGAGCTGCTCTTCCCCGACATGGTGGAGGCGGGCTCCCACCTCGCGCGCCGCGGCATGGTCGCGCTCCGCCTCGGATCGGCCAGGCGGAGATGCGGGGCTTCCCCGACGCGGTCGGCGCTTCGCCGAGGCGCGGCCCCTGCCGGACGGCTGAGGCAGGACCGGGAGCGCGGCGCCGCGAAGCATCCGCCTCGCCACCGGGGAAGGGGCGGGCGACGTGCCCGTCAGCCCTCCGGCATGGCCAGGGCGGCGGTCAGCCAGGCCCGCAGCCGCCGCACCGCCGGGCGCTGCGCGACCTCGGGGCGCGTGACGAACCAGTAGCTCCAGCCGTTGCGCCGGCCGAAGCGGCGCGGATGGATCGTGACCAGCGTGCCTGCCGCGAGGCGGTCGGCCACCACGATCTCCGGCGCATAGGCATAGCCATGCCCGGCCTCGGCCGCATGCAGCGCCGCATCGAAGGAATCGAGCCGCGCTTCCCTCAGCGTGCGGGCCCCGGCGCCCAGCAGCTTCAGCGCATCCGTCCAGAAGTCCGGGCCGAGGGTGAGCGACAGCAGCGGGCCCGCGGCGATCTCGTCGGGGGTCAGGGCGGCGCGGCCGGCGACCCGCCCGGGCGCCGCCACGAGCACGGCGGGCGAGGTGACGAGCCGCTCCGCCGTCAGGCGCCCCGGCGGGCGCGGCCCCAGGCGGATCGCCACGTCGCAGACGCCGCCCTCGACATCGGCCCGGGCGAAGGTCCCCTCGATGTCGAGCTCGATTCCCTCGGCGCGCAGCGGGACGATGGCCGGCATCAGCCAGCGCGTGGCGAAGCTCGGCGTGGCGGACACCACCAGCCGGCCGCGCGGCGCCTGCGCCGCGGCATAGGCGGCCGCCATGATCTGGAGGCCCTCGCCCAGCGAGGCCGCCAGGTCCCTCCCGGCCACGGTCAGCGCGACCCGCCGGTGCAGCCGCTCGAACAAGGCGACGCCGAGCGCGGCTTCCAGCTGCCGGACATGGTGGCTGACGGCCGAAGGGGTGAGCCCGACCTCGGCCGCGCCGTCGCGGAAGCTGTGCCGCCGCGCCGCGGCCTCGAAGGCACGCAGCGACAGGAGGGGCAGGGCGCCGAAATTGACATGAGCGCGATTCATCCGACGCCGACAGTATTCGTTTGCCGGCCGATATGCCAGCGGGCTTGCTGGCGGCGACCCTGAAGGCGCCCGCCATGATCATCCCCCCTGCCGACGCAGTCGCCGGCCCGCTGCTCGAGCGTTTGGAGCCTGGGCACTGGCGGGCCGGCGGCCTGGCCCGCGGTCCCTTCGCCGGCGCGCAGGGCGGCGTCGTCGCCGCGATGATGGCGGCCGAGATCGAAGCCGTGGCGCCGGCCGGCTTCCGCCCGCTCGCCCTGCGCGCCGACCTGCTCAAGCCGGTGCCGCTCGACACGCCGCTCCGCGTGCAGGTCATGCCGGTGCAAGCGGGGCGCCGGGTCGCGGTCTTCGATGCGGTGCTCGAGACGGATGGCCAGCTCAAGGCGCGGTGCACGATGACGCTCGCCAGCGAGGTGGAGATGCCCGGCCTCGCGGCCGATTATGCGTCCGACCCGCTGCCGCCGGCGGCGGATCCGGAGAGCCTGCCGCCCCGCAGCGTCCGCCCGCCGCAGGGCGGCGCCTGGTTGATGGATGTGCTGCAGCCGCGGCTCGCGCCCGATGGCAGCGTGTGGTTCCGCTGGCAGGCCCCGTTGCTGCTCGGCGCCTCGGCCTTCACCGCCGCGCTGGCGCCGGCGGACTTCGCCCATGGCCTGGCGAGGCCGGGCCTGCCCGGCCCCGCGCCCGCCGCCGGCTTCCCCAACCCGGACCTCACGGTGCATTTCGCGCGGGCGCCACGCGGGCCCTGGATCGGCGTGCGGCCGGCGGCGCGCTGGCGGCGGAGCGGCCTCGGCCTCGGCTATGGCGGCCTCCTCGACCTCGACGGCTCCTTCGGCCGCGTCGCCATGGGCGTGGTCCTCATCCCCTGATGAACCGGGCGCCCCGCTCGCCCCGCGCCGTCATGCTCGCGGCGCTGCTGCTGAACCTGATCGGCTTCGCCAACTACGCCGCGGTGCTGCCGGAGATTCGCGCCTCGACGGGCCTGTCGGAGGTGCAGGCGGGCATCGCGGGCGGCGCCTTCTTCCTCGCCTATGCGCTCGGCTCGCCGGTCTTCGCCGGCCTGACCGACACGCGCGACGCGCGGCGGCTCTGCCTCCTCGGCGCCGGCCTCGGCATCGCGGGCGGGCTGCTGTTCCCGCTGGTGGACGGCAGCTTCGCCGCCCTCGTCGCCAGCCGCACGCTGACGGGCCTCGGCATGGCCGGCACCTACATGCCCGGACTGCGGCTGCTGATGGAGAGCCTGCCAGCCGAGCAGCAGCAGAAGGCGGCCGGGGACTATGTCTCGACGCTCACGCTGGGGCTGTCGGCCTCCGTTGCCGTCTCGGGCTGCCTGCAATGGGTGTTCGGCTGGCCGGCCGCCTTCCTCGGCGCGGCGGCGGCGGCGGCCCTGGCCGGCCTGCTGGTCCGGGGCAGCATGCCGGCCTCCCGCCCCTCGCCGCAGCCGAGCAGCCTGTTCGCCCGGCTGCTGCGGGTGGCGAGGGGCAAGGATGCCTGGCTGGTGCTGCTCGCCGCCTTCGGCAACAGTTGGGAGGGCATGGCCTTCCGCACCTGGTGGGTGGCGCTGCTGGGCTTCGCCGTCGCCTTGCCGGGAAATGAGGCCTATGGGGCCATCAGCCTTGCCCTGGTCACCGCCGTCGTCGGGCCGCTGGCGATGCCCATCAGCGCCTTCGTCGCCCGCCGTGCCGAGGCGGGGCGGCGCCACCGGGTGATCGCCGGCGCGGCGGCCTCGGCCGTGCTCGTCGGCGCGCTGCTCGCCGCGGCGCTGGCAGCGCCCTGGCCGGTGGTCTTCCTGCTCAGCGTGGCCTATGCCTGCGCCATCTTCTCCGATGCGGGCGCGCTCACGCCGGCCATGCTGGTGCGGGTGCCGGTGACCGAGCGCGGCGCCGCGCTGGCCCTGGTCTCCGCCGCCTCCAACCTCGCGGCCTTCACCTCGACCATCATGTTCGGGCTGATCCTGCACGCGGCCGGTGGGGCCGGCTCGATGAATGCCTGGCGGCTCGCCATCCTCGCCATCACGGCCGGCTCGGTCCTCACCGCGGGTACCATGCTGCTGCTCGATCGCCGGATGGGGCGCCCATGACGATGCGGACGGAACAGGAGCCGGGAATGCCCGAGGATGCGCAGGCGGAGCTCGCCGATCTGCTTGCCAGCCTGCGGCGCGAGGCACGGCAGGCCGGCGCGCTGCCGGCGGCGCTGGTGCCCGGCACGCCGGAGGATGGCTACCGGGTCAATGCCCTGGTCGCGGCGCGGCTCGGGTGGGAGCCGCTCGGCTGGAAGATCGCCGGCACCACGGCGGCGATGCGGGAGAGGCTGCGGATCCCGGTGCCGATCTACGGCCGGACCTTCCGGCGCTTCGCCTGCGCCTCGCCTGCCCTCCTGCGGCATGCGGAGTTGCTCGACCCGCTGGTGGAATGCGAGTTCTTCGTCACCCTGGCCCGCGATCTGCCGGCCCGGGGGCGGCCCTGGACGATGCCGGAGGTGGTGGAGGCGGTGGCTGCGGTCCATGCCGGCATCGAGGTCGCCGAATGCCGCTACCCGATGGCGCAGCTGCCGCCGCTGCCGGCGATCCTCGCCGATGGCAGCGCCTCCGGCCGCTATGTCGCCGGCGACCCCATCCCGGGCTGGCGCGCCGGCCTGGCCGCCATGGCGGTGACGCTGGAGGTGGACGGCAAGGCGCGCCGCCACGGCAGCGGCGCCGAGGTCATGGGCGCCCCGCTCGCGCCGCTGCTCTGGCTCGCCGAGGAGCGCCGCCGCTGGGGCGATGGCCTCCGTGCGGGAGAGATGATCAGTACCGGCTCGGCCACCGGCATGTTTCCGGCCTGCGCCGGGCAGGAGGTCAGGGCGGTGTTCGGCGATGCCGCCGAGGTCCGCATCCGCTTCGACCCCTGACCGTGACGTGGCGGCCGCCCGCCTCCGGCCGCGGCTGCGGCCGGAAGCGTCGCGCCCGCCCTCAGCCCTGCCCGGGCCCCTCGAGCTGCCGGAGGACGCCGGCGGGCTGGCGCTGCCGCAGCGCGGCGAGACGGTCCGACAGGTTGGTCGGCGCCGGTGCCTTGCCCGAGGCGGCCGCCATGGCGGAGGCGATGTTCGGGTCCTCCTCCTCCGGCTTCGAGGGGCGCAGCAGCTTCGCCTTGGAGTTGGCGGCCTCCGCCGCGGCCAGGTTCCGCGCTGCATTGTCCTGCATCGCCTTCAGCGCCACGGAGAGGCCGCTGGTCGCGCCCGACAGGCCAGCCGCCTGCCGCGCGGCCTCGGCCCGGCGCTCCGCCGCGTCCCGCTGCTGCTCGGCCCGGCCCATGTCGCGCTGGGCGCGGTTCAGCGCATCGCGGGCGGATTTCAGTTTCTGTCCGGCCTGGTTGTAGGTCTCCTCCAGCATCTGGAGGAAGTTGCCGGCGTCCTGCGCATCCTGGGTCTCGCGGTCGATATCCGGGGCCATCTGCTCCAGCATGTTGACCAGCGTGGCGAGGCTGCGCTCGAGCGCGGCCTTCTGGGCCGGGTCCGTCTCCGCCGCCAGGCGCTGCTGCAGCTGCTCGGCCGCCGCCATGCGCTGCTGCGAGAGGCCGCGGATGGTGTCGGCCTCGCGCTGCTCGCGGTTGAAGGCCTGGCGCGCCTCGGCGACCTGGCGGCCGAGCCGGTCGAGATGCTCTTCCATCGTGCGCAGCTCGGCCTCGGTGGCGGCCTGGGGGTCCCAGCGTACCAGCGCCTCGACGGCGCCCTGCACGGCCTGGTCCGTCTTGACGCCGACGAGGTTGCGGATGAAGCCCATCATGCGAGTGTTCTCCCTTTCGGTTGGAGGTTCGGTTGCAGGTCAGCCGGCCATGCCGCCGGCATTGATCAGCGCGACGGCAAGCTGGATGCCGGCCACGACGCAGGCCATTGCGACGTTGCCGGCCTCGATCATCCCGCGCAGGCCGCGGAACAGGCTGGCGGTGAGCAGGAAGGCCAGGAGCTGGAGCACGACCGCCACCAGCCCCCAGAGCAGCACGTCCAGCGTGAAGGCGCTGGTCGCCAGGGTCACCGCCAGCGGAATGGCGAGCGCGACCAGCGCGCCCATCAGCACGATGCCGGCCGCGACATTGCCCTGCCGCGCCAGATGCGCCTCCCGGAACGGGGTGATGGCCATGTAGCAGCCGGCGCCGAGACCCAGCAGGGCCAGGGCCACGCCGAACTGGGCCAGCAGGACGGGAAGGCCGGTCGAGAGGGTGTCGAGGATGCTGTTCAAGGCGGGCGTCCTTAGGCTCTAGGCTATGGAGAGGGAGGCTGGGTTGATGTCGATGCCCGCGCGGATCTCGACCCAGGCGCGCCCGCCTGCCTCCTGGGCGGCGACCAGGATGTATTCGGTCTGCGGCCCCGGGGCGGCGATGCCGGTCGGGGCGGCGTAGAGCATGGCGCGGCTCTCCACCTGCCGGCTGCCCTCCAGCGTCTCGATGGTCTCGGTCATCGCCCGCGGCGGCACGGGACGGTCGCCGGGGGCCCAGAGCCGGCCGTAGAGCTTGCCGTTCTGCGTCTGGAACTCGGGCCAGCCGATCATGCCCTGCTCCGGATCGAGCCAGGCGCCCCATTCGGCCTCGTCGGCGGGAGTCACCTCGTCGAGCAGGCCGAAATGCCGGCATTCCTCGATCTGGCCCGCCGCATCGACATGCAGCTGGAAGAAGCCGCCACCATCCGGCAGGTAGAGGCGCACCAGCTCCTGCCGGCCTTCCCGGATGCGGCCCACCGCCTGGATGCTGGACTCCGGCCTGTTGTCGGCAAAGGCGGGGGCGGGCAGCTGGAGCATGCCGGCGCCGAGCAGGAAGGGGGTAGGGTCGCAGGTGATCGTCATCCCGACCCGGAAGCGCGGCCCGGTGGCGCGGATATCGGGGACGGGTGCGGAGGAGGCGTTCGGGCCAGTCACCGTCCCGGTCGCCGCCCCGGTCGCCGCCCCGGGCGCCGCAGCCTGGCGCCGCCGCCGCGCCAGCAGGAACAGGACACCGCCACCGCCCAGGATCGCCAGCGGAACCAGCGACGACATGCCGCCGGAGCCTGCCTCGGCCTGGGCAGGGGCAGGGCCAGGGGCAGGGGCAGGGCCAGGGGCAGGGATCGGGGCCGGCGGGGCGGCCGTGCTGGGGGTGCGCTCGTCCGGGCGGGCTGCGCCCGCGATCTCGGGCGGCAGCGCGGGCGGCGGGGCGTTCGGGTCGCGGGGCTGGCCCTGGCGTTCCGCGAGGCGGCGATCGAGCTCGTCCAGCCGGGCCCGGACATCGGCATCCGTGCGGGCGCGCTCCTCCGCCTCCCGCCGCCATTCGCGGTAGCCCGGATCGTCCTGCTGATTGTGGAAGAAGTCGCTCGAGCCGGCGCGGCCGAGGTTGTTCAGCAGGAACCAGAGCATCACGCCGTCCCAGACGCCGAAGCTGCGCTGGCCCAGGCCACCGCCCCAGCCTCCGCCACCGAAGCCGCCGCCGCCCCAGTTCCCGCCCCGGTTCCCGCCCCGGTTCCCGCCACTGGGGACGCCGCGCGGCGCCTGCCAGTTGCCGCCCGCCGAGCCGCCACGCTGCCACCAGCCGGGATCGGCCTGGGCGGAGGGGCCGGTGTTGGGGCGATAAGGCGGCGGGGCCGGCTGCGGGGCCGGCTGCGGGGCGGGCTGGTTCTGCCGGCGCAGGCGGTCCAGTGCCTCGGCCGACTGCTCGCGCGAATAGGAGCGGTCCCAGGCGGAGCCGCCGGCGGAGGGCCGGCGATAGCTGCCGCTCGGCAGGTTGGGTCGCGCATAGCCGCCGCTCGCCGATGGGGTTCGCGGCGCGCCCCGCGACCCGCCGAAGGAGGGGGTGCGGCCATAGCCTGAGCCGGGGCGGGCATAGCCGCCGCTCGAGCGGGACTGCGCCATCGCCTCGGAACTGGCGAGCAGGGCAGCACCCGGCATCCAGACGAGGCCCGGTTGCAGCAGCAGCAGACTCGACAACCAGACGCGCAGGCAGGCCGGCATCATAACGTCCTGGGAGGGCCATGGCCGGCGGGACTGCCGAACCCGGCCGCTCAACGGCTCGTCGGCAGCGGCGTTCCGCCTGAGCCTGCCCGCCGTGCCAATGAGGCGGTGGACGGAGCTGCTGCGCGGCACCGGGATGCTTCCCGCGACAAGAGAAGGGGCGCGCGAGGCGGCGACGATCGGACGCTGCTCGATCTCGCAGGAACGTCATTCTTCAACGGCAGGAAGATCGCCTCGAACCACGCCGTGGGCATCGTCATCGCCCTCGACTTCGGCCGCCACAATGACCGCCTCGCCGTCGCGCCGGAGGTCCTGGCCCGGGTCGCGGCCGTCGAGGGCGGGCAGGTGGACCTTGCCCCGATCCTTGCCCGGTGCGCGGCGGAAGGGCTGAGCGTCGAGGAGGCGGGCACCTTGCCGACACGGGGGGCGCATCCTCGCCGATGCGACGGTCGGAACAACGCTCCATGGCGACGTGATCATCGCGCTCGGCGTCAACTCCGGCCAGCTCCTCGCTGCCGTCGGCGGAGAGCCGAAGGCCGCGGCGGGGCCGTGGCGCCGCTGGCCCGGAGCAACCCGGCGTTCCGGCCGGGGTTCGGCCCATGCCCTGCGGCAACAGGGCATGGCGGCGGGAGGGACCTCGCCGCCCCGAACGGCATTGCCCGATGCCAGAGGGGTCAGCCACCGCACCGCCTCACGGTGGGGATATGGAACGAAATCCCGCGAGGTGGCTGAAGCCGCCGTTGCGACCGGGTTGCTTTAGCGTTAGGAAAGTCACCAAATCTATGGCGCAGGGTCGTTCGCTCCTGTCGCCTCTCGCAGGGAGAAATCATGTCCTTTTTTGAGACATCCGCCGCCGGGCGTCGTGGCCTGCTGAAGGTCGCCGCGGTTGGCGCCGCCGGGACCGCCGTCCTGGCCACGCCGAATGTCAGCCGCGCGCAGACCGTGACCCTGCGCTTCCAGTCCACCTGGCCGCAGCGGGACATCTTCCACGAATTCGCCCAGGATTATGTGAGCCGCGTCAATGCCATGGCGGGCGGCCGGCTGCGGCTCGAGCTGCTGGCGGCAGGCGCCGTGGTCGGTGCCTTCCAGCTGCTGGATGCGGTCTCGGCCGGGACGCTGGATGGCGGCCATGGCGTCTCCGCCTACTGGTTCGGCAAGAACAAGGCCTTCAGCCTGTTCGGCACCACCCCGCCCTGGTTCGGCGATGCCAACCAGCTGCTCGGCTGGTTCTACCATGGCGGCGGCGAGGCGCTGTACCGCGAGCTGATGGCGGATATCCTGAAGGTCAACGCCGTCGGCTTCCTCTCCGGGCCCATGCCGACCCAGCCGCTCGGCTGGTTCAAGCAGCCGATCGAGCGGGCCGACCAGATCCGCGGCCTGAAGTACCGGACCGTGGGCCTGGCCGCCGACCTCATGAACGAGATGGGCGCGGCCGTCGTCTCGCTGCCCGGCGGTGAGATCGTGCCGGCGCTGGAGCGGGGCGTGATCGACGGGGCGGAGTTCAACAACCCCTCCTCGGACCGCATCCTCGGCTTCCCCGACGTCGCCAAGACCTACATGATCCAGAGCTACCACCAGAAGGTGGAAAGCTTCGAGATCCTGTTCAACAAGGGCCGCTTCGACAGCCTGCCGGATGAGCTGAAGGCCGTGATCCGCCACAGTGCCGAGGCGGCCTCGGCCGAGATGAGCTGGAAGCTGCAGGACCGCTATTCGCGCGACCTGCTGGCCATGTCGCAGCAGCAGGGGGTGAACGTCCGGGCGACGCCGCGGGCAGTGCTCGACGCGCAGCTGCAGGCCTGGGACCGGGTCATCACCAGGCTGGAGGGCGACAACTCCTCCCCGGCCAATGGTCCCTTCTTCAAGAAGGTCTGCGACAGCCAGCGCGACTGGTGCCGTCGCGTCGGCAACTTCTTCCTGCGCTACGAAGCGAGCCCGGTGGCCGCCTACAACCACTTCTTCTCGCGGCAGGGCTAACCAAGGCAAGGTAAACCCCCCGCCGCCCGGATCGTCCGGGCGGCGGGGTTTTGTTGTTCGGAGGGGAGTCGCGCATGCAGCGCCTGCTGCTCGGCATCGACCGGCTCAGTACCATCGTTGGGCAGACCTTCGCCTGGTCGATCCTGCTGCTGACCGCCGTCGTGGTCTATGAGGTCTTCGTCCGCTACGTCTTCCGTGCCCCGACGAGCTGGGGCTACGACGTGTCCTACATGCTCTACGGCACGCTGTTCATGATGGCGGGCGCCTACGCGCTGTCGCGCAACGGGCATGTGCGGGGCGACTTCCTGTACCGGAATTTCAGGCCGCGCCTCCAGGCCTGGTTCGACCTGGTGTTGTTCATCCTGTTCTTCTTCCCGGCCATCTTCGCCTTCATGATCTCCGGCTGGCACTTCTTCACCGACAGCTTCCGGCAGAACGAGCGCAGCATGTTCTCCCCGACGGGGCCGGTGATCTGGCCCTTCAAGCTGCTGATCCCGGTGGTCGGCGTCCTGCTGCTGCTGCAGGGGCTGGTCGAGGTCGTGCGTTGCATCCAGTGCATCCGCAGCGGCACCTGGCCGCAGCGCCTCTCCGATGTCGAGGAGCTGGAGCAGCAGATCCTGGCCGCCGCCGCCGAAAAGGACCCCGAGGTGCTGGCGCGCGAGATGGCGAAGAGCGGAAAAATCCCCGGCGAGCGCGCCGCCGACGAACACACCGGACGATAGCCCCCATGAGCGACGGCGTACTGGGCCTTACCCAGCTTTTCCTGTTCCTGTTCTTCATCATGCTGGGCTTCCCCATCGCGTTCACGCTGATGGCGATGGGGCTGTTCTTCGGCTATCTCGGCATGCAGGAGCGCATCTTCGACCTGCTGGTGCAGCGCACCTACGCCATCATGGCGAATGACGTGCTGATCAGCGTGCCGCTCTTCGTCTTCATGGGCTACATCATCGAGCGGGCGAACATCCTCGACCGGCTGTTCCGCAGCCTGCAGATGGCCTCGGGCAACATCCCCGGCAGCCTGGCGGTGGCGACGCTGGCGACCTGCGCGCTCTTCGCCACGGCGACCGGCATCGTCGGCGCGGTGGTGACCCTGATGGGACTGCTCGCGCTGCCGCCGATGCTGCGCGCGGGCTATGACGTGAAGCTGGCCACCGGCGTCATCGCGGCCGGCGGCTGCCTCGGCATCCTGATCCCGCCTTCGATCATGCTGATCCTGTTCGGCGCCACCGCGGGCGTCTCGGTCGTGCAGCTCTATGCCGCGGCCTTCATCCCGGGCGTGATGCTGGCCAGCCTGTACATCCTCTATGCCATGGGCATCGCCATCGTGAAGCCGAGCGTGGCGCCACGGCTGCCGCCCGAGGAAGTTGCGGTGCCATTCACCACCATCCTGTGGTCGCTGGTGACCTCCTTCCTCCCGCTGGCGCTGCTGATCGCCGTCGTGTTGGGCTGCATCCTGTTGGGCCTCGCCACGCCGTCGGAAGCGGCGGCGATGGGCTCGCTCGGCGCCATCATCCTGGCCGTCATCTATCGCAGCTTCACCTGGGGCAAGCTCAGGGAGAGCGTTTTCCTCACCGCCCGGACCTCGGCGATGGTGTGCTGGCTCTTCGTCGGCTCGGCGATCTTCTCCTCGGTCTTCGGCTATCTCGGCGGCCAGCAACTGGTCGAGGATTTCTTCAGGTCCCTGCCGCTGAACCAGTTCACCTTCATGGTCCTGGCGCAGCTGCTGATCTTCATCCTCGGCTGGCCGCTCGAGTGGACGGAGATCATCGTCATCTTCGTGCCGATCTTCCTGCCGCTGCTCGACGATTTCGGCGTCGACCCGCTGTTCTTCGGGGTGGTGATCGCGCTCAACCTGCAGACCAGTTTCCTCTCGCCGCCGGTCGCCATGTCGGCCTTCTACCTCAAGGGCGTGGCGCCGAAGCATGTGCGGCTGGAGCAGATCTTCGCCGGCTGCATGCCCTTCATCTACATCGTCGTGCTCTGCATGATCCTCGTCTACATCTTCCCCGGGCTGGTCACCTGGCTGCCGGAGCAGCTGTATGGCGGTGCCGGCGACGCGCCGACGGTCAACATGGAAGCGCCGCCGCCGGGAGGCTTCGAGGAGGAAGAGATCGTCCTGCCGCCGGCGCGCTGACCCATGCAGGACGCGGCGCGACAACAGGCCGCGGCCTGTCTGGCTGAGGCCTTCGAGACCGGCAACCCGCTGGCGGCTCTGCCGGACGACCTGATGCCGGCAAGCCCTGCGGAGGGCGGTGACGTCGCGGCGCTGGTGCTGGAGCAGCTTGGCCTCGTCGCCTGCGGCATCCGCCTGGCGCACGGGCCGGATGGGAAGGGGCCGCTTGCGGGACCGATGCTTGAGGCGCGGTTGCTGCCCGGCGGGGTTTGCCTGCCCCTGGCGGCGTTGCGGCACGCGCAGGCGACCGCCGCGCTGGTTGCGGTCCTGGCCGAAGCCTTGCCGGAGCATGGAGAGGGACTTCCGGCCCTGGCTGCGGTGCATCCCGCCATCGATGTGGCCGGCAGCCGCTTCCGCGACTCACCGGCCAGCCTGGGCTTGTTCGCGGCCGATTTGTGCGGGTTGGGCCATGTCGTTGCGGGCCGTGGCGGCGAGCTGCCGGACGGCGCCGTCGCCGTCACCCTGGCCGAGGCGAGGCGGCGGCCGCGTGGCGAGCCGGTAGACCTGCGTGCAGTGCTGGCAGCGGCCATGGATGCGGCTCGGCGCTGCGCAGGCGGATTGCCGGCCGGGGCGGTGGTGGTGGTGACGGGGCTTTCCCGGCCGGTGGTGCCGGAAGCGGGGCTGAGCCTGGCGGCGAGCTTCGCTGGGCTGGGTCGGGTCAAGCTCGATTTCGCCTGAGGTTTCGCCGCGGCGAGGGGCCTCGGCAAGCCGGACCTGCCCTGATCCATGAGCCTGGATGTCGTCTACTACGCCATGCTGGCGGCCTTCGTGACGCATGAACTCGATGCGGTGAAGCGCCACGAGTGGCGGGTTCTGCCGCTCACGAGCTTCCTGCCCGAAAGGATCGGCGAGCAGGTGTTCATCTGGATCCATCTGCCGCTGCTTCTCGCCGTGCTGTGGTTCGGCGAGCGGGATTCGACGATGGATGGCTTCCGCTTCGGGCTCGCGGCGTTTGCGGTCGCCCATGTCGGCCTGCACTGGCTGTTCCGGAAGCACCCTGCCTACGAGTTCAACAACCCGAGTTCCTGGGGCCTCATCCTGCTGACCGGGGCGCTGGGGGCGGCGTATGTGGCCGGCGCTGCACTTTAGGTGCCCTGCGTCGCCCGCTTCCTCCGATCCGGCAGTGGTTCCGGCCGAGCGGCCGATGTCGGTGCGCCGTCACGCGGAGGGTGGTGCCGGCCCATCCGCGGCGCCGGTGCGCAAGACCCTGTTCTCGAGAAAGCCCATCGCGGCCGCAGCCCCGTCCTCGCCGCGGATGAGGTCGCCGAGATGCCGGGCGCGCTGGCGCATGGGCTCGGCCTCCGTCGCGGCGATGGCGGCCGCAAGACGGTCCGGCGACAGCGTCTTCCGATTGATTGAGGGTGGGCCGGCGCCAAGCGCCGCGACGCGCCTGGCCCAGAAGGGCTGATCCCCGAAGAAGGGCAGGATCGCGCATGGCTTGCCTGCGCGGAGCGAGGCCGCCGTCGTGCCGGCGCCGCCATGATGGATCACCGCCGATACGAGAGGGAACAGCCGGTCGTGCGGCGCCCCTTCGAGGAGATGGACATGCGGCGGCAGCGCCTCCGCCGCCAGCGCACCGCCGCCGCGGGCGAGCAGGCCGCGCCTGCCGCTCCTGGCCAGCGCCTCGATGACCATGGCGGTCATGCGCTGTGGATCGAGTCCGGGCATGCTGCCGAAGCCGACATAGACCGGCGGCTCGCCGGCGGCGAGGAAGGCGGCGAGCGCCTCCGGTGGATGCCAGGCGGGATCGTCCAGGAACCAGTAGCCGCTGACGAGGACATCCCTCCCCCAATCCGGCGGAACCGGGACGACATGCGGGCTGTAGGCGTAGAGCGTGCCGGAGGATGGTGGCGGGCGGTGGCGGGCGCTGAGTCCGAGTTCCTCCTCCCGCCATGCGCGGATGCTGCCCGCGAAGAAGGCCTGCGCCCCACGAAGCAGCAGCAGGTGACTCGCGCGGTTGAGCGGGCCGAGCGAGGCGAAGGGCAGCAGCGGGCTCGGGAAGGCCGAGGTCGGGGTGAGCCCCGGCACCGGTGAGGCCAGCACGCAGGGGCAGGCGAGGGCCTCGGCCAGATGCGGCGCAGCGAGCGACTTCGGATGGTGCAGGATCAGGTCCGGGGCGAAGGCCAGCACGGCCTCGCGCTCGGCGCTCAGCAGCCGGCGCATCATCCGGCGTGCCTGCTGCATGAGCCTCAGCCGGGCGAGGACGACCTGTCCGCCTGCGAGGGCGGTCCTGCCGTCCGGCGTGTCCATCATGGCCAGGAATTCGGCGGGAAGGGGCGCGAAGCGCAGGCCGCGTCCGGTGATTAGCGCCTCGAACTGGGCAGGCGCGGCGAGCTGGACATCGTGGCCGCGGGCGGCAAGGGCGAGCGCCAGGGCGATGTAGGGCTGGACGTCGCCGCGGGTGCCAAGCGTCTGGATCGCGATGCGCATCTCATCTCCCGCGCGGCGTCATGCCCTTCCTTTGCGGCCGTCGGAGCCCTGGAGTCGACGGGTCATCGGCCTGACATCGCCTCGAATCACCGGAAATCCCGCGTCGGCACCTTGATGCCCGAGCCGAGGCGCAGGTCGGGGATGGTGATGTCGCGGACCGGACGGCCGCCGGCCCGCTCGCGCAGATCGCCGGCGCCTGCATGGGTTGCCTCGTCGCCGCGGCCATGGCGGAGCGGGAAGCCGCCCTCGCGGCCCTCGACGCCGGCGAGCATGGCGGAGAGGTCCTCCAGCCGGTGCACGATGACATGCAGCACCTCGCCCTCGCGCTGCAGCCGGCCGCGGCAGGCCAGCATCCCGGCCGAGAGCACCAGCCGCCGCTGCGCCTCGAAGACCTTCGGCCAGAGGATCAGGTTGGCGACGCCGGTCTCGTCCTCGATGGTGATGAACATGACGCCCTTGGCCGAGCCGGGCTTCTGCCGCACCAGCACCATGCCGGCGGCCAGCACCCAGGTCCCGTCGCGCCCATCCGCCAGCGCGGCGCAGCTCAGCATCCGCCGTGCCGCGAGCTCCGGCCGGAGGAAGGCGACGGGATGTGCCCGGAGGCTGAGGCCGGTGCTGCGGTAGTCCTCCACCACCTCGTGCCCGGCCGTCATTGGCTGCAGCGCGACCTCCGGCTCGGCGGCCTGCTCGGCCGCGGCGAAGAGCGGCAGCGGCGCCTCGGCCAGGCCGCGCACCGCCCAGAGCGCGGCCCGCCGGTCGAGCCCGAGCGCATGGAAGCCATCCGCCTCCGCCAGCCGCTCCAGCGCGGCCGGGGGCAGGCCGGCGCGGCGCCAGGCCTCCTCCACCGAGGCGTAGGGCTGGTCGGTCCGGTGCGCGACCAGCCGCGCGGCATCCGCATTGCCGAGGCCGAGCACCATCCGCAGCCCGAGCCGGAGGGCGAGGCGCCCGTCCGCCGCGCGCTCCAGCATGCAGTCCCAGCGCGAGGCGTTGACGCAGACGGGGCGGATCTCGACGCCATGCTCGCGCGCGTCGCGCACCACCTGCGCGGGCGCATAGAAGCCCATCGGCTGGCTGTTCAGCAGCGCGCAGCAGAACACCGCCGGGTGGTGGCACTTCACCCAGGCGCTGGCATAGGCGATCAGCGCGAAGGAGGCGGCGTGGCTCTCCGGGAAGCCGTAGGAGCCGAAGCCCTCGATCTGGCGGAAGGTCCGCTCGGCGAAGTCCTGCTCGTAGCCGCGCTCGACCATGCCGGTGACGAGCTTCTCGCGGAAATGGCTGACCCCGCCCTGGAACTTGAAGGTCGCCATGCTGCGGCGGAGCTGGTCGGCCTCGCCCGGGCTGAAGCCGGCGCAGTGGATGGCGACCTGCATCGCCTGCTCCTGGAAGAGCGGCACGCCGAGCGTCTTGCCGAGCACCCGCTTCAGCTCGGGCTTCGGGTAGGTGACGTCCTCCTTGCCCTCGCGCCGGCGCAGATAGGGGTGGACCATGTCGCCCTGGATCGGGCCCGGGCGGACGATCGCCACCTGGATCACCAGGTCGTAAAGGGTCCTGGGCTTCAGCCGCGGCAGCATCGCCATCTGCGCCCGGCTCTCGATCTGGAAGGTGCCGAGCGTGTCGGCCTTCCGGATCATCGCATAGGTCGCCTCGTCCTCCTTCGGGATCGCCGCGATGGAGAGCGCCGGGGCGCCCTGCTCCGCCAGCAGTTCGAAGGCGCGGCGCAGGCAGCCGAGCATGCCGAGGCCCAGCACATCGACCTTCATGAAGCCGAGCGCCTCGATATCGTCCTTGTCCCACTCCACCACCTGGCGGTTGGCCATGGCGGCCGGGGCGATGGGGACGAGGCTGTCGAGCCGGTCCCGCGTCAGCACGAAGCCGCCCGGATGGGTGCCGAGCTGGCGCGGGAAGCCGATCAGCTCCCGCGCCAGCTCGAGGGTGAGGCGGAGGCGCCGGTCGGCCGGGTCGAGGTTGAGCTCCGCGGCATGCTCGGGCTGCACCCCCTCCTCCGACCAGCCCCAGACCTGGGAGGCGAGCGCGCCGGTGACATCCTCCGGCAGGCCCATGACCTTGCCGACATCGCGCACCGCGCCGCGGGCGCGGAAGCGCATGACGGTGGCGCAGAGCGCGGCGCGGTCGCGGCCGTAGCGGCCGTAGACCCACTGGATCACCTCCTCGCGCCGCGACGCCTCGAAATCGACATCGATGTCGGGCGGCTCGCGCCGCTCGGCGGAGACGAAGCGCTCGAAAAGCAGCCCGGACTGCACCGGGTCGATCGAGGTGATGGCGAGGACGTAGCAGATGGCGGAATTGGCGGCCGAGCCGCGGCCCTGGCAGAGGATGCCGCGGCTGCGGGCATAGCGGACGATGGCGTGGACGGTGAGGAAGTAGGGCGCGTAGTCCAGCTGCTCGACCAGCCGCAGCTCGTGCCGGAGCTGGGCCGCGACCGCCTCCGGCACGCCCGCCGGATAGCGCAGCGGCGCGGAGGCCCAGACCAGCCGCTCGAGCGTCTGCTGCGGCGTGAGGGCGGGGTCCTCGATCTCGTCCGGGTACTGGTAGCGCAGCTCGCCGAGGGAGAAGCGGCAGCGCTCCATAATCTCGAGCGAGCGGGCGACCGCCGCGGGATGCCGGCGGAAGAGCCGCGCCATCTCCTCAGGCGCGCGGAGATGCCGGTCGGCCAAGCGCTCACGCCGGAAGCCTGCCGCCTCGATGGTGCAGCCGAGGCGGATGCAGGTGACGACATCCTGCAGGATACGCCGCTCCGGCTGGTGGTAGAGCACGTCGCCGGTGGCGACGGCGGGGATGCGGGCGGCAGCGGCCATCGCCTCCAGCGCCCGCAGCCGCACGGCATCGCCCGGGCGGCGCTGCAGGGTGAGCGCGAGATGGGCGCGGCTGCCGAAGGCCTCGCGCAGCGGGCCGAGATGAGCGGCAAGCGCGTCATCGGCCGCCTCCGGCACCAGGATGGCGAGCAGGCCTTCCGCCGCCCCGGCGAGGTCGGCCCAGGCGAGGTGGCAGCCGCCCGCCCCGGCGCGCTCCTTGCCGGTGGTCAGCAGCCGGCAGAGCCGGCCATAGCCCTCGCGGTCCAGCGGGTAGACGAGGCAGGAGGGCGCATCGGCCAGGTCAAGCCGGCAGCCGACCACGAGCCGCACGCCGCTCTCCTCCGCCGCGCGATGGGCGCGGACGATGCCGGCCAGGGTGTTGCGGTCAGCGATGCCGAGGGCGGGCAGGCCGAGCGCGCGGGCCGCGGCGAAGAGCTCCTCCGGATGGCTGGCGCCGCGGAGGAAGGAGTAGTTCGTCGTGACCTGCAGCTCGGCATAGGGGGCGGCCATGGCGCTCAGAACAGCCCGTGCAGGAACCAGGCGAGGTCGCCGGTGGCGGGGTCGGCGCCGTCACCGCGGCGGTAGAGCCAGAAGCGCTGGCCGGCCTCGTCCTCCACCGCCCAGTAGTCGCGCACGGCACGGCGCTCGCCGTCGCGCCGCCACCATTCGCCGGCGATGCGCTCCGGCCCGTCGGCCCGGCGCACGCGGTGGCGCCGGCGCCGCCAGGTGAAGGCCGCGGGCGGGCTGTCCGGCAGGGCGGAGACCGCCTCCACCGGCTGGGGCGGCATCAGCAGCCGCACCGGCCGCGGCAGGTTCGAGGGCCAACCGGCCATTCCCGGTGATCCGATGGCGGCCATGCGGCTGACCGAGCGCTCCGGCACGTCGCTCTCGACGGGCAGGAGGCGGAACACCCGGCCCTCGCCGAAGCGCGCCGCCAGCCGGTCGACCAGCGGCGCGAGGTCGGGCGCGGCCGCTGCCCCGCCGAGCGCGGCGGATGACTGCTCCGCCCCGAGCGGCTCGGCCAGGGCGACGATCAGGCGCATCGCCTCGATCCCGAAGCCGGGCTCCACCGTCTCCAGCCGTTCGGCCAGCAGCCGGGCCAGGTGGCGCGGGTCGCGGCTCGGGCGGGCGGTGCCGATGCGGAGCAGCTGCGCCCGGTCATCCACCCGCTCGAAGACCAGGTCGAGGCGGCGGGCGCCGAGCCCGGCGCGGGCCAGGCCGGCCGCAACCTGCTCGACCAGCCGGTCGAGGGCGATGCGGAGCGCGGGCGCCGTCAGCAGCGGCTCGGGGAAGGCGAGGGCGGCCTGCACCGCCTCGGGCGGCACCACCGGCGTGATCGGCTCCGGCGCCAGGCCGAGCGCCTGGTCGAGCCGGCGCAGCACCCCCTGCCCGAAGCGCCGGGCGAGCGGCGCCCGCGGCGCCGCCACCAGCTGCCCGACCAGGTCGAGGCCGAGGCGCCGCAGCCCGCGCACGGCCTCCGGCTCCAGCCGCAGCGCGGCAATGGGCAGCAGGGCGATGGCATCCGCCGCGCCGCCCGGGAGGGCGATGCTGACCGGTGCCGTGGCATGGCGGGCAAGCGCCCAGGCGGCGCCCGGCGTATCGGCGATCGCGGCGCGGGCGGCGAGGCCGGCGCGGCCGAGGCGGGCGACGAGGTCGCCGAGCAGCGCCGGCTCGCCGCCCTGGAGGTGGCTGCTGCCCGCCGCCTCGATCCACACCCCGTCCGGCGGCGCGGGTGCGGTCAGCGGCGCATAGCGCAGGCACCAGGCAGCGAGGTCGGCGAGTGCGGCGGCATCGCCCGCCGGGTCGGCCGGTGCGATCGCCAGCCCCGGCACCATGGCCTGGGCATGGGCGAGCGGCATTCCGGGCCGCAGGCCGAGGCGCAGCGCGGCGGCATTGGCGGCGGCGATGGCGAGGCGTCGCCCGTCATGCGCCCGCGTGACCAGCGGCGCCTCAGCCGGCATGGCGGCGGCGCTCCGGCACAGCCGGTCCGTCGGCCAGGTCGGCAACCAGAGCGAGACCACCCGTCGCATCGCATGCCTCCACGATCCAGGATCCAGGCCGCCCGCCCCGGGCGCGCAGCAGCTCGAGTCGCCAGCGCGGCGGGCCGAGGCCGGGCGTATCCGGTGCCCAGGCCAGCGCGGGCGGGGAGGGCAGGGGCGCGATCCGCCAGCGGGTCACGGCCGCGTTCGGCTCGGCCAGTGCCGGGTCGTCCGGCCGCCGGCTGCGGCGGAGGGCGAAGGCGATGGCGCCGGAGGCCTCGGCCGCCAGCTGCAGCCGGCGGGAGGCGGTGAGGCCGAGGCGGCCGAAGACCTCGCCGACGACGCCGGCGAGGCCGGGCTGGCGCAGCCCCTCCTCCATGGCGAGCAGCACGCTGCGCCCGGCTTCCACATGCAGCACCCGCTCGGGCGCCAGGCCGACGCTGGCCAGCGCCGGGGCGAAGAGGTCGACGCGTTCCGAGACCCAGAGCACGGGCCCACCGGCACGGGCCAGGATGCCGGCGGCGAAGAGCGCGGCGGCGGCGCCATGGCCGAGGTCGAGGCCGGCGCCGAAGACCTCATGCAGCGCGCCATGGGCGAGACCGCCCTCAGCGAGGGTCCCGTCGATCGGGGCGAGGCCGAAGGGCAAGGCAATACGCCCCGGGGCGCCCGTGGCGCGCTCGATGCGGGCGACCCTGGTCCTCAGCTCCTCCAGCAGCGCGATGCGGCCTGCCTGTTCCATGCACTGCCTCCGGCAATGGAACATAGCGCGAACATCCGGGTTCAGGAAGGAGCCGGAATGGTCACGGCCTGTGGATAACGGGGATGCCTTCGGTGGCGGCGAGCCAGTCGGACGAGCCGCCGGCGCTGCTTCCGGTGCGCCGCGAGCCCAGGCGACGATGCGGCTGGTGCGGCCCCGCCGTCGGCCATGGTTCAGTCGGCGCCACGCGCCTCTGCCGAAGGGGCGAGGCACATGGCCATCAAGGCCGTGATCTCGCCGGCATGGGCCGTCTCCACCCAAGCCTGGCGGCCGCGGGCGGCGCGCCCGCACAGCATCGGCATCGCCTGTCGTGCCGGGCCATGGGATGGCAGGTCGGCCGGGTCACCGACATCCAGCGGAAATCCTGGCCCAGCGTGTGATCGTCCGCGGCGCGGAGCAGGAGGGTCATCCTCGCTTGCCGTCGTCCTCGTGGAGCGGCGGCGGAGGCAGCAGCCCTGCGCGCTGCGACTCGAGGCCGGCCCTGCCGTCGAGGGAGCGCCATCAGGTTGCGCCGGGCTGCGCAGCACGACCACCCTGCTCCGTGCCAGGCGCCTCAACGGCTGACCTGAACGCGCGACCAAAGCAGGGGCGTCTCCGCAATCCCGCGCAGCCGGCAGTTGCGCACGAAATGCTCCACCGCGCTGACGATGCCTGCCACATGGTGCCGGCGATGCGTCATGCCGAGGAACCGAGCACGCGGATGCGCGTGGCCACATGCCGTCCCTCCAGCTCCTCCGGCTTGCCGAGGAGGCAGCCCTGCCCCTGCGCGCATCCTTCGGCGCGGAGGGCATCGAGTTGCGCGCGGGTGTCGATCCCTTCCGCGGGGACGTCGAGGCCGAAGCTGCGGTCGATCTTCACCTTGTCCAAGGGGAAGCGCCGGAGGTAGGCGAGGGACGAGTAGCCTGTCCCGAAGTCGTCGAGGGCGATCCGTCCGCCGAGGGCGCGAGGAGGGCGCAGCACCTCGAGGAGGGCAGGGCTCTCGCCGAGGAGGACGGCCTCCGTGACTTCGAGTTCGAGGCGCACCGGCGCAGGTCCGAGCAGGCAGGAGCCGCCGCGACATCCGCAAGCTAGGCGGAACGATCAAATTTGGTCCGTCCCCGTGATCAACCAATCCGATTGCAGAGGACATTTTCATCGCGCGAAAGCTTCTATCAGCCTTCTCCAAACAGGGCTGGAACACCGTGAAACTTCACTTCGGCGCGAGACTACCGTCGGGATCGGGTCGAATGCGAGCGGGCGTTGAAATCCTGCTTGCAGGCGTCTGACATGAGGCGCGAAGATTTTCACGCGAACTAATAATTTTCAAGGTTGCCATGGCCCTGAGCGGAGGAGATGACCCGAAGGAGTCGACAGCCGAGGCAACGCTCGCAGCGCGGGCGGCCTGGCTCTACCACGCCGGGGGCATGACCCAGGCGGAGGTTGCGGCGCGCCTCGGCATCGCTCCGGCAAAAGCCCACCGCCTCATCGCCCGCGCCGCGCGGGACGGCCTGGTGCGCGTCTATGTGGAAGGCCCGCATGCCGGCTGCCTCGACCTCGAGCGCCGGCTTTCCAGCCGCCTCGGCATGACGATGGTGCGGGTCGTGCCCGATCTCGGTGAGGCGGGCCTGCCGCTCGCCGCTCTCGGTCCGGCCGGCGCCTCCTTCCTCCTCGATGTGTTCGAGCGAAGCACGCATGCGCTGATCGGCGTCGGCCATGGGCGGACGCTCTCGGCCGTCGTCGAGCGGCTGCCACGCCTGGCGGCGCCGCGGCCGCTGCGCCTGGTTTCCATCCTCGGCGGCGTGCCGCGGTGCAGCGGCATCGGGCCTTTCGACGTCATCCACCGCCTGGTGGAGAAGACGCAGGCGGAGGCCTGGCTCCTGCCGGCGCCCTTCTACGCCGACGACGCTGCGTCCCGCGCTGTCCTTGCGGCGCAGCGGCCGGTTGCCGAAACCCTCGCCGTGGCGCGGGAGGCGACGCTCTTCGTCTTCGGTATCGGCGATGCGCGGAGCGGCGGCTTCCTGCATCGGTCGGGCATCATCTCATCGGCCGATATCGAGACCCTGCGCCGCGCAGGCGCGGTGGCGGAGACGCTCGGGCGCTTCTTCAACGCGCGCGGCCAGCCGGTGGACACGCCGCTGCATGACCGCGTGCTGGCGCTCGATCCCGCCACCCTCGCGGGGCGGGAGGCTGTCGCCATCGCGGGTGGCCCGGGCAAGGCCGAAGCCATTCGGGCCGTGCTGGCCGGGGGGTTCATCACGGGCCTCATCACCGACGAGCTGACGGCGCGCGACTTGCTCGACACCGTCGCACCGCGTCTTGTCCATGCCGGCTCATCCTGAAGACTGCACCGTAGGCCGAGGGAGGAATCAAGAATGACCGAGAAGGCACGGGAGTTTTGCGAGGCGCTGGTCCAGGGCCGCATCGGCCGGCGCGAATTCGGCCGACGCATGGCAGCACTCGGCATCGGCACCGGCGCCGCGGGGGCCATGCTCAACGCCGCCTCGACGCAGGCGCTGGCGCAGGGCTTCGACTGGGGCCGGCATCGGGGCCGCTCGATCAAGCTGCTGCTGAACAAGCATCCCTACACCGACGCGATGGTCGCGAACCTCGATAGCTTCAAGCAGCTGACGGGCATGAACGTCGCCTACGACGTCTTCCCCGAGGATGTGTACTTCGACCGGGTCACCGCCGCGCTCTCCTCCCGCTCGGCCGAGTACGACGCCTTCATGACCGGCGCCTACCAGACGTGGCAGTACGGGCCGGCCGGCTGGCTGGTCGACCTGAACGAGTACATCAAGGATGCCGGCAAGACGGCGCCGAACTACAACTGGGACGACGTGCTGCCTAACCTCCGCGCCTC
This sequence comes from uncultured Craurococcus sp., assembly GCA_902805545.1. Classification (GTDB taxonomy): domain Bacteria; phylum Pseudomonadota; class Alphaproteobacteria; order Acetobacterales; family Acetobacteraceae; genus Belnapia. The sequence continues at coordinate 6,244 of CADCTD010000187.1, read as the reverse complement.
CACCGCCTGGTCCGGCCAGCCGGGGGCGGAGCTCGGCGGGCCGGGCTCGAAGCAATGGGCCATTCCCTGGGGCTTCGAGCTGAACAGCCTCGCCTACAACCGCCGCATCCTCGAGCGCATGGGCGTCGGCGTGCCGAAGAGCCTGCCGGAGCTGGCCGAGGCCTCGGCCAAGATCAGCCGCGACGGCGGCGGGCAGCTCTACGGCGTCGGCGTGCGCGGCAGCCGCTCCTGGGCGACGATCCACCCGGGCTTCCTCTCGGGCTACGCGAATTACGGCCAGCGCGACTTCACGGTGGAAGGCGGCAAGCTGCGGCCGGCGATGGCGACGCCGCAATCGAAGGAGTTCCACCGCCTCTGGGTGAAGATGATCCAGGATGGCGGGCCGAGGAACTGGGCGACCTACACCTGGTACCAGGTCGGCACCGACCTCGGCGCCGGGGCATCGGCCATGATCTTCGATGCCGACATCCTCGGCTACTTCATGAATGGCGGCGACAACCGCGAGCGCGGCAACATCGCCTACGCCGCCTTCAAGCCGAACCCGGCGGCGCAGGCGCCGACGCCGAATGCCTGGATCTGGTCGCTGGCGATGTCCAGCGCCTCCCGCCAGAAGGATGCGGCCTGGGCCTTCATGCAATGGGCCTCGGGCACGGAGCACGGGCTGTTCGGCGCGCGCAAGATGGACTTCGTCAACCCGGTGCGCGCGAGCGTCTGGAAGGACGAGGAATTCCGGGCGCGCATCGCCCGTTCCTACCCCGGCTATCTCGAGCAGTACGATGCCTCGGCGCCCGGCTCGAAGATCTACTTCACGCCGCAGCCGCTCTTCTTCAACCTGACGACCGAATGGGCCGCCTCGCTGCAGCGGATGGTGACGAAGGAGGTGCCGGTGGATGAGGGCCTCGACCGCCTCGCCGAGAGCGTGACCCGCCAGCTCCGCCAGGCCGGCATCGGCTGAGGCGGCGCGGGGCGCGGTGTCCGCCGCGCCCCGCCGCGAGGGCAGCATGAGCCATTCCGCACCCACCCTTCCGCCCGGCCTTCCCCTGCCGGCGGCCGCCAACCGCCGCCGCACCCGGCGCGCGGATGCCTGGCTGCCCTACCTGCTGAGCCTGCCGGCGCTGCTGGTCTGCATCGGCATCCTCGTGCCCTTCGTCACCGCGCTCTGGTACAGCCTGCAGCGCTACAACCTGGCGATGCCCTTCACCCGGGGCTTCATCGGGCTGGAGCACTACCAGGAATTCCTGAGCGACCCGGCCTTCTGGAACACGCTGCGCGTGTCGGCGGTGTTCACCCTGGCGACGGTCGGGGTCGAGCTCCTGCTCGGCCTCGGCATCGCGCTGCTGCTCTGGCGCCGCAGCCGGGTGAACGACGCGGCCGCGGTCGTGCTGCTGCTGCCGCTGATGACGGCGCCGGCGCTGGCCTCGCTCATGTGGAAGCTGATGACCAATCCAGGCTTCGGCGTGCTCGCCTGGGCGGCGGCGCAGGTCGGCGCGGGCGACTTCCGCTGGGCCTCCGCCCCGTCGAGCGCGATGTTCACCGTCGTGCTCGTCGATGTCTGGGTCTACACGCCCTTCATGGTGATCCTGCTGCTGGCGGGCCTCCGTTCCCTGCCGCCGCAACCCTTCGAGGCGGCGCGGCTGGACGGGGTGCCGGCGCATTTCGTGCTGCTGCGCATCACCCTGCCGATGCTGGCGCCCTTCCTGCTGACGGCGACGCTGTTCCGCACGCTCGATTCCATCCAGCAATTCGACATCGTCTACGCCATGACCCAGGGCGGGCCGGGGGACGCGCTGATGGTCTTCCAAGTGCAGGCCTATCTGGAGTTCTTCCAGTACACCAATGTCGGCCGCTCGGCCGCGCTGCTGGTCGTGCTCTGGGCCGTCACCTACGCGCTCTCGCGCCTCTTCATCCGCCACTGGATGCGGCTCCGGCAGGGGGGGCGGGCGCATGGCTGATCTCGTGCTCCGGGTGCTGCGCGGCCTTGCGCTTGCGCTGGTGCTCGTCTTCTTCCTGTTCCCGATCGTCTGGATCCTGCTGATGTCCTTCCAGACGAACGAGACGATCCTGCGCCTGCCGCCGAGCCTCGCCTTCGACCCGACGCTGGCCAACTACAAGGCGCTGCTGACGGGCACGATGGAGACATCCTCGGGCACATTGCAGGTGACCTTCCTGCGGAACCTCGGCAATTCCGTGCTGCTGGCCAGCCTCTCGGTCGGGCTGTCGCTGCTGCTCGGCGTGCCGGCGGCCTATGCCTTCGCGCGCTTCCGCTTCCGGCTGGGTGAGGACATCGCCTTCACCCTGCTCTCCTTCCGCTTCGCCCCGCCGCTGCTGGTGCTGCTGCCGCTCTCGCTCTACTTCAACGAGCTCGGCCTCGCCGACACCTATGCCGGGCTGATCTGGGTCTATCAGCTCATCTGCCTGCCGCTCGTCCTGTGGATCGTCCGTTCGCATTTCGAGGAGGCAGGGGTGGAGGTGGAGAATGCCTACCGGCTGGACGGGCATTCCTGGTGGGCGGGCTTCCGCAAGGTCGCGATTCCGCTCGCCATGCCGGGCATCGCCGCGGCCGGGCTGCTCGCCTTCATCTTCGCCTGGAACAACTTCGTCTTCGCCCTCATCCTGGCCTCGGCCGACAAGCAGCCGGTGACGGTCGGCGCGCTCGCCTTCGTCACCGCCTCCGGCATCCAGTACGGGCAGATCGCGGCGGCGATCGTGCTCTCCATCCTCCCCACCCTGGCACTCGCGCTCTACGCGCAGCGCTGGCTGGTGGAGGGGCTGAGCCTCGGGGCGGTGAAGGGATGAGCGCCGCCGAGGGCCTCCTGATCCGCGGCCTCACCGCGGCCTTCGGCAAGCGGGAGGTGCTGCGCGGCGTCGACCTCGCGGTCGCGCCGGGCGAGACGGTGGTGCTCTTCGGCCCCTCGGGCGTGGGCAAGACCGTCCTGCTGCGCGCCGTGGCGGGCCTCGAGCGCGCCGGGGGCGAGGTCTCGGTCGCGGGCCGCGAGGTCTCCGGCCTGCCGCCCGAGGCGCGCGGCCTCGGCATGGCCTTCCAGAATTTCGCGCTCTACCCGCACCTCCCGGCGCGGGAGAACATCGCCAGCCCGCTGCGCGCCCGCCGCCTGCCGGAGGCCGAGATCGCCCGCCGGGTCGGCGCCATCGCCGCGCTGCTGCGGATCGGCCATGTGCTGGACCACGCGCCGCGGGAACTCTCGAACGGGCAGAAGCAGCGCACCGCGCTCGCCCGGGCGTTGGCCGCCGAGCCGCGCGCGCTGCTGCTCGACGACCCGCTCCGCAACGTCGACGCCAAGCTGCGCTACGAGATGCGGCTGGAACTGCCGCGGCTGCTCGCCCGCTCCGGCGCCGCCGCCATCTACGTCACCCAGGACTACCGGGAGGCGATGGCGCTCGGCCAGCGCGTCGCCGTGCTGCTGGATGGGCGCATTGTCCAGGACGCGCCGCCGGAGGAGGTCTACGACCAGCCGGCAACGGTCGAGGTCGCGCGCCTGTTCGGTGACCCACCCATCAACCTGCTATCCGCTGAGTCTCTGCCGGGCGGAAGGCTGCGTGCCGCCGGGCTCGAGGTGCCGCTGCCCGACAGCCTCCGCGCGCTCCCGCCCGACGCGCAGCTCGGCCTCCGGCCGGAGCATCTCTCGCTGCTGCCGAGCCCCGCGCCCGGCGCCGCGCCGGCGAGCGTCGTCGCGGTGACCCCGCTGCACGAGCGCCAGGTGGTGCTGCTCCGCACCGCCTCGGGGGAGGAGCTGGTGGCGAGCCTGGCAGGCGCTGCGCCCCCGGTCGGCGCCGCCGTCTGGGCCGCGGCCGAGCCGGGCCACGCGCTGCTCTTCGCCGGTGGCCAGCGCATCGCCCATGGCGCAGGGCGGGAGGTGGCCGCCGCATGAGCCTCGATCTCCAGGCCGTCTCCAAGGCCTATCCGGGCCGCCGCGGCGGCGCGCCGGTGCAGGCGGTGCGCGAGCTCAGCCTTGCGGTGGAGCCGGGCGAGATCGTCGCCTTGCTCGGCTCCTCCGGTTGCGGCAAAACCTCGACCCTCCGGATGGTCGCGGGCTTCGAGGCGGTCAGCAGCGGCAGCATCACCCTGGCTGGCAAGCGGATCGAGGCGCTGCCGCCCGCGCGCCGCGGCGTCGCCATGGCTTTCGAGGGCTACGCGCTCTACCCGCCGCTGACGGTGCGGGAGAACATCGCCTTCGGCCTCGGCAACCGGGGCGGGGAGGCGGGGCGGCGACGGGTTGCCGAGGTGGCGGAGCTGCTCGGCATCGCGCCGCTGATGGACCGCAAGCCCGCTGCCCTTTCGGGCGGCGAGCAGCAACGTGCCGGCCTCGCCCGCGCGCTCGTGCGCGACGCGCACCTGCACCTGCTGGACGAGCCGATGGGCCAGCTCGAGCCGCAGCTCCGCGCGGTGCTGCGCGGCCGGGTGAAGGCGCTCGTCAAGCAACGCGGCCTCACCGCCGTGCTGGTCACGCATGACCAGGCGGAGGCGCATGCGATGGCCGACCGCATCGCGGTGATGGAGGCGGGCGAGCTGCAGCAATTCGGCCCCGCGGCCGCGCTGCGCGACGCGCCCGCCAACCTCTTCGTCGCCACCTTCTTCGGCGAGCCGCCGATGAACGCCGTCCCCGCCATCGCCGAGCCGGGCGGCCTCCGGCTGCGCGGCGCTGATGGCGAGGTCGCGCCGGGCTGGCGCCAGGACCTGCCCGCCGCGGTCCCGGCGCCGGCGGGGGGCGAGGTCGTGCTCGGCGTGCGGCCGGGGCGGCTGAGGCTGGGCGAGGGGCCATGGCGCGGCATCGTCGTCTCCAACCAGTGGCTGGGCGACCAGGCGCATGTGGCGGTGGAGGTCTGCGGCCGGCTGCTCGTCGCCGTCTCCCTCGCCCGCGTGCCGGCGCGGGTTGGGGAGGCGATCGCGCTCGGGCTCGACCCGGCGGATGCGCATCTCTTCGATGCCGGCTCGGGCCGCGCCCTCGCGCATGGGGCGCGGCGCGCATGAGCGGCGCGGTCCTGCTCGCCCTCGATTCCGGCACCTCCGTCTGCAAGGCGGTCGCCTTCGACCGGGACGGCCGGGTCGTCGCCACGGCCAGCCGGCGCAACGCCTATGATTGCCTGCCCGGCGGCGGAGCGGAGCAGGACATGGGCCGCACCTGGGAGGATGCGGCGGCGGTGCTGGCCGAGCTCGCCGCGCGGCTGGAGGGACGGGAGGTCCTGGCGCTCGCCGTCACGGGCCAGGGCGACGGGACCTGGCTGGTGGATGCGGCGGGCGAGCCGGTCGGGCCGGCGCTGCTCTGGCTGGACGGCCGCGCCGGGGTGATCGTGGATGCGCTGCGCGGGACGCCGGCGGCGCGTGCGGCCTTCGCCCATACCGGCACGGGCCTCGCCGCCTGCCAGCAATCGGCGCAGCTCCTCTGGCTGGCGCAGCGGCGGCCCGGGATGCTGCAACGCGCCGCGGTGGCGATGCACTGCAAGGACTGGCTCTTCCTGCGGCTGACGGGCGTTGCCGCGACCGATCCCTCCGAGGCCTGCTTCACCTTCGGCGCCTGGCGCGACCGCGCCTACCGGGTGGAGGTGGCGGAGGCGCTCGGCCTCCGCGGCCTTGAACGCCTGCAGCCGCCGATCCTCGACGGGACGCGGGAGGCGCGGCCGCTCACGGCCGAGGCGGCGCGCAGGGTCGGGCTGCCGGCCGGGCTGCCGGTGGTGCCGGGCTATGTGGACGTGGTCTGCTCCGCGCTCGGCGGCGGGCTCTACGGCGTGGGGGAGGCGGGCGTCTCGCTGCTCGGCAGCACGGGGATGCACCTGCGGCTGGCAGCGGGGCCGGAGGCGGTCCGGCCCTGCGCCGAGGACATGACCGGCTACTGCATGGCCTTCCCCGTCCCCGGACACACCCTGCAGGCGCAGTCGAACATGGCGGCGACGCTCAACATCGACTGGCTGCTCGGCCTGGCGGCGGAGGCGGTGTCGCTCGGCGGCGTGGCGCCGGACCGCGCTGCGCTGCTCGCCGCGCTCGACCGCGCCGCGGCGCAGGCGAGGCCGGGCGGGGCGATGTTCCACCCCTTCATCTCGACGGCCGGCGAGCGCGGGCCCTTCACCGACCCGCATGCGCGTGCCGCCTTCCTCGGCCTCGACACCAGCGTCGGCCTCGGCGGGCTGATGCGCGGGGTCTATGAGGGCCTCGGCTTCGCCGCGCGCGACTGCTACCTGGCCGCCGGCGGCGTGCCGGCCGAGGTGCGGGTCGCGGGCGGCGCCGCGCGCT
>CADCTD010000186.1 GCA_902805545.1 uncultured Craurococcus sp. | reverse complement strand
CGATCCGCCAGGCCCTCCGCCCGCTCCACAAGATAGCGCAGGTCATCCCGCATCGGCTCCGCCGCGGCCAGCCGCTCCGCCACCTGCCGCCCAGCACCCTCCGCCGCCGCCCGCAGCCGAAGCGTGGCCGCCTCCGCCATCCGCACCGCCTCGCCGAGGCCCGCGGCGCCCGCCTCCAGCGCCGCGCGGTCGCGCCGCACGGCGGCCAGCGTCCGCTCCAGCTTGAGGATGCAGGGCATCGCCGCCACCAGCAGCCCGATGAGCAGCAGCTGTGCCGACCATTCATACCATTGCATGCCTAAGCCTCCGCGTTCTGGCGCAGCTCGCGCAGGATGCGGACGGCCATGCGGTTCTCCCGCCGGCCGAGCTCCGCCTCGAACATCGTCACATCGCCGCAGCGCAGCTGCACCGGCGCCCCGGGCGCGGTGTTCAGTGTGATGCGGTCGCCGCGCTGGAGCGACATCACCGCCGCGAGCGGCATGGTCTGCTCGTCGAGCACCACATCCATTGACATCTCGGTATGCCGCAGCTCCTCCGCGAGATGCGTCTCCCAGATGCTGTCGCGGCCGAATTTCTCGCCCATGAACTGTTGCAGCAGCAGCTCGCGGATCGGCTCCAGCGTCGCATAGGGCAGCAGCAGCTCGATCTTGCCGCCGCGGTCCTCCATGTCGACCCTGAGCCGCGACAGGATGCAGGCATTCGACAGCCGCGAGACGGCGGCGAAGCGAGGGTTGACCTCCAGCCGCTCGAAGCGGAAATGCGCCGGCGAGAGCGGGCTGAAGGCATCCGACAGATCGGCCAGCACCACGGTGATCAGCCGCTCCACCAGCGTCCGCTCGATCGTCGTGTAGGGCCGCCCCTCGATCCGCATCGCGGCCGTGCCGCGCCGCCCGCCGAGCAGCACGTCGACGACCGAGTAGATCAGCGCGCTGTCCACCACGATCAGCCCGTAATTGTCCCACTCCTCCACCTTGAACACGGCGAGCATCGCCGGCAGCGGCACGCTGTTCAGGTAGTCGCCGAAGCGCAGCGAGACGATGCTGTCGATCGAGACCTCGACATTGTCGCTGGTGAAGTTCCGCAGCGAGGTGGACATGATGCGCACCAGCCGGTCGAAGATGATCTCCAGCATCGGCAGCCGCTCGTAGGAGACGAGGCCGGCGCTGACGATGCGCTGGATGCCGGACTGGTCCTCCTGCTGCCGGGCCCCGCCACCGAAGCCGAGCAGGCTGTCGATCTCCTGCTGGTTCAGCACGCGCGTCGCATCGGGCGTGGCCGCCACCGGCCGGGCCTCGGGCGAGGCCTCCGCCTCCAGCGCCTCGCCCCAGGCGGCGGCGAGGTCGTCTTCCTCGGTGCTCATTGCAGCAACAGCTCCGTGAAGAGGATGTCGGTGACGCGGGCGGGCGGCGCGACCAGGTTGGCGCGAGCGATCAGCTCCTCCCGCAGCCGCTGCGTGCCGCTGCTGCCGCGCAGCTCCTCCGGCCGCAGCTCCCGCAGATAGGTGGTGAAAAGATCGAGCAGCCGCGGCATCGCGGCCTGCAACGGCGCCGCATCCTCGGGCCGCGCCAGTTCGAGCTTGCTCCGCAGCTTGATGTAGCTCGCGCGCCTGCCGGTCACGCTGAGGTTGGCGACGATATCCGGCATGTCGAAGAAGACCGGCGGCCGCGGCGGCGGCGGCGCATGCCCGGCATGCGCCGCCTCGCCGCCATGCAGCAGCTTCGGCAGGATTCCGGTGAACCAGAGCCCGGCGCCCGCCGCGACGAGCAGCACCGGCAGCAGGAGCAGCAGCCTCCGCTTGCCCTTGCCTCCCTGCTTCTCCGGCTTCGCCTCACTCGACATGCCCCGCCCCGCCGCATCGCTCCGGGCAGTCTCGCCTCCCAGCCGTTAAGGAAGCCTTGCGACGGCAGGAAGCGCCGCGCCGCCCGGCATTTCCTGCCGCGCTCGGCAGTCCTCGCCGGATCCCGCCCGCCCCCGCCTTGGCACGCTCCTTGCCCTTCGCCGGTCAGCAGGAGACCACGATGGACCAGCCCGGCTACATCATTCTGTCCCGCCTCAGCGCCCAGATGCGGGCGACGCAGGTGCTGGCGAACAACATTGCCAATGCCGACACGCCCGCCTATCGCGCCGAGCGCCCCGTCTTCGCCGCGCATCTCACCCGCGCCGGCGCGGAGCGGATCGCCTTCAGCGTCGACCGTGCCACCTGGCGGGACACGCGCGCCGGCCCGATCGCCACCACCGGCAACCCGCTCGACGTCGCGTTGCGCGGCGAGGGCTTCTTCGCCGTCGAGACCCAGGGCGGCGAGCGCTATACCCGGGCCGGCCGGTTCACCCTCGACGCGACCGGCCGCCTCACCGATCCGGACGGCAATGCGGTGCTCGGCGCGGCCGGCACGCCCATCGCCTTCGGCCCGGGCGACACCCGCATCGAGATCCAGGGCGACGGCACCGTGCGCAGCGAGAACGGCGTGATCGGCCGGCTCCGTGTCGTCCGGTTCGCCGAACCGCAGCGCCTTCGCGCCGAGGGCGAGCGGCTCTACGCCGCCGATGACGCGCCGGAGGAGGTGGCGCGCCCGCAGCTCGTCCAGGGCGCGGTCGAGGGCAGCAACGTCTCCCCGATCAGCGAGATCACCCGCCTCACCCAGGATGTGCGTGAGTTCCAGTTCGCCACCCAGTTCGCGGAGCGCGAGGGCGAGCGGCTGCAGACCGCCATCGACCGCATCCTCCGCCGCCGCAGCTAAAGGAGACGCACAATGCGCGCCCTGCAGATCGCCGCCACCGGCATGATGGCTCAGCAAACCAATGTCGAGGTCATCTCGAACAACATCGCCAATATGAGCACGACCGGCTTCAAGCGCCGCCGCGCCGAGTTCGAGGATCTGATCTACCAGAACCTCCGCCGCGTCGGCTCGCAAAGCTCGGAGAACGGCTCGGTGCTGCCCTCCGGCGCGCAGATCGGCCTCGGCGTGAAGACAGCCGCGATCTACCGCATCGGCGAGCAGGGCAGCCTCTCGCAGACGGACAACCGCTTCGACCTCGCCATCCGCGGCAACGGCTTCTTCCAGGTCCAGCTGCCCTCGGGAGAGATCGCCTATACCCGCGACGGCACCTTCGGCCTCTCGGCGGAGGGCCAGCTCGTCACCTCGGAGGGTTTCCCCGTCCTGCCTGCCATCACCATCCCGGCGGCTGCGGTCGACGTGACGATCAATGCCACGGGCGAGGTGCTGGCGAAGCTCGACGGCCAGACCAACCCGCAGAATGTCGGCCAGATCCAGACAGCGATCTTCGCCAATGAGGGCGGACTCGAGCAGACCGGCGACAACATGATGCTGGCGACGCCGGCCTCCGGCCAGCCCCAGCTCGCCGCCGCCGGCCAGCCGGGCCATGGCCAGGTGCTGCAGGGCTTCATCGAGACCAGCAACGTCAACGTCGTGCAGGAGATCACCCAGTTGATCACCGCCCAGCGCGCCTATGAGATGAACAGCAAAGTCATCACCGCGGGCGACGAGATGCTCTCCACCCTCTCGCGGATGCGCTGACCATGCGCGCCCTTTCCCTGCTCCTCCTGCTGGCCGCCCCCGCGGCTGCGCAGGACCTGGCCAGCATCCGCCCTCTCTCGACGGTCGAGGAGCCCACGCTCCGCCTCGGCGACATCTTCGACGGCGCCGGCCCGCGCGCCGGGCAGCCGGTCGGCGCCAGCCCCGCCCCCGGCCGCCGCCTGGTGCTGGAGGCATCGCAGCTCGTTGCCCTCGCCCGCGCCCATGGCCTCGCCTGGCGCCCGCTCTCGGCCCATGACCGCGCCGTCATCGAGCGCCCCGGCCGCCCGGTCACGACGGAGGAGATCGTCAATGCCCTCCGTCCCGACCTCCTTCGCCTCGGCATGGATGCGGAGGCCGAGCTCGATCTCGCCCCCCTCGTCCCGCCGATGATCCCGCCCGGCGCCGCCCTTCGCCTCGCCGCCGAGGGTCTTGCCTTCGACCCGGCGACCGGCCGGTTCGGCGCGACGCTGACGATCCTGGCCGAGGGCATGCCGATCCAGCGCCAGCGCCTCAGCGGCCGCGCCGCGCCGACCCTCCCCGCCATCGTCGCCACCCGCCGCCTCGCCGCCGGCGAAATCCCCCGGCCCGGCGACCTGCGCCCCATCCGCCTCCGCGCCGAGCGCTTCCGCCCGGGACTCGCCGAGCGGCCGGAGCAGGTGATCGGCCAGCAGCTCCACCGCGCCGTCGCCGCCGACGCACCCATCCCGCTCGCCGATCTCGGCCCGCCCGCGCTGGTCGAGAAGAACGCGCTTGTCACCATGCTGCTCGAATCGCCCGGCCTCTCGCTCAGCGCCCAGGGCCGCGCGCTGGAGGCCGGGCCCCGCGGCGGCCTCGTGCCGGTGATGAACCTCGCCAGCCGCGCCGTCATCGAGGCCGAGGTGATCGGCCCTGGCCGGGTCCGTATCGCCCCCGGCGCCACCCCGCTGCGGAGGCCCTGACCATGCGCGCCGCCCTCCTCCTCGTGCCGCTCGCGCTCGCTGGCTGCGGCTCGCTCGAGCGCCTCTCCCGCGTCGGCCGCGCGCCCGAGCTCTCGGAGCTCCGCAACCCCACCGCCGACCCGGCCTGGCGCCCGGTCTCCATGCCCATGCCCGGCGCGCAGGAAGCGCCGCTCGCCGCGAACAGCCTGTGGCGCCCGGGCAGCCGCC
>CADCTD010000185.1 GCA_902805545.1 uncultured Craurococcus sp. | reverse complement strand
CTCCGCCCCCGCCGCGGCACCTGGCTCCTCATCCGCGAGCCGGCTGGGCTCGCCCCGCCGGTCGAGGCGCTGCAAGGCGCCCTTTGGGACGGGCGCTTCCGCCTCACCGGCCCCGGCGCCCCCGGCCACAGCCTCGGCGCCCTCGGCCCCGCCGATGCCGCCCGGCTCCGCCGCGCCTGCGCCCCTGGCGTCCCCGCCTGGCCCGCCGCCCTGCTCGCCGGGCTGCCCGCGATCCGCGAGAACGGAATGCTGGTCGCCGTCCCCGCTCTGGATTATCCTGATCCAGATCGCTGCAAGCCCTTCCGGGCAGTGTTCGCCTCGGTTGGGTCCCTCCCGGCCGGGGAGGCGGTCGCTGGGGTCACTTCCGCGGGCGGCATGGTCTTGTCGCATCGGGGGCATTCACGGCCGGGGTTCGCCTCCCTATCTTAGGGATCGCTGGCCTTGGGCAGAGCCTGAGGCACCAGGGCCCGATCGGGGCCATGGCGGGAACGGGATACGAATCGGTGAACAATTTCGGCCGGAATCTGGCGCTCTGGGTGATCGTGGCGCTGCTGCTCGTGGCGCTATTCAACGTGTTCCAACCCAGCGGTTCGGCGCAACGGGGCGCCCAACAGGTTGCCTATTCGGACTTCCTCAACGAGGTCGGCGCCGGCCATGTGCGGGACGTGACCATCCAGGGGCGGACCGTCAGCGGCCAGCTCTCGGACGGGCGCACCTTCCAGACCTACACGCCGGAGGACCCCAACCTGGTCTCCCGCCTGACCGAGAAGGGCGTCCGCGTCGTGGCCCGGCCGGAGGAGAGCGACGTCAACCCGCTCTTCCACTACCTCCTCAGCTGGTTCCCGATGCTGCTCCTCATCGGCGTCTGGGTCTTCTTCATGCGCCAGATGCAGTCGGGCGGCGGCCGGGCCATGGGCTTCGGCAAGTCCCGCGCCCGCCTGCTGACCGAGAAGCAGGGCCGCGTCACCTTCGAGGACGTCGCCGGCATCGACGAGGCCAAGGGCGAGCTCGAGGAGATCGTCGAGTTCCTGCGCGACCCGCAGAAGTTCCAGCGCCTCGGCGGCAAGATCCCGAAGGGCTGCTTGCTCGTCGGCCCGCCCGGTACGGGTAAGACGCTGCTCGCCCGCGCCATCGCCGGCGAGGCCAATGTCCCCTTCTTCACCATCTCCGGCTCCGACTTCGTCGAGATGTTCGTCGGCGTCGGCGCCAGCCGCGTCCGTGACATGTTCGAGCAGGGCAAGAAGAACGCCCCCTGCATCATCTTCATCGACGAGATCGACGCCGTCGGCCGCCATCGCGGCGCCGGCCTCGGCGGCGGCAATGACGAGCGCGAGCAGACCCTGAACCAGATGCTCGTCGAGATGGACGGCTTCGAGTCGAATGAGGGCGTCATCCTCATCGCGGCGACCAACCGCCCGGACGTGCTCGACCCCGCCCTGCTGCGCCCGGGCCGCTTCGACCGCCAGGTCGTGGTGCCGAACCCCGACGTGATGGGCCGCGAGAAGATCCTCCGCGTCCATATGCGGAAGGTCCCGCTCGCCTCCGACGTCGACCCGAAGGTGATCGCCCGCGGCACCCCCGGCTTCTCCGGCGCCGATCTGGCGAACCTCGTCAATGAGGCCGCCCTCCTCGCCGCCCGCACCGGCCGCCGCACCGTCGGCATGCACGAGTTCGAGCAGGCCAAGGACAAGGTGCTGATGGGCGCCGAGCGCCGCTCGCTGGTCATGTCCGACGACGAGAAGCGCATGACCGCCTACCACGAGGCCGGCCACGCCCTCTGCGCCATGAAGCTCCCGGAGTGCGACCCCGTCCACAAGGCGACCATCATCCCCCGCGGCCGTGCGCTCGGCCTGGTGATGTCCCTGCCGGAGGGCGACCGTTACTCCAAGCACAAGTCGAAGCTGCTCTCCGAGCTGGCGATGGCCATGGGCGGCCGCGTGGCGGAGGAGCTGATCTTCGGCGCCGACAAGGTCTCGAACGGCGCCTCGGGCGACATCAAGATGGCCACCAACCAGGCCCGCATGATGGTCACCGAGTGGGGCATGAGCGAGAAGCTCGGCATGATCGCCTATGGCGAGAACAGCCAGGAGGTCTTCCTCGGCCACTCCGTGACCCAGTCGAAGAACCTGTCGGAGAGCACCGCGCAGATGATCGACGGCGAGATCCGCCGCATCATCGACGAGGCCTATTCCAGGTCGAAGCAGATCCTCTCGGAGAACATCGACGAGCTGCATCTCCTGGCGAAGGGCCTGCTCGAGCACGAGACCATCTCCGGCGACGAGATCAAGCAGATCATCCGGGGCGAGCCGATCGTGCGCGACCGCCCGGATGAGCCGGTGCCGCAGGGCCGTGGCAGCGTCCCCTCCAGCGGCCGCGCCCCGCGCCCGAGCGGCGGGCTGAACCCCGGCCCGGCGCCCGCCACCTAGGCCGGTCGCCAGCCACAGGACCAACGATCAGCGCGCCTCCGGGCGCGCTGATTGCGTTTCGGGGGATGCCATGCCCGACCGTTGGATCGAGCCGCTCGGCCTGCTGACCGGCCCCGCCGCCACCTCGGCGATCGAGGCCGGCCTTGCCCTCCCGCTCCAGGGCGGCCCCATCGCCTTCACCCTGGCCCGGCTCATCGCCCGCGGCGCCGAGCCCCTGCTGCTCCCCGTCGCCACGATCCCCCCCGAGTGGCGCGGCCTTCTGCCGCCGCTCATTGAGGCCCCGGCGCCCTTCGCCGGCCTCGTTCCCCGCCTCGGTCCCGGCGCCCCGCTGGTGATGGGCGTCGTCAACATCACCCCCGACAGCGTCTCCGGCGACGGCCTCCTTGCCGCCGGCCTCGAGGGCGAGGCGCTGGTCGAGGCCGCCCTCGCCCAGGGCCAGGCCATGCTCGCCGCCGGCGCCGACATGCTCGACATCGGCGGCGAGAGCACCCGCCCCGGCGCGGCCCCCGTCCCGCCGGAGGAGGAATGCCGGCGCATCCTCCCCGTCATCCGCGCCCTGGCCCCGCTCGCCCCCCTCTCGGTCGATACCCGCAACGCGCTCACCATGCGGGAGGCCCTGGCCGGCGGTGCCCGCATCGTCAACGATGTCTCCGCCCTGCGCCACGACCCGAGCGCGGCGCAGGTGGTGGCGGAGGCCGGCGCCCCGCTCATCCTCATGCACATGCTCGGCGACGACCCGCGCTCCATGCAGGAGGACCCGCGCTATGACGACGTGGCCCTCGATGTCGGCGCTTTCCTCGCCGGCCGCCTCGCCGCCGCCGAGGCCGCCGGCATTCCGCGCCACCGCATCGCCCTCGATCCGGGCTTGGGCTTCGGCAAGCTGCTGGAGCACAACCTCGCCCTCCTGCACCGCCTGCCGCTGCTCGCCGGCCTCGGCTGCCCGCTGCTGGTCGGCGCCTCGCGCAAACGCTCGATCGGCCGCCTCTCCGGCGCCGTGGAGGGCGGCAAGGCCCGCATGCCCGGCAGCGTCGCCGCGGCCCTCTTCGCCGCCTCCCGCGGCGGCGCCATCCTCCGCGTGCATGACGTGGCGGAGACCGCCCAGGCGCTCCGCGTCCAGCAGGCCGCGCTTTCCGGTGACACGCCCGCCGACCGGCGCTAATCCAGCGGGATGACCCAGCCCACCCGCCGCCTCTTCGGCACCGATGGCATCCGCGGCAAGGCCAACCAGGCGCCGATGGACGCCGCCACCGCCCTCCGGCTCGGCCAGGCGGCAGGCCAGTACTTCAACCGCGGCACCCACCGCCACCGCGTCGTCATCGGCAAGGACACGCGCCTCTCCGGCTACATGCTGGAGCCCGCGCTGACGGCGGGGTTCGTCGGCGCCGGCATGGATGTCGTCCTCGTCGGCCCCATGCCGACGCCCGCCATCGCGCTGCTGACGCGCAGCCTCCGCGCCGATCTCGGCGTGATGGTCAGTGCCTCCCACAATCCCTTCGAGGACAACGGCATCAAGCTTTTCGGCCCCGATGGGCTGAAGCTCTCCGACGCGCAGGAGGCCGAGATCGAGGCGCTGATGGCCGGCGACCTCGCCGCCTCCCAGGTCGCCCCGGGCCGCCTCGGCCGCGCCAGCCGCCTCGAGGATGCCCCCGGCCGCTACATCGAGGCGGCGAAGCAGAGCTTCCCCCGCCGCCTGACGCTGGAGGGCCTGCGCATCGTCGTCGACTGCGCCCATGGCGCGGCCTATCGCGTCGCCCCCACCGTGCTCTGGGAGCTGGGCGCCGAGGTCGTCTCCCTCGGCGTCGCGCCGGACGGCTTCAACATCAACCAGGGCGTCGGCTCGACCGCCCCGGGCCAGCTCGCCACCCTGGTGCGCGAGCGCCGCGCCGATATCGGCATCGCCCTCGACGGCGATGCCGACCGCCTGGTGCTGGTGGACGAGGCCGGCACGCTGATCGACGGCGACCAGATCCTCGCCCTCATCGCCGGCTCCTGGCAGGCCGAAAGCCGTCTCCGCGGCGGCGCCGTGGTGGCGACGGTGATGTCCAACATGGGCCTCGAGCGCCACCTGCGGGGGATCGGCCTCGACCTGCTCCGCACCGCGGTCGGCGACCGCTATGTCGGCGAGCGGATGCGCGACGCCGGCTGCAACCTGGGCGGCGAGCAATCGGGCCATGTCATCATGGCCGACTTCGCCACGACCGGGGATGGCCTCATCGCCGCCCTCCAGGTCCTCTCCGTCCTGGTGCAGGAGGGCCGGCCCGCCAGCGAGGTCTGCCGCCGCTTCACCCCCCTGCCGCAGCGCCTGGTGAATGTCCGCTTCGCCGGCGCCTCCCCGCTGAAGGACGCCGGCGTGCAACGCGAGATCGCCGCCTTCGAGGAGCGGCTCGGCTCGCGCGGCCGCATCCTCATCCGCGCCAGCGGCACGGAGCCATTGATCCGCGTCATGGCCGAGGCGGAGGACGAAGCGCTGGTCACGGAAACCGTCGAGTCGCTCGCCGCCACCATCCGCGCCCGGATCGCCGCCTAGATGCGCGGCCGGGTCCTCATCATCGCCGGCTCGGATTCGGGCGGCGGCGCCGGCATCCAGGCCGACATCAAGGCGGTCACCGCCCTCGGCGGCTTCGCCATGACGGCAATCACCGCGCTCACCGCGCAGAACACCGAGGGCGTCCACGGCGTCCTCCCCATCCCGACCGGCTTCATCCGGCAGCAGATCGAGGTCGTCCTCGGCGATCTCGGCGCCGATGCGCTGAAGACCGGCATGCTGCATGACAGCCCGACCATCGAGGCCGTCTGCGACGCGCTTCCCCCCGGCGTCCCCTTGGTCGCCGACCCGGTCATGGTCGCCAAGGGCGGCCACCCCCTGCTGCAGCCCGATGCGGTCGAGACGCTGAAGCGGCGCCTCATCCCCCGCGCCACGGTCATCACCCCGAACCTTCCCGAGGCCGAGGTCCTCACCGGCCTTCGCATCACCACCGAGGCGGAAATGCAGGCCGCCATGGCCGCGCTCCTCTCGCTCGGCGCCGAGGCCGTGCTGCTGAAGGGCGGCCATCTCGACGGCCCCGTCGTCGTCGACCTGCTCGGCACGCCAGCGGGCATCACCCGCTTCGAGGACGCGCGCATCGAGACCCGGCACACCCACGGCACCGGCTGCACCCTCGCCTCGGCCATCGCCGCCGGCATCGCCCAGCGCCTGCCCCTGCCGGAGGCCGTCGCCCGCGCCCGCCGCTATGTCCGCGCCGCCATCCTCGCGGCACCGGGCTTCGGCCGCGGCCATGGCCCGCTGAACCACGCCGTCACCCTCGACCCGGCACGGATCTGATGAGAACCTACCCCTTCGTCACGCTCGACGTCTTCACCGACCGCCGCTTCGGTGGCAACCAGCTCGCCGTCTTTCCCGATGCGCGGGGCCTCTCGGATGGCGAGATGCAGTCCCTCGCCACCGAGTTCAATCTGAGCGAGACCACCTTCGTCCTGCCCCCCGAGGACCCGGCGAACACCGCCCGTGTCCGCATCTTCAACCGCACCGCCGAGATGCCCTTCGCCGGCCACCCCAATGTCGGGACGGCCCATGTCCTCGCCGACCGGGCACGCGACGGCCTGCTCCGCTTCGAGCAGCTGGCCGGGCTGGTCGAGATCCGGGTCGAGCGCGACCCCGCCGGCGCCGTTCTCTCGACGACCGTCGCCGCCCCGCAGCCGCTTCGCATCGGCGAGGCTCTGCCCCTCGGGCCCATCGCCGCCTGCGCCGGCATCGCGCCGGAGGGCATCCTCACCGCCCGCCATGCGCCGACCATCGCCTCGGATGGCGGCAACCCCCGCGTCCTGCTCGAGGTGACGCCGGAGGCGCTGGCGGCGGCCGCCCCCGACCACGCCGCCTTCCGCCGCATTGTCGAGACGCTGCCCGCGCTGGGCGGCCGCCTCACCCTCTACCTCTACCGACGGGATGGCGAGCGCCTCCGCGCCCGCATGTTCTCGCCCCTGGCCGGCACGCCGGAGGATGCCGCCACCGGCAGCGCCGCCACGTTGCTGACCGGGTTCCTGCTTTCGCTGAGCGGCGCCGAGCACCACGCGATCGACATCATCCAGGGCGTCGAGATGGGCCGCCCCAGCCTGCTCCGCACGACGGCTCGCCGCACGCCTGCCGGCATCCGCGCGACGGTAGGTGGGGGCTGCGTCCCGGTCCTGCGCGGCGAAGCCCAACTCTGACCGGTCCAGGCCGGGTTCCCGCCTGGTAGGAGGAGGCTAGGTGGGAATGGCTTGGGGAGGGCGACGCCCTCCCAGGCACTCTCATCGCTCCGCCTTGTCGAGCGGCCAATCCAGCCAGCCCTCCACGTAACCTTTCCTGACGACGACGAGCCCCAGCGCCGAGAGCGGCGCCGCCAGCGCCACGCCGAGCAGCCCGAACAGCGCCCCCGTCAGCACCTGCGTCACCAGCAGCAGGGCAGGGGGCAGGTCCGCCGTCCGGCTCTGCACCATCGGCGTCAGGAAATTCCCCTCGATGCTCTGCACCAGCACGATGACCCCCAGCACCCAGAAGGGCAACACCGGGTCCTGCGTCAGCGCCAGCAGCATGGCCGGCACCGCGCCGATCAGCGGCCCAATGACGGGGATGAAGTTTAGCACCGCGACGATCGTCGCCAGCAGCCCCGCCAGCGGCACGCCGAGCAGCATGAGCCCGACCCAGGTCAGAATCCCCGCGACGACCATGGCGAAGGCTTGGCCCAGCAGCCAGCCGCGCAGCGTGTGCCCCGCCTCCTCGAGCGTCTCCCGCACCCGCCCGTCGAGATCCGGCGCGAAGAGGTGCCGCAGCCCGCGGACGTATCCCTCCGGCTGCACCGCGAGGTAGAGGCCGAGCAGCACCACCAGCACCAGGTTGCCGAGCCCCCCAAGCGTCGAGCTCGCCGCCGAGGCCGCCGCCGCCGCCGCATCCTCCGCCCCGCCGACGCCGAAGAGGCGCCCCGGATCGACCTGGCGCAGCACCCAGTCGCCCCATCCCGTATCCGCCAGCTTGTTCCGCAGCGTCTCGAAGCTGCGCGGCAGCTGCTGCGCCAGCTCCCGCGCCTGCTCGGTGAGCGGCCCCGCCGCCGCCCAGCCCGCGAGCCCGATCGCCACCACCACCAGCACGGCGACGACCAGCACCCCCAGCCAGGCCGGCATCCCCGTCTTCCGTGCCAGCGGCTCGCCCCCGGCGCGCAGGGCGAGCGCCAGCAGCACCGCGGCGAAGCCGAGCAGCGGCACCTCCGGCGCCAGCCAGAACAGCGCCAGCAGCAGGCCGAGCAGGATGAGGACCGAGGCTTGGGATCGCGTCATGCAGCGCGAACAGCCGCGAGCCGGATCGGTTCCCCCGCGTTCCATACGCCGTGAATCGCCATTCCCCACCCGGCCGCTATGATGCACCGGCCAGCCGGAGACCCTTGATGCCCGTCCGCACCGTCGCCACCCGCCCCTTCGCAGACCAGAAGCCCGGCACCTCGGGGCTGCGCAAGAAGGTCACGGTCTTCCGGCAGCCGCACTACATCGAGAATTTCATCCAGGCGATCCTGGAGACGGCGGGGGAGGGGCTGCGCGGCGCGACGCTCGTCCTCGGCGGCGATGGCCGCTACCTGAACCGCGAGGCCATCCAGTCCGCCATCCGCCTCGCCGCCGCCAACGGCGTCGGCCGCCTGCTGGTCGGCCAGGGCGGCCTGCTCTCGACGCCGGCCGCCTCCGCCCTGATCCGCTCGAGCGGGGCGATCGGCGGCATCATCCTCTCGGCGAGCCACAATCCCGGCGGGCCGGAGGGCGATTTCGGAATCAAGTACAACATGGCGAATGGCGGCCCGGCGCCGGAGGAGGTGACGTCGGCCATCCATCGCCGCGCCGCGACCCTCACCGAGTACCGCACCGCCGACACGCCCGACCTCGACCTCGACCGCATCGGCGAGACCCGCATCGAGGGGATGGTGGCGATGGTCGTCGACCCCGTGGCGAACTACGCCGCGCTGATGGAGACCCTGGTCGACATGGACCGCATCGCCGGCCTGTTCCGCAACGGCTTCCGCATGCGCTTCGACGCGCTCTCCGCCGTCACCGGCCCCTATGCGCAGGAGATCCTGGAGCGCCGCCTCGGCGCCCCCGCCGGCACGGTGGTGAACGCGACGCCGCTGCCCGATTTCGGCGGCCATCACCCGGACCCCAACCCGGTCCATGCCGAGGCGCTGATGGCCGAGATGATGGGCGCCGAGCCGCCCGATTTCGGCGCCGCCTCCGACGGCGACGGCGACCGCAACATGATCGTCGCCCCCGGCCATTTCGTCACCCCGAGCGACAGCCTCGCCATCCTCGCGGCACAGGCGCATCTCGCCCCCGGCTACGCGCGGGGCCTTGCCGGCGTCGCCCGCTCCATGCCGACCAGCCGCGCGGTGGACCGCGTGGCGAAGCGCCTCGGCATTCCTTGCTACGAGACGCCGACGGGTTGGAAATTCTTCGGCAACCTGCTCGATACCGGGCGCATCACCCTCTGCGGCGAGGAGAGCGCCGGCACCGGCTCCGACCATGTGCGCGAGAAGGACGGGCTTTGGGCCGTGCTGCTCTGGCTCGACATCCTCGCCGCCACCGGCAAGCGGGCGGATGCCATCCTGCTCGAGCACTGGGCGAGCTTCGGCCGCGACTACTACACCCGCCACGACTACGAGGAGGTCGACGCCACCGCGGCGAACGCCCTGATGGCCTCGCTCCGCGAACGCCTCGCCGCGCTCCCCGGCCAGCGCGCCGGCGGCCTCACCATCGCCGAGGCCGACGACTTCGCCTACAACGACCCGGTCGACGGCTCGACCACCGCTGCGCAGGGCGTGCGCATCCTCTTCGCCGAGGATGCCCGCGCCGTCTTCCGCCTCTCCGGCACCGGCACGGTCGGCGCCACCCTCCGCGTCTATCTCGAGCGCTTCGAGCCGGACCCGTCGCGCCACGCCCTGCCGGTGCAGGAGGTACTCGCCCCGGTCATCGCCGCAGCCCGGGAGATCGCCGGCATCGCCCGCCATACCGGCCGCGACGCGCCGTCCGTCATCACCTGAGCGGCCTTAACCCCGTCTCAACCCGCACCTGCCAGGCTCGCGCCATGCAGGTCACCGCCTTCCTGGCGTCGACGCTCTTTGGCGCATCCGACGCCGGCGCCGCCAATGCCGGCAACCCGGCCGCGGGCCTCGCCGCGCTGAAGGCCGCCCAGGCGCCCGACGCCACCGCCAAGGGCACCGCCCGGGAGAGGAAAGACCCCGTCACCATCACCGCGCTGAAGCAGTTCCAGGCGGCCATCGCCAAGGCGCGCGACGTGAAGTCCGCCCTGCAGGACCCGCGGGTGCTGAACGTGCTGCTGCCCGCGCTCGGCCTCGCCGACCAGGCGGCCTATCCCGGCCTGGTGCAGAAGGCGCTCACCGCCGACCCGAAGGACACGAAGGGCCTGCTCGCCAGCCTTGACAAGCGCTTCACCGCGGCGGCGAGGACGCTCGACCTGAAGGCCAAGGGCCTCGCCGGCCTGCAGGACCCGAAGGTGCAGCAGAAACTGATGGACGGCTTCGTCGAGTACCAGTACCGCACCGGCCTCGACGAGCAGGCCCCGGGCATCTCCGACGCGCTCTACTTCCTGCAGAACGCCAAGGGCGAGACCAATGTCTACAATATCCTCGGCAACACCGTGCTCCGCCGCGTCGTCACCGGCGCGCTCGGCCTGCCGAATTCGATGGTCGTCCAGCCGATCGAGACCCAGGCCGCGGCCATCACCTCGCGGCTGAAGCTTGCCGATCTCAACGACCCGCGGGCCCTGCAGAAGCTCGCCCAGCGCTACGTCATCTCGGCCGCCGGCTCCGGCTCCGGCAGCGCATCGGGCCCCTTGCTCTCCCTCCTCGCCTGATCTAGGGCTTGCGGCGGGCCACGCCCCCCCACCGGGGCGCATCCGCTTCTGGAAGGGAGCTGCATCATGGCAAGCGCCACCAAGCCCGGACTCCGTCCGCAGAACCCCCGATTCTCCTCCGGCCCCTGCGCCAAGCGCCCCGGCTGGTCGCTCGAGGCCCTCTCCGGCGCCTATCTCGGCCGCAGCCACCGCGCCGCCGGCCCCAAATCCCGCCTCGCTGAGGTCATCACCCGCAGCAAGGCGGTGCTCGGCATGCCCGCCGATTGGCGCCTCGGCATCGTCCCCGCCTCCGACACCGGCGCGGTGGAGATGGCGCTCTGGTCCCTGCTCGGCGCCCGCGGCGTCGATGTCCTGGCCTGGGAGAGCTTCTCCAAGGACTGGGGTACGGATGTCATCGAGCAGCTCAAGCTGCCGGAGGCCCGCGTCATCGCCGCCCCCTACGGCCAGCTCCCCGACCTCGCCTCGGTCGATGCGACGCGCGACCTCGTCTTCGTCTGGAACGGCACGACGAGCGGCGTCCGCCTCGCCGACGCCGAGTGGATCGCGCCTGACCGCCAGGGCCTCGCTATCTGCGACGCCACCAGCGCCGCCTTCGCCATGGACCTTCCCTGGGACCGGCTCGATGTCGTCACCTGGTCCTGGCAGAAGGTCCTCGGCGGCGAGGCCGCGCATGGGATGCTCGCCCTCAGCCCGCGCGCAGTCGAGCGGCTGGAGTCGTACAAGCCCGCCTGGCCGCTCCCAAAAATCTTCCGCATGACCAAGGACGGCAAGCTGAACGAGGGCATCTTCAAGGGCGAGACCATCAACACGCCCTCCATGCTCTGCGTCGAGGACGCGCTGGACGGCCTGCGCTGGGCCGAGTCCATCGGCGGCCTCCCCGCGCTGATCGCCCGCTCCGAGGCCAACCTCGCCGCCATCGCCGCCTGGGTCGAGCGCACCCCCTGGGTCGACTTCCTGGCCGAGGTCCCGGCGACGCGCTCCTGCACCTCCATCTGCCTGAAGATCGTCGCCCCCTGGTTCACCGCGCTCGATGCGGATGCCCAAGCCAGGGCGGCGAAGAGCCTCGCCTCCCTGCTGGAGAAGGAAGGCGTCGCCCTCGACGCCGCCAATTACCGCGACGCCCCGCCCGGCCTCCGCATCTGGGGCGGCGCCACGGTCGAGACCGCGGATATCGAGGCCCTGCTCCCCTGGCTCGACTGGGCCTTCGCACAGGTCGAGGCCGACCGGCAGAAGGTGGCCGCCTGATGCCCAAGGTCCTCATCTCCGACAAGCTCTCGCCCGCCTCGGTCGAGATCTTCCGCCGCCGCGGCATCGAGGTCGACCTCAGGCCCGGCCTCTCCCCGGCCGAGCTCCGCGCCATCATCGCGCCCTATGACGGCCTCGCCGTCCGCAGCGCGACCAAGGTGACGCGGGAGCTGCTCGACGCCGCGCCCAACCTCAAGGTCGTCGGCCGCGCCGGCATCGGCGTCGACAATGTCGACGTGACGAGCGCGACGGCCCGCGGCGTCGTGGTGATGAACACGCCCTACGGCAACGCCATCACCACCGCCGAGCATGCCATCGCCATGATCTTCGCCCTCGCCCGGCAGATCCCGGAGGCCTCCGCCTCTACCAAGGCGGGGAAGTGGGAGAAGAACCGCTTCATGGGCGTCGAGCTCTTCGGCAAGACGCTCGGCCTGATCGGCTGCGGCAATATCGGCTCCATCGTCGCCGACCGGGCTGTTGGCCTGAAGATGAAGGTCGCGGCCTTCGACCCCTTCCTCTCGGAGAAGCGCGCCGTGGAGCTCGGCGTCGAGAAGGTCGAGCTGAACGAGCTGCTCGAGCGCGCCGACATCGTCACGCTGCACACGCCGCTGACCGAGCAGACGCGCAACATCCTCAGCCGCGGGAACATCGCCAGGCTCAAGCGCGGCGTCCGCATCGTCAATTGCGCCCGCGGCGGCCTCGTCGATGAGCAGGCGCTGGCCGAGGCGCTGCGATCCGGCCATGTCGCCGGCGCCGCGCTCGACGTCTTCGCAACGGAGCCCGCGACGGAAAGCCCGCTCTTCGCCCTCGAGAACGTCGTCTGCACGCCGCATCTCGGCGCCGCGACGGCGGAGGCGCAGGAGAATGTCGCCCTGCAGGTCGCCGACCAGATGGCCGACTACCTGCTGACCGGCGCCGTCTCCAACGCCATCAACATGCCGAGCGTCACGGCGGAGGAAGCCCCCCGCCTCAAGCCCTATATGGAGCTGGCGCGGGAGCTCGGCGCCATGGCCGGCCAGCTCGTCGCGGCGCAGGACGACGCCATCCGCTCCATCCGCGTCGAGTACGAGGGCCATGTCGCCGAGCTCAATCGCCGCCCGCTCACCGCCGCCTCGCTCGCCGGCGTCCTGACCCCGCTGATGGGCGCGGTCAACATGGTGAACGCGCCGGTGGTGGCGAAGGAGCGCGGCATCGAGGTCGCCGAGACCGTCCATGAGCGGAGCGGCGACTACGCCACCCTGCTGCGCGTCACCGTGGAGACGGAGCGCCACACCCGCAGCGTCGCCGGCACGCTGGTCGGCGATGCCAAGCCCCGCCTGGTCGAGATCAAGGGCATCGCGGTGGAGGCCGATTTCGCCCCGCACATGCTCTACGTGACCAACCAGGACCGCCCCGGCTTCATCGGCCGCTTCGGCATGGCGCTCGCCAATGCCGGCATCAACATCGCCACCTTCCACCTGGGCCGCGCGGCCCAGGGCGGCGATGCCATCTGCCTCGTCTCGCTGGACGGGCCGATCCCGGAGCCGGTGCTGGCCGAGGTGCGCGGCCTGCCCCTCGTGGTGCAGGCCGTGCCGCTCCGCTTCTGACCGCCAGGGCGTGATCGCCGGAGGCGCGAAGCACGCGAGGAGACGATGGGCCAGGCCACGATCCGATGATCGCGGATCGTGGCCTAGCGTCCCTGGAACCGCGGCGGGCGCTTCTCCATGAAGGCCCGCAGCGCCTCCTGGTGGTCCTCCGTCATCTGCGTCCGCATCATGCCGAAGGCTTCGGCATCCAGCGCCTCGCCGAGCGTCCCTTCCTCGGCGATCTTCATGTTGCGCTTCATGTAGCGCCAGGCGACGCGCGGCCCCTGCCCAAGCTGCCGCGCCAGCCGCTCCGTCTCCGCCCGCAGCTCCTCGTCCGGCACCAGCCGGTTGACCAGGCCGAGCCGCTCCATCTCGGCCGAGTCAAGCTTCGCGCTGGTGAAGTAGAGCTCGCGCGCCTTGGCTGGCCCCACCAGTTTCGCCAGGAAGTAATGCCCGCCGAAATCCCCCGAGAAGCCCATATTGGCGAAGGCGGTCGTCATTCGCGCGCTGGTGCCGGCGATGCGCATGTCGCAGGCCAGCGCCAGCGACATTCCCGCACCGGCCGCGACGCCGTTCACCATGGCGATGGTGGGCTTCGGCATCTCATGCAGCAGGCGGGAGCACTCCATCCGGCTCCGCAACTCGTCCGAGCCCGCCTCCGGCGTTGCCGGCGGCGGCTTCGCCCCCGTCGCCCGCGCCTTCATGTCGCCGCCCGCCGAGAAGCCGCGCCCCGCCCCGGTCAGCACGACGCAGCCGATCCCGGGGTCGGCCGCCGCCTCGGCCAGCGCCTGCTGCAGATCCCGCATCATGGTGCCGCCGAGCGCGTTCAGCACCTCCGGCCGATTCATGGTGAGCCACAGCACGCCCTCGGCGCGCTCCTGCAACAGCTCCATCCGGCGTTCCTCCCGCTCTGGCATGATGAAGCCTAAGTGGTATCGTCGAGGGGTCCAAGAGGGGAGGAACCCGTCATGAAGGCCGCCGTCCTGCACGAGGTGAACCAGCCGCTCACCATCGAGGAAGTCACCCTGCAGAAGCCCAAGGCGCGCGAGGTGCTGGTGCGCACCGCCTATGCCGGCCTCTGCCATTCCGACCTGCACTTCATCGAGGGCCTCTACCCCCATCCCCTGCCGACCGTCCCCGGCCATGAGGTCGCTGGCGTGGTGGAGGCCGTCGGCTCCGACGTCACCTATCTCAAGCCCGGCGACCACGTCATCGGCTGCCTCTCCGTCTTCTGCGGCGCCTGCTCGCAATGCACGACGGGCCACACGGTGCTCTGCGAGAACACCGAGGTGAAGATGGTCCCCGGCCAGTCCCGCCGCCTCTCCTGGAAGGGCGGGGAGGTGATGAACCAGTTCCTCAACCTCTCCGCCTTCGCCGAGCAGATGGTCGTCCACGAGAACGCCCTGGTGAAGATCGACCCCGACATCCCGCTCGACCGCGCGACGCTGGTCGGCTGCGGCGTCATCACCGGCGTCGGCGCCGTCTTCAACACGGCGCGGATCGAGGCGGGCTCCACCGTCGCCGTCATCGGCTGCGGCGGCGTCGGCCTCTCGGCGGTGAACGGCGCGGCGCTGGCCGGCGCCTCGCGCATCGTCGCCATCGACCGGCTGCAGTCGAAGCTCGACCTCGCCCGCATCATGGGCGCGACCGACACCATCCTCGTCGGCAACGACGACCCGGTGCAGCAGGTGAGGGACCTCACCGGCGGCGGCGTCCACTACAGCTTCGAGGCGCTCGGGATGAAGGCCACCGCCGAGCAGAGCTTCGCCATGCTCCGCCCCGGCGGCACGGCGACGA
Source organism: uncultured Craurococcus sp. (assembly GCA_902805545.1). Lineage (GTDB taxonomy): Bacteria > Pseudomonadota > Alphaproteobacteria > Acetobacterales > Acetobacteraceae > Belnapia. Next base: position 82,705 of record CADCTD010000185.1, on the reverse strand, counting down.
TCATCGGCATGGTGCCCTTCGGCGTGAAGATCGAGCTGCACGGCTTCGACTTCCTGCGCGAGCGGAAGATCCAGGGCTCCTCGATGGGTTCCAACCACTTCCGCGTCGACATGCCGCGGCTGCTGAAGCTCTGGCAGCAGGGCCGCCTGCATCTCGACCACCTGATCAGCGGCACGCTCCGGCTCGACGAGATCAACACCGGCTTCGCCCGCCTCAAGTCGGGCGAGGCGGTGCGCCAGCTCATCGCCTTCAGCCAGTAGGCGCGGCCAAGGGTTCGGCGCCCTGGGCGATGCGGCACCCAGGGCTGCCGCGGTTCCTAGATCGGGACCGCGCTGCAACTCCGGGCGGAGGTGAGGTCGGCGAGGCTCACCCCCGCCCCGCCGAAGCTCCGCCCGGCGACGAAGCCGAACCGCCGCAGGTTCTCCACCCCGTCGCGGTCGTCCGGCCTGCGCGCCGGACCCGACGATGCCCTACCGCCGCTGCGGCCCGGCCTCGTTCAGCGCCAGGTTCTGCTGCGCGAGATCCGCCGTCGCGCTGTCCGGGGCGAGGGCGATGGTGCGCTGCCAATCCGCCTTCGCGCCCGCGGTGTCGCCCTTGAGCTGGCGGATGATTCCCCGCTCCAGCAGCGCCTCCGCATTGTCGGGGGTGAGGGTCAGCGCCCGCCCTACATCCGCCGCCGCCTGCTCGACCCTGTCGAGATGCCGGTTCGCCGCCGCCCGGAACACCAGCGCTTCCGCCCGCTGCGGGTCGAGCGCCACCACCCGGTCGAGGTCGTCCATCGAATCCGCGTAGCGTCCGAGCGTGCCGAGCGCCACGGCCCGGTCCAGCATGAGGTCGGCATCGTCCGGCATCAGCGTCAGCCCCATGGTGGCTGCCGCATAGGCCCGCCCCGCCTCGCCCGCCATCATCCAGGCCTGCCCCGCCTGGGCGAAGAGCGAAGCTCGCATCGCCGCGCCCGCCTGGCTCGCCCGGCCGAGGCCCTCCAGCCGCTCCGCCGCCCGCTCCGGCTCGTCGGCGGCCAGCAGCGCCAGCGCGCCGCAATGCCGCGCGCCCTCGCCGCCGCCCTTGGTCTCCCAGCCTTCGGCGAAGCTCCTCGCCTCGTCGGGATCGGTGCGCACCAGCCCGAGGCAGCGCTCGTAATCCGCCCCCTCCGCCAGCCGCGGCGCGTCGGGCGGCAGGGGGAGGGGTTCGCTCGCCGCCTCCGCCGGTGCATGCAGAGCGAGCCAGCCGACGCCGCCCGCGCTCGTCACCAGGCCGACCGCCAGCAGCGCCAGAAGAACGGGAAAGGCAGGCTTCACGCCGAACAGTCTAGCCGCCCGCCACAGACCGCGCCAGATAAGGCAGATGACCGACCCTGCCTCCCCCCATCTGCTCATCGCCGGCCTCGGCTACACCGGCCATGCCGCCGCACGGGAGGCCGCCCGGCTCGGCTTCCGCGTCACCGGCACCAGCCGCAACCCCGCGGCGCTCGTCCCGCCCCCCGGCACCCGGCTCATCCCCTTCGCCGCCGCTGGCGAGGTCCTGGCGAGCGCCACCCACCTCCTGGTGACCGCCGCGCCGGGGGAGGGGGGGGACCCGCTCCTCGCCGCCGCCGCCGAGGCCCTGGCCGCCGCCCCCGCCCTCCGCTGGATCGGCTATCTCTCCACCACCGGCATCTATGGCGACCGCGACGGCGCCTGGGTCGACGAGGCGACGCCGCCCGCCCCCGGCCAGGACCGCAGCCGCCGCCGCCTCGAGGCGGAGGAGGGCTGGCGCGCGGCCAGCACCGGCCGTGCCCTCGACATCTTCCGGGTGGGGGGCATCTACGGCCCCGGCCGCAGCGCCATCGAGGAGATGCGGGCCGGCGCCGCCCGCCGCACGCTGAAATCCGGCCACGCCTTCAGCCGCATCCACCGTGACGACATCGCCCTCGCCATCGCCGCCGCGCTCCGCCAATCCCTGCCGCCCGGCGTCCGCATCCTCCACTTGGTTGATGACGAGCCCGCCGAGAGCGCCCTGGTGACGGAGGAAGCCGCTCGCCTGCTCGGCCTGCCGCCGCCGCCCGCCATCCCCTATGAGGAAGCCGCCCGCAGCATGTCCCCCATGGGCCGCAGCTTCTGGGCGGAGAACCGCCGCGTGGCGAATGCCGCGACCAAGGCCGCGCTCGGCATTACCTGGCGCTACCCGACCTACCGCGAGGGCCTGGCGGCGATCCTCCGCGGCGAGGGCTGAAGCCCCGGCAGGCCGGTGCCGGCCCGAACCCGCAACCTGCTGGTGATCCAACCCCTCGGCCTCGGCGCGCCAGGTCATGATCCACGATCAGTTGCCTGGCCCTACACGCGTCGGCGGCCATTCCGGCCTCCGGCGATCACGCTCTAGGCGGCGGTTTCGCTGACCACCCGCCTGAGCAGCGCCAGATCCCCCGCCCGCGACAGCCGGTGGTCCCCGTCCTTCACCAGAACCACCTGCACATCCTCGCCCGTCACCGTCTCCGCGATGCGCAGCGCCGTCTCCCAGGGCACATCCGGATCCCGCTGCCCCTGCAGCAGCCTGACCGGCACGCGGAGCGGGAAGGGGCGGTCGAGCACCAGCTGCCGCCGCCCATCCTCCAGCAGCCCCCGCGTGATCGGGTAGGGGTCGCCATAGGCGCTTGGCCGACGCCACACCCCCTCGCGCTCCAGCACCGCCCGCGCCTCCCCCGGCAACGCCGCCTCGATCCGCAGGGTGAAGTCCGGCGCCGCGGCGATCCCGACGAACGCCGCCACCATCTCCGGCCTCCGCCGCGCCAGCAGCAGCGAGATCCACCCGCCCATCGAGGACCCGACCAGCACCTGCGGCCCCTCGGCCAGCGCCCCGATCACCGTCTCCGCATCCGCCGTCCAGCGGCCGATGCTCCCCGCCTCGAACTCGCCCCCGCTCGCCCCATGCCCGGAATAGTCGAAGCGCAGGAACCCCCGCCCCGTCTCGGCGCAGAAGCGGGCCAGCTCCTCCGCCTTCGTCCCCGTCATGTCGCTGCGGAACCCGCCGAGGAAGACGATGCCCGGCCCCCGCCCGGGGATCCTCCGCCAGGCGAGCTCCACCCCATCCCCGCGGTCGAGCCGCCCGCTCTCCTCGCTCATGCCCGCGGCAGCCCGCGCCGGGCGAGGTTGACCATCAGCGCCCCCACCCCGAAGACCCAGGGCGGGCAGGCATCCGTCCGATCCACCTCATTGACCAGCGCCCCGAGCCGCGCCGAGGCGATCCGCACCACGTCGCCCGGATGATGGGTGAAGCCCTGGCCCGCCACCCCCCGGTCCTTGCCCGGCGAGAAGGGCGTGCCGAGGAACAGCACCGCTCCGTCCGGATACTGATGATGCGGCCCGATGAGCTGGTCGACCACCTCGGTCGGATCCCGGCTGATGGCGCCGACCGCCCCCGTCTCCTCCAGCCGGAAGCCATCCCGCCCCTCGATCGTCAGCGCGATCTCCGCCCGCCTGACATCCTCCAGCGTGAACCCCCCATCGAAGAGCCGCAGCAACGGCCCCAGCGCGCAGGCCGCATTGTTGTCCTTGGCGCGGCCCAGCAGCAGCGCCGACCGCCCCTCCACATCCCGCAGGTTGACGTCGTTGCCGAGCATCGCGCCGAGGATGGCGCCGCGCGCATTCACCGCCAGGACCACCTCCGGCTCCGGGTTGCTCCACTCGCTCGTCGGATGCACCCCGATCCTCGCCCCGACGCCGACCGAGGCCATGGGCTGGCACTTGGTGAAGATCTCCGCATCCGGCCCGATGCCGACCTCGAGATACTGGCTCCACCACCCCCGCTCGACCAGCGCCGCCTTCAGCCGCATCGCCTCCGCGCTGCCCGGCCTGACGGCGGAGAGCTCGTCGCCGATGATTCCCCGTACCTCGGCCCGGACGGCCTCCGCCTGGCTCGCATCGCCGCGGCAGCGCTCCTCGATCACCCGCTCCAGCATGGACCGCACATAGGTCACGCCGCAGGCCTTCACCGCCTGCAGGTCGACCGGCGCCAGCAGCCAGGGCTTCCCGGCATCGCGCACCGCGTGGTGGCTGTTGCCCAGCACAGCCGGCAGGTCGAGCGGCACCGGCACCCCGCGGTTGCGGATCGCCGCCACGGGATCGGCCTCGTTCAGCCAGGCGCTCACCGTGCCGAAGGCCGGCGTCATGTCGAAGGCCGCGCCGTTCAGCAGGCCGATCGCGCTCGGCCCTTCCGCCGTCATGATCCGTGCCGCATAAGCCCCCTGCGGCCAGTCCCCTGGCAAGGCCGTGTCGTCGAGACGCATTGCGCCGGTCCCTCTCCCTGTTTGCGCGCAGTCTAGCCGCGCCCGACCCGGCGCGAAGCCCCGCCCCCGAAACTCGAACGACCCGGTTGCGTTCAGACCTTTGCTCAACCACAAGTCGAAGAACCGATGTCCAGCCCCCTGCGCCGCCTGGCCGCCCTTGGCCTGGCCCTCAGCCTCGCCGCCTGCGGCGCCGTCGATTTCACCCGCCCCGGCATCGCCGACCCGGAAGCCGGCTATGCCGGCGCCTTCCCCCGCTATGCCGAGTTCTGCGCCCTCTCGCAGATCAGGAAGCGCCCCGGCTTCGGCGCCGAGATCCGCGGCGAGATCGGCGGCCATGCCGTGCTCTACCTGAACGGCGCCTGCCGCGGCCCGGACGGCACCCTCATCCCCTGCGATGCGCCCGGCGCCGGCCCGGAGGAGGGCGTCGGCCTGTCGATGAATGCGCATTTCCGCGACGCCAAATGGGTGGCGATCCCCGGCCGCGACTTCTTCTTCGAGGGCAATCTCAGCCCCGGCGAGACGCTGACGCGCGCCCGCTACGCCGAGGTCCAGGCCGAGGCCCGCCGCCTCCGCCTCTATGACGAGGTCGCCTTCCACGAGGATGCCTTCGCCGGCGCCCCCGCCGGCCTCCCCCGCGAGGCGGCCAAGTACGAAATCTCCATCGCCACCGACTATGCGGTCGGCCTCGGCCGCGGCCGCTACTGCGCGCGCGTCCCGGTGACGCGGCCGCAGATGCTGGCGATGATCGACTTCCTGAACGCCGAGAACGCCCCCTACCGCAGCGGCGCCCGCGAGTTCCACTGGTCGCTCTTCAGGGACAACTGCATCCACCTGGCGCACAACGCGCTCGCCGCCGCCGGCTTCTGGCAGCCCTGGCCGACCAACCTGCCCCTGCCGCTGGCGATCCTCAATTTCCCGGTGCCGAAGAACGAGTTCGTCAACCTCATGCGCCGCGGCAACGACCAGGCCCTGCTCGACCCGGAAGCCGCCTTCGCCGACCCGGCCGCCCGCCGCTCCGTCCTCGAATTCGGCACGCTCCCGGTCCGCCCCGGCGCCATCGCCCTCTCGGCCCCGGCCTGGCCGGCGAACGAGGTCTACGAGACCGAGCTCGGCCTCATCTTCTACGACGAGCCGATGGTCGGCCCCTACCGCTTCTGGCTCGCCGACATCCTCCGCCGCCCGCGTGACCATGCGCTGGAGGCGAACCTCCGCTGGTACGCCGCGCACCTCGACCGCCTGCGCGAGGAGCGCCGCCCCCTGCCGCCGGTGATGGCCGACTTCGCCCAGCGCTTCTACGCCGCGGCGGAGCGCGAGCTGGCCGCGACCGACAGCCGCCTCGAGCGCCTGCGCGCCGCCCGCGCCACGCCGGAAACCGGCCTCGCCTCGCGCTGACCCATCCTCTAGCCTTGCGCCTCCGGTTGGCAGCAAGGCAGCAGCGATGACGATGGCGATGAGCTGGGACGAATGGGCGCGGCAGGATGCGGTCGGCCTCGCCGCCCTCGTCCGCGGCGGCGAGGTGACCGCAGCCGAGCTCGCCGCCCAGGCCGCCGCCGGCATCGCCCGCCTCAACCCCACCCTCGCTGGCGTCGTCGAGGTCTTCGAGGATGCTGTTCAAGACCCCGCGACCGGCGGCACCGACCTCGCCGGCCCCTTCGCGGGCGTGCCCTGGCTGATGAAGGATCTCGGCCCCACCATCGCCGGCCGCCTGCAGGAGATGGGCTCCCGCCTCATGCGCGGGAACCGCCCGGCCGCGGACGCCTGGCTCACCACCCGCATCCGCAGGGCCGGCCTCAACATCATCGGCCGAACGACGACGCCGGAATTCGGCTGCTGCTCCTCCGCCGAGAACCCTGCGGTCTACGTCACCCGCAATCCCTGGAACCTCGAGCACACCACCAACGGGTCGTCGGCCGGCTGCGGCGCGATGCTCGCCGCCGGCATCCTCCCGCTCAGCCATGCGACGGATGGCGGCGGCTCCATCCGCATCCCCGCCGGCGCCTGCGGCAATCTCGGCCTGAAGCCCTCGCGCGGCGTCTTCTCCACCGCGCCCCATGCCTCCGACATCAGCAGCCTGGTCTCGACCCAGGGCTGCCAGAGCCGCACGGTGCGCGACACCGCCGCCTTCCTCGACCATTGCCGCGGCGGCGCCCCCGGCGAGTTCATGCCCTACTGGACCGCACCCGAACCCTACTCGACGCTGATCGAGCGCGACCCGCCCCGCCTCCGCATCGCCCTCTCGCATGAATGGGGCGACTACCGCGCCACGCCCCATTTCGTAGGCGAGCTGGAGCGCGCCGGCCGCCTGCTGGAGGGCCTCGGCCACCATGTCGACTGGGCGCTGCCCGCGGTCGATTTCCGCGCCGCCTTCGCCGCGCAGACCACATGCTACATCAGCAATTTCGCCCAGACCGTCGCCAATCTCATCGCCGCCCGCGGCCTCTCCCGCCCGCCCGAGGACCTCGTCGAGCCGATGAACATCCGCATCTGGGAGGCCGGCCTCGACACCTCCTACACCGAGCGCGCCCGGATGCAGGCGGCGTTCAACGCCACCTCGCGCGCCTTCGGCGCCTTCTTCGAGGCATGGGACGTGATCCTGACGCCGGTCACCGCCCTGCCGACACCGAAGCTCGGCACCACCCAATACCTGACCATCAGCGACAATCCGGACGTACAGGACTGGTTCGCCAATCTCTGGCGCAACTTCGCCTACACGCCGCTCGCCAATCTCTGCGGCATCCCGGGCCTGTCGATGCCGCTCGGCGCGCAGGAGAATGGCCTGCCCCTCGGCATCCAGGCCCAGGCGGCGCAGGCGCAGGACGGGCTGCTGCTGCAGCTCGCGGCGCAGGTGGAGCGGGCGATCGGCGGCCGGTGGAATGGCGGCCGCCGTCCCCAGATGCATGTGGCGGCCCCTTGAAGGAGGCCGCCACCCGCAGCGTCAAACCCGCTTGACGAAGATCCAGACGCCGTCCTTCACCGAATTCGACTTCATGTGCACCCGCACCTTCGCGGGCGCCATGTTGTGGTCGAAGACATACTCGAACATCGTGTTCACCTCGCCCTTGGCGACGCCATCCTGGAACTTGCCCTGGAAGAGGTGGCCGCGCGTGCAGGGCGCGACATCGGTGAAGAAATTCTTGCCGACGACCTCCTCCGGCTTGCGCCCGGTGATCTCGCCCTCCGCGTTGTTGTATTTCATGATCCTGCCGGCCGCATCGACGAGAACCGCGCCGAAGGGCAGGCGGTTCAGCCGCGACGGGTCCTGCGCAACCAGATTCTCGACATTGTCCGACCCGAATTTGATCAGCTCCATACCGCGCCATGTCCCTGCTGTGGGTGATGCGACTGCTCCTGTGCCATGCGGGTCCTGAAGATCCGGTAAACGCCCGCCCGGGGCGTCCACCGCGCGGCCTTTACCCAAGCTTAAGCCTGCCTGCGCATGCTGCGCCCGTCATGATGCCGCCACAGAACCTCACCCTCTCCGAAGGCGCGGTGCTCCGCATCCTGCGCTCGCTCCTCGCCGCCGAGCTCGCCGCCGCCGGCCGCCGCATTCGCGCCGAGGACGCAGCGCTCTGGCCCGCCAACCTCGCGCTGGACGAATCCGGCCTCGGCCTCGACAGCCTGGAGCGCCTGGCCTGCGCCTCCGCCGCCAACGCCTTCTTCCACCTCCACGAGACGGGAATTGAGGACTACCTCCTGGCCCGCCGGCAGCTCGGCGGCTGGGCCGAGGTGGTGCGTGCCGCCCTTGCCGAGGGCGTCTCCGGCCTTACCGTCACGACCTCGGGCAGCACGGGCGAGCGCCGCCCCTGCACCCATCCCGCAGCCCGCCTCCTCTCCGAGGGCGTCCATTGGGCAGGGCGCTTCGCCGGCCGCCGCCGCATCCTCACCCTCGTTCCGGCGCATCACATCTACGGCTTCCTCTTCACTGCCCTGCTGCCCGACCTGCTCGGCCTGCCGGTGCTGGATGCCCGCGCCCTCGCTCCTGGCCGTCTGCTGCGCGAGGTGGCGCCGGGCGATCTCCTGGTCGGCTTCCCGACGGGTTTCGCCGGCCTGCTGCGCTCGATCGGCACTGCCGGCCTGCCCGCCGATGTCGAGGCCGTCTCCTCCACCGCGCCGCTGCCGGCCGAGATCCACCGCGCCCTCCGCGGCGCCGGCGCCGCCCGGGTGACGGAGGTCTATGGCAGCTCCGAGACCGGCGGCATCGCCACCCGCCTCGCGCCGGAGGATGGCTTCCACCTGCTGCCCTGGTGGCGCCCCGGCGAGGCTGGCAGCATCGTCGACGCCGAGACCGGCCGGCCCGTCCCGCTGCCCGACCATGCCTCCTTCGACAAGGATGGCAGGCTCCACCTGCATGGCCGCAAGGACCATGCGGTGCAGGTCGGCGGGGTGAACGTCTACCCGGCCCGCATCGCCGCCCGCCTGCGCGAGCACCCGCTGGTTGCCGACTGCACGGTCCGGCTCGATTCCACCCTCGTCGAGCCGAGGCTGAAGGCATTCGCCATCCCCCTCCCCGGGACAGAACCGCAACGCCTCGCCGCCGAGCTGGAAGCCTGGTGCCGCAGCACCTTCCCCGCCCCCGAGCGGCCGGTGCGGATCGATTGCGGCCCCGCTCTCCCCCAATCGGAGCTCGGAAAGCCCGCCGATTGGGAGGTCGCGGCATGAGGCCCGCCCCGCACCTCGCCCTGGCGCTCGCGGCGCTCGGCCTCGCGCCCGGCGGCCTCGCGCTCGGCAGCGGCCTTCCCTGGCTCGGCCTGCCCCTGCTGGCGCTCGGCCTGTTCGGCCTCCTGCGGCTCCGCCGCCGGCCCGCACCGCCGCCTCGGCCTGCCCCGGCGGCCACGCCCGTCCCGACCCCACCCGCGCCCGTTGCGGACCGGGCCTCGGCGGTCGAGGCAATGGCCGTCCGCATCGAGGCGGAGGCGGGCGAGGCGGTCGCGGAGGTCAACGCCGCCGCACGCGACCTGCAGGCGGAGCTCGACCTTCTCGAGAGCTCCGGCGTGCAGCTCGAGCAGCAGATGCAGGCCGCCCGCGGCGACAGCGAGCGCGGCGCGGCCGAAGCCGCCATCGCCGCCGAAGCCACCGGCGCGATCCTCAAGGTCGTGCAGGACCTGGCCGGCGAGGTCGCCCGCGCCGCCACCACCTCGCGCAGCATGGCGGAGCGCGGCGAGGAGGCGCAGCGCCTGGTGGCCGAGCTCTCGGTTTCCGCCGGCGAGATCAACGCCGTCACCCGGCTGATCGCCGGCATCGCCAGCCAGACCAACCTGCTGGCGCTGAACGCGACGATCGAGGCCGCCCGCGCCGGCGAGGCCGGCAAGGGCTTCGCCGTCGTCGCCGGCGAGGTGAAGCAGCTTGCCGCCGAGGCCGCCAAGGCCAATGCCGCCATCGCCGAGCGCATCGCCGCGGTGCTGGATCGCGTCGCCCGGGCCACCCAGGCCGTCGACACCATCCTCGCCGGCGTGCGCGACCTCGCCGGCATCTCCGCGACCGTCGAGCAGGGGATGTCCGCCCAGGCGGCAAGCGCCGCCAGCGTCGCCCGCGCCGCAGAGGATGCCTCGCGGTCGGCGCAGGCGGTGACTGCCAGGGTGGCCAGCGCAGCGGCGAAGCTGGACGACAACCGGATGTCCGTCGGGCTGATGCATGGCGCCTCGGGCCAGGTGACGGCCGCGATCGACGGGCTGCAGGGCCGCCTTGTCGGGGTGGTCCGCGCCACGCTGGCCGAGGGCGACCGGCGGCGCCATCCGCGCATTCCGTTGCGGCGCAGCTGCACCATTCTGCTCCCCGGCCACCGGGGTGCGGTCGCCGGCCAGGTCGCCAACCTGTCGCTCGGGGGCGCCAAGGTCTTCAGCCGGGCCGCCGTCGTATCCGGCGATCTGGTGCAGCTGACGGTCGAGGGCCTGCCTGGCACCACCTGCAGGGTCGTCGGGCGGAGTAACGGGCTGCAGCTTGCCTTCGTCTTCCCCGATGCCAAGACGGAGGATGAGTTCCGGTGCCGCGTGGAGGCGCTTCTCGCCGAGCCTGCAAGCGAGGCGGCCTGAGTGCCGGACGGGCCGTCGATCACCGTGGCATGGGAAAAGAGTCAGAGCCATCGTCATGGCCCGCGGCCGGGGCAACCGGCCTCAATCCTTCCAATCCTCGATCGCCATTCTGTTGTGGACCCAAATCAACGCTGCGTCGGCTCAGCGATTTGAGGCTTTGAACCACCCACCCCAGCCTTGACGGACCCCCCTCGCCGGCCCGAGGAACACCCCTCCGCCGCGCCGAGGCCCCGATGACCCGCTACGCCGCCACCGACCTCACCACCCTCGCCGCCGCCCTCTGCCGCGCCGGCGGCATGGAGACCGAGAAGGCCCAGGTCGTCGCCGAGATACTCGTTGAGGGCGACCTGATGGGCCATGACACCCACGGCCTCGCCCTGCTGCCGCCCTATCTCGACGGCCTCGCCAGCGGCGACATGCAGGGCAGGGGGGAGCCGCAGCTCCTCTCCGGCACCCCCGTCGTCGAGACCTGGGACGGCGGCAAGCTGCCCGGCCCCTGGCTGGTCCGCCGCGCCGGCGACCTCGCTGCGGAGCGAGCCAGCGAGTTCGGCCTCGCCGCCGTCGCCATCCGCCGCTGCCACCATATCGGCTGCCTCGCCGCTTATCTCCCGCGGCTGGTCGAGCGCGGCCTGGTCGCCCAGATCTGGTCCTCCGACCCCGCCACCGCCTCGGTCGCCCCCTGGGGCGGCACGCAGCGGATCATCACCCCGAACCCGCTCGCCGCCGGCTGGCCCGGCCCCGACGGCCCGGTGATGATCGACATCTCCATGTCCATCACCACCAACGCCATGACCGCGCGCCGCCGCGCCGAGGGCAGCCGCTTCCCCTTCGATGCCCTGCTCACCGCCGAAGGCCGGCCGACCGATGATCCGGAAGCCTTCTTCCAGGGCGGCACGCTGCTGCCGCTCGGCGGGATGGCCGCCGGCCACAAGGGCTTCGGCCTCGGCCTGCTGGTCGAGGCGCTGACTTCGGGTCTCGCCGGCCATGGCCGCGCCGATGCCCCGACCGGCTGGGGTGCCAATGTCCTGGTCCTGGTGATCGACCCCGCCCGCTTCGGCGGCACGGCGGCCTTCCTCCGCGAGAGCGCCTGGATCGCCGAGGCCGTCCATGGCAATCCGCCTGCCGCCGGCGGCCAGGCGCCGCGCCTTCCCGGCGAGCGCGCCCGGCAGCGCCGCGCCCAGGCGCTGGCGGAAGGCGTCGCCCTCCACCCCACCATCCCGCCGGCGCTCGCCGCCCGCGCCGCCGCCGCCGGCCTCCCCATGCCGAGCCCCATCGCCGCGTGACCGCGCCGACGGTCCTGCAGGTGCTGCCGAGCCTCGTCGCCGGCGGGGTGGAGCGCGGCACGCTCGAGATCGCGGAGGCCATCATCGCCGCCGGCGGCCGCGCCCTGGTCGCCTCGGCCGGCGGCCCGCTGGTCGACCCGCTGGAGCGGCTGGGCGCCACCCACGTCACCCTGCCGCTGCGGACCAAGGCGCCCTGGCGCATCATCCGCAACGCCACCAGCCTGGCCCGGCTGGCCGCGGAGGAGGGGGCCAGCATCATCCATGCCCGCTCACGCGCCCCCGCCTGGTCGGCGATGCTGGCGGCGCGGCGGATGGGGGCGCAGCTCGTCACCACCTATCACGGCACCTACAACGAGGGCGTCCCGGCCAAGCGCCTCTACAACTCGGTCATGGCCCGCGGCGAGCGCGTGATCGCCATCAGCCACTTCATCGCCGCCCATATCCGCGAGCGCCACGGCACCGACCCGGCGCGCATCCGCATCATCCCCCGCGGCGTCGACCCCCGCCGCTTCGACCCGGCCCTGGTCCCGCCGGAGCGCCTCGCCGTCCTCCGCGCCGCATGGCGGCTGCCGGAGGGCCGCCCCATCGTCATGCTCCCTGGCCGGCTGACGCGCTGGAAAGGGCAGGGGGTGCTGCTCCAGGCCATGGCCCGGCTGCCGGGCGATGCCATCGCCGTGCTGGTCGGCGACGGCCCCCGCTATCGCCGCGAGTTGGAGGCGGAGGCCGCCCGCCTCGGCCTCGGCGACCGCCTCCGCATGGTCGGCCATGTCGATGACATGCCGACGGCCCTGCTCCTCGCCGACCTCGTCCTCCATTGCTCGACCGAGCCCGAGGCCTTCGGCCGCACCGTGATCGAGGCCCAGGCCATGGGCCGCCCGGTGATCGCCGCCGATCTCGGCGGCCCGCGCGAGACGGTGATGCAGAACGAGACCGGCTGGCGCGTCCCCCCCGGCGAGCCGGAGACGCTGGCCCGCGCCATCGACCACGCCCTTCGCCTGCCGCCCGCCCGCCGCGCCGCGATCGGGGAGGCTGCCCGCACCCATGTCCTCGCCCACTACACCACCGCGGCGATGCAGCAGGCGACGCTCGCCGTCTACCGCGAGCTGGCATGAGCGCCCCGCCTCCCGAAGGCACCTGCATCCTCGTCATCAAGCTCGCCGCGCTCGGCGACGTGGTGCAGGCCTTCGGCCCCTTCGCCGCCATCCGCGCCCATCACCCGGGTGCCGAGGTCACCCTGCTCACCACGCCGCCCTATGCCGGGCTGCTGCGCCGCAGCCCCTGGTTCGACCGCATCTGGGAGGATGGCCGCCCCGCCTGGACCGATCTTCCCGCCGTCTGGCGCCTCGCCGGCCGCCTGCGCGCCGCGCGCTTCGCCCGCGTCTATGACCTGCAGACCTCGTCCCGCTCCTCCCGCTACCGGCTGATGGTCGGCCGTGGTGCCGAATGGTCCGGCATCGCACCCGGCGCCAGCCACCCGCATGCCAACCCGGTGCGCGACCTGATGCACACCGCCGAGCGCCAGCGCGAGCAGCTCGAGATGGCCGGCATCGCAGGGTTTCCCGCGCCCGCCCTCGATTGGCTGGACGACGATATCGCCGGCCTCGGCCTGCCGGAGCGCTTCGCCCTGCTGGTCCCCGGTGCCTCGCCCGGCCGGCCGGGCAAGCGCTGGCCGGCCGAGCGCTTCGCCGCCCTCGCCGCCGGCCTGGACCTGCCCGTCGCCGTCATCGGCGGCCCGGCGGAGGCGCCGCTGGCCGCCATCATCGCCGCCGCCCGGCCCGGGGCGACGGTGGACCTGACCGGCCGCACCAGCCTCGCCGGCCTCGGCGCCGTCGCCCGCCGCGCCGCCTTCGCCATCGGCAACGACACCGGCCCGACGCATCTCGCCGCCGCCGCCGGCTGCCCGACCCTCGTGCTGTTCGGCCCGGAGAGCGACCCGGCCCTCTGCGCCCCGCGCGGCCGCGCCGTCGCCGTGCTCCGCCATCCGCGCCTCGCGGCGCTGGAGGTGGCGGAGGTGCGCGCGGCGCTCGCCGCGCTGGTCGCCTCCTAGGGTAGACCCCGATCAGCCGGGGGCACCTGAGCGGAGTAATTCGCGCCGTTGGACACCAGGCTGGAGCGCGTTCCGTGAGCCAGGTGGAACGGAAGCCGCTTTAGCCCGTCACATCCGCGTCCGGCCGGTCACCGCCGGGCGAGTACTCGGTGTGCCATTCGCCCTTCTCGTCCTGGTATTCGATATAGGCGTCGTTGCCCGGCACGTGCTGCTCCCGCGCCACGCGCTTCGCGGCCTGCACCGCGGCGTCATGCGTGCGGAAGGCCTCCGAGAAGACGTCGCCGAGCTTGTAGGCCCAGCCGCCATCGTGCTGGACGATCTTGTAGTGGATCTTCTCCATCCGCCTCACTCCTGCCGTGCCCTGATCTCCGCCCCCGCCCAGCCCTCCACAAGCCGGGCCAGCGCCGAGATGTCCTCTCCCGCCATCCCATGCCCGGCGGCGAAGCGCCAGACCCGCGCCGCCTGCTCGATCGCCCACATCGGCACGTCGAGCGCGGCCGCCTCGGCGAGGCCGAGCGTCACATCCTTGTCCACCACCGCGATCGCCGCGCCGAAGCCGAAGCGCCGCGTCAGCACCTCCTCCGCCACGCGCTCCGTCACCATGCTGCGTCCCGTCCCGGCATTCAGCATCGCCAGCATGGTCTCGGGATCGAGCCCCGCCTTGGCGCCCATGGCGAGCGCCTCGAAGCTGGCGACCATGTTGGCGGCGAAGACCAGGTTGTTGACGAGCTTCATCACCTGCGCCTGCCCCGGCCTCTCGCCGAGGACGAAGACCGCGCGCCCGATCCGCTCCTGCCAGGGCCGGAGCCGCGCCACCGCCTCCGGCGCGCCCGCGGCGAGCATGGCGAGCGTCCCCGCCCGCGCGCCCGCGGGCCCGCCGCTGATCGGCGCATCCACCACCGCGATGCCGCGTCCCGCGAGCCGCGCCGCGATGCCCTCGACCGCCGCACGGCCGATGGTCGACATCTCGGCATGGAGCCTCACCGCGCCGCCCTCGGCGACCTCGTCCGCGACCGCCTCGCTGACGCGGCCGTTCGGCAGGCAGGCGAAGACGATCTCCGCCGCGTCGGCGACGGCACGCGCGCTGGCGCAGCCGATGGCGCCCTGGGCCGTGAAGGCCGCCACCGCCTCCGGCCGCGGGTCATAGACATGCAGCGCCACATCCGGCCCAAGCAGCCGCGCCGCCATCGGCGCGCCCATCTGGCCGAGGCCGATGAAGCCAAGCTTCGCCGTCATGCCGCCACCGCCCCGCTGTCGACCGGAATCACCTGGCCGGTCACGATCCGGCTCTCGTCCGAGGCAAGCCAGAGCGCCGCATGCGCCATGTCCATCGGCTGGCCGAGGCCGAGAAGGTGCCCCTCCGCCACCCGCCTGACATCCGCATTGCCGGCCAGCAGCCGCTCGACCCTGGGCGTCAGCGTGACGCAGGGCGCGATGGCGTTCACCCGCACGCGCTGCGCCGCGTATTCGACGGCGAGCGAGCGGGTCAGCGCCGCGACGCCGCCCTTGGCCGCGGTGTAGCAATCCCGCCCCGGGAAGCCCATCAGCGCCACCACGGAGGCCATGTTGATCACCGCCCCGCCGCCCGAGGCGGCGATCGCCGGGATGCCGAAGCGGCAGCCGAGGAAGGTGCCGAAGAGGTCGAGGGTGATGGCGCGCCAGAACTCGGCGACCGGCGCCTCGGTCACCGGGCCGTCCTCCAGCGTCGAGCCGCCGGCATTGTTGTGCAGCACGTCGAGCCGCCCCCAATGCTGAACGGTGCGCTGGATCGCGGCCTGCACCTGCGCCTCCTCCCGCACGTCGGTGGGCAGGGCGATGGCTTCGCCCCCGGCGGCCGCGATGCGCTGCGCCGTCTCCTCGCCCGAGGCGGCGTCGATCTCGGCGATCGCCACGCATGCGCCCTCGCGGGCGAAGAGCTCCGCCGTGGCCCGGCCGATGCCGGTGCCCGCGCCGGTGATGAGGGCGACCTTGCCCTGGAGCCTCGCCATGGCCCGTTTCCTCGCCCTGTTCCCTGGACTATGGGCGCCCAGGTTGCGACGCGGCAAGCTGCGGAAGCCGAGGCGCCTCGTTGCCCTTCCGGCGCCGCTCGTCAGACTGGGACCGTGATGCCGATGACAGGAAGCCGGGGCCCGGAGCGGGCGCTCGACACGCTCGATGCCTGCCCCGCCGGCCTGCCCGATAGGCTCGGCCCATATCCGGCAATCCGCCGCCTCGCCGCCCATTGCCGGGACCAAGCGAGCGTCGGCAACGCCCTCGCCATCCCGGCCGGCGCCATCGGCCACGGGGCCGCACGCGGCCTCGAGGCCGTCGCGGCGCCGGGCCCGCTGAGCCTCCGGTCGGTGATGCCGGAGACGAGCCCCGCCCGATGAGCCTCGCCGATCTCAGCCGCATCGCGGCCGTCCTCGTCTTCCTCGCCACCTATGCGGTGGTGGCGGTCGGCCGCGTGCCGGGGCTCAGGCTCGACCGCACCGGCGCCGCGGTGCTCGGCGGCACGCTCATGGTCGGCTGCGGCGCGCTGACGGAGAAGCAGGCCTTCGAGGCAATCGATCTCGGCACGCTCGCGCTGCTGCTCGGGATGATGCTGCTCGTCGCCAACCTCCGCCTCGCCGGCTTCTTCCGGCTGGTGACGGTGACGGCGGCGGCCCGTGCCCGGCACCCGGCGACGCTGCTCGCCGCGGTGGTGCTGGTGAGCGGCGGGCTATCGGCAGTGCTGGTGAACGACACGGTCTGCCTCGCCATCACGCCGTTGGTCGTGGCGCTCGCGCGGCAGCTGCGGCGGGATCCGCTGCCCTACCTGCTGGCCGTCGCCATGGCGGCGAACATCGGCAGTGCGGCGACCATCACCGGCAACCCGCAGAACATGATCGTCGGCGGCTTCTCGGGCCTCTCCTGGGGCGAGTTCGCGGTGGCGCTGGCACCGGTCGCGGCGCTCGGCCTCGTCGCCTGCTTCCTGCTGATTCTGGTGCTGCATCCGGGTGAGTTCTTCGTCGCGCGGCTGCGGCCGCCGGCGCCGGTGCGGCTGCCGCGCATCCACCGCCCGCTCGCGCTGAAATCCGCACTCGTCGCGCTCGGCGTCGTCACCGCCTTCCTCGCCGGCGTGCCGGTCGCGCTCGCCAGCCTGCTGGGCGGGGCGTTGCTGCTGCTGACGCGGCGGGTGAAGCCGCAGAAGGTCTGGCGCGAGGTGGACTGGCCACTGCTGGCGATGTTCGCCGGGCTCTTCGTCGTGGTCGAGGGGCTGGAGCGCGCGATGCTGACGCCGGAGGTGCTGGCCGCCGCCGCGCGGCTGCACCTCGACGACGCGCTCTCGCTGACCGTGGTCACGACCCTTCTCTCGAGCCTCGTCAGCAATGTCCCGGCCGTGCTGGTGCTGAAGCCCTTCATCGAGCCGCTGGCCGACCCGCAGCGCGCCTGGCTGCTGGTCGCCATGGCCTCCACCATGGCGGGGAACCTGACGCTGGTCGGCTCCGTCGCCAACCTCATCGTCGCGCAGCGGGCGGCGGCGGAGGGGGTGGAGATCGGCTTCTGGCGGTATGCGCGGACCGGTATACCAGTGACTTTGGCGACGCTTGCGATCGGGTTATGGTTGCGTTGAACGATCGGGGGACCGGGGACCATGGCACGCAAGCTGTTTGAACTCTGCGGCACCGATCCGGCGCGCCGCTTCAGCCCCTATTGCTGGCGAAGCCGCATGGCCCTCGCCCATAAGGGGCTGGCGGCGGAGGTGGTGCCCTGGCGCTTCACCGAGACGGCGGCGCTCGGCTTCTCCGGCTCCGACAAGGTGCCGGTGCTGGTCGATGGGGCGAGGGCGGTGGCCGATAGCTGGGCGATCGCCGAGTATCTGGAGGAATGCTACCCGGAGGCGCCGAACCTGTTCCAGGGCACGCCCGCGGCGCAGCGATTCCTCGCCACCTGGTCGGATACGGTTCTGGTCCCGGCGCTGGCGAGGCTGATCGTCACCGACATCCCGGCGCTCCTCGATGCGGAGGACCGGGCCTATTTCGTCGCAAGCCGGGAGAAGCGGTTCGGCATGCCGCTCGCGGAGGTGACGGCGGGGCGCGAGGCGCGGCTGCCGGAATTCCGCGCCCTGCTGCTGCCGCTGCGGCACCTGCTGCGTCACCAGCCCTTTCTCGGCGGGCCGGCGCCGGATTACGGCGACTACTGCGTCTTCGGCACCATGATGTGGCCGCGCGTCGTCAGCCCGCTGCCGCTGCTGGAAGCCGGCGATGCGGTGCATGACTGGCAGGAGCGGATGCTCGACCTGCATGGCGGGCTGGCGCGCGAGGTGCCGGCCTACGGCGCCTGAAGCCACCCGAGGAATTCCAGCACGTCGCGCCGCACCGGTGCCACCGGCTGCAGCAGGCCGGCGAAGGCCCCGATGGTCATCACATGGCCCAGCTGCGGGTAGTAGCGCTCCTCCACCAGGTTGCCCGCGGCGCGGAGGGCGGCGGCGAGACGGGTGGTATTGGCCGGGCGCACGGTGGTGTCGGCGAGGCCGGTCGCCAGCAGCATGGGCGGCGCGCCGGACGTGACATGGGCGATGGGCTGGGTGTCCCGCCAGCCCGGCTCCGGGCCGAAGATCCCTTGCAGCACTCGGCTGCGCAACGGCAGGAAGTCGTAGGGGCCGGACAGGCCGATGGCCCCGGCCAGGTCGCGCCCCGGCTGCAGCCCGACCGCGCCGAGCCAGCGCCCGTCGAGCGCCAGCATGGCGGCGATGTAGGCGCCGGCCGAATGGCCCATCAGCACCAGCGGCGCGCCCGGCCAGCGGTCGCGCGCCCAGCGCAGGGCCTGGGCGCCGTCCTCGAGGAAGGCCGGGTAGCCCGCCGCCGGCCAGAGCCGGTAGGCGGGGATGACCACCCGCAGCCCCTCCCGCGCCAGCGTCGTGCCGAGGAAGCGGTAGTCGGCTGGGTCGCCGGTCTCCCAGCCGCCGCCATGGAAGAAGACGAGCACCGGCGCCGCCGGGGCAGGGGCCTCCGGCTCATAGAGGTCGAGCGCGAGGGGGGCGGCGTAGGGGATGCCCCGGGTGACGGCGACGCCGCGGCCGGAGGCGAGGCGGTTCAGCACATCCGCCCCGGAGCATCCGCCGAGCAGCAGCGCCGCCAGCACGGCCAGCGGCCGCGCAAGGCGGCCAGCCGCTCGCCGGCCGCCGGCTGCCATCCACGGCAACCGGCCGCCGCGCGGCTTTAGAATGCCGGCGCCGCGCGGCAGTGGTGGGTCGGCAATGGGCAGCACGCGCCGCTGCTCGACGTGGAGGTGCCCGCCTAGCGCCACGCCTGCAGGATCAGCTCCGTTGTCACCGCCTCGACCTGCTGGCCGTAGCGTTCGTTGTAGAGGGCCAGCAGTGCGTCATGCGTGTGATCGGAGGAGCTGCACAGCGCATCCGTCGGCACCACCACCCGGTAGCCGAGATCGACGGCGCCGAGCACCGCGGCGAGGACGCAGACATCCGTCTCCGCGCCGCTGATGATCAGGGTATCGATCCCCCGCTCCTGCAGCCTGGGGTGCAGCGTGCCGCAGACCCATGGGGAATAGACCGCCTTGTCGAAGAGCTCCGCCGGCGGCACGAGCTTCTGCAGCGGCGGCAGCAGTTCCAGCGCGCCCTCGGGCAGCCGCTCCTGCGTCATCGACGGCCAGCGCTCCCAGTAGCGCCGCCAGGTGCCCGTTCCCTCGCCGGGGCGGGCGGCGGGGATGAAGCGGGTGAAGATGGTGCGCTCCGGGTGGGCCGCGGCGATCCGCTCCACCATGGGTGCCACCCGCTGCATCCAGGGGGTGTGCCACTCGGTCTGCCCGGCGAAGAGGTTCTGCATGTCGATGCAAAGATGGAGGCAACGCTCGGTGAGCGGGCCGTATCGCATTTCGTCCTGTGCCATGCCGCTTGAACGGCGGATTGGCGCGGCGGATTTTCACCCTTCCGGCACGTTCCGCCGCAATTCCTCGAGCCAGACGCGGGCATTGCCATCGGAGGGCGCGCGCCAGTCGCCGCGCGGCGAGAGCGAACCGCCGGCCGCCACCTTCGGCCCGTTCGGCATGGCGCTGCGCTTGAACTGGCTGAAGCCGAAGAAGCGGCTGAGGAAGACCTCCAGCCACTGCCTGATCTCGGCCAGGGGGTATGCGTTGCGCTTCGCCTCCGGGAAATGCGGCGGCCAGTTGCCGCGCGCCGCATCCCCCCAGGCCCGCAGCGCCAGGAAGGCGATCTTCGACGGGCGGAAGCCGTAGCGCAGCGTGTAGTAGAGGTTGAAGTCCTGCAGCGCATAGGGGCCGACCTTGGCCTCGGTGCTCTGCAGCGCCTCGCCGTCCTCGGCGGGGACCAGCTCCGGCGAGATCTCGGTGTCGAGGATGGCGCCGAGCACCTCGCCCACCTCGTTGCTGAACTGATCCGAGGCGATGACCCAGCGGATCAGGTGCTGGATCAGCGTCTTCGGCACGCCCGAGTTGACGTTGTAATGCGACATCTGGTCGCCGACGCCATAGGTGCACCAGCCCAGCGCCAGCTCCGACAGGTCGCCCGTGCCGAGCACGATGCCGTCATGGAAGTTGGCGGCGCGGAACAGGTAGTCGGTGCGCAGCCCGGCCTGCACGTTCTCGAAGGTGATGTCGTAGACCGGCTTGCCCTCGGCGAAGGGATGGCCGAGATCGCCGAGCATCTGCCGCGCCGCGGGGCGGATGTCGAGCTCCCGCGCCGCGACGCCGAGCGAGGCCATCAGCCGGTGCGCATTGCCCTTGGTGCCCTCGGAGGTGCCGAAGCCCGGCATGGTGAAGGCGATGATGTCGGTGCGTGGCCGGCCCAGCAGGTCCATCGCCTTGGCGGCGACGATCAGCGCCTGGGTGCTGTCGAGCCCGCCCGAGACGCCGATGACGATGCGCTTGATCCGCGCCGCCTCCAGCCGCTGCACGAGGCCGGCGACCTGGATGTTGTAGGCCTCGTAGCAATCCTGGGCGAGGCGCTCGGGGTTGGCGGGGACGAAGGGGAAGCGCTCGATCGGCCGCTCCAGCCCGAGATCGGCGCCGGGCGGGTCGAGGCGGAAGGGGATGCGGCGGAAGCTTGCGGCCGCCGGGGTGTTGCGCCGGTTGTCGTCGAAGGTGCCCTGGCGCATCCGCTCCTGCCGCAGCAGGTCGAGGTCGATATCGGCGACCGCCATCTGCGCCGCCATGGGGAAACGCTCCGTCTCCGCCAGCAGCGCGCCGTTCTCGAAGATCTCCGCCTGGCCGTCCCAGGCGACCTCGGTGGTCGATTCGCCGGCGCCGGCCGCGGTGTAGACGTAAGCCGCGAGGCAACGGGCCGATTGCGACTGGCAGAGCAGCCGCCGCGTCTCCGCCTTGCCGATGGTGATGGGGCTGCCGCTGATGTTGAGCAGCACCGTGGCGCCCGCCAGGGCCGCCGCGCCGCTCGGCGGGATCGGCACCCAGAAATCCTCGCAGATCTCGGTGTGCAGCACGAGGCCCGGCACGTCCTCCGCCTCGAAGAGCAGGTTGGCGGTGAAGGGAGCCGACTGCCCGGCGAGGCGGATATCGCCCGGCGGTGCGCCATGGCCTTCGGCGACCTGCCGCTTCTCGTAGAATTCCCGGTAGGTCGGCAGGTAGGTCTTCGGCACCACGCCGAGCAGGCGGCCGCGATGGATGACGAGCGCCGTGTTGTAGACCCGCCCGGCATGGCGGAGCGGGGCGCCCACCACCAGCACCGGCAGCAGCTCGCGCGATGCCTCGACCAGTTCGGCCGCCGCCGCCTCCACCGCATCGAGCAGCGCGTCCTGCAGCAGCAGGTCCTCGATCGAATAGGCGGAGAGGGCGAGCTCCGGGAAGACGGCGACGGCCGCCCCCCGCCCATGGCACTCCCGCGCCACGCGGAGGATCTCCGCCGCATTGCTCGCCGGGTCGGCCAGCGCGGAGCGGATGGTGCAGGCGGCGACACGGGCGAAGCCATGCCGGTAGAGCGAGTGAAAGGGCGTCATCCTGGGGAGAATAACGCCGCTCCTGGCCTTTCGTCAGCAGCGCGGGGCGGAAAGAGCCGCCTCGGCCGCGATGCCGAGGCATTCCTCCATCTGCGCCCGCAGCCGCCGCAGGTTGCGGTGCCCGGCGAAAGCCCGGCGCAGCGCCGCCCGCGTCTCGCCCTCGAGCGGCGGCAGGTCGGCCGCCACGCAGCCCATATCCTCGGCGATGCCGGAGAGCAGCCCGGCATAGGTGCCGTCGAAGGCGCTCGCCGGCGGCGGCTCGATATGGTGGACCGAGAGGCGCGAGAGCAGCGGCGCGCTGATGCCCCGCGTCTCGTTCGCTGCCATGATCCAGATCGCATGGCGCAGGTCGGCCGCCGTGCGCAGGCATTCGTCGAACCAGGCGGAGGCGCTCTCCGGCTCGATCATCGCCAGCAGCGTATCGTGGGCGCGGCCATTGGTGTCGCGCTGGCCGCCGGCCTTCTCGATCTCGTCGAGGAAGAAGACCGGGTTGGGGGCGGAGAGCCGCGCCATCTCGGCGATCGGCCAGGCCGGGGTGGTGGCGGACCAGCCGCGCGCCGTGCCCTGCAGGCAGCGGTTGTCCGTCGCGCCGCCGAGGTTGAGGCTGGCGAAGGGCAGCTCGAGCGCCGCCGCCAGCCGCCGGGCGAACCAGGTCTTGCCGACGCCGGGCGGGCCGACGAGCAGGATCGGCCGGAGCCGCGGCGAGGGCCGCCCGGCATGGGCGGCGAGCGCCAGCGTCCGCCGGATCTCGGCCAGCGGCGCGGCGAAGCCCGGCGCCGCCTCGGCCAGCTTGCCGAGCCGGGCGAGGGCGTCGCGCGGCACCCGGCGCAGCGGCAGCGGCGTGGTCAGCGGCTGATAGCTCTGCCACTCCGCACGCTCGTTCGGCGCGGTGAAGGGCTGGAGGACCACGGCCTGGCTGCCGGCCGCGAGTGCGGGCGGCGGCGGCGGGGGCGGCGCGGCGGCCGGGGCCGGGGGCTGGGTCGGCAGGTTCAGCGCCTCGGCCAGCCGGGCGGGCAGCGGCCGGGCGTTCTCCGGCCCCGGCATGAAGCGCAGCCAGAGGTCGGCCGAAAGCCGCGCCGCCAGCACGAAATGCCGCAGTCGCCCCGAATCCCCGCCGAGGCCGCGCGCCTCGCCATGCAGCCGGTAGTGCAGCGTCTCGATGCAGGCCAGCGCCCCCTGCCGGCAGAGCGGTCCGCCGCGCTCGGCCACGATGCGCGCTGCGGCCAGCACCAGGGCCGGGCCCTCGGCGAATCGGGCCGCGATCGCCCCGAAGCGGGTGGCGAAATCGAGCAGCCCTGCATCGTCGCCCGGCCGCACCGCATCCTCGCCGATGCGGGACGGGAAGAGGGCGGAGCGGAGATGCCGCAGCAGCGCGGCCTCGAGGGCGGTGAGCTCGGCCGGCTCGATGGTCAGCCAGAGCCAGAGCGGCGGGCTGGCAGCATTGCCGAAGAGGAGCGCGGCGTCCGAGACGCCGTCATCGGCGGTCTGTCCGGCCGCGGGCGCGACGAGGGAGTCGGTCTGCAGATTGGTGTCGGGCAATGGAGGGCCTCGCTCACGCGGTCACGGAAGAGCGAGTACACAACACCGTCATATTATTTTTGTGAATACAATTCGTCAGCACCCGGGCGGAATGAATTCCGGGCGTGTCGGGGATGCCGGGCAGGCATCCCCGTAACCGGCGTGGATCAGGCCTCGGCGGAGACCGGGAGGCCCTTCTCCTTCAGCATGGACTGCAGCTCGCCCGCCTGGAACATCTCCATGATGATGTCGCAGCCGCCGACGAACTCGCCCTGGACATAGAGCTGCGGGATGGTCGGCCAGTTGGCATAGGCCTTGATGCCCTCGCGGATTTCCATGTCCTCGAGCACGTTCACGCCTTTGAACGGCACGCCGACATGGCTGAGGATCTGGACGACGCGGGCGGAGAAGCCGCATTGCGGGAAGACCGGCGTGCCCTTCATGTAGAGGACGACCGGGTTGGCCTTGATCTCGCTCTCGATGCGTTCGAAGACAGGATTCGTCATGATGTGGGCTCCATAAGCTCAGGCAGGGGCGGAGGTCTGCAGGGCGAGGGCGTGCAGCTCGCCCCCCATGCGGCCGCGCAGGGCGGCGTAGACAAGCTGGTGCTGCTGGACCCGGCTGCGGCCGCGGAAAGCCTCCGAGACCACGGTGGCGGCGTAGTGGTCGCCGTCCCCCGCCAGATCCTCGATGGTGACCACGGCATCGGGGAGCGCCGCCTTGATCAGCGCCTCGATCTCCGCAGGTTGCATCGCCATCCCGGTCAGCCCTCCATCAAGGCGGGCAGGGTCGCCTCATGCGCCTGCCGCAGCTCGGCGACGGATATGGATCGGCCGCCGGGCAGAACCAAGGCCTCCCCGCCGCTGCGGCCGAGGCGCGCGGCGGGCACGCCGGCGGCCTGGGCCGCGTCCAGCAGGGCGGCCGACTCCGTCACCGCCAGGACGTAGCGCGCCTGGTCCTCGCCGAACCAGTAGGCGTGGCCGGGGATGCCGGCCGGGCCGGGGAGGAGGGTGGCGCCGGTGCCGCCCGCCATCGCCATCTCGGCCACGGTCACCAGCAGCCCGCCATCGGCGCAGTCATGGCAGGCGCGGATGGCGCCCGAAAGGATTTGCGCGCGAACGAAGTCGCCGTTGCGGCGCTCGGCGGCGAGGTCGACGGGCGGCGGCGCCCCTTCCTCGCGGCCGGCGATCTCGCGCAGCCAGAGCGACTGGCCGAGCCAGCCCCGCGTCTCGCCGATCAGCACCAGCTCGGCGCCTGCGGGCAGGGCGAGGCCTATCGCCTGGGCCACGTCCTCCAGCACGCCGACGCCGCCGATGGCGGGGGTGGGGAGGATGCCGCGCCCCTCCGTCTCGTTGTAGAGCGAGACGTTGCCGGAGACGACGGGGAAGTCGAGCGCGGTGCAGGCGCTCGCCATGCCGCGCACCGCAGCGGCGAACTGCCCCATGATCTCCGGCTTCTCCGGGTTGCCGAAATTCATGTTGTCGGTGACGGCGAGCGGCAGCGCGCCGACGGCCGAGAGGTTGCGCCAGGCCTCGGCCACCGCCTGGCGGCCACCCTCTTCCGGGTCGGCGAGGCAGTAGCGCGGCGTGCAGTCGGTGGTCATGGCCAGCGCCCGGGCGCCGCCCCGCTCCAGGCTTTCCTCGACGCGCACCACCGCAGCATCCGCCGCACCCGGGCGCTTCGCGGTCTGGCCGCCGACCATGCTGTCATACTGGTCCCAGATCCAGCGGCGGGAGCAGAGGTCGGGGCAGGCGACGAGCCGCATCAGCGCCGCCTCCAGCCCCAGCGGATCGCTGACCGAGGCCGGGTCCAATACCGGCAGCTTCGGCGTCTCGGCGGTCGGCCGGCGGTAGAGCGGCGCCTCGCTCTCGAGCGGGGCGAGGGGGATGTCGGCCTCCGCCACGCCGTTGTGGCGGATGACGATATGCCCGGTATCGGTCAGCCGGCCGATGACGGCGAAATCCAGCTCCCACTTCGTGAAGATGCGCTCGGCGATGTGCTCGGCGCCGGGGCGGAGCACCATCAGCATCCGCTCCTGGCTCTCCGACAGCATCATCTCATAGGCGGTCATCCCCGCCTCGCGCTGGGGGACGCGCTCCATGTCGAGTTCGATGCCGACGCCGCCCTTGCCCGCCATCTCGACGGAGGAGGAGGTGAGGCCGGCCGCGCCCATGTCCTGGATGGCGAC
This sequence comes from uncultured Craurococcus sp., assembly GCA_902805545.1. Classification (GTDB taxonomy): domain Bacteria; phylum Pseudomonadota; class Alphaproteobacteria; order Acetobacterales; family Acetobacteraceae; genus Belnapia. Next base: position 57,433 of record CADCTD010000185.1, on the reverse strand, counting down.
GATGGCGTCGGTCGCCATGAGCTCCAGGCAGGCCTCGATCAGCAGCTTCTCGGCGAAGGGGTCGCCGATCTGCACGGTCGGGCGCTTCTCCTCCGAATCGGCGCTGAACTCGGTGCTCGCCATGGTCGCGCCATGGATGCCGTCGCGCCCGGTCTTGGAGCCGACATAGACGACCGGGTTGCCCACCCCCGCCGCGGCGCTGAGGAAGATGCGGTCCCTGGGCGCGATGCCCACTGTCATCGCGTTGACCAGCGGGTTGCCGTTGTAGCGCGGGTGGAAATTGACCTCGCCGCCGACGGTCGGCACGCCGACGCAATTGCCGTAGCCGCCGATGCCGCGCACCACGCCATCGATCACCTGGCGCATCCGCGGCGCATCCGGGCTGCCGAACCGCAAGGCGTTCAGGTTGGCAATGGGCCGCGCCCCCATGGTGAAGACATCCCGGAGAATGCCACCCACCCCCGTCGCCGCGCCCTGGTAGGGCTCGATGAAGGAGGGGTGGTTGTGGCTCTCCATCTTGAAGACGGCGGCCAGCCCATCCCCGATATCGATGACGCCGGCATTCTCGCCCGGGCCATGGATGACCCAGGGGGCCTTGGTCGGCAACTCGCGCAGCCAGATCCGGCTCGACTTGTAGGAGCAATGCTCGGACCACATGACGCTGAAGATGCCAAGCTCCGTCAGCGACGGCTCGCGGCCGAGGATGGCGAGCGCGCGCTCGTACTCGTCCGGCTTCAGGCCGAATTCCGCGGCCAGCTGGCGGGCTCTCTCGGGGGCGAGTGTAACGATCTTCACGCGGTCGGGATTCCCATACGGCCGGACTATCGGCGGTTATAGCAGGAAAGGCGCGGCTGGCAGGGGGCCGGCGCGCCCAGCCTGGGAAGACCTGCCATGCCTCGCGCGCTCCTGTCGCTGCTCCTGCCCTTGATGCTCGCCGCCGCGCCGGTGCCCGCCCAGCCGCTCGAGGGGCCGGCCAAGGGCGCCGTGGCGCCGAGCCAGTGCCCCGACAACATGGATGCCTACGCCGACAGCGACGAGGTGCTGACCTGCACCTGCCCGGCCGAGCAGATGGGTAGCGGCCCCGTCTGGGGTACCGACACCTATACGGCCGACAGCGGCACCTGCCGCGCCGCGCTCCATGCCGGGCTGCTCGGGCGCCGCGGCGGCACGGTGACGGTCGAGATGCTGCCCGGCCAGCCGCGCTACCCCGGCACCACCCGGAACGGCGTGCAGAGCCAGAATTACGGGGCCTATGGCGCCAGCTACCGCTTCCAGGGCGAGGCCCGCCGCCAGGCTGCCACCACCCCCTCCACCCCGCAGCTCTGCCCCGACAACATGAGCAGCCATGCCGACAGCGACGAGGCCGTCAGCTGCCTCTGCCCCGGCGAGGCGACGCTGCGCGGCCCCGTCTGGGGCACCGACACCTACACGGCCGACAGCGCCACCTGCCGCGCCGCCGTCCATGCCGGCATGATCGCCCAGACCGGCGGCAGCGTCTCGATGCAGATGCTGCCCGGCGCCCCGCGCTACCCGGGCACCACCCGCAACGGCGTGCAGAGCCAGAATTACGGCGCCTACAACGCCAGCTACCGCTTCACCGGCGACCCGCGCGCGGCGAAATCCGCCGCCCCGGTCCAGGCGCCGGTCGCCGAGACGCTGCAGCGCACCGGCCAGGTGCAGCTCTACATCACCTTCCGCACCAACTCGGCCGACCTCGACGTCAATGCCGCCCCGGTGCTGACCCAGCTGCGCGATGCGCTGGCGGCCGACCCGGCGCTCCGCCTCCGCCTCACCGGCCATACCGATGCGACGGGGACGCCGGCGATCAACATCCCTCTCTCCCAGCGACGGGCGGAGAGCGTGCGGCAGTGGCTGGCCGCGAACGGCATCGCCGCCGAGCGCCTCACGGTGGAGGGCAAGGGCCCGAACGAGCCGATCGCCGACAATGCGAGCGAGAGCGGCCGGTCGCTGAACCGCCGGGTGCAGGCGGCGAAGCTGTAGCCGGTCAGGCGGGGGCCAGCGCCTCCGCCAGCCCCGCGAAGAGCGGCAGCCCGTCCGTCCCGTCGATCAGCGGGTCAGTCTGGTTCTCCGGATGCGGCATCAGCCCGAGCACCCGCAGGTTGGGCGAGAGGATGCCGGCGATGTTCCGCGCGCTGCCGTTGCGGTTGGCGGATGGCGTCACCTCGCCCGAGGGCGTCGCATAGCGGAGCGCGACCAGCCCCTCGCCCTCCAGCCGGTCGAGCGTCGCCTCGTCGGCGAAGTAGTTGCCGTCGCCATGCGCCATGGTGGCGCGGAAGACCTGGCCGCGCTGGAAGCGGCCGGTATAGGCGGTGTCGGTCCGCTCCACCCGCATGTGGCAGTCCATGGAGAGGAAGCGGAGCGAGGCGTTGCGGAGCAGCGCGCCCGGCAGCAGCCCCGCCTCGACCAGCATCTGGAAGCCGTTGCAGACGCCGAGCACATGCCCGCCCCGCCCGGCGAAGTCGTGGATCGCCCGCATGATCGGGCTCTGCGCCGCCATCGCCCCGCAGCGGAGGTAGTCGCCATAGGAGAAGCCGCCCGGCAGCACGACGAGGTCCGTGCCGGCCGGCAGCTCGGTGTCCCGGTGCCAGAGCATGGCGGGCCGCTGGCCCGTCGCGCGCTGGAGCGCCAGCGCCATGTCGCGTTCCCGGTTGGTGCCGGGGAACATCACGATCCCTGCCTGCATCTGCCCTAACCTCCCTGCCAGACGCGCAGCCAATGCAGCCCGCCCAGGACCAGCAATGTCGTCAGCGCCGCGAGCGTCGCGGCGGTCAGCCAGCGGTTCAGCCGATGCTTCTGCGCGGCGAGGAAGCCCCGCCGCCGCGCGGGCGCCACCGGCCGCAGCGCCGCCACCCGCTCCTCACGCCAGCGCAGGCCGATGGCGATCACCACCGTGAGCCCCAGCATGATGAAGAGCGAGGTCTTCATGGCATGGCCTTCGGCGCGGGCCGCTTCCATCCTTCGGGGCTCCGGCCATCGGACCGCATCAGTCGAGCGTCACGCTGAAGCTCTCGATCACCGTATTGGCGAGCAGCTTCCGCGCCATCGCCTCGGCGGCGGCCCTCGCCTTGGCGGGGTCGGTCTCGGCCAGCTCCAGCTCGATCACCTTGCCGGCCCGCACCTCGCCGACGCCCTCGAAGCCGAGCCCGGCGAGCGCATGGCCGATCGCCTTGCCCTGGGGGTCGAGCACGCCGGCCTTCGGCATCACCGTAACCTTCGCCTTCATCTCAACCCTCCGATCCACGCCTGCGGTGCCTGGCTCCGCCCCCGCCCCTTGGCGACCGGAGGGTCACTGCATCATCTCCGGCCCCTTGAGGTCCCGCACCCCCGCCTCCGGCAGGATGCCGAGCCGCCTCGCCACTTCCTGATAGCCTTCCTCGACCTTGCCGAGATCGCGGCGGAAGCGGTCCTTGTCCATCTTCTCGCCCGTCTTGGCGTCCCAGAGCCGGCAATTGTCGGGGCTGATCTCGTCGGCAAGGACGATCCGCATCTCGTCATTCTCGTAGAGCCGGCCGAATTCCACCTTGAAGTCGACGAGGGTGATGCCGACGCCGAGCATCAGCCCGGTGAGGAAGTCGTTCACCCGGAGCGCCAGCGCCACCATGTCGTCGAGGTCCTGGGTCGCCGCCCAGCCGAAGGCGGTGATGTGCTCCTCGCAGACGAGCGGATCGTTCAGCGTATCGTTCTTGTAGTAGTACTCGATGATCGAGCGCGGCAGCCGCGTCCCCTCGGCGATGCCGAGCCGGGTCGAGAGGCTGCCCGCCGCCACGTTCCGCACCACGACCTCGAGGGGGATGATCTCAACCTCGCGGATCAGCTGCTCGCGCATGTTGAGCCGGCGGATGAAATGGGTCGGGATGCCGATCTCCATCAGCCGGCTCATCAGGTACTCGCTGATCCGGTTGTTGAGCACGCCCTTGCCGGTGATGGTGCCCTTCTTCTGCGAATTGAAGGCGGTGGCGTCGTCCTTGAAGTACTGCACCAGCGTCCCGGGCTCGGGCCCCTCGAACAGGATCTTGGCCTTGCCCTCATAGAGCTGACGGCGTCGCGCCATGGTGTCGGATATCCTTCTTCCGGCGACTTCCCGCCGCGCCCCCGGTGGCCGGGCGCGCGGCGGCCCCGCCTTCCCGGGTGCTCCGGCGGGTGCGGTATAGCAAGGGGTTGCCGATCCCGCCACGGCCCCCGGTCAGGTGAAATTCCACCCCCAACGCCACGCTTCCTTTACCTCCGGGCGCGATCCTTCCCTGGTTCGGAACAGGACCAGGATGGCCATGCCCCCCGTCATCATCGGGCTTCGCAACGATACCGGCACGCCGGGGGACGGCATCACCGCCGACCCGAACCCTATCCTCCACGGCACCGCCACGCCCGGCACGCTGGTCCGGCTGATGCTCGGCAATACCCAGATCCGCACCGCGATCGCCGATGCGGAGGGCCGATGGGAGGCGCTGGCCATCGTGGACGGCGAGGCGCGGGTCGACCTCGTCGCCCGCGGACCGGATAGCGACAGCGCCCCCTTCCGCCTCGCCGTCGACCAGACCGCCCCCGCCGCCCCGGTGCTGACCGGTTTCGCCGGCGACACGACCGGCGACCGCAGCCAGCCCATCTGGCAGACGGTCGACACCACCCCCGCCGTCTCCGGCACCGCCGAGGCCGGGGCCATCATCCGCGCCCATGACGGGACGCGGCTCATCGGCACCACCGTGGCCGATGGCAGCGGCGCCTGGCAGCTCGCCCTCGGCACCCTGACCCTCGGCCAGTACCATGCCATCGGGATCGATGCCGAGGACGGCGCCGGCAATGTCTCGGCCCGCGCCATGCTCAACCTCCGCGTCGGCGAGACGACCGTCCCCATCGTGACGGGCGTCACGGGGCCGGCCGCGGGCAATTACATGCCCGGCCAGGCGCTCGAATTCACCGTGCAGTTCAACAAGCCGGTTGCGGTTGCCACCCCGCCAGGCGGCACGGGCCCGCTGCTGGAGGTGCAGGTCGGCGACCAGGTGCTGACAGCCAGCTATGCCTCGAGCCCGGCGCCGCACCGGTTGGTCTTCCGCCTCGACCTGCCGGACGGCGCCTCGGACCAGGACGGCATCGCCCTCGGTGGGCTCCTCCAGGCGGGCGGCGTGATCAGGGACAGCTCGAACAACCTGCTCTCGGGCGGCCTCGCGGGGCTGCCCGACCTCTCCGGCGTGCTGGTCCGGGCGGACCTCGCCGGGCCGGTGCTGACCGGCATCACCGGCCCGGCCGCCGGCAATCACCGGGCGGGCGATACCCTCGTCTTCACCCTCGCCTTCGACGAGGCCGTGGTGCTGCCGCCCGGAGCCCCCGGCCCGGCGCTCGAGGTGATGATCGGCGGCACCACATGGCAGGCGACGCTGCTGCGCCAGCCTGCGGCCAACAAGCTCTCCTTCGGCCTGGTCGTCGAGGCCGAGGCGGCGAGCCAGACCGGCATCGCCCTCGGCCGGCTGATCGGCGGCGGGGTGGTCACCGACCGGATCGGCAATGCCTGGTCCGGCGCGCTCGGCACCCTGCCCGACTTCTCCGACGTGCTGGTCCAGGCCGATGTCACCCCGCCCGGCATCCGCTCGGTGGTGCGCGAGGGCACCGGCCCGGCCGGCCTCGGCGATAGCCTCGTCATCGGCCTGCAGATGAGCGAGGCGGTGGCGATCGCCGCTGGCAAGGCCGCGCCGGTGCTCGACCTCTCGATCGGCAGCCAGGCGGTGCAGGCGACGCTGCTGGCGAGTGCGGACCCCGCCGTGCTGCGCTTCGGCTTCACCGTGCCGGCGGGGTTGCAGGGGCAGGGCATCACCCTCACCGGGCTCGGCAATCCTGGCGCCATCACCGACCTCGCCGGCAATGCGCTGGTGCCGGACCTGCCGGCCTCGCCGGGCCTCGCGGGGCTGCTGGTCGATGGCGTTGCGCCGACGGCGAGCCTCATCGTCCCGGCCGATGGCCGCTACATCCCGGGCCAGGTGCTGCGCTTCACCCTCTCGGCCAGCGAGGCGCTGCATCTCGCCGATGGGCAGGCGCTGCCGAGCCTCATGGTCGATGCCGGCGGCACCATCCGCCAGGCCCTGCTCGACCTGGCGCGCAGTAGCCCGACCGCGCTCGTCTTCACCCTCCGCGTGCAGGAGGGCGACCTGGCGCGGGGCGGCATCCGCGTCACGGCCCTCGAGGATCCCGACTCGCGGCTGCAGGATGCGGCCGGCAACCCGCTGCGCATCACCCTGCCGGGCACGGTGCTCGGCGCCTCCATCTGGCCGGCGGACCAGCTGGCGCCCGCCTTCCGCCATATGGATGGCGCGGCGCGTGGCGGCTCGGTCGATCTCGCCCTCGTCTTCACCGAGGCCCTGGCCCTGGCCGGCGGGGCGCCCGTGCTCAAGCTGCTGGTGAACGGCGCGCCGATGCAGGCGGCGCTCGGCGCCGGGGTGGACGGGACGAGGCTGCTCTTCCATCTCGACCTTCCGGATGGCCTGGCGCCGCAGTCGATCCAGCTCACCGGGCTCGATCTCGGCGGCGGGCAGCTCATCGACCGGGCGGGCAATGCCTGGGATGGCACCGGCATCCCGGCCGGCACCGCATTGCATCTGGGCGGCGGCGCCGGCGGGGCGGGGGATGACCTCTACCTCATCGGCAGCCGGGGCGAGCTGCCGGTGGAGGCGGCAGGCGGCGGCCGGGACACGGTGGCCAGCACCGTCAGCCTCACCCTGCCGGCGCATGTGGAGGGGCTGGTCCTCGCCGCCGGCGCCGGCCCGATCGGCGGCACCGGCAATGCCGGGGCGAACGGCATCACAGGCAACGAGAGCGCCAACATCCTCTCCGGCGGCGCGGGGGACGATGCGCTGGCCGGCGGCGCGGGCCCCGACCGGCTGATCGGCGGCGAGGGCGATGACCTGCTGGACGGCGCGTCCGGCCTCGGCGAGGCGGATTGGCTGAGCGGTGGCCCGGGGGATGACCGCTACACGATCGACGGCCCCGGCGACATCGTCGTCGAGGCGCCGGGCGGCGGGCGCGACACGGTCTTCGTCGCCATCCCCGGCGGCGGCTACGCCCTGCCGGCGCAGGTGGAGAACCTGGTGCTGCTCGGCACCGCGCGGACCGGCCAGGGCAATGCGTTGGACAACCTCCTGACCGGCAACGCCGTGGCGAACTGGCTGAGCGGCGGGCCGGGCCATGACACGCTCGATGGTGGCGCGGGGAACGACGTGCTGTTCGGCGGGGCGGGGGCCGACCGCTTCCTCCTCGTCCGCGGCGGCGGCGCGGACCGGATCGGCGACTTCACCCCGGGCACGGACCAGATCCGCCTTGAGGGCTTCGGCATCGGCAGCCTCGCCGGCCTGCTGGCGGCGACGGCGGACCAGCCGGGCGGGGCGGTGATCGATCTCGGCGACGGCGACGGCATCACCCTCGCCGGCATCGGCCGGTCGGCGCTCTCGGCGGGCGATTTCCTCTTCGCCTGAGCTAGTCTCGGCGGATGCACGAGACCTCCGCCCTCTGCGAGGCCGCCGCCCGCCACCTGCTCGACCCGTCCGGCCCCGCCGGGGCGGAGGTGCGGGACTTCCTCGACTGGCTCGGCTGCCCCATCCCGGACGCGTCCGGCCCGGTGGAGCGCAACCGCGCCCTGCTGCTCCGCGCGGCAAGCGGCTTCACCCGGCTCTTCACCCTCGACTGCCCGACCGCGCCGGGCCTTGCCGTCTTCGGGGCCGAAGTGCCGCTCGGCACCGGCCGGGCCGGGGTCTCGGGTGTCGGGGCCAGCCTGATCGAGGCCTTCGAGGGCTGCGCGGGGGAGGGGGTGGAACTGCTCTCCTCGGTGGAGACGCCCGCCGACCGGGCCCGCTTCGGCCCGCCGCCTGCCCGGCCCGAGCTGGCGGGATGGCTGGGCCGCATCCTGCCCGACGGTGTTGCGCCGGAAGACTGGATCGAGCTGCTGCGCCTCGATGCGCCGGGCACGGCCTGGGTGCCGGCCGGCCTCTGCCTGCGCCGCCAGCCGCCGGAATTCGCGCCGCCCTGGCCCCTCAGCATCGGCTGCGCCGCCGGGCCGACGCGCGAAGCCGCCACCCTCCATGCCCTGCTGGAGCTGATCGAGCGGGACGCCGCCGCCCTCTGGTGGCGTGGCGGGCGGCGGGGAAGGCCGGTCGCCCTGGAGGATCCGGCGATGGCTGCCGCTGCCGCCCTCATCCCCAGGCTGCGCCGGGGCGAGGCGGTGCGGCGGAGCCGGCTGCTCGATCTCACCACCGATCTCGGCGTGCCGGTCATCGCGGCGCTCTCTACCGGGCCGGAGGGGCAGGGGTTCTGCTGCGGCCTCGCGGCCCGCACCTCCCGCGCCGCGGCCGCGCGCGCCGCCGTGCTCGAGATGGCGCAGATGGAGATGGCCCATGCCGTCGTCCTGGCGAAGCAGGAGGAAGCGGGGCCAGCGGCGCTCAACGCCCATGACCGGGCGCTGCTCGCCCGCTACCACGGCATCGCCGTCGGAGGCTGTGCCCTGCTCGACCCGGAAGGCCCCGCCATGCCCGGGCCAGACCTGCCCGCCGACCCCGCCGCCGCCATGGCGGTGCTGATCCGCCGGCTCGCCGGCCAGGGCCTGCCGGTGCTCGCGCTCGACCTGACGCGGCCGGAGCTCGGCCTCCCCGCCATCCGGATCCTCGTCCCGGGCCTCGAGGTCGAGCCGTGCCGAACCAGCGGTGCAAGGCTCCAGGCGTTTATCGCCCGCTCGGGCGGCGGCGATTGCCATACGGGTGGAATTGCGTTGTTGTGACGCCCGGTTACAGTGCGCGCATTTAGGTCGGGAGCTGATGGAGCAGCCACCGCAGCAGGCCATCACCTTGGAGGGCCGGGCCGCGCAGGTGGCGCCGGGCGTGCTGCATGCGTCGCTCTTCGGCCCGCTGCGCGCCAGTTTCGCCGGGCAGGAGCTGCGTCTGCGCAGCCGCAAGGCCCGCGCGCTGCTCGGCTACCTGTTGCTGAGCGAAGGCGGCGAGGAAAGCCGCGAGCGCCTCGTCGGCCTGCTCTGGAGCGAGACGGGCGAGGAGAAGGCCCGCGCCTCGCTCCGGCAGGTGGTGCATGAGCTGCGCGAGGCGATGGAGGCCGCCGGCTGCAACGCCCTCCGCGCCGGCCGCCTCACCGTCTGCCTCGACCTTGCCCTCGCGCGGCCCGATGCGCGCGACGTCCTGCATTCGGCGGAGCGCGGCATCGCCCATCCGCTGCTGCTCTCGACGCCGCGGCTGAGCGAGGCGCTGCTGCAGGGCCTCGACGATCTCGACCCGGCCTTCCGCGGCTGGCTGAGCGTCACCCGCCAGGCCTTCCATGACCGCCTGGTCCGCGCGCTGGAATCGGCGATGCGGGTGGAGAGCCAGCCGCGCAGCCTCCGCCAGCGCATGGCCGAGGCGCTCCTCAAGCTCGACCCGACGCATGAGGAGGCCTGCCGCACGCTGATGCGCAGCAGCGCGGAGGCCGGCGACACCGTCGCTGCGCTGCGCGCCTATGAGCAGCTTTGGCGCCTGCTCGAGGAGGAGTACGACACCGAACCCTCCGCCGCGACCCAGGCGCTCGTCGCCGACATCAAGCTCGGCACCATCGCCGCGGTCGCGCCGGGCCTTGCCGAGCCCGCCCCCGTCTTCGAGGCGAAGATCGAAGCGCTCCCCCCCGCGCCTGTGCCGAGCCCAGCCGGCACGCCGGCCCGCATCGCCCTGCTCGTCGAACCCTTCGCGGTGAATGGCGTCGGCCAGGACCAGATGCACCTGGCACTCGGATTTCGCCACGACCTCATCGCCTGCCTGGTGCGCTTCCGCGAGTGGTTCGTCGTCGACGGGCCCTCGATGCCGAGCGTGGCGCAGACGGGCAGCCGCGTCTCCGCCCGCTACCGCGTCAGCGCCACGGCCTATCAGGTGGGCGACCGCATCAGCCTCGTCCTGACGCTGGCCGAACAGGACAGCGGCATCTTCATCTGGTCGGAGCGGATGGAGCTGAAGCTCGATGGCTGGTTCGAGGCGCATCGCGACATCGTCCGCCGCATCGCCATTGCGCTGAACCTGCAGATCTCCTCGGCGCGGCTGCAGCGCCTCTCGGTCGAGTCCGACATCTCGCTCGAGACCTATGACCGCTGGCTGCGCGCGACGGCGATGATCCGCAGCTTCAGCCCGGAGAACTGGGCGCGGGCGGGGCAGCTCTTCCGGGAATGCATCGAGCATACGCCGGCCTTCTCCTCGGCCTATAGCGGCCTCGCGCAGATGGAGAACTCCGTCCACATCATCCACCCCGGCGAGCGCCGCAGCCGGGAGCGCGAGGCCCGCGCGGTAGAACTCGCCCGTCGCGCCGTGCATCTCGACCCGACGGATTCGCGCGCGCAGCTCACGCTCGGCTGGTCGCTGGCGATGAGCAGCCAGCACGCCCAGGCCGAGGTGCCGATGCGCCTCGCATGCGAGCTCAACCCGAACGACAGCTGGACGCTGATCTCGGCGGCGCTGTTCCACAGCTTCGCCGGCAACCACGAGCGGGCGGCGGAGCTCTCGGCCCAGTCGCTCGAGATGTCGCTGATGCCGAGCCTGACGCATTGGGGCTACCAGGTGACGATCGCCTACCTCGCCGGCGACGATGCCGGGACGCTCGAGGCCTGCGACCGCGCGCAGGACGTCATCCGTGCCCTGCCGGCCTGGCGCGCCGCCGCGCTCGCCCGCCTCGGCCGCATCGAGGAAGCGGAGGAGGCCGCGGCGCGCTACCTCAATGGCGTGCGTGGCAGCTGGTTCGCCAATGCCCCGCCCAGCGACCTCGACATGGTGCGCTGGCTGCTCCACCTCTACCCGATTCGCCGCGCCGAGGAATGGAATCGCCTGCGCGACGGCATCGCCGCCGCCGGGCTGCCGACCTACGGGGCCCGGCACGGCGACTGGTAGGGCGCTACTGGCAGTTGGCGATCGAGTAGTCGCCGATGCGCTGCGCGTGGAACCTCATCCGCGCCTCCTTGTCCGGCAACGGCGCCGGCGCGGCGCCGTCAAAGCGGTCGTTGTAGAAGGCCGGCATGGCGTACTCTTCCGTCGACAGCCGCGCCTCCGAGGCCTTCACCAGGTCGGGTGGCGGCAGGCGCAGCAGCAGCGTATCGCTCCGCCCGACGACGACCTGCAGGTTCTGGATGCGCTCCGGCAGGATGAGCCCGGTATTCGCCGCGGCGAGCTGCCGCTTCACCTCGTCAAGGGTCTCGGGCACGGGGTACTTGTGGCCATTCTGGATGTAGTCCTCGCCGGTGGCCCAGGTCTTCACCAGCTTGCCCCAGTTTTCGTAATTCACCGGGATCATGTCGACGGGTTCGGTCGGGTCGATATCCATGTCTTTGCTCCTCCTTGAGCGTAATAGCCCAAGGCCGGAATGGCCGAAGGCATGGTTCACGCAATGAAACACCGGGTTGGAGCGCGATCCATGGACGATGAATCACGCTCCAGCGGCTAGATGAATGCGGGGTCCGCCGCCTCCAGCTGGAGGCGGCGGGCAACGAAGGCCACCAGCCCCGGCATGTCCTGCACCAGCGGCGGGTCGGGGAAGCGGACGTCGCCGAGCCAGGCGGCGCAGAGCCGGTCGAGGGCGGCGGCCAGCCCGCCCTCGCCCTCCGAGCCCAGCCGCTCCCGCGCCAGCGCGCCGTAGACCGTCTCGGCCACCAGCAGCGAGCCGAGGGTGCCGAGCCGCTCGCCCCCTGCCTCCTGCTCCGCCTCGAAGAGGATGTAGAAGGGCAGCGGCGGCTCGGCGGCGAGCGCTGCGACATCCGCTGGCCCAAGCAGGCTGACCGCGCTGTCGCGCCCGAGCCTCGTCGCCAGCGCCGCCTGCCGCGCCGCCGGGTCGGCCAGCCGCGGGGATTGCGCGGCGGACCCCGGCCGCAGCGGCGCCACCCGCGCCGCCAGGCTGTTGACCGAGCGCATGCCGGTGAGGCCCGCGCTCATCAGGTCGCGGAAGGCGACGCCCGCCGGGTCGCCCGGCTCGATCGCATCGAAGAGCCCGTCGCCCATCAGCATCGCCGTGTAGCGCGGCGCGAGCTTCATGCTGAGATTGGGGGCCGGCTGGCCCGGCAGCTCGAAGAATTGCGACCAGCGCACCAGCCAGTCCCGCGTCAGCGGCACGGCATTCGGCCCGCGCGTGGAGTTCTGCCGCAGCAGGTCGGCGAGCGTCGCATCGGTGAAGCGGCCGATGCGGTAGGTGTCGCGCAGCATCGCATGGCCGAAGCGGAAGGCGCCGTGCGAGAACTCCAGCGGCATGCCGGGCCCGGGCTCCGGCTCCAGCCACTCGGGCGCCGGGTTGTCGTAGAGGGCGCGGACCTTGGGGTCGAGCAGCCGCGGCAGCAGGTCGTGCCGCAGCACGCTGCGGAAGACGAGGATCGTCGCCTCCTGCGCCACGGCGAAGCGCGCCGAGGTTCGCTCGCGGAGCACCCGTGCCGGCAGCGTCCCGGGTCTCGGGATCATGTCGAGCAGCGCGTTGTGCAGCATCTGGAAGAGGCAGGTGATCTGGGAGAGCGGCGCGCTCTGGTCGTTCCTGGAATCGGCGATCAGCGCCTCGCCCCGCCCGGCGCCGGCGAAGCCGCCGCGATTGCCGAGCGTCCCCGGCGTCGCCGCCCGGCCTATGTCGCGGAAGCTGGCCGCATCGCCCTTCGCCCCGGCATAGGCCGAGAGGCGGAAGCGGCTGCGGTTCTGGTCGCGCGCATCGTCGGGCGCGAAGGCGAAGGGGCAGGCGCCCGGCCCGCCGCCATAGAGCGTCCGCAGGCGGAGCGGCGCGCCATGCACATTGGCGACGCCCGGGTCCGGCCCGCCCGCCGACCAGAAGGCCATGCCGGTCGAGACCATGTCATGCGCTGCAAGCTGCGCGAGATAGGTGTAGCCGGCAGGCAGGTTCGGGTTCTCGGCCGAGCCCGGCGGCCGCGCGCCCATCAGCGTAGCGAGGCCGCGCAGCCGGCGCCGCAGCGTGGCGAGCGCCGCGGGCGAGCTGCGCGGGTCCTCGCCATCCACCTGGAAGCGCTCCTCCGCCGCAGGCATGCCCAGGAAGTGGCGGAAGCCGGGCAGCGGGCCGAGGATGCCGCTCGTCGCCGCGCCGCCGAAGGGGCAGGCCCCTGCCGAACCGGTTTCCGTCATCCCTGGCCTCCCCTGGCATCGTCCCGGGCATGCTGCGTGCGCCTGCGTGAGCCTAGCGTGATTCCGCAGGGCGCGGCGAAGCGGCATCCGCAATCACGCTGGGGTCACGCAGGCCCTGCCATGGTCCGGTCATGCGATGGCCAACCCGCTCCACGGTCGGCCGGCAGAGCAGTGAGGGGACCATGACCCATATGCCGTTGCAGGCTGCTCCCACGCAGGCCTTCCGCCCGGCGGCGCCGACGCCGCTGGCCTCCGCCCCGCCCGACCCGCGCCATCTGCTCGACGAGGCGCTGGTCCGGCTGCGCGGTGCGGAACCCGCGGCGCCGGTGGTCGATGCCCTGGCCGACGGGCTGCGCTGGCTGCGCAACACCGCCGCCCCCGCTGCCTGGCAGCGCAGCGTCGCCGCGCTCCGCGCCCATTCCCTGCTGACGCTGCTGCACGAGAATCCCTTCGCCCGCCGCGGCTTCCGCAAGCCGCGCGGCTATGCCGGCGATGCGCCGATGCTCGACATGCTCTACCGCGGCGAGGCGGTGCTGGAGAACGAGCAGCCGGGCGCCCTCGGCCTCACCCTCTTCCGCCGCGACCTCGCCGCCCCCGTCGGCGTCGCCGCCCGCGCCCGGCTCGCCGTGGTGGCGGAGCGGATCGACATGGTCGCGGAGGCGCGGCGCAACCCGCATGTGCTCGCCCTCGGCTGCGGCCACCTGCGCGAGGCGGAGCTGTCGAAGGCGGTGCAGGCCGGGCGGATCGGCCGCTTCGTCGCCCTCGACCAGGACGCCGCCTCGCTCGCCGTGGTGCAGATGGAGCATGCGGCGCGCGGCATCGAGACGCTGCACCGCAGCCCGAAGGCGACCTTCGACGGCACCCTGCCGCGCGGCGGCTTCGACCTGGTCTATGCGACGACGCTGTTCGACGACCTCTCGGACCGGCTCGCCCATACCGTCACCACGGCCTGCTTCGCGCTGCTGCGGCCGGGTGGGCGGCTGGTCCTGCTGAATGCCGACCGGGACATGGCCGACGCCGGCTATCTGGAGGCGTGCTGCGACTGGGTGCGCTTCCTCCGCGACGCGCCAGGAGTGATGCGCCTGGCCCATGGCGTCCCGCCGGCCGAGACCGCCCTTTGCCGGGTGGTGCAGGGCGGCCACCGTGAAACCCAGATGCTGGAGATCGTCCGGCGGGGAGAGACCGCATGAGACCTTTCGCGCCGCGGCTGATGGTGCCGCAGGGCTTCGTCATGGCGATGCGCGCCAGCCTCGGCAAGGCGCCCTACGAGGCGCCGCACCGCGCGGGCCTGCCGCATGCCGGATGGCTGATCCTCTGCCGCTGGGGCGCGGAAGGGGAGTTCCTCACCATTGCCGAGGCCGGCCCTGCCGAGGGTCCGGCCGATGCGCCGCCGCCGCTCGGCCTCAGGCCGTGCACCACCTTCCTCGGCCTGCGCCTGGCCGGGGGCGGGGAGGGGGAGAATTTCCTTCTCACCCGTCACCTGCCGGCCGGGGTGACGGTCGCCGGCACCTTCCAGCCGAGCGACGGCATCGCCCGCCTCTTCGGGCCGGCGAGTGCGCTGCGGCTGGAGGCGGCCGGCCGCTCGGCCTTCCGCCGCGGCCTCGGCGAGGCGGGCGAGGTGAGGATCGATGCGCCCGATCCTTCGCTCGGCGGGGCGGAGGCCTTCGCCTGGCGGATGGAGGGCTGGCGCGCCCCCTGGCTCGGCGAATTCCTGGCGCCGGGCGAGTTCTCGGCGCATTGACAGGGCGGGGTGAAGCCGGATATCCCCCCGGCTCCCCGGAGGGGTGCCCGAGTGGCTAAAGGGGGCGGACTGTAAATCCGCTGGCTTCGCCTACGTTGGTTCGAATCCAACCCCCTCCATATCTCTCCCTCAGGCCGGGTCGGGCCCCCGGGTCGGCCCCGGCGGCGGCTCCAGCCGCACCGGCCCCCCCTCCTGCGCCGAACGGTAGAGCGCCTCCATCAGCGCCTGGTCCTGCACGCCTTCCTCGCCCGGCGTATGCGGCCGCCGGCCCTCGCGGATGCAGGCGGCGAAATGGTCGATCTCCTGCGCGAACTGGTTCTTCGGCCGGATGATCCGCTCCTCCTCCGCCCCGACCTCGCCGGCGCGGCGCTGCAGCACGAGGCGCTGGCCCCGATAGGCGAAGGCATGCGGCACCTCGATGCTGCCCCGCTCGAAATGCAGCCGCAGGCTCCGGTTCTCGTAGGTGCCGTAGCTGCTGAGGCACTGGGCGATCACGCCCGAGGGGAAGCGGAGCTGGAAGGCGATGCTCTCCTCCACCTCGGCGAAGCGCGCATCCCCGGCCGGGCTGAAGATGCTGGCGAAGGCCTGCACCGGCTCCTCCCCGGTGAGGTAGCGCGCCGCGTTCAGGCAGTAGAGGCCGATATCCGGCAGCGCCCCGCCTCCGGCCATCTCCCGGCTGTAGCGCCATTGCGGCCCGGGTCCGTTGGCCTGGGTATTGGCCGCCTCGATGAAGCGCAGCCTGCCGAGCTCGCCGCTCCGCACCAGGGCGATCGTCGCCCGGTGGTGCGGCTGGTACTGGGCGCGATAGGCGATCATGAGCCGGACGCCTGCCCGCTCGCAGGCGCCGGTCATGGCCTGGCAATCGGCGAGGCTGTTCGCCATCGGCTTCTCGCAGAGCACATGCCTGCCGATGGCGGCTGCGCGCTCGGTGAATTCACGGTGCATGGCATTGGGCAGGGCGATGTAGACCGCCTGCACCGCCGGCGTCTCCCGCAGCCGCTCGAGCGCGCCATAGCCATGGATGGCGCTCTCCGGGATGCCGTATTGCGCCGCGACCACCCGTGCCTTCTCCGGGCTGCCGCTGACGAGGGCCACCGGGCGCGCCTCCTTCGCCTCGGCGAAGGCGGGCAGCACCTCCTCCAGCGCGATGCGGCCGAGGCCGATGATGGCGAAGCCGACCCGCTCGCCCGGCGGCAGCGGCTGCGGGGCGCCGCCGGCGGGCGGGTCGGCCGGGGCGCGCCAGTCCGGGAACTGCACCCGGCCGCCTTCGACCCGGCCGGTGTCGATGGGCGAGGGCGGGGGATAGCCCGCGCCGCCGGCGCCGAGCGCGGCGGCCCCGAGGACGAAGCCGCGGCGCGGCAGGTCGTGATCAGCCATTGGCGAGGCTCCCTTGCGTCCCGGCCGAACGGGCGGCCCGTTTGCCGGTTGCGCCGCTGCGGGTCGCCATGCCGCAAACCTGTCATGCGGCGGCCACCGGCGCGCCATGGCCCGGGCGTCCGCTCCGTCATGCAAGGAAGGATGCCATGCGCCGCCGCAGCCTGATCGCCGCCCTCGTCTTGGCCCTGCCTGGCAGCGCCCTCGCCCAGCACTGGCGCGACCCTTGGCGCGACCCTTGGCGCGAGGATGAGCGCGAGCGCAACAGGCGCCTCGACGAGGCCAACCGCGAGCGCGCCGAATGGGACCGCCGTCGCGCCGAAGCCGAGCGCGTGGAGGAGGAACGCGACCGTACTGAGGCCAGGCGTCACGAGGCGGAGGAGCGCCGCCGCGCCTGGGAAGAGCGCCGCCGCTGGGAGGAGGACCGCCGCCGCTGGTAGGTCAGTCGGGCCTTACCCCGGCCTCCTGGATCACCTGCCGCCACCGCGTCAGCTCGCCGCCGATGAGGGCCGTGTACTCCGCCGGCCCCATCCGCCCCGGCACCACCCCGATGCCGGCGAAGCGCTCGCGGAGGCGGGCATCGGCCAGCGCCGCCTCGATCGCCGCCTGCCAGCGTCCGATGACCGCGGGCGGCAGGCCGGCCGTGGTCGAGAAACCGAACCAGTTGGTGCTCTGCACGGCCGCGAACCCGGCCTCGGCGAAGCTCGGCACATCCGGCAGGGCGGCATCGCGCGCGGCCTCGCTGGTGCCGAGCGCCCGCAGCCGCCCGGCGCGGAGATGCGGCAGGGCGATCGGCAGGCTCTCCATCACCGCCGGGATCTGCCCGCCCATCGCATCCGCCAGCGCCGGCGCCGAGCCGCGATAGGGCACATGCGTGAGCTCCACCCCCGCCGCGCGGGCCAGCAGAACGCCGGTCAGGTGGTTCATCGTGCCGTTGCCGCCGGTGCCGAAGGCGAGCCCGCCCGGCCGCCCGCGCGCCAGCGCCAGGAACCCGGCAAGGCTCTGCGCCGGCACCCCGGGATTGACGACGAGCACGCTCGGGAAGGTGCCGACCAGCGCCACATGGGTGAAGTCCGCCAGCGGGTCGTAGGGCGCCACGGGGTAGAGCACCGGCCCGATCCCGTGCGAGGCCGCGCTCGACATCATCACCAGATGCGCATCGCCCCGTGCCTTGGCGAGGAGGTCGGCCCCCACCATCCCGCCCGCTCCGGGCCGGTTCTCGACCACGATCGGCTGGCCGAGCCCGGTGCCGGTCTGCTCGGCGAGGAGGCGCGAGAGCGTGTCCGCCGCCCCGCCGGGCGGGAAGTTCACCACCCAGCGGATCGGCCGCTCCGGCCAGGCGGGCTGCGCAAGGGCAGGCCGCCCGGCACCGATGATGGCGGGAAGGGCGAGCAGGCGTCGACGGCGGAGGGGCATGGCGGCATCCCGGCTTGGTGCGGCCGCGCCATGCCAATCCCGTGCCAGCCGCTCAGCCCATGCGGAAGAGGAAGCGCTCCTCCACCACCTTGCCGCCGCGGACGGTGTAGAGGGCGATCTCCTCCATCTGCATCCGCTGGCCGGAGGCCTTCTGGGTGACATCGAGGTGGAAGCGGAGCGCGAATTGGTCGCCATTCACATAGGGCCCATGCGTCTCGGTGCCATGGATCTCGTGGTTGGCATACCACCACTCGCCCTTGCCCTGCACCGCCGCGCGGCCGCGGAGGACGGCCATCTCGCCCGGCATCGGCTCGATGCTGACGATGTCCTCCGCCCAGAAGCGCTCGCCCGCCTCCTCGAACTGCCCGGCCCTGCAGAGCGCGGCGAATTCCGCCGCGACGGCTTGCGTGTCCATGCTCCATCCCTTTCGTTCGAAGGGGGAAGATTATCAGCCTGGCGCGTCGCAGAGATAGCGTTTCGCGGGATAGGGCTGCGCCGCGATGGCCGGGCAGAAGCTCGCCACCACCGGCTCAAGCCCGAGATACAGCTCATGCCATTCGGCGTTCAGCGCCTCGAGCCGGGCCCGCGCCGCCTCCGCCTCCCGCGCCAGCTTGGCCAGGTCGATCCCGACATGCCGCCCGTCGCGGAAGATGAAGCGCCCGCCCGTCATCACATGCCGCACCCCGCCGCCATCCTCGGTATGGACGATCTGGTTGGTCGACCAGTGATGCGGCACCCAGTTGATGCTGCCGAGGTCGAGGAAGACGATGTCCGCCTTGTAGCCCGGCGCGATCAGGCCGAGGTCCTTGAAGCCGAGTGCCCGCGCCGAGCCGAGCGTCGCCGCCCGGTAGACCTCGTCGGAGCTGGCCCAGAAGCGCGGGTCCGGCGTCTGCACCTTGGAGAGCATGGAGGCGTAGCGCATCGCCTCGTACATGTTCTGGTTGTCGGCGCAGCTGGCCCCGTCCGTGCCGATGCCGATGTTGCAGCCGGCGTCGAGCGCCCGCCGCAGCGGGAACATGCCGTTGCCGAGCCGCATGTTGCTGCCCGGGTTGTGGGCGATGGAGGCGCCGCGGTCCGCCATCCGCCTGAAGTCGTCATCGTCCAGCCAGACGCCATGCGCCGCGGTGAAGTCCGGCCCGACCAGGCCCAGCGCATCGAGATGCGCGACCAGCGTCCTGCCGTACTTCCTGCGCCCGACGACCGCCTGCACCTTGCTCTCGCCGACATGGCTGTGCAGGCCGACGCCATGCTCCCGCGCCAGCCGCGCGCAGCCGCACATGAACTCGTCGGCGCAATGCAGCGGGATGGTCGGCGCGACGGCAGGGCGGATGTCCTGCCCCGACCAGCGCCAGTGCTTCAGCACCTCGCCGATGGCGGCGAGCGTCTGCTCGTAGGGCATCAGCTTCAGCCGCGCCACCTGGGCCTGCAGCGCCGCAGGCAGGGCATCCATCAATCCGGGGATCGCCTCGTACATGGTGCGGTCGGCGACCATGGGCGCGATCACCGCCCGCATCCCCGCCTCGGCATAGGCGGCGGCTGCCGCATCCAGCCCGTCGCGGGAGGGGAGGGGGAATTCGTAGTAGAGGTCGTAGGCGGCGGTGCAGCCCTTCGCCACCATCTCGGCGGCACAGATCAGCGTGGTGAGCTTCTTGTCCTCGAGCGTCCGCCCGCCGCCGATCCAGGGCGAGGCGGCCAGCAGCAGCTCGAGCGTCCACTTGTCGCCCATGCCCTTGGCGAGGCCGGTATGGCCATGGGTATGCGCATTGATGAGCCCCGGATGCATCAGCAGGCCGGCGGCGTCGAAGACGGACGTGCCCTCCGGCGCCGCGAGGCCGGTGCCGATGGAATGGATCACCCCGTCCTCGACCAGCACATCCGTCGGCTCGCCCCGCCGCTTCGCCGGGTCCGCCAGCAGCGCGCCACGGATGAGCAGACATCCCTTCTCGTCGATGGCCATCGCGTCCCCCTTGTCACCGCCTGCGGCGCTAGGATGCCAGATATCCCCCGTCCACATGCAACTCCGCGCCGGTGATGTAGGAGGCCTCGTCCGAGGCGAGGAAGAGGATGGCCCGCGCCACCTCCTCCACCTCCCCCGACCGCCCGAGCGGCACATGCCCGAGCATCTTCGCCCGGAAGACCGGGTCGGCGGTCGCGCCCGAGGTCCGCATCGGCGGCATCAGCCCGGGATGGATGGTGTTCACCCGGATCCTCGCCTGGCCTTCCTGCACCGCGACCGACTTGGTCAGCAGCCGGACGGCGGCCTTCGAGGCGTTGTAGGCGCAGTGGATGCGCTCCTGCCCGACATTCCCCGAGATGGAGGAGAGGTTGACGATCGACCCGCCGCCGCGCCGGCGCATCGCGGCGACGCCATGCTTCACCCCGAGGAAGGTGCCGCGCGCGTTCACCGCCATGATCCGGTCCCAGAGGCCGGTGTCGTAGAGGTCGTTGGTGGCGCTGCCCGAGATGCCGGCATTGTTGACCAGGATGTCGAGCCCGCCCCAGGCCTCGGTGACCGTGGCGAGGGCGGCCTCCCATGCCGCCTCCTCGGCGACGTCGAGGCGGAGGAAGCGCGCCGTACCGCCCGCCGCCGCGATGCCGGCAACCACGGCCTCGCCCTCCGCCTCCAGCAGGTCGGCGACGGCGACCTTCGCCCCCTCCGCGGCCATCAGCCGCGCCGTCGCCGCCCCCATGCCGGAAGCCGCGCCCGTGACGAGGGCGATCTTGTTGGCGAGCCGCATCGGCCTGTCCTCCCTTGGTCTTTCGGGCAGCCTCGCGCAAGCGCGGCCTTGACGCCACCCCCGGCCCAGGGCATATCGCCCCACCTTCCACACCACCCGCGCGTGGGCTCCCTCCCGCGCGCCCCTACGCTTGGGATTTTGCATCATGGCCCGCCGCTGCGGCATCACCGGCAAGGGCGTCCTGACGGGTAACAACGTCAGCCACGCCAACAACAAGACGCGGCGTCGCTTCCTGCCCAACCTGCAGGAGACGTCCTTCTTCTCGGACGTGCTGGCCACCAGCATCCAGCTGCGCCTGACGACCAACGGCATCCGCACCATCGAGCACAATGGCGGGCTCGATGCCTTCCTGCTCGGCACGCCGAACCGCCGCCTGCCGGAAGAGGCGCAGGTGCTGAAGCGCCGCATCCTCCGCGCCCAGGCGAAGAAGGCCGGCGCCGCGGCCTGAGCCGCCCGCCGATGCCGTGACCGGAAGCCGGGCGAGAGCCCGGCTTTTTGCGTTACTCGAGGTCGCGCAGCGCGACCCCGATCGCCGCCGCCACCCGCTCCGCATCGCCGACCTCGCGGGCGAGCAGCAGGGCGAGCTTCGCCAGGAACAGCGCCTCCCGCCCAGGCCCCGCCGCGGCGATGGCCTCGGCGAGCTGCTCCCAGAGCCGCTCCACCATGTCCTCCGCGCTCATCGCGCCAGCATCCGCCGCAGCGCGGCCGCGAAGGCCTGCGCGTCCCAGTCCTGCCAGCGCCAGGCGACATGCCCGTCCGGCCGGACGAGGTAGCCCGCCCCCGGCCGCGCCAGGCCGAGCGCCGCCCGGAGGCCTGGGTCCGTGATCGGCACCAGGCCCACCCCCTCCGGCACCGCCACGTCGCCCGCCGCGAGGACGGTGGGGGAGGGGCCGATCATCGCCTGCACATGCCCCTCGCCGAGCGGCAGGCTCGGCAGCGTCGCGCCGACCCTGGGGCCCGCGCTCCACGCACCCTGCTCCGGCGTCTGCAGGGGCGAGTCCGGGAAGGCGATGGCGCTGCTCTGGCGCGGATTGACCAACGCCTTGGCGAAGTCCTGCGAGACGGCAAGGCTCAGCGCCGCCTCCCGCATCAGCGCATGGCCGCGGGTCGGCGGCGTCATGAAGAGCGTCGACTTCCGCGCCGCCCGGATATTCTCCCGCGCCGCATGGACGCGCTCGGCGGAGTAGCTGTCGAGCAGGCCCTCGCCGCCCTCGCCGCGCAGCACCGAAGCCAGCTTCCAGGCGAGGTTCCCGGCATCGTCGAAGCCCGAGTTGAGCCCCCTGACGCCGAAGATCGGCACCAGATGCGCCGCATCGCCGGCGAAGAGCACCCGCCCGTGCCGATAGGCATCGAGCGTCAGGCAATGCGCCCGGTAGAGGCTGATCAGCACCAGCTCGTACTCGGCGGGCTCGCCGATCGCCGCCAGATGCGCGTCGATCCGCGCCCGGACGGCCTCCTCCCGCTGCGCCGCCTCGGCGTCCTCCTCGTCGCCCAGCTGGTAGTCGATCCGCCAGATGTCGCCCGGCTGCCTGTGCATCAGCAGGGTCGAGCCGGGGTTGGAGGGCGGGTCGAACCAGGCCCGCCGCTCCGTCGGGCTTGCCGAGCGCAGCCGGATATCCGCGATCAGGTAGCGCCCCTCATAGGAATTGCCCTGGAGGGCGAGGCCGAGCGCCGCCCGCGCCGGGCTCCGCGCGCCATCCACCGCGACGACGTAATCCGCCGCAAGCTCGTATTCCCCCTCCGGCGTGCCGATCCGCAGCGTGACGCCCGCCTCGCCCTGCGCCAGCCCCAGCATCCGGCTGTGCCAGCGGATATCGACCTCCGGCCGCGCGGCCAGCGCATCGACCAGGTGCTGCTCGGTGAAGCATTGCTGCAGGTTGAGCATGGGTGGATGCCGCTGCTCCGGCCCGTCCGGCATCTCGAATTCAAGCACCTGGTGCCGCCGCCAGAAGCTTCGCCCCCGCCGCCAGGGCAGGCCGGCCTGCAGCAGTGGCGCCGCGACGCCGAACCCCTCCAGGATCTCGAGCGAGCGCCGGCTGATGCAGATCGCCCGGCTGCCGAAGCTCACCGCCCCGCGCGGCTCGATGACGACGCAGCGGACCCCATGCCGCGCGAGACCCGCGGCGAGGGCGAGCCCCACCGGCCCCGCCCCCAGCACGGCCACCGGGGCACGCTGCGGCCCGGCCACCGGCCGGTAGGGGAATCGCGGCAGATCCTCGTAGATCGCCTGGTTCAGTCCCATGCCGCCTGGCCCCCTGGCTTGCCGAAACCCGGCATCGGCCTATCATCCGCCGCAATTCGGGAGGAACCAAGCCATGTCCAGCCTCGCCGAGGCCGCGCGGCCGGCGGCAGCCGCCGCGCCGCTCTTCGACCCGCGCGACTTCCGCGTCCCCGCCGGCATCACCCATGTCTGCGCCGGGGGCGAGACCGCCTTTCTCCACCGCCATGACGCGGCGCTCGCGCGCTACGCCGCCGACAAGAGCCGCGGCACCCATGGCCGCCACGCGCAGGATGCCGAGGTGATGCGCGCCCGCAGCCTCGTCGCCGCCGCCTGGGGCGTCGATCGCGGCGATATCGGCCTGGTCGCCAATGTCGCCGAGGGCATGTCGATGCTGGTCGAGAGCCTCGACTGGCGGCCCGGCGACAACATCGTCGTCGACCCGGACGAGTACCCCTCCCTCGTCGCCCCGGTCGCGCTGCAGCGGCATCCGCACATCGCCATCCGCTACGCCCGCGCCAATGACGCGGCCGCGCTCGCCGCCTTGGTGACGGAGCGGACGCGGATGATCGCCGTCTCGCACGTCTCCTACCTGACCGGGGAGCGCTACGACCTCGCCGCGCTCCGCCGCGTGGCGGACGGCGTCGGCGCGCTGCTGGTCGTCGACCACACCCAGGCGGCGGGCTACCTGCCCATCGACCCGCGCCTCGCCGACTTCGCCTTTTCCGCGGCCTACAAGTGGCTGCTCGGCATGACCGGCACCGCCATCGCCTACTGGAACCGCGCCCGCCAGCCCGACTGGGCGCCGAGCACCGCCGGCTGGCACTCGATCGAGGACACGGGCCGGCCCGACTACGCCGGCGGCCTGCGCCTGGTGCCGGATGCCATGCGCTTCGCCCGCGGCAACCCGGCCCATGGCGCCGTCTATGTCCTCGCCGAGGCGCTGGACTACCTGGCCGCCCATCCGCCCGGCGCCGTCGCCGCCCATGTGCAGCGGCTGACGACGGCGCTGCTCGCCCGGCTGGAGGCGGAGGGCATCCCCAGCACCACCCCGCGCGACCCGGTGCGGCACGGCGCCAGCGTCTGCATCGCCTGCCCCGGCGCCGCCGCGCTGACCGAGGCGCTGGTCCGCCGCGGCGTCTGGGCCTGGAATGGCCGCGGCCGCATCCGCTTCAGCTTCCATGGCTATAACTCCATGGCCGATGTCGATCGCATCATGGAGGCGCTGCGGGCCGAATGGGTCGACCGATGAGCGAGGCGCTGCAGGCCTGGGTCGGCCGCCGGCGCGTGGTCGAGGAGGACATCTCGCTCGGCACCGTCCGCCGCATCGCCGCGATGCTCGACCTGGACCCGGGCAGCTTCCGTCCGGGCGATGCGCTGCCGCCGCACTGGTTCGGCTTCTTCTGCAACGAGGCGCCGCGGCAAGCCGATATCGGCCCGGACGGCCACCCCAATCCCGGCGTCGTGCTGCCGCCCATCCCGCTGCCGCGCCGCATGGGCGCCGGCCGCCGCGTGACGATCCCCGGCACCATGCGCATCGGCGAGATGGCCGAACGCACCGCCGAGGTCGCCGCCATCCTGCCGAAGCAGGCGCGCACCGGCTTCATCACCGTGCTCACCATGCGCCACACCTACCGCATCGCCGGCCGGGTGGTGGCGGAGGAGGAGTTCGACGCCGTCTACCGCGAGGCGCCGAAGCCCGGCGAGGCCAGCCCCGTCGCCCCGCCCAGCCCCGCGCCGGCGGATGCCGCCTGGCGCGTGGAGAAGCACCTCTCCCCGCCGCTGGTCTTCCGCTACTCCGCGCTGACCTGGAACGCCCACCGCATCCACTACGACGCCGACTACGCCCGCGGCGAGGAGGGCTACCCCGCCACGGTGCAGAATGGCGGGCTGACCATGCAGCTGCTGCTCGATGCCGTCGTCGCGCATACGCCGGGCCGCCTCGCCGGCTTCACCGCCCGGCTGACGCGGCCGATCTATGTCGGCGACACCATCACCCTCTGCGGCCGGGCGCCGGAGGCGGGCAGGGTGGCGAGCTGGGTGCAGGACCGCGACGGCAATCTCTGCGGCCAGCTCGACGGCGAGTTTGCCTGATGGCGGGCGGGCCGCTCGACGGCGTCCGCGTCATCGACCTGACCACCGTCGTCGTCGGCCCGATCTGCACCCGCACCCTGGGCGACCAGGGTGCCGAGGTGATCAAGGTGGAGGCGCCGGGCGGCGACATCCTGCGCTTCCTCGCCGCCGGCAGCCGCTCGCCCGCCATGTCGGGCAAGTTCATCAACTTCAACCGCAACAAGCGCAGCATCGTCCTCGACATCAAGCAGGCGGGGGGCCTCGCCGCTCTGAAGCGGCTGATCGCCGGCGCGGATGTCTTCGTCTCCAATGTCCGCCCCGCAGCCCTCGCCCGCGCCGGGCTCGACCATGCCGCGCTCGGAGCCCTCAACCCGCGCCTCATCCATTGCGGCATCGTCGCCTTCGGTACGGACGGGCGCTATGCCAACCGCCCGGCCTATGACCCGGTGATCCAGTCCCTCTCCGGCGTCGCCGGCACCTTCGAGCGCGCCACCGGCGAGCCGCGCTTCGTGCCCATGGTGATGACCGACCACATCACCGGCCTGGTCGCCGCGCAGAGCATCGGCTTCGCCCTCTACCGGCGCGAGAGGACCGGCATCGGCGAGGCGATCGAGGTGCCGATGTTCGAGACCATGGCGAGCTTCGTCGCCTCGGAGCATCTGGGTGCGGCGACCTTCGACCCGCCCGAGGGCCCGAGCGGCGATGCCCGGCTGCTCTCGCCCGACTACCGCCCGCTGCCGACGCAGGACGGCTACATCACCATCCGCCCCAACGACAACCGCCAGGCTTTCGCCTTCTTCGACGCCATCGGCCGGCCCGAGCTGAAGGCGGATCCGCGCTTCGCCACGCCCATCACCCGCACGCAGCACGCCGCCGACTACTTCACCCTCCAGGTCGAGGCGCTGGCGCAGAAGACGACGGAGGAATGGCTGTCGATCTTCGCCGCCGCCGACGTCCCCGCCGCGCGCTACAACTCGATCGACGACCTGCTGGACGACCCGCATCTCGGCGACGTCGCCTTCTGGCAGAGCGACGACCACCCGACCGAGGGCCGCATCCGCCGCACGCGCACGCCCGTCACCTTCCGCGGCGGCATGCGCGAGGCGACGCGGCCCGCCCCGCGCCTCGGCGCCGACACGCGGGCCATCCTCGCCGAGGCGGGCTATGCGGAAGCCGAGATCGAGGCGCTGCTGCAATCCGGTGCCGCCGCATGAGGACCTCCTCCATGACCCTCCCCAACTGGCGCTCGCTGCTCTTCGTCCCCGCCACCGCCGAGCGCTTCGTCGCCCGCGCCCATACCCGTGGCGCCGACGTGATCATCCTCGATCTCGAGGACAGCATCCCGCCCGCGGAGAAGGAGGCGGCGCGCGCCGCGATCCCGGCCGCCGCCGCGGCGCTGCATGCCGAGGGCCAGGCGCTCGCCGTCCGCATCAACCGCCCGCTTGAGCTCGCCGTGCCCGACATCGCCGCCGCCATCCGGCCCGAGGTCTCGGCGCTGATGCTGCCGAAGGTGATGGGCCCCGAGCATATCCGCCTGCTCTCGGAAACCGTCGCGGCGCGCGAGGCCGCGCTCGGCCTGCCCCTCGGCCATACCCGCTTCATCGGCATCGTGGAGACGCCGCAGGCCCTGCCCAATCTCGCCGCCATCGCGCTCGCCGACCCGCGCATGGCAGCCCTCGGCCTCGGCTCCGAGGATCTCTCGACCGAGCTCGAGGCCGTCCCCGGCGCCGACATGCTCTACCCCTTCGGCATGATGGTCGTGGCGGCGGCGCGCGGCGCCGGCATCCTTCCCCTCGGCTCGATCGGCGCCTTCGCCGATTTCCGCGACCTCGAGGGCTACCGCGCCAGCCTGCAACGCTCCCGGAAGCTGGGCTTCGCCTGCACCGCCTGCATCCACCCGGCGCATGTTCCGATCATCAACGAGGAATACGGCGTGCCGCCCGCCGAGGCCGACCGCGCCCGCCGCCTCATCACCGCTTTCGAGGAGGCGCTGGCGGCGGGGCAGGGGGCGGTCGCCTTCGAGGGCGCGATGATCGACCTGCCCGTCGTCGAACGCGCCCGCCGGCTCCTCGCCCGCGCCCGCTGAATTCTACCTCCGACGTAATCGCGCCGCCCCGGCCGGTTCCGCATCCTCCCTGCCTCGGCGGGACCTCCCCGCCGCTGCACGGGAGACAGGACGATGCATGACCGACTGATCGACACCTATATCGCCTGCTGGAACGAGGCCGATGCCGCCCGCCGCGCGGCGCTGGCCAGCGAGGCCTTCACCGAGGCCGCGACCTATGCCGACCCGCTGATGGAAGGCCGCGGCGCCGACGGGATCGCCGCCATGATCGGCGCGGCGAGGGCGCAGTTCCCCGGCCTCCGCTTCCGGCGCAGCGGCAAGGTCGATGCCCATCACGACCTGCTCCGCTTCACCTGGGAGCTCGCCGCCGGGGACGGCCCTGCCGTCGCCGCCGGCACCGACATCGCCGAGCTGTCCACCGATGGCCGCTTCGCCCGCGTCATCGGCTTCCTCGACCTCGCGCCGGAGGCCTGAACCATGACGCGCATGATCCTCCCCTCCACCTTCCTCCGCCGGGCCCTGCTGCTCGATGCGGTCTGCTGCGCAGGCCTCGGCCTCATGCTCGCCATCGGCGCCGCGCCGCTCGGCTGGTGGTTCCACCTGCCGCTGCCCCTGCTGCGCGAGTCAGGCCTCTTCCTGCTGGCCTTCGCCGGGCTGCTCGGCTGGGCCTGCACCCGGCCGCAGCTGCCGCGCCTGCTGGTGCTCGGCATCATCGCCGGCAACGCGCTTTGGGCGCTCGACAGCGTGCTGCTCCTGCTGCCCGGCTGGATCGCGCCGAATGCGCTCGGCGCCGGATTCATCCTGGCCCAGGCCATCGCCACCGCGCTGATCGCGGAGCTCGAATATGTCGGGCTGAAGCGCTCCGCCGAGGCGGCCGTGGCCTGAGGCCAGACAGGTCCAGGCCGAGGCGGCGGGCATCCCCGCCGCCGATGCCGCGCTCGTCGCCGGCCTGATGACCGAGGACGACCTCATCGGCACCGACGGCCACGGCGTCGTCTGCCTCGCCCGGCATGTGCGCCGGCGGGATGAGCCCCTTCGCCACGGCGCTGCGGGCGCCGAGGCTTGCCGGTCCCTGGGGCGGCTGAGCTACCGCATGTAGCCGCCATTCGCCCCGGCGGGCGGGTAGGGATTGGCCCCCGGGATCAGGACCCTCGGCGGCGCGTAGATGACGGGCGGGGGGAGATAGGCCGGCGGTGGCCCATAGCCGTAGCCGCCATAGGAGCGCGGCCCGTAGAGCCCGGCCGGCGGCCCGGCGCGATAGCCTAAGCCTCCGCGATAGCCATAGCCCCCGCGATAGCCGTAGCCGCCAGGATACCCATGGCCACCCCCATAGCCGCCGCCATGGTAGCCCCGCGCCTCGGCCAGGCCCGGCCCCAGCGCAAGGCATGCGGCCAGACCAGCCGCGAGACAGGCGAAGCGCATCGGCATGCCTCCCAGGGCCGTTGCTGCGGCCCGTCCCTACTCGTACACCAGCGACAGGGTTTCCGCGACCAGTGCCGGCCGGCCGGACCCCTCGACCTCCACCGTCGCCTCCATGGTCAGCCGGGCGCCACCTTCGACCGGCTCGACCGCCTTCAGCGTCAGATGCCCCCGCACCCGCGACCCCGCCGGCACCGGCGCCGTGAAGCGCACCTTGTTGGAGCCGTAATTCACCCCCCGGCTCCGCCGCTTCACCTGGAAGATGCTCTGGTTGAGCCGCGGCAGCAGGGAGAGGGTGAGGTAGCCATGGGCGATGGTCTTGCCGCCCGGCATCTCGCGCTTCGCCCGGTCCACATCGACATGGATCCATTGGTGGTCGCCCGTCGCCTCGGCGAACTGGTCGATCATCCGCTGGTCGACCGTCACCCATTCCCCGGCGCCCAGGCTCTTGCCCACATGGGCGTACAGATCCCCGATCGTCTCGATCTCCAGCATGCGTCCCGCTCCCTCGTTGCGTGGTGGCTGGAATTCCTCGCATACAAGGCTAGGCTTGGAAATCATCCGACCGAGGAGAGACCACGTGGCGCCCATCCTCTGGGCCATGGCCCTGATGGGGCTCGCTGGCCCGGCCCGGGCGCAGGCCCCTTCGGCCCAGCGCCCGGCCGATGCGGTGACGATCGGCGTCGCCGCGCCCGCCACCTCCGTCGACCCGCATTTCTTCAACGCCGCGCCGAATGCCCAGCTCGCCGCCCATGTCTTCTCCCGGCTGGTCGAGCGCGATGCCCGCGTGCAGCTCCAGCCGGGCCTGGCCGAGAGCTGGCGCGCCCTCTCGCCGACGGTCTGGGAGTTCCGCCTCCGCCCCGGGGTCACCTGGCATGACGGCCGCCCCTTCACGGCGGAGGATGTCGCCTTCACCCTCGCCCGCGCGCCCAACGTGCCGAACAGCCCGGGCGGCTATGGCAGCTTCCTGCGGATGGTGAAGCAGGTGGAGGTCGTCGACCCGCTGACCGTCCGCCTGCACACGAAGCAGCCGCATTCCCTGCTGCCGACCGAGATCGCCTATATCGCCGTCATCGCCCGCCACGCGGCGCAGGGGGCGACGACGGAGGACTTCAACAGCGGCCGCGCCGCCATCGGCACCGGCCCCTACCGCCTGCTCTCCCACACCGCCAACGACCGCACCGAGCTCGCCCGCAACGGGGCCTATTGGGGGCCGCGCGAGCCCTGGTCCCGCGTCACCCTCCGTTTCCTCGCGAATGATTCGGCCCGCACCGCCGCGCTGCTCGCCGGCGATGTCGACATGATCGACCAGGTGCCCTCCGCCGACCTCGCCCGGCTGCGCGCCGAGCCGCGGGTCGGCCTGTTCGAGACCCAGGGCCTCCGCCTGATCTACCTCCAGGCCGATTTCTCGCGCGGGGCGGCGATGCCCTTCGTCACCGATAACGCGGGCCAGCCCCTCGGGGCGAACCCCTTCAAGGACGTCCGGGTCCGCCGCGCCCTCTCCATCGCCATCAACCGCCCGGCGCTCGCCGAGCGAGTGATGGAGGGCGCCGCCCGCCCGGCCGGGCAGTGGCTGCCGCCGGGCGTCTATTCCTACGACCCGGGCACGCCCGTCCCCGCCTTCGACCCGGAGGGCGCCCGCCGGCTGCTCGCCGAGGCCGGCTATCCGGAGGGCTTCCGCCTCACCCTGCACAGCCCCAACGACCGCTACCCGAACGACGCCCGCACCGCACAGGCCGTCGCCCAGATGTGGAGCCGCATCGGCATCCGCACGGAAGTGGCGGCGCTCCCCTGGTCCGCCTTCTCGGCCCGCGCCGCCCGGCAGGAATTCGCCATGCGCCTCTCCGGCTGGGGCAGCACGACGGGGGAGGCGAGCTACCTCCTGGTCAATGTGCTCGGCACCTACGACCCCGCCGCCCGCCGCGGCGCCTCGAATGCCGGGCGCTATTCCAACCCGGCGCTCGATGCGCTCACCGACCGCGCCACCGCCACCCTCGATGCGGAGGAGCGGGAGGCGCTGCTGCGCCAGGCCGTCCGCATGGCGAGCGATGACGTGGCGCTGATCCCGCTCCTCCACCTGGTGAACGCCTGGGCGACGCGCGCCGACCTCCGCTACGAGGCGCGGATGGACGAGCGGAGCCTCGCCATGGGCCTCCGCCGGGCCGAATGAGCGCGATGCCGGATTTCCAGCCTGCCCCTGCCAGCCTGCCGCCCGGCCATCGTGTCTACGCAGTCGGCGACATCCATGGCCAGGATGGGAAGCTCGCCGCCTTGCACGCGCAGATCGCCGACGACCTCGCCGCCCGCCCGGCCGAGGCGCCGCTGCTGGTCCATCTCGGCGACTATATCGACCGCGGCCCCGACAGCTGCGGCGTCATCGCCCGCCTCGCCGCCGGCGCGCCCATGAATGGCCTTCCCCCGGGCCTCCCCACGGTGAACCTGCTCGGCAACCATGAGCGCAGCATGATCGACGCGCTGGCCGGCGAGCGCGCCGCCGTCACCGACTGGCGCTTCCATGGCGGCCGCGAGGCGCTGGCGAGCTGGGACATCGATGCGGACAGCGACCCTGCCACCTGGGCGTCGCTGATTCCCGCCGCGCATCGCCGCTTCGTCGAGGGCCTCGCGCTGATGCACCGGCTGGGCGGCTACCTCTTCGTGCATGCCGGCATCCGCCCTGGCCTGCCGCTCGAGGCGCAGTCGCCCGACGACCTCATCCGCATCCGCGGCGGCTTCCTGGAGTCGGAGGCCGATTTCGGTGTCGTCGTCATCCATGGCCACACGCCGACCCACGGCCCTGCGCTCCGCCGCAACCGCATCGGCATTGATACCGGTGCCGGCTATGGGCGGGAGCTCACCTGCCTCGTGCTGGAGGCCGACCGCATGGCCTTCTTCCAGGCCTGAGCCGGCCCGACCTCAAGGCACCCGTTTTTTGAAGCGATCTACCAAGCGGCTGGCGCGGCGCCGCCTCCGGTGTCTCATTCATGCGACTGCATGTTTAAAATAGTATACAATTGCACACTTAATCGTTAGTCCGGTTTCGCTTTTGAATTAGGGCCCAACGGTTTCGTCGGGCTCGTCTCAAATTACAGGGGGTGAGAGATGGATCTGAATATTCTCGTGCGGGGACAGAGCAACGCGCTGCTTTTTGTCCAGAATGGCGGCGCCGCCCGCATGGAATCGGAGCTGGAGCGCTCCTTCGGCACCCAGGTCGACATCCGCATCCTCGCCTCCTGGGGTACCGGCAAGGAGCATTCCATCCATTCCGGCACCGCCTTCCTCGACTGGGACACCAGCGGCCTCACCGCCGGCATGGCCAGCTTCCTCGACAAGCAGCCGGAGACGGTGAAGGACGATCCGACCATCACGGTCTGGATGCATAACGAATACGACGCCAACACGCTCGGCGTCACCACCGGACAATGGGCGCAGGAGGTGACGGCCGACGCCGCCATCATGCGCGGCGAGCTGAACCAGCCGGCTGGCACCACCCCCTACCTCTTCACCTGGATCCCCTACCCCTACACCAAGGGTGACTCGCCCGCCGCCATCAAGGCCGGCATGACGCAGCTCGCCGCCGATCCGGGCTTCAACGCCAAGGTCGGGCCCAGCCTCGACGACCTGGCGATGGATGGCGACGGGTATGCCAGGAGCTCCCACATGGGCACGGCCGATGCGCTGCTGACCGGCTCGCGCCTGGCCAATGCCCTGACGACGACTGTCGCCGAACTCACCGGCAGCTCCGTCATTCCGCCACCCGCCATGCCGGCGCCGACCCCGACGCTGGGCAACTTCTCCGCCGGCAGCGGGCCGGACGCGCTGGTGCTGAAGGTCAGCCAGGATGCCTGGCAGGCCGCGGCGCAGTACCGGGTGAAGGTCGATGGGGTACAGATCGGCGGCACCTTCTCCGTCACCGCCAACGCCCTGCACAAGCAGGGCCTGGCCGACACGCTGACGCTGAAGGGCGACTGGGCCGCCGGCAGCCACAGGGTCGAGGTCACCTTCCTCAACGACGGCTGGGGCGGCAGCGCCGCCACCGACCGCAACCTCTATGTCGAGAGCGCGACCTACAACGGCGCAACGGTGACCGGCGCCCCCAACTCCTTCTACAGCAGCGGCGCCAAGACCTTCTCCTTCACCGAAGCCGCCCTGCCGGACAACGCTCCCGCCACCATCACCGACTATATCGGCTGACATCCCGCCGCTTCGGTCGCATGGCGTGACCGAAGCGGCGTTCCCCGGTCAGGGCGGTGCCATCATGGCGCGAGTCGCCGAACCATGCCCGCCGCCCTTCGATGGAAACCGCATGATGCGGGCCAGAGCCGTACCGCCGACGTACCATTGCGTGCCGGGATGCAGATTTTCATAACTTTAAGTTGAACATCACAGTCAATCAGCTATCTCTGACATCCTTGAGAACAGGATGCCCGGGTTGCCGCTTCAGCCAAAACTCCTGCACCAGCTCGGCAGCCTGCGGTTGCGCTTGATCACCTTGATCCTGCTTGCCGTGCTGCCGCTCGGGGGACTGACCCTGTGGGAGCAGCGCCGCCACGCCGAAGGGCACCTGGTCGAGGCCGGCCTCGCCCTGCAGGACCTGGCTGTCAACACCGCACGCGAGCAGGCCGCCCTGATCGGCCAGGTGGAGATGCTGCTTGCGGGCCTCGCCCGGGCTGTCCCGCCCGCCGGGCGAGCGGAAGCCGGGTGTGGCGCGGCCCTGGACGGCGTGATCGGGACCGTGCCCTGGTTGCGTTCCCTCGGTGTCCATGATGCCGAAGGCCGGCCGCTTT
The DNA here is from genome assembly GCA_902805545.1 of uncultured Craurococcus sp. Lineage (GTDB taxonomy): Bacteria > Pseudomonadota > Alphaproteobacteria > Acetobacterales > Acetobacteraceae > Belnapia. The sequence continues at coordinate 24,487 of CADCTD010000185.1, read as the reverse complement.
GCGCCGTGGGTGTTCCAGTCGCCCTCGATCCCGCCCTGGTTCGCGCCACGCTGGCCAGCACCCGCTTCCAACTTGCCGACCGCGCCTCGGGCGCGCCCGGCCTGCCGGCGATGCTGGCCTTCCAGCCGCTGCCCGGCTCGCCGGGACAGCCGCGCCGACTGCTGCTCGCCGCCATCGACCTCGCCGGCTTGGGCGCCGCTACCCGGCCGCCGCACCCGGCCGGCACCGATGCCATGCTCCTGGCCGATGCCGCCGGCACCGTTCTGGCGCGCTTCCCGCCCGCCCCGGAGTTGATCGGCCGCAACCTGCACGGCACCCCCCTTGGGCGTGCGTTGACGGGCCAGGCCGGCCACGGCCAGGGCGCTGGCTTCCTCGGTGAGCAGCGCCTCTTCGGCTTCGCCCCCGTCCCGGGGACGGGCGCCACCGTTCTCGTCAGCCGTGAGATCGAGGCCATTCAGGCGTCGATCTATGCCGTGCAGACGCAGGTCCTGCTCCTCGTCCTTGCCGTATCCCTCGTCGCCCTGATCCTCGCCCTGCTCGCCGGCCGCTGGATGCTGCTGCGGCCGATGGACCGCTTCGCTGCCGCCGTCCGCCGCATCGCCGGCGGCGACCTTGCCGCCCGCGCCGAGACGGGCCGCCTCTCGGGCGAGCTCGGCCGCCTCGCCGGGGAGGTCAACGGCATGGCCGCCAGCCTCGCCGCGCAGCAGGCCGCGCTGGAGGAGAAGAATGCCGAGCTCGCCCGCCTCGCCGGGCAGCTCGCCGCCGCCCGCGACACCGCGGAGGCCGCCAACGGCGCCAAGACCCGCTTCGTCCGCATGCTGAGCCATGAGCTGCGCACCCCGCTCAACGGCATCTTCGGCCATGTCCAGATCCTCAACGCCGATCCCGGCCTCACCCCTGCCCAGCGTCGCTGCGCCGAGCAGATCACCCTCAGCGGCGAGCACCTGATGTCGATGATCCGCGAGTTGCTCGACCTCGCCGCCATCGAGGCCGGCAAGGTCGCGCTGGCCCCGGCGCCGCTCCGCCTTGCCGACCTCGCCGAGGAGGCGGCCGCCCTCATCCGCCCGGCCGCCACCGCGAAGGCCCTCGCCTTCGGGGTGGAAGTCGCGCCCCGCTCGGCCGGCTGGGTCTCGGCCGACCCGGTGCGCCTCCGGCAGGTGCTGCTCAACCTGCTCGGCAATGCGGTGAAATTCACCGCCCAGGGAGAGGTGGTACTGCGCATCCGTCCCGCCGCCGGGGGCCTCACCCGCTTCGAGGTGAGCGATACCGGCCCCGGGATGACCAGGGCCGAGCGCGCCTCGCTCTTCCAGGAGTTCCTCCGCCTTGCCGGCGCCGAGCAGGCCGAGGGCAGCGGCCTTGGCCTCGCCATCACGGCGAAGCTGGTCCGCCTGATGGGCGGCACCATCGGCTGCGACAGCGCGAAGGGGCAGGGGAGCCTGTTCTGGGTCGAGCTGCCCCTGCCGCCCGCCGCCCCGGCCGCCCCGGCCGCGGCGGAGCCCACCGTCCTCCCGCTCGGCGAGCCGCTCCGTCTGCTGCTCGCCGACGACGTGCTGGTCAACCGCGAGGTCGCCCGCGCCCTGCTGAACGCCGCCGGCCATGAGGTGGAGCTGGTCGCCGACGGCGCCGCCGCCCTCGATGCCGCTCTGTCCCGCGACTGGGACGCCGTGCTGCTCGATGTCCACATGCCGGTGATGGACGGCCTCACCGCCGCCCGCCGCATCCGTGCCGCCGCGGGCCCGCGCGGGCGCGTGCCCATCCTCGCCGTCACCGCCAGCGCCAACCAGGCCGAGGTCGAGGAATGCCTGGCGGCCGGCATGGACGCCCATGTCGAGAAGCCGCTGCGCGCCTGGGAGCTGCACAACGCCCTGGCCAGCATCCGCACCCGAAGCCTCGCCACCGCGAATTAGGCCCAGGCGACAAGCCCAGGCATCCCGGCACTGGCAACCAGGGACTGGCAAAGCGGGGCCGGATGCCCCATATGCAACCGGCGCACCTGCAACACGTTGCCAATCCGCTGCCGCCGGGCGATACCACGGCGGCGGCTCCGGCCCGTTCAAGGCGGCAGGTCCGATTCCCTGCTTCGTTCCAAGGCGCGGCCTCCCATCGGGGAGGGCTGCGGAGTTCCTGATTTGACCGATACCGATGGCGCCCCCTTCGCACTGGCCGAAAGCCCTGCGCCACGCCATTCCCCCGCCGAGGCCGCGATCCTCGCCTCCGGCCTCGCCGTCGCCCCGCGCGAGATGCCGGCCCTCATCCGCCGCGTCGAGCGTCGCCTGCCGGCCGATGCCGAGACCGTCCGCGCCGCCCTCATCGAGACCCGCCGCCGCGGCTGGGTCGCCCGGCTGAACGACCTGGCGAACCGCGCCGGCCGCGTCTGGGTCCGCCGCGCCGAGGTCGAGACCGCCGCCGGCACCATCGCCGAGTTGGAGCCCGCCGACGAGGCCCTGCTCGCCGCCCTCGACCGCGCCGTCGCCAACCGCCTGCGCGGCCTCGGCCCGACGCCCGAGGCAGCGCTCGACGCCGTCGCCGCCGAGCTGGTGGAAGCAGGCTCCGGCAGCCTCTCGGCCGATCGCCACGCCATGGTGGCCCGCGAGGTCGCCAGCGCCTTCGGCCTCGGGGGCGAGCCCGAGCAGGGCTTCCTCGATTCCGTCGCCGCCATCGAATCCCGCCGCCGCCGCGACCTCCGCGAGGCCGAGACCGTCGCCCGCACCAAGCGCCGCGAGGAGGTGCAGCGCCTGCGCGCCTGGGAGCGCAGCCTCGTCGAGTTCCGCGCGCTGCCCAACCTGCTCGGCGCCACCGAGAAGGAGGTCCTGCGCTGGATCGGCGCGGGGCTGATCCCCGTCGCCCGCCGCATCCCGACCCGCAACAAGGGCCAGGAGAAGTGGGAGTTCGACCCGAAGGAGGTCGCCGCCCTCCGCCCGCAGGTCATCGCCTGGCGCGAGGCCGAGACGCCCGGCCCCCGCACCGCCCGTCCTGCCAGCCCGGCCGTGGCGAAGCCGAGCCGGGCCGGCAATGCCGCCGTCGCCCGCGTCGCCGCGCTCGACCGCTATGCCGGCCATTTCGCCACGGCGCGTGCTTTGAACCGCCGCATCACCCTGGTCACCGGCCCGACCAATTCCGGCAAGAGCCACACCGCCCTCGACCGGCTCGCCAAGTCCGAGAGCGGCATGGCACTCGCCCCCCTGCGGCTGCTCGCGCATGAATTCCGCGAGGCGCTGGCGACGCGCGGCGTGCTCGCCTCCCTCTCGACCGGCGAGGAGCGCCTGCCCGTCCCCGGCAGCCGGCATCTCGCCGCGACGGTCGAGATGTGCCCCTTCCACAACCCGGTCGATGTCGCCCTGATCGACGAGGCGCAGATGCTCGGCGACCGCGACCGCGGCGCCGCCTGGACCGCCGCCATCATGGGTGCCCCGGCGCGCGAGGTCTTCGTCCTCGGCGCCCCGGAATGCGCGACGCTGGTCCGCCGCATCGCCCGGCTCTGCGACGACGAGATGGACGAGGTGAAGCTGCAGCGGAAGAACCCGCTGGTCGCCGCCTCGAAGCCCGTCGCCCTCGGCGACCTCCGCACCGGCGACGCGCTCGTCGCCTTCTCCCGCCGCGACGTGCTCGACCTGCGCGCGGAACTCGTCAAGCGCGGCAAGCGCGTCGCCGTCGTCTACGGCGCGCTCAGCCCCGAGGTGCGCCGCGCCGAGGCCGCCCGCTTCCGCACCGGCGATGCCGACGTGCTGGTGGCGACGGATGCCATCGGCATGGGCCTCAACCTGCCCATCCGCCGCGTCGTCTTCTCCACGCTCCGCAAATTCGACGGCGAGTCCCGCCGCGAGCTGAACAGCCAGGAGGTGAAGCAGATCGGCGGCCGCGCCGGCCGCTTCGGCCAGCATGAGGAGGGCGTCGTCGCGGTGCTCGGTGGCGGCGGGAGCCCCGACTTCATCAAGATGATGCTGAACGCAGCACCCGAGATGCCGGAGGACCTTCGCCCTCAGGTTCAGCCCGATGCCGACATCATCGCCGCCGTCGCCGCCGAGATCGGCTCCGACAGCCTCTTCGGCGTGCTGGCCCGCATCAAGCGTGCCGTGCTCCGACCCGACGACCCGAATTACCGCCTCGCCGACCTGACCCAGGCCATGGCCGTCGCCTCGGCCATCGACGGCGTCCCTGGCCTCACGCTCCTCGACCGCTGGACCTATGCCCTCTGCCCGGTGGACGAGCGCGACAACGGCGTCTCCCGCCTCGCCCGCTGGGCGGTGGAGCATGGCGCCGGCCGCCCCGTCCCGCCGCCCATGGCCGGGCGCCTGCCCGCCCCCGAGCGCGCGGCGCGGGAGGAGCTGGAGCGGGCCGAGAAGGTCCACAAGCGCCTCGTCGCCTGGCGGTGGCTCTCGCTCCGCTTCGAGCTGGCCTATCCCGCCCGCGCCGAGGCCGAGGCCGAGACCATCCGCCTCGATCGGTGGATCGAGGATGTCCTGCGCCAGCAGCGCCGCTCGAAGCTGATCGCCTGATCCCCTTCCGTAAAGTCCCGCATGCCCTTTCCTGACCTGCCTTCCCCCCTCAAGGCCGCTCTCGACGAGCGCGGCTATGCCGAGCCGACCCCCGTCCAGGCCGCCGTCCTCGAAGACGAGACCGCGGGCCGCGACCTCCTCGTCTCCGCCCAGACCGGCTCCGGCAAGACCGTGGCCTATGGCCTCGCCATGGCGCATCTGCTGATGGGCGGGACCGACCGCCTGCCCGCGCCCGGCCAGCCTCTGGCCCTCGTCGTCGCCCCGACGCGCGAGCTTGCCCTCCAGGTCCAGGGCGAGCTGGCCTGGCTCTATGCGAAGGCCGGCGGCCGCGTCGTCACCTGCGTCGGCGGCACCGACCCGATCGCGGAACGCCGTGCCCTCGAGCGCGGCGCCCATCTCGTCGTCGGCACGCCCGGCCGGATCCGCGACCACCTGGAGCGCGGCAACCTCCGCCCGCAATCCCTCCGCGCCGTGGTGCTGGACGAGGCTGACGAGATGCTCGACCTCGGCTTCCGCGAGGAGCTGGAGGCGATCCTCGAGACGACGCCGGAGGACCGCCGCACCTTCCTCTTCTCCGCGACCGTGCCTGCCGGCATCGCCGCCATCGCCCGCACCTACCAGAAGGACGCGCTGCGGATCGCCGCCGGCGATGCCGGCGCGCAGCATGGCGACATCGAGTACCGCGCGCTCCTCATCGCCCCGCATGAGATCGAGCGTTCCGTCGTCAACAGCCTCCGATTCTTCGAGGCGCGCTCGGCCCTGGTCTTCTGCCGCACCCGCGCGACGGTGACGCGGCTGCACGGCAACCTCGCCGAACGCGGCTTCGCCGCCGTCGCCCTCTCCGGCGAGCTGTCCCAGGCCGAACGCAACCGCGCCATGCAGAGCCTCCGCGACGGCCGCGCCCGCGTCTGCGTGGCGACCGACGTCGCCGCCCGCGGCATCGACCTGCCGGACCTCGGCCTCGTCATCCATGCCGAGCTGCCGAACGACCCGGAGACGCTGCTCCACCGCAGCGGCCGCACCGGCCGCGCCGGCCGCAAGGGCATCAGCGCGCTGCTGGTCCCCCACAACCGCCGCCGCGCCGCGGAGCGCCTGCTCCAGGCCGCCCGCGTCCAGGCCGCCTGGGGCCCGGCCCCCTCGGCGGAGGCCATCCGCGAGAAGGACGACGCCCGCATCCTCGCCCAGGCAACCGAGATGGCCGGCGAGGAGCCCATCGATGGCGACCTGGCGCTGGCCCGCCAGCTCCTCGCCGCCCAACCGGCCGAGGCCCTGGCCGCGGCCCTGATGCGCGTCCTTCGCGCGCCCCTGCCGGCGCCCGAGGAGTTGGCCGAGATCAGCGACCGCCCGCCGCCCCGCCAGCACCCGGCCGCCACCGGCAATGCCCCCGGCGCCTGGTTCCGCATGAATCTCGGCCGCAACGGCAATGCCGACCCGCGTTGGGTGCTGCCCTTCCTCTGCCGCCGCGGCAATGTCACGCGTCAGGAGATCGGCCGCATCCAGGTGCAGGAGCGGGAGACGCGCTTCGAGGTCGCCCCCTGGGCGGCCGACCGCTTCGCCTCGGCCCTGCGCCGGCCGGGCGACGCGAAGGACGCGCATATCCGGATTCAGCCCTCCGACCCGCCGCTGGCCGACACGCCCCGCCCGCGCCCGGCCCGGCCGGTCGCGCCCCGGCGGCAACCCGACAGGCGGTAGCGCCTGGCGGTCAGATGATGGAGACGAGCGCCGAGGTCAGCCGCTCGAGGTCGAACGGCTTTTGCAGCACCGGCGCCCCGGTCTGCATGCCCGCGTCGCAGGAGGCGTCATAGCCGGTGGCGAAGACGAAGGGCACCTGCAGCCACGCCAGCCGCTCCACGACCCGGGTGACGCGCTCGCCACGCAGGTTGACGTCGAGCACCGCGGCGTCCACCCCGCCGTTCCGGATCAGCGCCAGCGCCTCGTCGACGGTGGCGGCAGGGCCGATGACGGTGGCGCCGGCCTCCTGCAGGCTGTCCTCGACGAGCATGGCGACCAGCGCCTCATCCTCGACGACGAGGACGCGCTGGCCAGCCAGCTGGCGGGACGGTTTCAACGTTATCCCGTGCTGCATGGTACTTCCTTTTCTGGAACTACTTCCGCTTCTTGTGCTGCGGGAAATATTCCGAAAGCATAAGTGATGGGTCAATTGAAGGCCCTGTCCCCCCCCCCGTCTGTTCGGTTGCGGACAGCGGCGATGAAAACTCAACCCTCCCGTGTCCGGCGCCCGCGCTTCACCCTGCGGCCTCGAGCTCCGGCACGTCCTCCGTCCGCCGCAGCCTCGCATAGGCCGCCTGGATCACGCCGTGGCACTCGCAGGCCGCCGCCTTCAGCCGGGAGCGGTCGGCGATGGCGATACGCCCCGCGCCATAGTTGATGCAGCCGCTGAGGTGCAACTGCCGCGCCGCCACCGTCACCCCCGCCCGCCGCACACCGAGCGACATCGCCAGGATCTCATGCGTCATCGGCACCATCTGGCCATCCGCATGGTCGTGCGCCGTCAGCAAGGTCCGCGCCAGACGCTGGACGATGCCGTGCCGCACGTTGCAGGCCGCGAGTTGCGTGGCATGGCCGTGCCGCGCCAGCACGTAGCAGGTCAGCAGCCGCCGCAGCCCCGGCAGCCGTTCCATCGTCCCGTTCAGCAGCCCGGCGCGCAGGTGCAGCCCGCAGCCCGGCATCCGCACCACCGCATGCAACTCCGCCCGCGCCTCACCGAGCAGCAGCGGCACCCCCACCAGCCCTTCATGGCCGACGACCGTCGCCTCCACCCCCTCGCCATCCTCGAGCGAGGCCAGCAGCGAGACGCAGCCGCTCTCGATGAAGAGCAGCCCGGCGATCGGGTCTTCGCGGTGGTGGAGCACCTGGTGCTGCGCCAACTCCATGGCGTCGAGCATCGGCAGCAGCGTGGCCAGCTCGACGGGTGGAAGGGCGGCGAGCAGCCTGTTCCGGGGCGGGCTCATGCGCTGGCGAGGCCAGGGCTGCCGGCGGGGGTGGAGAGAAGCGACTGGAGGAACACGGCAATGACCAACGGCAGGACAGGCGACGTGCGACACCGGCCCCCGGCGGCGCCAGCCAGGCGGGGAGCTTGGGATCACCAGTCCTCAATCCGCGGCGCGTCAGGCCCCGTCTGTACGCCTCTGGACGCAGCCGGCGCGCAAGCCCCGGCCCGGAAACACGTTGCCGTTTGTACGTTGGCGGACACGATCACTAGCTGAGGTTTGCCAGGGCCCTTCTCTCCGATAGGGTGATGCCGCCCGATCCCATCGCACCGGACCCGTCATGCATCTCCGCCACGCCGACCTCGCCGTCACCCCTTGGCGCAACGGCGCCGGCCGGAAGGCGGATGTGGTCGGCGGCCCCGGCTGGCTCGTCACCTTCGCCTGGGTCGACAGGGATGCCGAGTTCTCCGACTTCGCCGGCCAGGACCGCACCATCACCCTGATCGAGGGCGAGGGCTTCACCCTCGACTTCCAGGGACAGCCCCCGCTCGTCCTCGACAGGCTCCTCGAGCCCCGCTGGTTCGACGGCGGCTGGCGCGCCCGCTGCCGCCTCCACGGCAGCCCGAGCATGGTGCTGAACGCCATCTCCGAGCGCGTGGCCTGGCGCCACTCGGTCGAGATCCGCGCGCCGCGCCCGGACGACACCGGCTTCGCCGTGCTGCTGGAGGAGGCCGGCGCCGGCTATCGCCGCCTCGACACCATCACCCTCCCGGCCCCGGTCACCATCCGTTGCGCCGTCATCCGCTTCGAGCGAAAGGCTTGAGGCATCGGCCCCAAGCGCCGACACTCCCCGGCAAAGAGGGAGACGCCCCATGGATTTCGGCCAGTTCAACCTGATGGGCTATCGCGCGCCGGGCACCGACCTCGCCGGCCTCTATGACGGCGCGGTCGCCCAGGTGAAGGCCGCCGAGCAGGCCGGCTTCGCCATCTCCTGGTTCGCCGAGCACCATTTCTCGAACTACTGCGTCTGTCCCTCGCCGCTGATGATGGTCGCCCGCTGCGCCGGCGAGACCAGCCGCATCAGGCTCGGCAGCGGCGTCATCATCGTCCCGCTCTACCAGCCCGCCCGCCTCCTGGCCGAGATCGGCATGGTCGACCAGCTGACCCATGGCCGCCTGGTGCTCGGCATCGGCAGCGGCTACCAGCCCTTCGAGTTCGAGCGCTTCGAGGCGGACCTCGCCGAGAGCACGCCCCGGCTGATCGAGTTCATGGGGATGCTGGAGCAGGCGACGGCCAACGAGACCTTCGCCCATGAGGGGCGCTTCTACCGCCTGCCCGAGACCCATATCGCCGCCCGCCCCGTCCGCGGCCTGCCGGAAGTCTGGGTCGCCGGCGACAATGCGGAGCTCCATCGCATGGCGGCGGAGCGCGGCTATGTGGTGATGGTCACTCCCCGCCACTACACCGCCGAGATGCTGGCCCGCGCCCGCGCCCGGTTCGAGGCCACCTACCTCGAGGCCGGCCAGGATCCGGCGCGGATGCGCTTCGGCGCGCTGCGCCACATGTGCATCACTGGGGACCGGGCGGAGGCCGAGGGCTTCCTTGAGAACATCCGCTATCAGATCCGCCTCTCCCAGAGCCTCCGCCACCGCGAGCAGCACATGCAGGGCGGGATCCTGATGGAGAAACCCTGGCCCGGCGAGATGAGCCTCGAGGACATGGCCCGGCACATGCTGGTCGGCGACGCGCATGCCATCGCCGAGCGCATGGTGGCCGAGATCCGCGCGGCCCAGCCCTGCCACTACCTCCTGCACTTCCAGGCCGGGGCCTCGACGACCGCGCAGGCGCTCCGCAGCATCGAGCGCTTCGCCACCGAGGTGCGCCCCCTGCTGGAGCGCGAGCTCGGCCCGCTCGACCGCATCGGCCTTCCGGAGAGCCTCGCCGCATGACCGTGCCCCGCTTCGCCGACCTCGCCTTCCCGACGCCGACGCGGGAGAGCCTCGCCGCCGACCATGCTGCCCTCGACGCCGGGCTCGACGCCGGCGCCCTGGGCGACACCCTCGCCACCTGGGACCGCCAGCGCCGCGACTACGAGAGCTGGGCGAGCCTCGTTCATCTCCGCTTCTCGCAGGACACGACCAGCGCCGAGGCCAAGGCGGCGCGCGAGTATGCCGATGCCCTCTCGCCCGAGGCCACCGGCCACGAGATCGCGCTGAAGCGACGCCTGCTCGCCTGGCCGGATCGCGCCGCGCTGGAATCGGCGCTCGGCCCCCACACGCTTCGCCTCTGGGAGACGGACGTCACGACCTTCGACCCCGTCATTGCCGGCGACCTCGAGGAGGAGGCGAAGCTCACCGCCCGCTACACGGAGCTGATGGCCTCGGCCAAGCTCGCCATCCGCGGCACCACGACCAACCTCTCGGGCCTTGCCCCCTATGCCGAGGACCCGGACCGCGGCACCCGCCACGAGGCGGAGAGCCTCCGCTGGTCCTTCTTTGCCGAGCATGGCGAGGAACTCGACGCCATCTACGACGCGCTCGTCCGCCTCCGCCACGGCATGGCCCGCAAGCTCGGCTACGAGAACTACCTGCCCCTCGGCTACCGCCGCCTGCGCCGGACCGACTACGACGCCGCCGATGTCGCCCGCTACCGCGACCAGGTGGCCGAGCATGTCGTCCCCCTCGTCGCCCGCCTGCTGGAGGCGCGCCGCCAGCGCTTCGGCTGGGACCGGCTGCGCGCCTGGGACGAGGCGCTGATCGACCCCGAGGGCAACCCGGCGCCGATCGGCGACCACGACACCCTCGTCGCCGCGGCCCGCACCATGTTCGACCGCATGGACCCGCGCCTCGCCTCCTTCTACCGGCTGATGGAGGAGGGCGGCTTCCTCGACATGCGCAACCGGCCCGGCAAGGCGGGCGGCGGGTTCTGCACCAGCTTCCCCTCCGTCGGCGTGCCCTTCATCTTCGCCAATTTCAACGGCACGCATCACGACATCGGCGTCTTCACCCATGAGATGGGCCACGCCTTCCAGAACTGGGAGAGCCGCAACCTGCCGGGGATCGACCAGCTCTGGCCCACCATGGAGGCGGCCGAGATCCACTCCATGAGCCTCGAATTCCTCACCTACCCGCATATGGCGCTACTGGTGGGAGAGGGGGCGGCGGAACGCTTCCGCCGCATGCATCTCGAGACCGCGCTCGCCTTCCTGCCCTATGGCGTCTGCGTCGACCACTTCCAGCACGAGGTCTATGCCAGGCCGGAGGCGACGCCCGCGGAGCGCCACGCCATCTGGCAGCGCCTCGAGCGGCGCTACATGCCCTGGACCGACTATGGCGACCTCGAATATCCGGCGAAGGGCGGCCGCTGGCAGGCGAAGCAGCACATCTACAACTCGCCGCTCTACTACATCGACTACACGCTGGCGCAGTGCTGCGCGATGCAGTTCTGGGTCAAGGCGCGGCAGGATGCGCCGGCGGCGCTGGCGGATTACGTCGCGCTCTGCGGACGCGGCGGCGGCGCGCCCTTCCAGGAGCTGGTGCGCTCGGCGGGGCTGATCTCGCCCTTCGCGCCAGATGCGCTCAAGGATGTGGTACGGGAGGCGGAGGGGGTGCTGGCGGCCTAGGCCGGCAAGCCGAGCTGCCGGGCCGCCTCCCCATCAAGGCGCGGCGGCGAAGCTCTCCGGCGCCTCCGCTGCGAAGGGGATGGTAGAGGTGGTGCCCTCGAGCCGCTGCGGCGGCAGTCGATTCCGCATGCAGCACTGTCTGGGAGGAGGGCCGGTCCCCCTCGCGCACGGGCCGGCGACAGGCCCGCACGGATCACCCCGCCGACGTCCGGGAAGCCTTGCGCCCGCCGAAGCGGGTGGCCGCGATCGCCCCATCCCGCCACCGGACAGGGATGATCCCGGCCGTGGCCGGGACTGCACCGAAACGGCCCAACCGCTGCCCGGTGGCGATGACCGCCGCCCGGGCCTCGGCCAGCCGGGAATCAGGCCGCCGGACGGCTCGTCGTGGTGGTGGTCGAGGCGTGCGGCGTGGTCGTCGCGGCCGGGCCCTGGATCGTCCCGGGCGGCTGCGTGCCCGGCGCCGGCGGCGCGCCCTCGGCGAGCGATGCGTCATCCTCCTCCTTCATGTTCTTCTTGAAGGATTTGATGCCGGTGGCGAGGTCGCCCATGAGGGTGCTGATCTTGCCGCTGCCGAAGAGCAGAAGCACGACCAGCAGCACGATGAGCCAGTGCCAGATGCTGAAGGAACCCATGTGACGCCCCGATAACCCTTTGTTGGAGGCCGCGGTTAGCGGCCCTGACCGGGCGGGACACTACTGCCCCGGCCCCTATAGAGCAAACGCGGAGATGGCGTGGCGGCGGGCCCATGACAACAGGCTTGACATCGCTTTCCGCATAGATCATAACGACGTCGATCCGGGCCCCTCTGGCCGCCCGGCCGCCGGCCCTCGGGCCCGCTGCCGGGTGTGCGATGTCGGATCGCGTGCAACGTCGCGCGATCGGGCCCTGTCGCTTTCCGCAAGGTCAGCCCGTCGCGCCAGTGAGGAGCTCACGGCGATGGAGCCGTCCATCTGGTTTTGGGTCTGGTTCAACGCGGCCATTCTTGGCCTTCTGCTGCTCGATCTCGGCGTCCTCTCCCGCAAGGGCCCGGACGGCCAGCCCGTCGCGGTGCCGGTGCGCACGGCGCTCTGGAAATCCGCCGGCTACGTCGCCCTCGCCCTCGGCTTCTTCGCCTGGCTCTGGACCAGCTACGGGCCGGAGGAAGGCCGCCAGGTCCGCGCCCTCGAATTCCTGACGGGCTATGTCATCGAGTGGTCGCTCTCGGTCGACAACATCTTCGTCTTCGTCCTCATCTTCGCCAAATTCGGCGTCCCCGCCGCCTATCAGCACCGCGTGCTGTTCTGGGGCATCCTCGGGGCGCTGGCGATGCGCGCGGCGATGATCCTGCTCGGCACCAGCCTGCTGCGCGAATTCGACTGGCTGATGGTCGTCTTCGGCCTCTTCCTCGTCTTCAGCGGCTGGAAGATGCTGCAATCGGTCAACGCGCCGGAAGGCGACCCGCGCGACAATCCCATCCTGCGCTTCCTGCAGCGCCACCTGCCGGTGAGCAACGGCTTCCGCGGCAGCGCCTTCACCACACGCGAGGCGGGCAAGTGGATGCTGACGCCGCTCGCCCTGGTGCTGATCCTGGTCGAGCTGACCGACCTGGTCTTCGCCCTCGACAGCATCCCGGCGATCTTCGCCGTCACCACCGACCCGTTCATCGTCTACACCGCGAATGTCTTCGCCATCCTCGGCCTGCGGGCGATGTACTTCGCCCTCTCGGGCATCATCCACCGCTTCCGCTACCTGAAGCACGGGCTGTCGATCGTGCTGATGATCGTTGGCGTGAAGATGCTGGCGAACTACTGGGCGGGCGGCAAGGCGGTGCCGGTGGAGTGGGCGCTGTTGCTGACCGGCAGCATCATCGGCGGCTCCATCGCGCTCAGCCTCTGGCGCACCCGCGCCGCCTGAGCGGGGAGGGGGATCAGGCCTCGGCCCTGATCCCCAGCCGGCGGATCAAGCTGGCCCAGCGCTCCGCCTCGGCGGCCATGAAGGCGCGCAGCCCCTCCGGGCTGCTCGCCATGATCTCGAAGCCTGCGGCCTCGAGCGCCCTGCGCGCCTCGGGCACCGCCAGCGCCCGCTGCGCCTCGGCCGACAGCCGCGCCACCCGCTCGGCCGGCGTCGAGGCCGGCCCGATCAGCCCGATCCAGGCATAGCTCGCCGCATCGGCGATCCCGGCCTCGGCCAGCGTCGGCACCTCCGGCGCCTGCGGAATCCGCGCCTCGGCGGTCGCGGCCAGCGCCCGCGCCTGGCCCTCGCGCAGCTGCGGCAGGATGCCGGCGGCGATGATGACCATCGCATCGATCCGCCCGGCGATGAGGTCGACCACCGCCGGCGGGAAGCCGCGATAGGGGACGTGCAGCATCTCCCCGCCCGCCCGTGCGAGCAGGTCCATCATGGCGAGATGCCCGCCCGAACCCGAGCCGACCGAGCCGAAGGAGTATTTTCCCGGGCTGGCCTTCACCGCCGCCAGGAACTCGCCGAGGCTGCGCATCGGCAGGTCCGGCCGGACGACCAGGAGCTGGCCGCCCCGCATCAGCAGCGAGATGGGGGCGAGATCCCGCGCCGGGTCATAGGGCAGGTTCGGAAAGAGCGCCGGCGCCGTCGTCAGCGGGCCGTTGATGGAGACGCCGATCGTGTGCCCGTCCGCTGCCTTCGCCACCGCATCCGTGCCGATATTGCCGCCGGCCCCGGCCCGGTTCTCGACGACGCAGGGCTGCCCCAGCACCTGGCTGTAATGCGCGGCGACGGCCCGCCCGGCGATATCGGGCGTCGAGCCGCCGGGGAAGGGAACGACGAGCCGGAGCGGCCGGTCCGGCCACGGTGCCTGGGCCAAGGCGGGGGGCGCCAGCAGGGCAGGGGCGGCCAGCAGCACGCGGCGCGGGATCGGCATGGGCGGCGTTTCCTCGGTCGGGATTTGCATCCGCTTGCAGCACGAAGGGCCGCCCGCGGGCAAGCCTCTACGCCCCGCCGATCAACCGCCGCCTGAGCCTGGCCGAGACCCAGTCGATCGCGGCCACCGTCGCCACCATCAGCAGGATGATGAAGGCCACCTCGTCCCAGTGGCGGACGCGGATGCGCTCCGAGATCTGCAACCCGATCCCGCCCGCGCCCACCACGCCGAGAATCGCCGCCGAGCGCGTGTTGCTCTCGAAGAAGTAGAGCGCCTGGGCGAGCATCACCGGCAGCACCTGCGGCAGCAGGCCGAAGCGCAGCCGGGCGAGGAAGCCGCCGCCCGCCGCGGTGATGCCCTCCACCTGCCGCCGCTCGGCATTCTCGATCGCCTCCGCATTCAGCTTGGCGAGCACCGCGACATCGGCGGTGGCGATCGCCAGCACCCCGGCCAGCGGCCCGAGCCCGACGGCCCGCACGAAGGCGAGCGCCCAGATCAGCTGGTCCACCCCGCGGAACCCGTCGAAGACCCGGCGCAGGGAGAAGCGGAAGAGCGTGTTCGTCACCACGTTCCCCGCCCCGAGGAAGCCGAGCGGCAGCGCCACCAGCGCGGCGATGAAGGTGCCGAGGAAGGCCATGGCGACGCTCTCGGCCAGCCCCTGGAGGATGTCGACCCACAGCTCGCCGGGCGAGGGCGGGATCATCAGCCGGAGGATCGTCGCCAGCCCCGTCAGCCCGTTCCACAGCCGCTCCGGCGCGAAGCCGAAATGCCAGAGCGCCCAGCCGAGCCAGGCGAGGAAGGCCGCCCAGCCGAGCCAGGCCAGCACCCGGCCGCGCCGCGTGCCGCCGAAGGCCCCGGGGATGCGCGCCCGCCAGGCCGCGACCTGCTCCGCCCCGCTCATTGCATCGCTCCGATGACGCGGTGCCGCAGCCGCTCCGAGAGCAGGTCGATGGCGCAGACGGCGAGGATGATCAGCAGCAGGATGGCGCTGATCTCCTCGTAGTAGTTGAAGGAGATCACCTTGTAGAGCTCCTCCCCGATCCCGCCCGCGCCGACGAAGCCGATGACGCTCGCCGAGCGCAGGTTGATCTCGAACCGCAGCAGGGCGTAGCTCAGCAGGCTCGGCGCCACCTGCGGCAGGATGGCGAAGCGGCAGGCCTGCATCCAGCT
Organism: uncultured Craurococcus sp.; assembly: GCA_902805545.1. GTDB lineage: Bacteria > Pseudomonadota > Alphaproteobacteria > Acetobacterales > Acetobacteraceae > Belnapia. Next base: position 9,373 of record CADCTD010000185.1, on the reverse strand, counting down.
CCCGCCCGCCGAGCGCACCCCGGCCCAGGCGCCGAGCCCGGTATTCTCGATGCTCTCGGCGAAGAGCTTGCCGCAGGCGCCCGCCGTATGCAGCGCGATGGCGAGAACCCCCGCCAGCGGCCCGACCCCGAAGGCCCAGACGAAGATCAGCGCGAAGACGATCTCGGGGACCGTTCGCATCGCCTCGAGCAGCCGCCGCACGGCCGGGTTCACCACGCGGCCGGCGCCGAGGTTGCGCGCCGCCGGGAAGGCCAGCAGCAGCGCCGCCCCGGCCCCCATCAGCGTCGCCAGCGCCGCCATGTTCGCCGTCTCGAAGAGCAGCCAGGCCCAGCTGTCGAGCCGGTACATCCAAAAGGCGAGGCTGCCCTCCGTCTCCACGCCGCCGAGCAGCGCCTCCCAGCGCAGGCTCGGCAGGATGCGCGAGAGATATTCGCCGATGCGCGGCAGCCCGGCGAGCAGCGTCGCCGGATAGGCCTCGCTGATCCGCGCCGAGAGCAGCAGGCAGGCCGCAAGGATGGCGAGGCCGAGCAGCGTCGCCCGCCGCTTCTGCCGCTGCGCCGCCTGCCAGGCGGCCTCGCCCTGATGGATGACGCTCGTGCTCAGTTGCGCCGCCGGCGTTCCGCCGCCTCCTGCCGCCGCATGTCGATCATGAACTGGTAGTCGGCGGCCGAGACCTCGCGGTAGCCCGCCCCGCCGCCGCGCTCGATCTGGCGGTAGATGTCCGGATGCGCCCTGGGGAGCGCCAGGTGGAAGAGCCTCATGTCCTCCTTGAAGGCCGCCGGCAGCTCGGTGCGGGTGGTCTGCGGCCCGTTGATGATCGGGTCCGAGCGCCAGATGACGCGGAGCTGCTTCATTTCGACCAGCCCCTTCTCGACCATCGCCCGGAGCGCGCCGCGGGTGAAGCCCTGCGCCTCCTCGCCCTGGCCGGAGGCCCAGGTGACGGCGGCGTCGTACTGCCGCTGCAGCACGGCGACGACCGCCTGCTCATGCCCGCCGGCGAAGCCGGTGCGCCCGAAGAACTGCTCCGGGCTGATCCCCTGCCGCCTGAGCGAGAAGCGCGGGATGAGGTAGCCGCTGGCCGAATTGGGGTCGGACCAGGCCATCGCCTTGCCCCGCATTCCCTCGAGGGAGGTGATGCCGCTATCCGCCCGCACCAGCATCACCGCGACATAGGAGATGGAGCCGTCGCTCTCCTCCGTCGTCACCAGCGGCTCGACGCCGCCATTTGTGTCGAGCCAGGCCCCGGCATAGGCGGCCGGCGACATGTTGGCGATGTCGAGCTGCTTCGCCCCGAAGGCCTGGATGACGCCCGCATAGTCGCTGGCCGGGAAGAGCCGCACCGGCAGGTCGAAGGTCCGCTCGAGCAGCGCGCGATACTCGCCGAAGCGGCCCAGCCGGTCCGCCTCGTTCTCGCCGCCGAGAAGCCCGACGCGGAGCTGGGGCAGCTGCGACTTCCAGGCCCGCGCCCCGGCGGCGGGGAACTCGATCGCTGCATCCACCGTCCGCCGCTGGGCGCGGGCCGGGCGAGGGGAGAGGGCAGGGAGGGCCAGCAAGCCGGCCAGGGCAGCGCGTCGCGTCGGCATCGAGGTCTTCCGTCCAGGGTCGGGCCCCGGACTATGCCACCGCGAGCGGTGCCGGGGCAGGCTCGGCGGCCCGGAGCCGCGCCTCCGCCTCGGCGGCGAACTCCTGCTCCGAGATGCCGTAGACCGCCCGCACCCGCTCCGGCGTCAGCGCCGCCGACGTCCCGTCGAAGACGATCTTCCCCGCCTGCATGGCGACGATCCGGTCGCAATACTCCCGTGCGGTATCGAGATGGTGCAGGTTCACCAGCACCGTCAGCCCGTCCTTCCGGTTCACGTCGCGCAGCGCGTCCATCACCAGCTGCGCGTTGCGGGGGTCGAGCGAGGCGATCGGCTCATCCGCCAGCACCAGCCGAGGCTCCTGAAGCAGGGCGCGGCAGAGGGCCACCCGCTGCTGCTGCCCGCCGGAGAGCGTCTCCGCCCGCTGCAGGGCGGTGTCGGCGAGGCCGAAGCGGTCGAGGGCGGCCAGCGCCATCGCCCGCTCCTCCGCGGTGAAGCGGGCGCCGACCAGCACCATCGCCGCCCGCCAGCCGCGCTGCCAGGCGATTCGGCCGATCAGCACATTGGTCAGCACGTCGAGCCGCTGCACCAGGTTGAACTGCTGGAAGACCATGGCGCAGTCGCGCCGCCACCCGCGCAAGGCCCGGCCCTGGAGCGCCGTCACGTCCCGCCCGCCGGAGAGGATCCGCCCGTCGGAGGGCTCCTGCAGCCGGTTGATCATCCGCAACAGGGTGGACTTGCCGGCGCCCGACCGGCCGATGATGCCGACCATCTGCCCGGGCGGCACCGCAAGGTCCACATGGTCAACGGCCACCGTCGCGCCGAAGCGCCGGGTCAGCCCCCGCAATTCCAGCATGCCGCGCGCACCCATCGAGGTTCCGGCATCCTGGTCCAGCGCCGCCACCGGCCGCAACCCCGCGATCTGGCCCATGGTCAGGACCGCCGCCGCCGCTCGTTGGCCTCTTCCCGCCGCATGTCGACGAGGAACTGGAACTGGGCATGCGTCACCTCGCGGTAGCCCGTGCCGCCGCCGCGCTCGATCTGCTCGTAGACCTGCGGGTGGCTCTTCGGCAGCGCCAGGTGGAAGGCCCGCATATCCTCCTTGAAGGCGGCCGGGAGGGCGGTGCGGACGGTGAGCGGCCCGTTGATGATCGGCTCCGAGGTCCAGATGATGCGGAGGTCGGACATGCTCAGCATGTTCTTCTCCACCATCGCCCGCAGGTTGCCGCGGGAATAGCCCTGCGCTGCCTCGCCCTGGCCGGAGGCCCAGGTCATCGCGCCGTCATACTGCTTCTGCAGCACGGCGATGACGCCCTGCTCATGCCCGCCGGCAAAGCCGGTGCGGCTGAAATACTGCCCGGTCTCGACGCCGATCCCCGCCTTCCGCAGGGCGAAGCGCGGGATGAGGTAGCCCGAGGTCGAGTTCGGATCGGCCCAGGCCAGCGACTTGCCCCGCATCTGCTCAAGCGAGGTGATGCCGCTGTCGGCGCGGACCACCAGCACCGAGACATAGGAGATGGTGCCGTCCTTCTCCTCCGGCACCAGCAGCGGCTCGACGCCGCCATTGGTGTCGAGCCAGGCGCCGGCATAGCCGGAGGGCCCCATCGAGGCCATCTCGATCTGCCCCGCGCTGAAGGCCTGCAGCACGCCCGCATAGTCGGAGGCCGGGAAGAGCCGCACCGGGAGCCTGAAGGTCTCCTCCAGCAGCTTCTGGTAGGCTCCGAAGCGCCCGAGGCGGTCGCTCTCGTTCTCGCCGCCGAGCAGGCCGATGCGCAGCACCGGGATCTGCGCCTTCCAGCTCCGCTCGCCGGTCGCCGGCATCGCCACACCGGCATCGAGGGTGCGGCGCGCGGCCTGGGCGGCGGCCGGCAGCAGGGCGGCCCCGGCCATGAGGCCGGCGATTTGGCGGCGAGTCAGCATTGGGGGTCTCTCCCGTCTGGGCTTTCCGGGCCTCTACCAACGCCCCGTGACAGACGGATGATGGAACGATGACATCCCCATGTCCCTTGCCAGCCCGGCCCAGGCGGACCAGCCTCCGTCCAACCACAGGAGGAAACCGATGCCGGATCGCCGCGCCCTGCTCGCCTTGCCGCTGCTGCTCGCTCCCCGCCTGGCGTCCCGGCCCGCCTGGGCGCAGGAGGCCTTCCCCGCCCGCCCCGTCGCCGTCTATTCCGGCTATGCCCCGGGCGGTGTGACTGATGTCACCTCCCGCGCCGTCGCCGAGCGCATGGCGCGCGAGCTCGGCGTCCCGGTCGTGGTCGAGAACCGGGTCGGCGGCGCGACGGCCGTCGCCAACACGGCCGCGGCGCAGGCCCGGCCGGATGGCTACACCCTGCTGATGGGCACCTCGTCCCTGGCGATCAATCCCGGCCTCCAGCCGAACCTCACGCCGCGCGAGCCGATGCGGGAGCTGGCGCCGATCGGCATGGTCTTCCGCAGCGCCTTCGTCCTCCACGTCCATCCGAGCCTGCCGGTGCGTAGCACGGCGGAGCTGATCGCTTGGTGCCGCGCCAATCCTGGAAAGCTCGATTTCGGCAGCAGCGGCACCGGGGCGGTGAACCATCTGGCGATGGCGCTCTTCGCCCAGCGGGCGGGCATTCAGGTGACGCATGTGCCCTATCGCGGCGGCGCGCCCGCGCTGATCGACCTCCGCGCCGGCCGCATCGGGGCGATGTTCCAGGCGGTGCTCGAGGCCCTGCCCGCGCTGCAGGAGGGGGCCACGCGCGGCCTCGCCATCTCCTCCACGGCGCGCGAGCCGCTCCTCCCCGACTTGCCTCCTGTCGCTGAGACGCTGCCGGGCTTCGATGCCGTGTTCTGGCAGGGCCTCTTCGCCCCGGCCGGCACCCCGGCCCCGATCCTTGCCCGCCTCGGCTCCGCCCTCCGTGCCGCCACCGAGGACGAGACCCTGCGCACCCGCCTGGCTCAGCAGGGCGTCGCGCTCACCACCGGAGACGCCGCCGCCCTCGCCAGCCTGCTGGAGCGTGAAACCGTCCTCTGGGGCCGCCTGATCCGCGAGGCGGAAATCCGTCCTGACTAGCTTGTGGGTTGATGCTTTCCGAATCTGGAATTATGCCGGGGAAGAACGGATACGGGGGCGGTAGACCAGTGGAGCCGCCGCCCAGAATGAAATATCTAGTAATCGAGCTTGACGATCTGTCACCCGTGCAACGCTGATAAAATCTAGGGTACTCCCAGGAAAGAGACTGCCTGGGTCGCTCCCCTAGGATTATGGTCCGGGCAGAACCGAGGTGCGTCCATGTCCGCTTTCCTGCATTCCATAGGGCAGTCGACCGGGTTTCAGGGCGAGACCCCGCTCGGGCCGGCGAAGATCGCCGCCCCCGCCCGCGCCGCCGTCGAAGGATTGCGTCACACCCTTCCCGCCGCCCTTCGCCGCGCCGTCGACGCCATCCCCCTCCTCGACCGCCCTCGCGCCACCCGCCGCCTGGTCCGGCGCATGGAGGCCGCGCTCGGCTACACCCCCAACCTCCGCCGGCCGCGCACCTTCAACGAGCATGTCGCCTGGAAAATCCTCAACGACCGCAACCCGCTCATCCCGCTGACGACGCACAAGGTCACCGCCCGCGACTACGTCGCCGCCAAGGGCGGCACCGACCTCCTCCTCCCTTTGCACGGCATCTGGGACCGCGCCGAGGACATCCCCTGGGACGACCTGCCCGAGCAGTTCGCCCTCAAGGGCGCGCATGGCTGGCAGATGAACCTGCTGGTGCGCGACAAGTCGGCCCTCGACCGCGCCGCCGCCACCCGCGAGGCCGCCGCCTGGCTCGCCGAGGACCACTACCGGCGCACCGGCGAATGGGGCTACTGCAACCTCCGCCCCCGCCTCATGGCCGAATCGCTCATCACCGGCGACCGCCCGAGCGGCGTGCCGGAGGACTTCAAGTTCTATGTCTTCCGCGGCCGGGCCCGGCTGCTCAGCATCCATCTCGACCGCGGCACGGAGCAGTACGGCTACCGCTTCTACACGCCGGACGACCTCCGGCCGCTGCCCTTCATGGGCGGCGGCTGGCGCGGGCCCGTCCCCTACACCCCGCCGCCCGAGGCCCGGCAGCTTGCCGCCATCGCCTCCCGCCTCGGCGAGGATTTCGAGTTCGTGCGCGTCGACCTCTACCTGGCCGGCGGCAAGCCCTGGTTCGGCGAGCTGACCCACTACCCGGCCAGCGCCTGCATCCGCTTCCCGAGCCTGGTCCAGGACCGGCTGATGGGCGACATGTGGTCCGGCCGGATCTGACGGCCGTTCCTGCACCCGTCGGCCTTGCACCGGGGCACCCGCACCGCCGATAGTCCCCCTAACGAACAACCGGGGAGACATCCACGATGCTGGGCCTGATGCAGGACCGACCGCTGCTGATCTCGAGCCTGCTGGAGCACGCGTCCCGCCACCATCACGGCTCCCGGATCATCTCCGCCCGGCCCGATGGCAGCCTGGTCCGCCACAGCTGGGCCGAGATCGCCGCCCGCGCCGCCCAGCTCGCCCATGCGCTGGCCGCCCGCGGCGTCAGGCAGGGCGAGCGCATCGCGACCCTCGCCTGGAACGAGCACCACCATCTGGAGGCCTACTACGCCATCTCCGCCATGGGCGCCGTGCTCCATACGGTGAACCCGCGCCTCTTCCCCGGGCAGATCGCCTTCATCCTGGCCGATGCCGAGGACACCCACCTGCTGGTGGACCCGACCCTCCTCGCGGGTGCCGAGGCGCTGGCCGACAAGCTCCCGCCCAGCCTCCGCGCCATCATCGTCATGGGGACGGAGGCCGACATCCCCGCCGAATGCCCGCTGCGCGGCCGCTTCGAGCTGCTGGCGCAGGAAAGCCTGATCGCCGGCCAGCCCACCACCTATCCCTGGCCCGAGCTCGACGAGCGCAGCGCCTCCTCGCTCTGCTACACCTCCGGCACCACGGGCGAGCCGAAGGGCGTGCTCTACAGCCACCGCTCGACCCTGATCCATGCCATCAGCACCCTGCAGAAGGACTGCTTCAACATCGGCGCCGAGGATGTGGTGCTGCCGGTGGTGCCGATGTTCCACGTCAATGCCTGGGGCATCCCCTATTCGGCCGCCGCCGCCGGCGCCTCGCTCATCCTCCCCGGGCCGAAGCTCGACCCGGCCAGCCTGCATCGCCTCTTCGAGGCGGAGCGGGTCACCTTCTCCGCCGGTGTGCCGACCATCTGGACGGCGCTGCTGAACTGGCTCCGCGCCGACCCGTCGCGCCGCTTCACCCACCCGCCGCGCCTGGTCGTCGGCGGCACGGCGCTGCCGACCGCGGTCAATGCCGGCTTCCTCAAGGAATACGGCGTCGGGATCCTCCATGCCTGGGGCATGACGGAGACGAGCCCGCTCGGCACCACCAATGCCCGCAAGCCCGAGAATGCCGACTGGGACGAGGACCGCTTCCTCGACTACGCCCGGAAGCAGGGCCGCCCGCTCTTCGGCGTCGACATCCGGGTCCGCGACGGTCAGGGAGAGGAGATCGCGCATGACGGCGTGGCCTTCGGCGAGCTCGAGGTCCGCGGTCCCTGGATCGCCGGCCAGTACTTCAACCGGCCGGGCGATGCGGCCTTCACCGAGGATGGCTGGTTCCGCACCGGCGACGTGGTGACGGTGGACGAGCTCGGCTGCATCGAGATCGTCGACCGGGCGAAGGACGTGATCAAATCGGGAGGCGAGTGGATCAGCTCCATCACCCTCGAGAACCTGATCATGGGCCACCCGGCGGTGCAGGAGGCCGCCGTCATCGCCATGGCCCATCCGAAATGGGACGAGCGCCCGCTGCTCCTTGTCCAGCCGAAGCCCGGCGCCAGCCCGACGGCCGAGGAGATCCTCGCCTTCTACGAGGGCAAGGTGGCCAAGTGGTGGATCCCCGACGCGGTGGAGTTCGTCGAGAGCCTGCCGCATACCGCGACGGGCAAGCTGTGGAAGGCCGATCTCAAGGCCCGATACAAGGATGCGCGCCGCGTCGGTGGGTGAGGGGGCCGGGACGAGCCTCGCCGGGATCATTGCCGGCCAGGCGGAGCTGGTGGCGGCGCTGCGTAGCCTCGCCGGCCTCGGCCTTCCCGATGCCTGGATCGGCGCCGGGGCGCTCCGCAACCCGGCCTGGGACGCGCTCTCGGGCTTCGCCCCCGGCACCAACCCGCCGGGAGATGTCGACATCGTCTGGTTCGACCCTGCCAGGGCGAGTGCGGAGGCCGATGCCGCCATCGAGGCCCGCCTCCGCGGGCTCGCCCCCGGGCTCCCCTGGTCGGTCCGCAATCAGGCCCGCATGGCCGCCCGCAACGGCGATGCGCCCTATGCCTCGACGGCGGATGCCATCGCCCATTGGCCGGAGACCGCGACGGCCATCGCCGCCCGCTGGACCCCGGACGGGATTGAGATCGCCGCGCCGCACGGCACCGCGGACCTCCTCGGCCTCATCCTCCGCCCGACTTCTCCGGCGAAGGGTTCCGTGATGGCCGCCCGTGCCGCCGCCAAGGGCTGGACGCGCCGCTGGCCTCGCCTGACCATGGCGCCAACCAACCGGAGCCACCCGTGATGCTGCAGCCCCCACCCGCCGAGCCTGGCATGCACGAGCAGGAGATCGACACCCCCGCCCTGGTGCTCGACCTCGACGCCTTCGAGGCCAATCTCGACCGCATGGCGGCCCTGCTCGAGGGCACCGGCGTGAAGCTTCGCGCCCATGCCAAGACCCACAAGTCGCCGGTCATCGCCCGCCTGCAGATGGCCCGTGGCGCCGTCGGCCAGTGCGTGCAGAAGGTCGCCGAGGCGGAGGTGCTGGCCTGGGGCGGCATCCCCGACATCCTGGTCAGCAACCAGGTGGTCGGCGCGCGCAAGCTCGCCCGGCTGGCCGCCCTGCAGCGCATCAGCCAGGTCGCCATCTGCGTCGACGGGCCGGAGCAGGTGGCGGCGCTGGAGGCCGCGGCGGCGGCGGCCGATACCCGCATCACCGTCCTCGTCGAGATCGATTGCGGTGCCTCGCGCTGCGGCGTCGAGGCCGGGCCGCCGACCGTGGCGCTGGCTCAGCGCATCGCCGCCAGCCCGCACCTGATCTTCGGCGGGCTGCAGGCCTATCATGGCAGCGCCCAGCATGTCCGTGGGCCGGAGCAGCGTGCCGCCGCCATCGCCCATGCGGCGGAACTCACCCGCCGCAGCGTGGAGCAGCTCGCGCAGCAGGGCCTCGCCTGCGCCATCGTCGGCGGCGGCGGCACCGGCACCTTCCGCCATGAGGTGGCGAGCGGGGTCTATACGGAGATCCAGGCCGGCTCCTATGCCTTCATGGATGCCGACTACGCCCGCAACGCGGAGCCGCCGCCCTTCCGCCACGCCCTCTTCGTGCTGTCCACGGTGATGAGCCGGGCCATCCCCGGCGTCGCGGTGCTGGATGCCGGGCACAAGGCGGTCGCCATCGACAGCGGCCTGCCGCTGGTGCATGGCCGCCCGGGCCTGCGCTATGCCGGCGCCTCGGACGAGCATGGGAAGCTGCTGGTGGAGGATGGCGCGGCGCCGGCGCTCGGCGAGAAGCTGCGCCTCATCCCCGGCCATTGCGACCCGACGATCGACCGCTACGACTGGTATGTCGGCCTGCGCGGCGGCCGGGTGGAATGCCTCTGGCCGGTCGCCTCGCGCGGGGCGATGGCCTGAGCGGCGGCGGTCAGCGCGTCCGGCGCTGCTGCCGCGCGGCGGGGGCGGCGGCCTTGGCCGGCCGCACCACCGCCCGGCTGTCGCTGTCGCCCTGCTCGATCCGCGCCGCGGGCCGCAGCGTGGCGCGCGTGCCGACGGTCCGC
>CADCTD010000184.1 GCA_902805545.1 uncultured Craurococcus sp. | reverse complement strand
CCGAGATGGAGCGCACCGGCACGTTCTGCCGCGCCCGCGCCGCCAGCACGGCGCCGAGATCCGCCACGCCGAACTGCGCCGCTCCGGCCGCGAGCTTGGTGACCGTGTCGCCGGAGCCGTAGCCGCGGGTGAGCGACAGCTCGATCCCGTTCTCACGCCAGAAGCCGCGCTGCACGCCGGCGAAGTAGGCCGCGTGCTCCCCGGTGGGGATCCAGTCCAGCTGGAGCAGCGCACGGTCCTGCGCCAAGGCGGGCGCCGCAATGCTGGCGAGTGCGACGATGCCGGCCGCGATGGCGTTGCGCCCCATCTCGGTCTCCCGTTTGTTGCGTCTGAGCCGCGTCGGCGCCTTCCCGGAAGGAATCTTAGGCAGGGCTGCCGAACGGGCACAAGCCCGCGCGGGTCCCGCCGCATAGCGGACGTCCGCGTATCGTCACCGGACGCGAGCGGCGTCGGCGGTCAGGCATGGCTGGCAAGATCCGCATCCTGGCCGACCGTTAGGCTCCCAGAGTTCGGGCCCTACCAGAGCGGGAACGGCGGGCGCCGCCAGGCCGCAACTCGGTCTAGGCGCCGCGCCGCCTCAAAGACCGGATCTTCGCGGCCAAAGCGACCGACCAGCTGCACGCCAAGCGGCCGCCCGTCCGCATGGGGCCGAGCCGGAACGCTGAGCCCTGGATGGCCGATCGCGTTCACCCAGGTCGCGAAGGCGTTCTGCGCGGCCGGGTGACCGGGGCGGCCGGCGATGCTGGCCGGGAACTCGTCTTCGACCGGCCAGGCAGGCGACGCCGCGCTCGGGCACAAAAACAGGTCCACGTCGCCCCAGGCGTCCGCCACGCGCCCCCGGATCTCGGCCAACCCGTCTAGGGCGCGCACGTAATCGACTGCGCTGAGTCGCAGGCCGCGCTCGGCCGCGGCCTTGATCGCGGGGCTGGCCTCGTCCCGCCACCGGTCGGGATGTACCTCCGCCGCGCGGGCGGCACCGGCCGAGCTGAGCGCGCCCCAGACACTGCGGACGAGGTTGACGTTGTAGGGCGCCTTTCGGGGAACCACGTCGTAGCCCGCCTCCGCGAGCAGCGAGGCGCACTCCTCGACGGTGGCAGCGACCTCGGGGTCCACCAATTCGTCCCCGAGGGAGGAGAACCATCCGATCCGCGGGCGCCCGTCAGCGTCAAGCTCGGGGCCGGACGGGAGCCGCAAGGAGGACGGGTCCCTCGGGTCCGGGCCGGAGACGATGCGGTAGGCCGCCTCCAGATCCTCAAGCGTGCGGGCGACGATCCCGACCGCCTGGAAGTCGAGGGCCATCGGCGGAAAGCCGTGCCGACGCGCCACCCGGCCGTTGGACGGACGGAAGCCGTAGAGACCGGTGTAGCTTGCGGGCAGGCGGGTGGAGCCCCCGGCGTCCGTGGCCAGGGCGAACGGAACCATGCCGGCGGCCACCGCCGCCACGGAGCCGCCGCTTGAGCCCCCGGGCGTCAGGGCGACGTTCCAGGGATTGCGGGCCGGGCCGTGCAGCGGGCTGTCGGTCCTGCCCGAGAGCGCGAACTCCGGCGTGTTGGTCTTGCCGACGATGACCGCGCCCGCCGCCCGCAGCCGCTCGACCGCGATGTCGTCCACCTCGGGCACGAAGTCGGCCCACATCCGGCTGCCCCAGCGTGCGGGCATCCCCACGACCCACAGGTTGTCTTTCACCGCGACAGGGATGCCGTCGAGGGCGCCGATCCTGGCGCCGCGCCTCTGGCGAACCTCGGCCGCAGTGGCGGCTTCGGCCGCGCCCTGGGTGTCCACATGCACGAAGGCCCCAAGGCGGGCGTTGGCGCGCCCGATCCTCTCCAGCGTGTCGGCCAGCAACTGACCGGGCGTGACCTGTCCGGCCGCAAGGGCCCGCGACATGGCGGCTGCGGTCAGCGGCGCCGCGCCGTTGGTGGTCATGTGGCGAAACCCTTCTGCTGTGACGTCGGCTCGTTGGCCAGGATCGCGCGCAGCGCCCTCTCCTCGCGCATCAGGATGCGGGCCACCTGCTCGATGCGGCGCACATCCAGGCGCTCGGCGATGGCGGTGACCGAGAGCACGGCGGGCAACCCGCCGACGCCGTCGCCGATGGCGACCGCGACGCCCCGGTAGGAGGCCACGGTCCGGCCGGAGGTGATGTCGAAGCCCCTGGCCCGCGTGGCTTCGACATAGGTGTGCACGCGCTCCGCCATCAGCCCGTGCCGCCGGTACCGGCCGGCATTCGCCTCGATCACGGCATCCACCTCCGCGGAGGGCATGCTTGCCAGCACGGCCAACGCTCCGGAGCCGACCCCCAGCGGGCGGCGGTTGCCGACATCCACGGGCAGTGCCTGAACCTCGAAGGTCCCCTCCCGGCGGTCCAGGCAAAGCGCGTCATTGCCGCTGCGGCAGTTCAGGTAGGCGGTATCGCCCGCGGCGGCCAAGCGCTTGAGCGTCGGGCCGCACAGGCGACGGATGTCGACGTGTCCTCCGCCCCACGGTTGGTTGAGACACCCCGTTAGCGGACCCTGTCCGCGGAGGGGTGACGATGACGACAGAGACGACGGGTGCGGCCGGTCCGGGTCGGGGTGGACGGATGTCGCGGCAGCGGAAGCGGGATGCGGTGCTGCGGCTGCTGCGGGGTGAGGATCTGGAGATGGTCTCGCGCTCACTCGGGGTGACCGCGGCGACCCTGAGTGGCTGGCGCGACGCCTTCCTGGTCGCCGGCGAGGCGAGCCTGGCCTCCCGCCCCGCCGAGGGTGAGGAGCTCGAAAGCGGACGCCTCAAGGCGAGGCTCGGCGAGATGCTGCTCGAGCGCGAACTGCTCGAAGCCAAGATCGCCGCCCTGGAGGGCGGGCGCCCTTTGGCCCGGCGGAGATCGAGGCCATGAGCCGCGCCCTTTCTCCCGGCATCGGCAAGCCTTACGGCTCGGCGCGCGTGTGCCGGGTCTGGCGGGCGGCGCGTTCCACCGTCCACCGCCACCGCCACCGCGCCCCGCCGCGCGCGGCGCCGCCGCGACGACCGGGCCCGGTCGGGCCGATGCCGGACGCCGACCTCGTGGCGGCGATCCGCGCCGCGCTCGCCGCGAGCCCGTTCCACGGCGAGGGGCACCGGAAGGTCTGGGCGAGGCTGCGCCATGCCGGGGTGCGCACCTCCAAGCGCCGGGTGCTGCGGTTGATGGGCGCGCACGGCCTGCTCGCCCCTTCACGGGTCGGCTCGCCCCGGGGCCCGCGCAGCCACGACGGCACCATCATCCCCGAGACGGTGGACGCCCTCTGGGGCACCGACCTGACCACCACCTGGACCGGCGAGGGCCAGGCGGCGGTGTTCGTCGCCGTCGACCACTGCAGCGCCGACTGCGTCGGCATCCATGCGGCCCTCCAAGCGAACCGCTTCGAGGCGCTGGAGCCGATCCGTCAGGGCGTGCGGCGCTGCTTCGGCGGCTTCGCCAAGGGCATCGCCCGCGGCCTCGCCGTTCGGCACGACCACGGCTCGCAGTACGTCAGCCACGACTTCCAGCGGGAGATCGCCTTTCTCGGCATCGACAGCTCGCCCGCCTTCGTGCGCGCCCCCGAGGGCAACGGCTGCGCCGAGCGCTTCATCCGCACCCTCAAGGAGAACCTCTTGTGGGTGCGGAGCTTCGACACCGTGGAGGAGCTGCGCGCGGCGCTGCTCGAGTTCCGCGACACCTACAACTCAACCTGGCTGATCGAGCGGCACGGGTTCAAACCGCCCGACGCCGTCCGGCAAGACCAGCTTTCAACCGCGGCTCTCGCCGCATAGGCTGCAACACGGTGTCTCACGATCCGCGGGCGGTACACGTGGGGGGAACTCGTACAGGAGCGGGCCGAGGCGATAGGTTCGGGTCGCGGGGTCCCGCTCCAGCAAGCCTTCGTCGATGAGGGCCTTGGGAATGCGGTGCGGTGTGGGCTGCGGCAGGCCGGCGGCGTACGCTAGAGACTTCAGGTTCGTGCCGTTGCCACGGGAAGCGGACACCTCCCGAAGGAGCGAGACGGCCCGGGGGACTACCCGCGCGCCATCGCATTCCGCACCCACCGGGGCGGACTTCGGATTATCCACCATGCGAAAGGCCCCATAATAGGCCGACCCTACCCACCGCCAGGGGCCACGACAACGTCCAGCGGGTTCAGCTCGCACAATGCGAAAGTCGGCACGGATTGCGCTACCGTTATCTTGGGCGGCGGTATTTCTTGCGAGATCCGGGACGACCGGCGGACATGGGAGCGCAAGCGGCACCGGGTGACCACCGCCTCCGAGGGAGACTGATATGACCGGACCACGTCCTGGACGCCCTGCAACGCCACCCTTCCCCTTGGGGCGCCGGAAACTGCTCGGAGCAGGGCTGGCAGGGCTCGCCTCTAGCTTCGCCACTCCGCGCGACGGCTGGGCGGACGAACCGTTCCCATCGAGGCCCGTGCGTGTGATCGTGCCCTTCCCGCCCGCAGGGGCGGCCGATGTTTTTACCCGCCTGCTCGCCGATCCGCTCTCGAAGGAAGTCGGCCGGCCCGTGGTGGCGGAGAACCGCTCCGGGGCCGGCGGCCGCGTCGGGACAGAGGCCGCCGTCCGGGCGCCCGCCGATGGCTACACGATGCTGATGGGCAGCCAAGCCACGAACTCCATCAACCCCGAACTGTACACCGACCTTCCGTACGACCCGGCCAAGGATCTCGTGCCGGTGGCCATGGTCGGCGGCGTCGGCTCGATCCTGTACGTCCGCAACAGCCTGGACGTGCATACCTTCCAGCAAGTCCTGGAGCGGGCCCGGCAGAAGCCCGGCGAACTCACCTACGGATCCGCCGGCAATGGCGGTGGATCCCACCTGGCCATGGCCCTGCTCGAGACCATGGCCAAGGTGCGGATGACCCACATCCCCTACCGCGGCACCGCCCCGGCCACCGCCGACGTCCTGGCCGGCCA
>CADCTD010000183.1 GCA_902805545.1 uncultured Craurococcus sp. | reverse complement strand
CGCCCGCGCGGCGGGCGCGGCGCCTTTCCAGGGGCAACTGCCCGCAGGGCGGACGCGTGGCTGGCCGGACCAAGCGGAGAGGACGGCGGGATGACCCGGCGAGGCTGAAGCTGGCGGCCGGGGGCGTGGAGGCCGCGCCCTTCGAAATCCCGGGCGCGACCGGCGGGCCGTTCCTGGTCCAGATCCTGAACCCGGGGCCCGCGGCCAAGGGTGTGGTGGCCACCGTCGTCCACCTGCCCCCGGGCGGCCGCATCCCCGCGCACTTCCACCGTGCCGGCAGATGTTCGGCCGCGCCAAGTTCGACCTGCTCCGCCAACGCGTGCTGCACGCCGCCTGACCTGGAGACCAGCGCGGGTCGATGGCGCGGCGAACCGGCCGCCGTCACCCAATGTGCGGATGAACCCCGGTTCGGCGCTTGTTCACACCCTGCGGATCGGCAGCCCGGGTCGGCCGACGCCGTCGCTGTAGAGGAGGCCGAAGGCGTCGGCGAAGCGGTCCCAGCCGATCAGGCCCGCCAGGCGGACCAGCGGGTGCTTCGGATCGACCAGCTTCACCAGCGCCGAGCGGAAGAGTTCGGGCTGCTCCTGCGGCAGCGACTTCGGCGGCATCGGCGTGCTCCTGCGCGGCGACGCGCCGACGGAATCACACAGGCGCGGCGCTTTCAAGCCGGCATCGAATTCGCAAGGTTTTGGCGCGTTCCGAATGCCCACCTTGCAATTGTGGATACTTCTGGCGGGCAGAACGCCGAGGAATTCCACAGGACTCAATGTTATTCACGGCCGACTAGCACTACTTCGGCAGTTTCATTCGAGCCTGTGCAGGACGATGATCTCGCGGCACTTGGGACATCGCAGTCGGACGGCGCCGGCGAGCTGAGCGAGCAGCGCGCGACGGACGGCGGGCAAGGTCGGTTGGGGCGGCGGACCGGTGGCGCAGGTTTTTTTCCCGCTGGCCACTGCGCCGAAGCCGGAGGTGCTGCAGGAAGGCGAAGGCGATCAGCGTCATCAGGGCGTGGTGGTGCAGCCCGGCCCAGGACCGGCCCTCGAAGTGGTCGAGGCCGAGTTCTTCCTTCAGCTGCTGGTGCGCCTGCTCGCAGGCCCACCGGGCCTTGACCGTCGCCGCGAGGGTCTGCAGCGGCGTGCCGGCGGGATGGCTGGCGAGGTGGTACTTCCGCTCGCCGCCGCTGCGCCACTCGCCCACCAGCCACAGCTCATCGCCCGGCAAGCGGTGGCCGGTCTGCGACTGCGGACCGTCGGCCACCCGCACCCGCCGGGCGGCGAAGCGGGCGGTGAGCGGTCCCTTGGTGCCCTGCCGCCAGCGGATCGGGCGCCAGGGCCCGCGCTTGAGGGCCGCTTCGGCCGTGACCGGCCGCTGGTTCGGGATCCCGTGCCGGCGCGGGCGCCCCGTGGCCGGTGTGGCTGGCCAGGTCAGCTCCACCGCGGCGGAATAGACCCTTTGCGTCTTCGGGATGCCGACCGCCCAGAGCGGGGCGCGGCTGGCGAGGCCCCGCCGGAAGGCGGCGCTGCTGCCGTAGCCGGCGTCCGCCACGGCGCAGCCGAAGCGGACCCCGGCCGCGCGGAGCCGGTCGAGCTCGGCGAGCGCGATCGCCCCCTTGCTGCGGAAGGCGCGGCGGTCCGCAGGCACCCCCGCCTTGGCGCAGCGCCGCCGATCCCGACACCAAGCCTGGGGCAGGTAGAGCTGCAGTGCCAGCGGCACCGGCACCTCGCAGCGGGCCAGGGTGAGCGAGACCAGCGCCTGGCAATTCGCCGTCTTGCCCAGCACACCGGCGTATTGCCAGGCGACACCGACCGAGTGCTCGCCCTTCTTGGGCAGCGCGGTGTCGTCGATGATCAGCACCGCGTCCGGCCCGCCCACCAGCCGGTCCGCCTCCCGCGCCAGCACCGCCGCGAGCGGGGCGGTCTGCCAGGCCGGGCTGCTGATGAAGTGGTGCAGCTGATCGCCATCCGCGGGCGCGACCCGCGCCGCCATGGGCTGCACGCTCTTGCGCTCCCCCGGCCCCAGCAGGCCTCGCACGTACACCGGGGCCCAGCGCTGCCGCACCTTGTGGCCGAGCGCCTCCAGAAATGGCGCCAGCCACGCCGCCAGGGACGGCTCCCAGTCCGCCGTCGCCGCTTGGGTCATGCGTCACCTCGCCCGGCCGCACCCCGATATAACTGCCCATCAGCCCATCAGCCCACCAGATCGGGCTTCGTGCCACCAGAATTCTGCCGAAGTAGTGTTAGGGCCGTTGGTATAAGTAGCCACGGCAGCGGACGTCGAAGGCGCGGCTGGTGCATCGACGCGGTCAGTCGATGCACGCACTGCCTGCATCCTCTGTACGAGAGGCACTAGCTTCGCAGGAACGCCAGGAGGTCCGCGTTGATCGTCTCGGCCTCGGTGGTGATCATGCCGTGCGGAAAGCCCTTGTAGGTTTTCAGGGTGCCATGCCTCAGCAGCTTGGCGGACAGCGGCCCGGAGTCTGCGTAAGGCACGATCTGGTCGTCGTCGCCGTGCATCACCAGCACCGGCACTTCGATCTTCTTCAAGTCATCGGTGAAGTCGGTTTGCGAGAAGGCCACGATGCCGTCGTGATGCGCCTTGGCGCCGCCCATCATGCCCTGGCGCCACCAGTTCAGAATCATCCCCTGCGAGACTTTCGCCCCGGGCCGGTTGAAGCCGTAGAACGGCCCCGCCGGCAGGTCGTAGTAGAACTGCGCCCGGTTGCCGGCGAGCTGCGCCTGCAGGCCGTCGAACACGTCCTTGGGCAGGCCGCCCGGGTTGGCCGCCGTCTTCACCATCAGCGGCGGCACCGCGCTGATCAACACCGCTTTCGCCACCCGGCTTTCGCCGTGCCGCGCCAGGTAGTGCACCACCTCGCCGCCGCCGGTTGAATGGCCGACGTGCACCGCGTCCTTCAGGTCGAGATGCGCGGTCAAAGCCGCCAGGTCGTCGGCATAATGGTCCATGTCGTGGCCGCCGCCCGTTTGGCTCGACCGGCCGTGGCCGCGCCTGTCATGCGCGACCACGCGATAGCCGCGGCCCAGGAAGAACAGCATCTGCGGGTCCCAATCGTCCGCCGAGAGCGGCCAGCCGTGGCTGAAGACGATGGGCTGGCCGGACCCCCAATCTTTGTAGAAGATCTCCGTGCCGTCCTCGGTGGTGATCGTAGGCATGCCGGCGACTCCCTTGCTGAACCGGAACCCGGCACGTGAACCGCGGCGGGCGAGCTCAGTACGGCACGGAGCAAGCGGAACGGCGAGGGCGGTTTCGGGCCGGCCGTGCCGTCGCCCGCGAAGCAGCTGCCCGCCTCAGCACACCGGCTACCTGTCCGGCAGCCAGCGCCCGGCCGGCGCATCGAGGGCCTTCAGCGACGCGTGGAGGTCGTTGCCCATGCCGGTCAGGCCGTACGTGACCCGGGGCGGGACCATGGTGTCCTGCCGGCGCCAAGCGATGGAGTCCGCCTCGAGTTCCCGCAGCCGTTGCGTCAGGACCTTCGGCGAGATGCCCGGGAGCAGGCGCCGCAGCTCGCCGAAGCGGAGCGGACCCTGCTCGCCCAGGAGGTATATGATAGGGGTCTTCCATCGCTCCCGTAGGAGCCGCAGCAGTTGATCGGCAGGGCAGGTACCCGTCGGCTTCAGCGTGACTGTCATCAACGAGACGCGTCGCAGCGGCCGGCCTGACGGGCGGAGGCCGGCCCCGTGGCGCCGCTATCCATCCGGTAACTGCTTTCCATCGCGGAGTGGAACCCTCACTTGGGCGGCATGGCCGATAAACCATCATAGCGCACGGAGACGACGGATGAGCTGGAATCCTTGCCCCGAGCCGACGCTCGGCGACCGAGCGAGCGTTGGTCAAATCGAGACCCTGATCGTGCCGCGCGCGGTGGACCTCGGCGAGATGACGGTGCGCCGGGCCCTGCCTTCCACCAAGCGGCAGATGGTCGGGCCGTTCATCTTCTTCGACCAGATGGGCCCGGCCGAGTTCCTGACCGACCAAGGCATCGACGTGCGGCCCCACCCGCACATCAACCTGGCGACGCTCACCTACCTGTTCGAGGGCGAGATCCTGCACCGCGACAGCCTCGGCACGGAAAAGACCATCCAGCCGGGCGCCGTGAACTGGATGCGGGCCGGCCGCGGCATCGTCCATTCCGAGCGCACCGGGGCCGAGCGCAAGCGCGACGGGCAGCGCCTGTTCGGCATCCAGACCTGGATGGCGTTGCCGGCGAGCCAGGAGGAGAGCGACCCCGCGTTCATGCACCACGGCGCCGAGGCGTTGCCGCTGGTCGAAGCCGGCGGCGTCCGGGCGCGGCTGATCGCCGGGCGCGCCTTCGGCGCGGCCTCGCCGCTTGTGACGGCTTCCGAGACCCTCTACGCCGACATCCGGCTCGAGGCGGGCGCCCGCATGCCGATCGACGCCGGCTACGACGAGCGTGCGGTCTACACGATCGGCGGGACGATCGAGGTGGCGGGCGACGCGTTCCAGCCGGGGCAGTTGCTGGTGCTCCGGCCCGGCGACGCGGTCACCGTGGCCGCGACCACGGACGCGCGCTTCATGCTGTTCGGCGGCGCCCCGATGGAGGGGCCGCGCTACATCTGGTGGAACTTCGTCTCTTCCCGCCCGGAGCGCATCGAGGCCGCGAAAGAGGAATGGGCCCGCGGCCGCTTCGACACCGTCCCGGGCGACGAGGCCGAGTTCATCCCCCTGCCCGACAAGCGCGACCCGCCGCAACGCGCGACCGGCGGCGTGTTCTACCCGTGAGCCGCCGCAGCCGGACTCCTAGTCATCGGAGCGCTATCCATGTCCCGCACCATCCCCGGCCTGCACCACGTCACCGCGATCTCGGGCCCGCCGCAGGCCAATGTTGATTTCTACGCCGGCCTGCTGCGCCAGCGGCTGGTGAAGAAGACCGTCAACTTCGACGCCCCGGACACCTACCACCTCTACTACGGCGACCGGGCCGGGTCGCCCGGGACCATCCTCACCTTCTTCCCGTTCGCCGATGCCGGGC
>CADCTD010000182.1 GCA_902805545.1 uncultured Craurococcus sp. | reverse complement strand
TCCGGCCGGCCCATCGAGCCGAGCCACAGCCCGGCCGCCACCGCCACCACGGCGACGCCCGCTCCCCCGGCAACCAGCCAGGGCTTCCTAGGCCGCGCCGGCGGCGGCTCCGCCGGCAGCACCATGTCCTCCGGCTCCGCCGCCGGCGGCTGTACCGACGCGACCCGGCGCAGCGGCACCACATTCCCCTGCCGCAGCGGCTCCGCCGCCCGCGGCGCCGCCCCGCGATTCGGCGCGCCCGCCCAGTTGTCGGCCCAGACCCGGTCGACCGGGACGATCAGCCGCGACACCGTCGACATCCAGGCGCTCCCCCCGGAGACGCTGAGCGGCGGCACCTGGTCGAAGGCGCGGGTGATCTCGGCGACGTCCGGCATCTCCTCGGGCCCGAGGCAGCCATGCAGCACCGGCAGGTAGCCGCCGAAGATGGCACCGAACCGTGCCTCCTCCAGCCGGGCCCGAAACACCTCCTCCGCGCCCTCGGTCCGCTCGCCGATATCGAGGAGCGCGACGCCGAGCCCCGGATGCAGCAGCACGAGGCCGACCCGTACCGGCCGCCCCGGATCGCCGCCGATGTCGCAGTGCCGCCCGCAGACCCAGCCTTCCGGCAGGCGCTCCACGCTGCCGCCGAAGGCGTGCGAGTAGCGCTCAGGGGACCGCTGGCCCCTGATCAACAGTTCCGCCGACATCTGAACTTCCCCCAACATCCCCCTGGGATTGATCGCGCTTTTTTGGCCGCATGGGCAGCAGGAAGAGCGCTGCATCACTCAAAAAAGCGCGAGGAAGGATTGACGGTGGCCGCGCTGGGCGGTTTCTCGATTACTGGTTGAGATGCCTTTCAGCGCCCCCGTTCGGCCCGCCAGGCGGCGAAACGCGCCAGGTTGGCCTCGTCGGTGGCCGGATAGAGGCCGCGAATGCTGTGGCCCGCCTTCACCTGCTCGGCGACGAAATCCTCATAGGCCGTCATCTCCGTCGCCTCCGCCGCGATCTCGTCGGCCAGGTGTGCGGGAATGACGATGACGCCATCCGCATCGCCGACGACGACATCGCCGGGGAAGACCGGTGCGTCGCCGCAGCCGATGGGCACGTTCAGCTCGATCGCATGATGCAGCGTGAGGTTGGTCGGCGCCGCCGGCCGCTGGTGAAAGGCCGGGATCCCGAGCGCGGCGATCTCGGCGGAGTCGCGGAAGCCGCCATCGGTGACGACGCCGGCGACGCCGCGCGCCATCAGCCGCGCCACCAGGATGCCGCCCGCCGAGGCCGCCCGCGCATCCTTCCGGCTGTCCATCACCAGCACATGGCCGGGCGGGCATTCCTCCACCGCCCTCCGCTGCGGATGGCCAGGGTCGCGGAAGACCTCGAGCCGGTTCAGGTCCTCCCGCGCCGGCATGTAGCGGAGCGTATAGGCCTCCCCGACCATGCTCTCGGCGCCCGGCGCATGCACCGGGCGGACGTCCTGCATCGACTGGATGCGGAAGCCCCGCTTGTAGAGCGCGGTGGCGAGCGTGGCGGTGCTGACCCGCCTCAGCCTGGCGCGGGTCTCGTCCTTCAGCGGCATGCGGATGTCCCCCTGCACTGGTCGCCGGCCCTGCCGCCGGCGCGCCAGACTACGTCAGATCCGCATCCAGCCCAGGCAGTTGGCCACCGGCCCGTTGCCCACCAGCAGCGCGCCATGGCGATAGAGCGACCAGGCGCTCCCCCCCCGTCCCAGATCGACGGCGAGCAGCTCGCCCGAGGCATCGGCCCAGACAATGCGCCCCTCGGCCGCGGCGACCGCCGCCACCGCGCCCTCGAGCCCGAGCCCGGGCCGGAACAGCACGACGGCCGTCGTCACCCCGGCCGGCGGCAGGGAGGCGACCGGCGCCGCGCCCATCACCGCGAGCGCCAGCATCGCCGCCATCGCCGTGCCGCCCCGGCGCCCGGGCCCGGCATCGCCGCCCTGCCGCCGCAGCAGCCAGGCGCCCGCCAGCAGCGGCGGCAGGCCGATGACGGCAAGCCAGCCGATATCCCAGGCCAGCGGGTTCGGCACGTCGACCCGGATGCGGTGGATGCCGACGATCCAATGGAAGCCGACCACATCGACGAGCTGCCAGATGCCGAAGCCGAGCAGCGCCCAGCCGAGCACGGCCCGCGCCCCGCCGAGCCCGCCCCGCGCCCGCCACAGCAGCCAGAGGCCGAGCAGGGCAATGCCATAGACGGCGACATGGAACAGCCCGTCGGCCAGGATCTGCATGCGGATGTCGCGCCAGGCCTCGCCGCCCGCGAGGCTGAGGAAGTGGTGCCACTGCAGCACCTGGTGCAGCATGATGCCGTCGAAGAAGCCGCCGAGGGCGAAGCCCATGACGCCGGCGGCAAGCGCCGGATGGCCGCGCGGCGGGGCGATGGCGGAGGAGTCCGACATGGGGGTTTGTCCCTGACGAGAGGTGATGCGGGTCTCAGCCGGCTCGCGCGAGGCCGGCACGATGCAGGTCGCGGGACCGCGCGGCATGATCCGCGCGATGCCAGCCCGCCTCCTCCTCGCCTGTGCCCGGCGAGGCCCGGCCCGTTACCAGCCGATCCGCGACGGCGCCCGCGGCGAAGGCGTAGACTGCCTTGTGCAGGATATCGACCACCTGCTCGTCGCGCGGCCAGGTCCAGGGCGGCGCGCCGATGCCCGTCGCATTCTCCAGGCTCTGGTCGTTCAGCAGGCGGAGGTTGAGGAAGAGGAAGGAGCCGAAGGGCCCGCCGATGCCGCCGCGCGCCATCGCCGCGCGGGCGATGCCGAGCAGGATGCCCTGGCCCCAGTGCATCGCCCAGTTCAGCCCGAGCCGCTCCCGGTCCGGCCGCGCCCTGAGCCCGAGCAGCCGCTCCAGCGTATGCGCCGGCACGTAGGAATTCGGCCGCCCGGTGACGCTCTGCTCGAGCTTCTCCGCAAGCGTCATCGCCGCTACCCCGGCCGCGCCCGCGAGCAGGCCCGCGGCGACAAGGGACATCGCCCCGCCTCCGCCGGATGCATAGGGGTCGAAGCCACGACCCCGGCCGCCGGCCAGCCTTGCACCAGATCCCATCTGCCCTGCCCTTCCGTCGCCGTCCCCGTATCGCCCCGGCTAACGTGACGGAGCGCCGCGAAGCTGCACGGCGCGGGGCGGGAATCCACAGCCGGCACGAACCGGCCGCTGCCGGCGGCGAAATTGACGCTGCCAGGCACCCACCCTAGCCTCGCGCGGCACCGGCGGAACGCGGTCCGGATCGGGCGGGGAGCGGAACCATGCAGGGCCTCGACTACGACGCCATCGTCATCGGGGCCGGCATGTCGGGCCTCTATCAGCTGATCCGGCTGCGCGAGCTCGGCTTCCGCACGCGCGTCTTCGAGGCCGGCAGCGGCGTCGGCGGGACCTGGTACTGGAACCGCTATCCCGGCGCGCGCTTCGATTCGGAAAGCTACTCCTACGGCTATTCCTTCGACCCCGAGCTGCTGCAGGCGTGGAGCTGGTCGGAGCATTTCGCGCCGCAGCCGGAGACGCTGCGCTACCTGAACCACGTCGCCGACCGGTACGACCTCAGGCGCGACATCCAATTCGAAACCCGCGTCGCCGCCGCGCGGTACGAGGAGGCGACGCGCGGCTGGACCGTGACGCTCGAGGACGGCAGCCGCCACACCGCGCGCTTCCTCATCACCGCGGTCGGCGTGCTCTCCGCCCCGACCCTGCCGCGCATCGAGGGCATGGAGAGCTTCGCCGGCCGGTCCTGGCACACCGCGCGCTGGCCGAAGGAGCCCGTCGACTTCGCCGGCCTGCGCGTCGCCGTCATCGGCACCGGCGCGACCGGGGTGCAGACCATCCAGGAGGTGGCGAAGACCGCCGGCCACCTCACCGTGTTCCAGCGCACGCCCAATTGGTGCGCGCCGCTGCACAACCGCCCGATCACCGAGGAGGAGCAGCGGCGAATCAAGGCGAGCTACCCGGAGATCTTCCGCCGCTGCGAGGAGACCTTCTCCTGCTTCATCCACACGACGGACCCGCGCGGCACTTTCGAGGTGACGAAGGAGGAGCGCGAGGCCTTCTACGAGGAACTCTACGCCTCGCCCGGCTTCGGCATCTGGGTCGGCAATTTCCGCGACATGCTGACCGATCCGGCGGCCAACCGGGAGATCTCGGACTTCGTCGCCCGCAAGATCCGACAGCGCGTGAAGGACCCCGCGCTGGCGGAGCGGCTGATCCCGACCAACCACGGCTTCGGCACCCGCCGCCTGCCGCTAGAGACCGGCTACTACGAGGTCTACAACCAGCCGAACGTGCGGCTGGTCGATACCCGCGAGACGCCGATCGAGCGCATCACCCCCGCCGGCATCCTGACGAGCGCGGGCGAGCAGGCCTTCGACGTCATCGTCTACGCGACCGGCTTCGACGCCATCACCGGCGCCTTCGACCGCATCGACATCCGCGGCGCGGAGGGCCGGCGCCTGAAGGAGGCCTGGGCCGGCGGCGCGCGCACCTTCCTCGGCATGCTGGTCGAGGGCTTCCCCAACATGCTGATGCTGCTCGGCCCGCATACCGCCCTCGGCAACATCCCCCGCAGCATCGAATACAATGTCGACTGGGCGACGCGCCTGCTGCGCCACGCGCAGGAGCGGGCGTTGACGCGCATCGAGGTCCGGCCGGAGGCGGTGCAGGCCTGGCACGACCATGTGCTGTCCTGCGCCGAAGGGCTGCTCACCTTCCAGGTCGATTCCTGGATGACGGGCGTCAACCGCAATGTCGAGGGCAAGCAGACCCGCGTCGTCGCCCGCTATGCCGGCAGCGCGCCGGACTACCGCGCCTGGTGCGACGCGGTCACGGCCGGGGGGTACCGGGAGCTCATGCTCGCCTGAGCCTCATGCCCGCGGCCCGAGCACCGCCATGACGGCGCTGGCCCGCGCCACGCGCCGCCCATCGGCGAGGATGGCGCCCTCGGTGAAGCAGAGCGTGCGCCCGAGCCGTGGCACCTCGGCGCGCATCTCGAGCCAGCATCCCTCCCTTGCCGGCGCCGCATAGTCGATGTTCAGCGTCACCGTGGTGAGGAAGTGCCGCGGCCAGCCCGCCCGCTCGCGCATCACCGCGGCCGCATGGATCAGCCCGAGATCGGCGAGCGTTGCGATGAAGCCGCCATGGGCCGCGCCGGCCGAGTTGCAGTGCCGGTGCCGCAGCCGCAGGCCGAGGACGACCTGCGCTTCCTCCATCTTCGACCAGAAGGGGCCAAGCTCCTTCGCATAGGGCCCGCCATGCGTCGCCGGCACGAAACCCTCCGGTACCTCCTCCGCTTCCACCATCGCCCTGCCTCCTCGCCGCCGGGCGCGAGGTCATGAACCGCCGAGACCGATCGCGGGGGAGCTTGCCGGCAGGCCGGGTACCCGGCAAGCGGGCGTCACCGCAGCAGCGCCCGGTCGCCCGCATCCGGCGCCCTTCAGCGCCTCTCGAGGCGGAGCGGCCCGCCCCTGGCCGGCTCCGCCCACCCAAGCTCCCCGTGCTGCTGCTCGAGGAGGCGCAGGCGCCGATTCCGCCCTTGTCCACACTCCGCGATATAGTTAAATAAGATCCATAATAATCGGCGCGACGATGGTCCGGCGCCCAAGGCAGCCGGTCCGGGGCGCGGTGGGGAGACACGCCATGCAGCAATCGGTTGGCGCCGAGGCGCCGCTCTTCGCCCGGCCGCAGCTCCGGCTGGACCCGCGGCCCGCCGGCGGCTGGATCCTGCGCTCGCTCGCCAGCCTGCCCGACCATCCGGCGCGCATCACCGATCATCTCTTCGCCTGGGCCGCACGCGCACCCGACCGCCCCTTCCTGCGGGAGCGCGAAGGCGGCGACGGCCCCTGGCATGGAGTGACCTATGCCGAGGCGGCGGAGGCCGTGCGCCGCATCGGCCGCGGGCTGCTGGAGCGCGGCCTCGGCCCGCAGCGCGGCGTCGCGGTGCTCTCCGGCAATTCCATCCAGCATGCCCTGCTGGCGCTGGCAGCCCAGGCGGTCGGCGTCCCCTACGCCCCGGTGTCCACGCCCTACAGCCTGATGAGCGAGGATCTCGGCAAGCTGCGGCATGTGCTGCGCCTGGTGAAGCCAGGGCTGATCTATGCCGAGAGCGCCGCCCGCTTCGCCCGCGCCCTCTCGACCGAGGAGGCCGCCGGCGCCGCGATCCTCTGCGCCGACCCCGCCGGCATGCCGCGCGCCGAGCCCTTCGACGCCCTGCTCGGCCGCCCGGCCGATGCCGCGATCGACCGCGCCATCGCCGCCGTCGACCCCGATGCGCCGGCGAAGCTGCTCTTCACCTCGGGCTCGACCGGCATGCCGAAGGGCGTGGTCACCACCCATCGCATGATGACCACCAACCAGGAGCAGGTGACGGCGGGCTGGCCCTTCCTGCGGCAGCACCCGCCGGTCCTGCTCGACTGGCTGCCCTGGAACCATGTCTTCGGCTCCAGCCACAACCTCAACCTCGTGCTGCGCCACGGCGGCACGCTCTGGATCGATGACGGCCGGCCGCTGCCCGGTCAGATCGAGCGCACGCTGCGCAACCTCCGCGAGGTCGCCCCGACGCTCAGCTTCAACGTGCCGAAGGGCTATGAGCTGCTGGTGCCGCGGCTCGAGGCGGATGATGCGCTGGCCCGCGCCTTCTTCGCCGAGATGCAGGTGATGCTCTACGCCGCCGCCGCGCTCGCCGCCCCGCTCTGGCGCCGGCTCGAGGATCTGGCGCGCGCCTATGCGCCGGGCCGGACCATCCCCATGGTCTCCTCCTGGGGCCTGACCGAGACGGCGCCGGTGATCACCGCGACCCATATCGAGGATGCGCCCTCGGGCTGCATCGGCACGCCCGTCCCCGGCGTCGAGCTGAAGCTGTTGCCGGTCGAGGGCAAGCTCGAGGCACGCGTGCGCGGCGCCAACGTGACGCGCGGCTACTGGGAGGACCCGGCCGCCACCGCCGCCGCCTTCGACGAGGAGGGCTTCTTCATCACCGGCGATGCCCTGGCCTGGATCGACCCCGCCGACCCGGCGCGCGGCTTCCGCTTCGACGGGCGGCTGACCGAGGATTTCAAGCTGGCCTCCGGCACGCGCGTGCATGCGGGCGCCATGCGGCTGCGCATCCTCGCCGCGCTGCACGATGCCGCGCGCGACGTGCTGGTGGTGGGCGAGGGCCATGACGAGATCGGCCTGCTGCTCATCCCGCACGACCATCACCGCGGCTCGCTCGGCGACCCGCCGCTTGCCGCCTCGGTTGCGGAGGGGCTGCGCCGCGTCAACGCCGCGGGCGGCGGCGCCTCCTCCCTCACCATCGCCCGGGCGATGTTCCTCGCCGAGCCGCTCTCGCTCGATGCGGGCGAGGTCACCGACAAGGGCTCGCTGAACGGCCGCGCGATCCTCGCCCGCCGCGCTGGTGTGCTGGGGCGCCTCTACGACGACGGCGCGCCGGAGGTCATCCGGCCCTGAGCGGGCGCGTCATGGTTGCCATGGCAACTTCGCCCGTGGTACCGAATCGGCCAAGGGTCCAGGAACGTCTTCGATGAGGTGCGCGCCGATGAGCCGCCCCACGCCTGCCGCCGGCACCGCCCGGCCCGGGGACGCGCGCGCCTCAGCGGCGGCGGCGCGGCGCGGGCGGGACCGCGACCGGCTGGTTCACCGCCGCGATGTTCTCGTGCAGCCGGTTCAGCGCCTCGACCAGCGCCCGCCGCTGCGCCGGCGAGAGCCCCTCCAGCAGCCGGCGCTCCCGCTCCAGCGCCACGGGGATGATGCGGTCGTGCAGCGCCCGCCCGGCTCGCGTGAGGGCGATGCGCCGCCGCCGGGTATGGGCCGCCTCCGCCCTGACTTCGACCAGCCCCTCGCGCTCCATCAGGGCGAGGCTGCGGCTGACCGGCCCCTTGTCGAGGCCGATCACCTGGCAGATGCGGCTCGCCGTGATCCCCGGCTCCACCGCGAGCAGGGCGATGATCCGCCATTCGATGATGCCGACGCCGAATTCCCGGCGGTAGAGCGCCGAGGCGCTGCGGCTGAGCTTGTTGGAGACGAAGGTGATCAGTGCCGGCACATAGGCCGTGAGATCGAGGACGCTGCCCGCCTGCTTCGTCTTGCCCGATCCCACCCTGCCCCCATGGCCGCCGCTGCGCCGCAGGTATGGCGCCTGCCGCCCGGCCTGTCGACCGTGCCACGCCCCTGCCCATGCCCCTCGGGAGGACGCCCATGACCAGCCCCGCCCCCATCCTCCACGAGGCGCCGGTCTCCGACCTCGACCCCTTCTCCCTCGCCTATTTCGACGATCCCTTTCCGCACATGGAGGCGCTGCGCGAGGCGGGGCCCGTGGTCCGCCTCCGGCGCTACGGCTGCTGGGCCGTCGCCCGCCACGCCGAGGTGCACGCGGTGCTCTCCGACTGGGCGAGCTTCTGCTCCAGCCGCGGCGTCGGCCTCGCCGATTTCGCCCGCGAGACGCCCTGGCGGCCGCGCAGCATGATCCTCGAGGCCGATCCGCCCGAGCACACCCGCGCCCGCGCCATCCTCGCCCGCGTCCTCTCGCCCGCCGCGATGAAGGGCCTGCGCGAGCGCTTCGCCGCCGCTGCCGACCGCCTGGTGACCGGGCTTGCGGCGCGCGGCGAGATCGACGGCATCGCCGACCTGGCCGAGGCCTATCCGCTCTCCGTCTTTCCGGATGCTCTCGGCATGCCGCAGGAGGGGCGCGAGCATGCCCTGCCCTATGCCGCCGTCGTCTTCAACGCCTTCGGCCCCGACAATGCGCTGCGGCGCGAGGCGTTGGAAAGCTCCGCCCCGCACCTCTCCTGGGTCGCCGATGCCTGCAGGCAGGAAAAGCTGGCGCCTGGCGGCTTCGGCGCGCAGATCCATGCCGCCGCCGATGCCGGCGAGATCACCCGCACGGAGGCGGAGCTGCTGACCCGCTCGCTCTTCTCCGCCGGGCTCGACACCACGGTGAACGGCATCGGCGCCGCGCTCTACTGCCTCGGCCGCTTCCCAGACCAGTATGCCCGGCTGCGCGCCGACCCCGCCCTCGCCCGCGCCGCCTTCGAGGAGGCGGTGCGCTTCGAGAGTCCGGTGCAGACCTTCTTCCGCACCACCGCCCGCCCCGTCCGCCTCGGCGGCATCGCGCTGGAGGAGGGCGAGAAGGTGCTGATGTTCCTCGGCTCCGCCAACCGCGACCCGCGCAAGTGGGAGCGGCCGGACGAGTACGACATCACCCGCCGCGGCAGCGGCCATGTCGGCTTCGGCAATGGCGTGCACATGTGCGTCGGCCAGCTCCTCGCCCGGCTGGAGGGCGAGGCGATCCTCCAGGCCCTGGCCCGCCGGGTCACCGCCATCGAGATCACCGGCACGCCGGAGCGGCGCCACAACAACACCCTGCGCGGGCTGGCGCGGCTGCCGCTGCGCCTGCACGCCGCGGCGGCATGAACGGGAACGAGGGAGGGACACAGGAATGACAACGAACCTGCACCGCCGCAGCCTGATGGCCGGCTCGGCCGCACTCGCCGCAAGCCTCGCCTACGGCGCCCAGGCCCAGCCGCGGCCCTACCGCATCGGCGTCCTGACCGATCTCTCCGGCCCCTTCCGCGACGATTCCGGCCCGGGTTCCGTCGCCGCCGTGCGCCAGGCGGTGGAGGACTTCACCACGGCCGGCGGCAACCTGCCCGTCCAGATCGTCCAGGCCGACCACCAGAACAAGCCGGATGTCGCCCTCTCCATCGCCCGGCAGTGGTTCGACCGCGACGGCGTCGACGCGGTGCTGGATTGCGTCGGCTCCGCCGTCGCGCTCGCCGTCTCGGGCGTGGCACGCGAGAAGGACAAGGTCTGCATCGTCGCCGGCGCCGGGACGGTCGACCTCACCGGCTCGCAGTGCTCGCCGAACACCGTCCACTATGCCTACGACACCTGGATGCTCGCCCGCTCCAACGGCGGCGCGACGGTCGGCACCGGCGGCGACGCGTGGTTCTTCGTCACCGCCGACTACGCCTTCGGCCATGCGCTGCAGCGCGACACCGCGCGCTTCGTCGAGGCCGCGGGCGGCCGCGTGCTCGGCGCGGTGCGCCACCCCTTCCCCGGCACGACCGACTTCTCCTCCTACCTCATCGCCGCCCAGGCCTCGCGGGCCAAGGTGCTCGGCATCGCCAATGCCGGCGCGGACCTCTCCAACACCATCAAGCAGGCCGCCGAATTCGGCCTGACGCGCTCGGGCGGCATGCGCCTGGTCGGGCTGGTGATGGCGCTCAGCAATGTCCATGCGCTCGGCCTCGCCGCGACGCAGGGACTGCAATTCACCGAAACCTTCTACTGGGACCTGAACGAGCGCACCCGCGCCCTCTCCGCCCGGCTGGCGCCCAAGATCAACGGCGGGCGGATGAACATGCTCCAGGCCGGCAGCTATGGCGGCGCGCTCCATCTGCTGAAGGCGGTGGCCAGCGCCGCCCCCGGCGACCGCGCCTCCGGCCGCGCCGTGGTCGACCGCATGAAGGCCATGCCGACCGACGACGACGCCTTCGGCCCGGGCTCCATCCGCCCGGATGGCCGCAAGCTCCACCCCGCCTACCTGCTGGAGGTGAAGGCGCCCGCAGAGTCCCGCTACCCCTGGGACTACTGCAAGCTCGTGGCGACGACGCCGGCCGACCAGGCCTTCCGCCCCATGGCCGAGGGCGGCTGCCCCCTGGTCGCCACCTGAAGGGGAAGCACGGATGCCGACCATCACCTTCGTCCAGCCGGACGGGACCGCGACGCCGGTCGAGGCCGTCGAGGGCGAGAGCCTCATGCAGGCGGCCATCAACGCCTGCATCGACGGCATCGTCGCCGAATGCGGCGGCAACTGCATGTGCGCCACTTGCCATGTCTATGTCGACGCCGCCGGCCTCCCCGCCATGGCGGAGGGCGAGGACGCCCTGCTCGACGGCGCCGCGGCCGAGCGCCGGCCGAACAGCCGCCTCGCCTGCCAGATTCCGGTGACGCCCGCGCTCGACGGAATAACCGTCGACCTGCCCGACCGGCAGCTCTGACCATGACGACAGCAGGAGGGAGGACCGTGATGACCGGATGGATCGGGCGGCTCGGCATCGCCGCCATGCTGCTGGCCGGCACGGCCGCGGCGCGGGCGCAGATCTCGGGCGATGTGGTGCGCGTCGGCGTCCTCAACGACACCGCCGGCGTGTTCCAGGACACCAACGGCCCGGGCTCCGTCATCGCGGCCCGGCTCGCAGCGGAGGATTTCGCCGGCGGCGGGCGCGGCATCCGCGTCGAGATCGTCCAGGCGGACCACCAGAACAAGGCCGATATCGGCTCCGCCATCGCCCGGCGCTGGCTCGATGTCGAGGGCGTCGACGCCATCGTCGACGTGCCGAACTCGGCTGTCGGCCTCGCCGTCAACACCGTGGCGCGCGAGTCGCGGATGGCGCTCCTCGCCTCCTCGACCGCCACCTCCGACCTCACCGGCCGCGCCTGCTCGCCCAATACCGTGCAATGGGTGACCGACAGCTACGCCATCGGCCGCACCGCCGCCCGGGCGATGATGGAGCGCGGCGGGCAGAGCTGGTTCTTCCTCACCGTCGACTATGCGCTGGGCCATGCCATCCAGCGCGATGCGGGCGAGTTCATCGAGGCCAATGGCGGCCGGGTGATGGGTGCCGCCCGGCACCCGCTGGGCGCGACGGACTTCTCCTCCCTCCTGCTGCAGGCGCAGGCCTCCCGCGCCAACGTCATCGGCCTCGCCAATGCCTCACCGGATTCCGGCAATGCGATCAAGCAGGCGGCGGAGTTCGGCCTGACGCGCAACCAGCGCCTCGTCGCCTTCCTGATGTTCGTGAACGACGTCCATGCCATCGGCCTCCAGGCGGCGCAGGGGTTGCTGCTGATGGAGGCCTTCTACTGGGACATGAATGACGAGACCCGCGCCTTCAGCCGCCGCTTCCAGGAGCGGATGGGCCGCCCGCCCAGCACCAACCAGGCCGGCGTCTATTCGGCAACCCTCGCC
Organism: uncultured Craurococcus sp.; assembly: GCA_902805545.1. Classification (GTDB taxonomy): domain Bacteria; phylum Pseudomonadota; class Alphaproteobacteria; order Acetobacterales; family Acetobacteraceae; genus Belnapia. The sequence continues at coordinate 20,751 of CADCTD010000182.1, read as the reverse complement.
TATCTCAGGGCCGTCGCCGCCGCCGGCACCGATGATGCCCGGCAGGCCATCCCGGCGATGAAGCGCGCCCCGTTCCAGGATCCGCTCTTCGGCGAGACCTATATCCGCCGGGACGGCCGCACGGTGCATGCCATGCACCTCTTCGAGGTGAAGCGGCCCGAGGAGTCGCGCGGCCCCTGGGACTACTACCGCCTGGTGCAGACCGTCCCCGGCGAGCAGGCCTTCCGCCCGCTCGCGGAGGGCGGCTGTCCCCTGCTGCGCTGAAGCCGCCCCGGGCCTCGCGGCCACTCCCCGCAACCATCGGCGGCCCCGCGCCTTCTGCCCCCATCGGCAGGAGGCGCGGATGGAGGAGCGGATGATCGGCCCGGCAGCGGGGCTTTGGGGGTCCTTCGGCATCGGGGTCTTGTCCGGGCTGCGCACCATGTCGGGGGTGGCCGCCTTGAGCTGGGCCGCCTCCCTCGGCCGCCTGCGGACCGGCTGGATCCCCTCCAGCCCCGGGACGCGCCAGCTCGCCACCATGGCCGCCTTCGCCGAGATGGCCGGCGACAAGATGCCCTTCGCGCCCGACCGCCGAATCCTGCCCTCCTTCGCGGTGCGCCTAGGCCTCGGCGCCCTGGGCGGCGCGGCGCTGGCGGGACGCGGCGTCTCGCAGACCGAAGGCGCCGTGACCGGCCTCCTCGGCGCCGTCGCCGGCACGCTGATCGGCCGCGCGGCGCGGGGCGGCCGGACGCGCTCGGGCCACGACTGGGCCCGCGCCCTGACCGAGGACGCCCTGGCCGCCGGCCTCGCCCTTGCCCTCATCCGCTCGGCTGCGCGCTCCGCCAGGGCATGAGCGCACTGGGATCGGGCAGGCTCACCCGGTCGAAGCCAGCCGCTCGACCGAACCACAAGCGGGAGCGACCGGAAGCCGCGCCAGCCCCCGGCACCCGCGGCGGCAGCCATGCGCCGCCCGGCATAGCGGCCCCCGCTCCGCATCGGCCATGATGCGCTGAGCGTCCCACCCGGGCGCGAGACCCGGCGAGGCAGCGCGGCCCTTGATCATCCTCCTCTGGACCCTGCCTGCGCTGGTCGTCATCGGCGCCATCGTCAGCGGCCGGATGGGCACCCTCGGCGCCTCGCTCTGTGGCCTCGCCGTCGCCCTCGCCGTCGCCCTAACGACCGCGCCGGGGGATTACGGGCTGGCGGATGCCGCGCTCTCCCTCGCCCGCGGCACCTGGATCGGCTGGATCGTCGTGCCCTATATCCTGGGCGGGCTCCTCTTCTGGCAGGTCGCGGTGCGGCAGGGCGAGGCTGCCCCGGCGCCGGCCGCTCCGCCCGATCCCCGCGCCGCGCGCCGGCTGCTCTTCGCCGCCTGCTTCCTCATCGGCCCCTTCGCCGAATCGGCGACCGGCTTCGGCGTCGGCATCATCGGCGCCATGGCGCTGGTGCAGCGGCTGCCGATGGAGCCGGTGCAGCGCCTCGCCTTCGCCCTGCTCAGCCAGACGATGATCCTCTGGGGCGCCATGGGCAGCGGCGCCATCATCGCCGCCGCCCTCGCCCGGACGGACCCGGCGACGCTCGCCCTCCATGCGAGCATCCCCGTCGTCGCCTTCAACATCGCCTGGCTGGCGCTCTACTGGCGCCTGGCGGAGCGGGCCGGATTCGGCGCCGGCTGGCGCGAGCGGGCGAGCGAGGCCCTCTGGCTCGGCGCCAGCCTCGCATCGGTGATCCTGGCAACCGCACTCCTCGGCCCGGAGACGGCGATGCTCGCCGCCTACAGCCCGGTCATCGCGCTCCGTACCCTGCTGGACGAACGCCCCGACCGCGCGACGCTCCGCCGCATGGCCCGCCGGATGCTGCCCTTCGCCGTCCTGATCGGCTGGCTGGCCGCCACCCGCCTGATCCCGCCGCTCGAGCATCTCCTCTCCGAGGCGGGCCGGATGCAGCCCTTCGCCGGCGCACCGGCCTGGTCGCCCCTCTTCCATGCCGGCACCTGGCTGGTCGTGGCCGCCCTCGTCACCGGGCTGGCCCGCGGCCAGGCCCGCGCCTTTCCCGCCGAGTGGCGGACGGCCTGGGCCACCGGCCGCCTCGCCGTCTTCAGCATCTTCACCTTCTCGGCCATCGCGGAGGTGCTGTCCGGCTCCGGCATCGCCACCGGCCTCGCCGAGGGCATCTACCGGGCGCTGGGGGATGGCGCCGTGGTGCTGATGCCGCTCGTCTCGGCGGCCTATGGCGCGCTGGCCAACAGCAGCAATGCGGCCAACGGGCTGTTCATGCCGGCCCAGGTCAGCCTCGCGGCCGCGGCCGGCCTCGACCTCGCCGCCGCGGTCGCGCTCCAGCATGCCGCGGCGCTTTCGCTCAACATCGTCTCGCCGGTGCGCATGTCGATCGCCTGCAGCCTGGCCGGCACCCCCGGCCGCGAGCGCGAGGCCTACCGGGTGATGCTGCCCTTCGCGCTATCGACGGTTGCCGTGCTCCTGGTGGCCGCGCTCCTGCTCGCCCTCGTCAGGCCATGACCATTCAGTGGAAGGCGCGCCGCCAGAGGATGCCGCAGAGCGCGAGCGGGCTCAGCGCGCTGACCGACTTGCGGTAGTCGCCCGAGAACAGCTTGCGGACCAGCGCCGCGCGCGCCTCCGGCTCCGGCACGAAGGCGAGCTGGCAGACCGGCCCGCGCAGCCCGCGCACCTGCATCGGGATCGCCCCGACATCCGGTACCCGCACCAGGATCTCGTCGCCCGGCCGCAGCGCCGGCGGCATGGGGAAGACGATCCGACAGCCGCCCAGCGAGAGGTTGTCCAGCCGCACGACGATCCGCTCGCCGCCGACCACCGCATCGGCGCGCTCGTCGAGGGCGAAGCGCTCCTCCTTCCGGTAGCGCGGCGCCTCAACGCACATCATCGCCGCGACGGCAAGCATAACCACGTTGTAGATGCTCCAGAACAGCGTCATCGCCTCGACATCGGGCGGCGTGCCCTCGATCGGGCCGGTGACCAGCCGCAGCGCGATGCCGCCGATGGTGAGGCCCGCCAGGCCGAGGAAGACGCCCGCGAGCCCCCACTGCACCACGGTCCGGTCGCGGGTCGCCCCCTTGGCGGTCACCTTGAACTTCTGGTTCCGCGAGCCGAACAGGCCGATGACGCTGGCCCGCAGCGACTCGCGGCAGACCAGCAGCGACATCGCATCCGCCAGCACCGGCACGTTGGTCCCGCGGCTCACCCAGCCGAGGAAGATGACGCAGCTCAGCCAGTAGGGGCCGAGATTGGCGACGAGCCCCGGCAGGTCCGCCTGCACCACGACGAAGCCGGTCCACCAGTAGAGGATCGGCACGGTGATGCAGAGGATGCGCAGGATCGGCGTCATCGTCCAGAACAGCACCGTGTCCAGCGTGTGCATCCGCATCAGCCAGGGCGTCGGCCCGCGCGACCAGGGCCCCCAGGGCGTGCGGACGATCTGCATGGTGCCGAGGCACCAGCGGCCACGCTGCGTCAGGTATTCATGCAGCCCCTCCGGAGCGAGGCCGGCCGTCAGCGGCTCGTTCAGGTAGACCGTGCGCTGGCCGATGCCGGAGAACTTGATCGACATCAGCAGGTCCTCCGTCACGCTCTCGGTCGGGAAGCCGCCGATCGCCGCCAGGCTGCTCGCCCGCACCAGCGCCGAGGTGCCGCAGGAGAAGGCCGTGCCGTGCGCGTCCTTCGAGGCCAGGATCACGTCGAAGAAGAAGCGCTGCTCGTCCGGGATCATCGTCGCCGCGCCGAGATTGAGCTGGATCGGATCCGGGTTGAAGAAATGCTGCGGCGTCTGCACCAGCGCCACCTGCGGGTCGTGCAGCAGCGCCGCGGCGCGGCGGAGGAAGAGCGGCGTCGCGATGAAGTCCGCGTCCAGCACGCCGATCGCATCCGGCGGGTCCGGCCGGTCCAGCAGCCACCAGAGGCAGGCATTCATGTTGCCCGCCTTGCCATGGCTGTTGTCGCCGCGCGTCCGGTAGCCGGCGCCGAGCTCGCGGCACATCTCGGCGAGCCAGGGCCGCTTGCCGTCGTCCAGCACCCAGACGCGGAAGCGCGGATAATCCTGCGACATGGCGCCGACGATGGTGCGGTAGAGGATCTCCGCCTGCTCGTTATAGGTCGGGATCAGCAGGTCGATCAGCGGCGGCCCGCCGGGGAATTCCTCGACCGGATGCGCCGTCGCCTCGGCGCTGCGGTCGCAGGTCCGCGACAGGACGTGCAGCAGGATCAGTCCGGCCAGGCTCCCCAGCAGCTCGATGCCAAAGAAGCCCCAGCTCAGCAGCACCATCACGTCGAGGTCGAGCGGCGGCAGGGTCTCCAGCGCCCGCCAGGCCAGATAGCGCACCAGCAGCAGGCCGGTCAGCCCGGCCGCGGCCAGCCGCAGCGCGGGCTGGCTCGGCCGGACGAAGGTCAGCGCCAGGCTGGCCGAGAGGACCAACAGGCAGGGCAGGAAGGCCGGGGCCAGCGGGATGGCCGGTTCCATGACGATGCGGCCGCCTAGTCGAACCGGACCGCGCCGCTGCGCCCGGTCTCGCAGACGCCTTCCGAGCCGCCGAGCTGCACCACCGCCTGCGGCCGCATGCGCGGCGCGCCGGGCTGCAGGCTGGTCGGCACCAGCTCGACGATCTCGCCCGGAAGCTTTGCCGGCGCGCCAGCGGGGCGGAAGCTGGCCCGCTGGCCGATCGCCAGGGTGCGGAACACCCGCTCCTCCACCTCCGTGCGCACCAGCCGCTCGCCACAGCTGGCGAAGCGCGCGACATCCTGCCCCGGGCGCACGAACTCGCCGGGCTGCGCCAGCAGCTGCACCAGCACCATGCCGATCGGCGCCCGCAGCGGCGCCTCGCGCAGCAGGCCGACCCGCTGCCGCTCGGCGTCGAGCTGCTGCTGGATCGCCGCGCGCCGCGCCCGGCGCTCGGCCAGCATCGCATCCACCTCCACCAGGGTGAGCGTCAGCCGGTCGGTCGTCTGCTGCGAGATGGAGCGGTCGGTCGCATTGTCGGTGGCGTAGACGCCGAGCGAGGCGCCCTCCTGCTCCGCCAGCAGCGCGGTGCGGCGCTCGGTCGCGGCGCGGAGGCCGTCCCGCGCCACCGCCAGGTCGCGCCGCAGCACGTCGACGGCAGCGGCGCTGGTATAGCCTCCGCGCTGCAGCGCCTCGCCGCGCGCGGCCGCGGCCTCGGCCTCCTTCAGCCGCGCTGCCGCCGCGCGCGCCACGGCCTCCGCCTCGGCGATCCGCGGGCGGAGCTGGTCCAGGCGGATGCGGCGGAAGGCCTCGGCGCTGAGGATCGCCGAATTGAGCAGCCCCGCGGTGCCCGCCGCGCGCTGCTCGAGCGCCGGGATCTCGCCCTCGACGGTCGCCAGCGCGGTCTGCAACTCGTCGAGCCGCTGGGTATCGGCCCGGTCGTTCACCACCTGCGCGACGACGTGGCCCTCGGCGAAATTCTGCCCATGGCTCCAGGGCGACATGACGACACGGCCATCGATCGGCGCACGCAGCACGATGGTCCGCCCGGCCATGATGGCGACGTCGGAGGCGGTGACGAAGAAGCGGTCGTGGATGAAGTGGAGCGTGGTGCCGAGCACGGCGAGGGCGAAGCCGGCGCGCAGGAGCCGCCCGGGCAGGGCACCCCCGGCCGGCTTCGGCGGCTGCGCGGCCGGCCTGGCACGGGTGAGCGAAACGTCGTTACGCGGTGATATGTCCAAGACCGGCGACCCTATTTGGTCACGCCATATGCACTCATGGGTTGCAATATCAGACGTTAAAATCCACTCATCTTCCTGGTTGCGGAGCGGGGTGGCGTCCCGCTCCACACCAGCTATTCCCTTGTAAAGTAGCCGGTTGGGTTACGACGCGCGCCGCTCAGGCGGCGGCGGGCAGCCCGCGCAGTTCGGCCCAGCCGCAGCCGGGCCGGTAGCGCGCCACGACCTTGCCGCCCTCCAGCACCAGCAGGTGCAACCAACCGTTGTCGAAGAGCGCGCGCACTGCCTCGTGTCGGTCGAGGATCGCGGCGATTGCCTCGCGCGGCGCCTCGACCAGCACCGAGAGGCGCAGCGGATCATGCGCCAGCCGCTCACCGTCATGCACCGCCTGCCAGGGAAGGCCCGCGCGCAGCCGCCCGCCATTGCCCTCGAGCACGCCGATGCCGCCGACCACGTTGTGGATCAGCTTGTTGCCGCCGCCGAACAGCGCCGGCGCGACGGCGGAGCCGTAGTATTGGAGGCTGATCCAGCTCGCCACCACGACGGGCGCCGTCAGGATCAGCTCGAGCGTGGCGAAACCCTTGTCCTGCCTCCAGTCATAGGAATGCAGGAAGGCACGCCCGCCGAGATCGGCCTGCCGCGTCGTGCCGCGGGGCGCCGCGATGAAGGCGGCGCAGCCGGCGAGGCCCCATTCCGGCCGCGGCTCCGCCCAGTTCCGCGCCCGCGCCGGCATCGACTCCGCCGAGCTGCCCGGCAGGCGCAGCGACCGCTCCGCCCGGGTCAGCGCCCCCGCCTCTTCGAGCCAGCGCCGCGCCTCGCTGATGTCCGCCGCATGGTGCGGCGCCGGGCTGTCCTCGTAGAGCGTCACCGCATCGGTCGTCGTCTCGTGCAGCCCGGCGAGGAAGAGCGTATCCGCCGGCAGCATGATGCCGTGGGCGGCGAGGCCGATCCGCGTCTCCGGGTCGTTCAGCAGCGCGGCGAGGAGCCGGGCAGAGACCTCCCCCGTATGGCCGCCGCAGGCGCCGCAGTGATAAGCGCTCTCATGCGGGTTGTTGGCGACGCGCGCACCATGGCCGAGCAGCAGCACCAGCCGCGCATGGTTGGCAGTGAGCGACATGGCGCGCAGCACCGCCGCCGCCGTCGCCGCCTTGGCCGCCGCATCCGGCGGCTCGGACCAGGCCGGGGCGGGGCTCGGCGCCGCGTCCTTGCCGCCGATCCCGACCGCATCGCAGACCAGCTTGCCGAGATAGAGCGGCCCGGCCGCCTCGACGAAGGCGAAGGAGGAGACCGCCGCCTGGCGGAACCGCCCCCAGGCCCGCTTCGCCCGCGAGGCGATCCGCGCCTCGTCCTCCGCGGCCGCCGGCACGCCGCTGCGCGTGGCCAGCGCAGGGTTGAGCAGCACCGGCAGATGCGCCTCCGCCTCGGTCGAGCCGAGCGGCCGGTGCGCGACCGGCAGGCCGAAGAAGCCGGCGAAGCCCAGCGTCTCGATCCCCGGATCGAGGCTCTCCAGGTGCCGCCGGATGACCTCGGAGCGCACGTCGATGCAGAAGGCCGCCTGCAGCCGCGGCCGCGCCAGGCCGCCGGGCGCGGCCGCGGCCAGCGTCGCCGCCAGCCGGCGCTGATGCGCCCGCTCCGCCGCCTCCTGCAGGATCGCATCCGTCACCTGCTCCGGCGTCGGCACCAGCGGCGCGGCATGGGCGGCGACCGTCTCCTGCCAGGCGGCGCCGATCGCGCCCTCCTGCGCGGCGAGCAGAGCCTCTTCCCAGACCAGGCGGATCGCCAGGAGATGCAGCAGCGTCGCATCCTGCCCGCCGGCCTGCTCGGCCTGCCAGAGCAGCCAGCGCGCATGCTGCGCCCAGCCGCCGAGATCGACGAGCAGCCGGTGGAAGGCGGTCGGCGCCGCCGCCTCGGTCAGCCCGAGCCGCGCGACGGCGCGGAGGATGGCCCGCTCCGCCGTATCCGGCGCGGCGGCGACATGGGCGCAGAAGCCGGCGAGCCCGGCGAGCTCCGGCGTCAGGTCATGCGTCGCCCATTCCCGCCAGGCGGCGTAGGCATCGAGCCCCGGCGCCGGCGTCCACAATGCCTGCCCCCGGTCGAAATGCCCCGCGGCCCAGAGCCCGATGCAGCGGGCGACGACGCCCGGCCAGTCCGTCCCGGCGGCCTGCCCGGCGAGCTCCGCCACGGTCGGCAGCGCCCGCGGCGCCGGCGGCTCGGTGCCGGGCGCCCGACGTAGCGCAGCGAGGTCCGCCGGCCGGCCCGGCAGGCCGCAGGCGGCAAGCGCCGCGGCAAGGTCCTCCTCGGCAATCTGCCCGGCCTCGATACGCGCGGCAAAGTCGGCCCGCGCGGGCGTCAGCCGCAGCCCCGCAACCCGCGCCAGCCGGGCCGCGGCCATCGCCAGCCCCTCCCCCGCCTGGCCGAGGAAGGGGTTCACCGCCACCGTCGCATCCAGCGGGAAGGCGGGCGGGACGGCGCGGATGGCCGCCTCGATGGCGCCGCGCAGGGCCGCGAGCGCCGGCGGCACGATGGTCTCATGGCTCGTCAGCATGGTCGCGCTCCGCCCGGTCAGAGGGGTTTCGTGGTGCGGAAGCCGCCGATGAGCCGATCGAGCACCGCATTGAGGTAGAGGCCGTTGGCAAGGTGGACCCGCAGCCCCGCCGCCGCCGGGTGGTGCGCCCAATGCGGGAACAGCGCCTGCGCCACGGCGACGAGGCCGAAGGACAGCACCGTCAGCACCAGCAGCGCCGTCTCCAGCGGCCCGGGCACCGGCGGCGCGGGCAGCGCGCCCGCGGCCATCGCCTCGGCCAGCCGGTGGAAGGTGAAGTAGGCGATCGCCGCCGCCGTCGAGGCCTGCATGGTGCGCCGGGTCAGCGCGCGCGGCGCCGCATCCGCCAGGCCCTGCGCCACCAGATAGGCGACGCCGAAGATGAGGATGGCCCCGAGCGCCGTCGCCTGCCCGGACTTCGCCCCGAAGGCCCAGGCGAAGCCGCCCGCGACCAGCGCGTAGATCGCCAGCGCCAGCGCGAAGGCCCGCCCGACCGCGACGAGGCCCGGCACCGCGACCGGCCCCGGCCGCCGCACCGCCAGCACCGCCTGCACCGCGGTGCCCGAGGCGAGGAAGGCATGCGCCTTGTAGAGCGAGTGCGCGACGATATGCAGCAGCGCCAGGGACCAGAGGCCGAGCCCGCATTGCAGGAGCATAAAGCCCATCTGCGCGATGGTGGACCAGGCGAGCGCCGTCTTCACCGCGGCCTGGGTCAGCATCACGAGGCCGGCGAAGAGCGCGGTGAAGCCGCCCAGGATGACCAGCGCCGCCATCGCGCCCGGGCTCGCCTGCATCGGCTCGGCCAGGCGGATCAGCAGCAGCCCGCCGGCATTGATGATGCCCGCATGCAGCAGCGCGGAGACGGGCGTCGGCGCCTCCATCACCTCGGTCAGCCAGCCATGCAGCGGCAGCGCGCCGCTCTTCAGCAGCGCCGCCAGCACCAGCAGCCCGACCGCGAGCCCGGTCCCGGCCGGCGCCGACCCGGCTGCGGCCGCGGCGTTGATCGCAGCGAGGTCGGCAGTGCCGTAGCCATGCCACAGCAGGATGGAGGCCAGCACCAGCGCCACGTCGCCCGCTCCGGAGACGAGGGTGAATTTCGTCGCCGCCCGCTGCGCCTCCGGCCGCGCCGCGTAGAACATCAGCAGCCGGCGGAGCCCGAGGCCGATGGCGAGGAAGGCAAGCACCAGCGTCGCCAGGCTGCCGGCCAGCGCCAGCACCTGCACGGCCGCGAGCGTCGCCAGCAGCAGACCGTGGAAGGCGCCCTCGCGCGCCTCGCCATCCAGGTAGCTGCGGGCGTAGCGCACCACCACCCAGCCGATGAAGCCGATCAGCAGGCTCATCGCCGCGCCGACCAGGTCGAGCCGCAGCACGATCGCCAGCGGCCCGTCGCCGATCGCCAAAGCCTGCGGCCCGGCGACCGCCGTCTGCAGCGCGCCGCAGAGCGCGAGCACGAGCGCGGCCAGTGCCCCGCCCTCCGCCAGGCGCGGCAGGGCGCCGGGGCGGCGCCCGTGGCGGCCCAACGCCACGAGGGCCAGGAGCAGCAGCAGGGGCGGCGACAGCACGGGCAGCGGCAAGGTCATCGGGCAGCTCCGATCGGTACGGACGCAGCCCGGATAGCCCTTGCATCCATTCTAGAAAATCACATTATTTGCGCCATACCGTTCGGTTTGATGGAACGATGGCCGCACTCAACCTGCACCACCTGCGCCTGTTCCACGCCGTCGCGCATGAGGGCAGCCTGACCGGCGCCGCACGGCAGCTTAACCTTTCGCCCTCGGCCCTCTCGGCCCAGCTCCGCACGCTCGAGCAATCGCTCGGGCAGGACCTGTTCGAGCGCCAGGGCCGCAGCCTCATCCTGACGGAGGCCGGCCGCCTCGCCCTCGACCATGCCGATGCGATCTTCCGCACCGCCGCCGACCTCACCGCGACCCTGCGGGAGACGGGGCGGCCGCGCCGTGCGCTCCGCGTCGGCGCCCTCGCCACCCTCTCGCGCAACTTCCAGATGCGCTTCCTGCGCCGCCTGCTCGGCCGGCCGGATGTGGAGGTCGTGCTGCGCTCCGGCCTGCAGGGCGACCTGCTGCGGGGGCTCGAGACCCTCACGCTCGACGTGGTGCTGACCAACATCCAGCCGGCGCGGGATGCCGGGCGGCGCTACCTCATCCAGCATCTGGACGAGCAGCCGGTCGGCCTGATCGGCACGCCGCGGCGGATCGGCGCCGGCGCCCCGCTCGCCACCCTGCTGGCGCGCGAGCCGCTGATCCTGCCGACCGCGGAGACGGCGATTCGCGCCGCCTTCGATACCCTCCTCGCCCGCCTCGGCCTGACGGTCACCATCGCCGCCGAGGTGGACGACATGGCGATGATCCGGCTGCTGGCCCGCGAGGATGCCGGGCTCGCCGTCATCCCGCCGATCGTCGTGCAGGACGAGCTGGCGAGCGGCCAGCTGCTCGAGGCGCATTCCCTCGAGGGCATCCACGAGCTCTTCCTCGCGGTCACGCTCGACCGCCGCTTCCCCAACCCGCTGCTGGCCGAGCTGATCGCTCCGCCCGCGGCCTGACGCCCGTCAGCCCAGGACCTCCTCCGCCCGGAGCAGGGAGGTGGTGAAGAGATGCGCGGCATTGGCCCGCCAGCGCGGATCCTCCCGCAGCAGGGCCATGAATCGGCCATGCCCTTCCTGGCTCCGGCCGATGAGGCAACCGGCGCCGATCCCGCCCACCTCCGCGGCCGGCGCATCCTGTCCGCCATGCTGGTCGATCAGGTAGAAGCCGCGCTCGCGCGGATCGCCCTGGCGGCGGAAGTCGTGATCGGCATCCCGCGTCACCGGCAGGGGCAGGAGCTGGACCAGCGCCTCCTGCTCCAGCGCCGTGCCGATGGCCGTCCGGCCCATCACCCAGGCGCGGTGTTGGCCCAGCGCGAGGCGCGGCGCCCCCTCCGGCTCGGCCGGCCTCTCGACCGCCGGCCGGCCGGAGGCCGTCGTCGCAGCCCAGGCGCCGAGGATCTCCGGCTGCCCTCCGGCCGCGATGCGCAGCAGCAGCCGCAGGTCGTCGAAGCGATTCGGCCGCCGCGGCACTACCCGCCCCGCCTCGTCCATGCCCTCGACATAGACGATGGTCGAGCAGCCGGGATCGCGGCACAGCCAGTCGCCACGCCGCAGCAGCGCCGCGGCGACCTGCCCGGCCAGGCTTCCACCCGGCCGCAGCGGCAGCACCGGGCCCTCCCGCAGGAGCGCCGCCGCGGCCGGCGGCGTCAGCGCCCCCTCGAAGCCGAGCCCCGCCGCGCGGCCAAAGGCGCCGAGCGCCCATTGCGTGCCGGGCCCCAGCAGCCCATCCGCCGGCGGGTCCAGCAGCCCATGATGCGCCAGCCGCGCCTGCATCTCCGCCACCAGCCCGGGGCGATGCGCCAGGCGCGCCGCCTCCATCTCCTCCCGGCCTTCCGCGAAGGCCTCCAGCTCACCCATCATCCACTCCGGCTGCCTGGCCCGAAAACGGCCGGCAGCGCCCCGCGTTGCCGTGCGGAAGCGGGCGGGAACGAGCGATGCGAGTGCTGGCGATCGGGCCCCGGGTCTATCTCGGCGACATCTATCTCGCGCTGATGCGGGAGGGCCACGAGGTCCGCGTGCATGCCGAGGACCCGCCGGAGGAACGCGCCTTCGGCGGCCTGATCGAGCCCGTGCCCGACTGGCGCGCCGAACTGGGCTGGGTCGGGCGTGACGGCCTCGTCCTGTTCGAGCGCGCCAATCGCGGCCCGGTGCAGGACGCGCTGCGCGCCGAGGGCTATCGCGTTATCGGCGGCAGCGCCTTCGGCGACCGGCTGGAGAACGACCGCGCCTTCGGCCAGGCGATCCTGCGCGAGACCGGCCTGCCCGTCGCCGGGAGCCGCGCCTTCCCCGACCCGGAGGCCGCGCTTGCCTGGCTCGCGGCGCATCCTGGGCGGCATGCGCTGAAATTCGACGACTCCCACCTGCCGACCTTCGTTGGCGAGCATCCCGCAGGCGCCGACCTCGCCTTCATGCTCCGCCGCGCCGTGCGGCTTGGCGCTTCCGGCGGCGTGCTGCTGCAGGAGCGGCTCGACGGCGTGGAGGTCGGCATCGGCGCCTATTTCGACGGGCAGCGCTTCCTTCGCCCAGCCTGCATCGATTTCGAGCACAAGCGCTTCTTCCCCGGCGAGATGGGCGAGATGACCGGCGAGATGGGCACGCTGGCGAGCTACGAAGGCGCCGAGCGGCTGTTCGAGGCGACGCTTGCCCGCGTCGCGCCGCATCTCGCCGGCGCCGGTCATGTCGGCTACGTCAACCTGAACCTCATGGTTGACGAGCGCGGGCCGCTGCCGCTGGAATTCACCTGCCGCTTCGGCAATCCCGGCTTTGCCGTGCTGGCCGCCATGCAGCGCGATGGCTGGGGCGACCTCTTCCGCCGCATGGCGGAGGGCGGGTCGGAAGGCTTCGCCACGACGCCCGGATGGTCGGTCGCCATCGTGCTGACCGTCCCCCCCTTCCCTGCCGTCGACCAGGCCGCCGCGCCGGGTGACGACGTGCCGCTCTTCTTCCTCGACCCGCCGCAGGGCGAGGCGCTGCGCCACTACCACCTGGTCGATTCGCGGCGCGACGCGGAGGGGCAGCTGCTGGTCCGCCGCCGCTCGGGCCATGCGATGATCGTCACCGGCACCGGTCCCTCCGTAGCCGCGGCGCGCGAGGCCGCCTGCAGGCGCGCCCGCAACGTCATCGCGCCGGAGCTGCGCTGGCGGGCCGATATCGGGGAGCGGTTCCTGCAGGGCGAGCGCGGAAGGCTCGCTGCCCTCGGCTGGCTGGACTGATGGCGCGGCCGGGCTGGCGTCCCCAACGGGATTCGAACCCGTGTTACCAACGTGAAAGGCTGGTGTCCTAGGCCTCTAGACGATGGGGACAGGCCTGCGCCGGACCCGATCGGATCCGCGGGCGGCTCCACTACACCGCCTTGCGGGCAACGTCCAGCCTTGGCCGCACCCCGCCATGGCACCCTGCCGATCCTGGCGCCCGGCATCCTCGGCGGAACGATGGACGCCCTCACCCCCAGCTACGACGACCAGGCCGCACCATGCTGGTCGCCAGCAACCGCAACACCCCGCCGCTGAAAATCTACGCGCTGATCTCGAGCGCCACCTCGTCGACGCTCCTCGCCCTTGTCATTCGCCTCCAGCGCCACCGCGTCTGCCGAGGAGACCGCCCGTTGGCAGCTGGCTGCCTGCTGGGCCCGAGCGGCTGCGCCAAGGCCAGCACGCCGCGCATGATCGTCGGCCACGAGGCGATTTCCGAGGGCGACATCTTCATCCTTGACAGCAACGTCACCAACCTGCCGCCGCTCGAGTGCGGCCCCTCGATGATTGTCCGGTCAAACGCCCGCCTGCCGTACCTCGCCTCACCCGACAATGTCGTCTCCAGCCTAACGATGCACGGCCTTGAAGCGTCGGCAGTGCGAGCTCGGCATCGGCTTCATTCACGTCAGCCACAGCCAGAACGAGGCGATGCGCTCACCGACGTCGCGCCCGTTTTTACCAGCGGCCGCAACATCCTGCGCAGGCCGCGCGGCCCCATCGCCGACCGCTGCCGCCTGGGCGCGACGGGCGACGGCCCGCCCGCGTCGCCGCCGTCGACGACCAGGGCAGCCAGGTTCGCATCGTCCTCTCGCTCGACGAGGGCGCGGACGCCTCCGTCCTCCTCCGCAACGAGGCCCTCTCCGCCGAGCCCGGCGCTGTGGCGATTCCGCGACACTCACCTGGCGCGAGCGCGATGCTCCATGCCGTCATCTGGTCTACATGACACCCTGAGCGTGCCAGCTTCACAGGCACCACCGTACAGGAGTTGAATCCCAGGTCGCGCTTGCGGGAGGTGGGACGCGATTGCGCGAGCGAGGGTTCCGTCATCGGCACTACGCCGGTAGGCAGGCCGACATGCACCGTCGATCCCTGCTCCTCGGCGCGCTCGCGCCCGCTGCCCTCTCGACGCCTGCCCTCGCCACCCAGCGCACGGCGCCCGGCCTGCGGCGGCTCAGCCTTCGGCACGCCGCGACCGGCGCCCGCTTCAACGGCGTCTACCATGATGGCCGCACGGTCGATGCGGCAGCGCTTGCCGACATCTCCACCGTGCTTGCCGACAGTCGCAACGGCACCGTCCACGCCTTCGACCCGACCGCCATCGACATCCTGTGGGAGGCCGGGCAGCGCAGCCGCTGGCGCGGCGAGTTCCTCGTCGTCTCCGGCTTCCGCAGCCCGGAGACGAATGCGCTGGTCTGCGGTGCCGGCAACAGCCAGCACTTGGTCGCCCGCGCCCTCGATGTTTGCCTGCCGGCGGCGCAGATGCCGGGCTTCGCCAATGTGGCGCTGGAGATGCGGCGCGGCGGCGTCGGCGTCTACAACAGCCGCAACTTCGTCCATCTCGACAGCGGCCCGGTCCGCCGCTGGGGCGATGTGCCGGGGGGCAGTTCCGCGCCGGCCGCCCCGGTCGACCCGATCGCCCGCATCGCCGAGGCCTGGGCCGCAACCCGCCGGTAGGGAACGAGCCCCGGCCGCGTCAATCCCGTCGAGCCCGCGGCAAGCTCGAAAGGCTTCCGCAAGCCGGGGCGAACGGACAGCAGCCTGGCCGGTTGGCCGCCCAGCCTCAACGGTAGTAGTGGCGACGCGGCGGGGGCGGCGCATAGCGTGCCCGCGGCGGCGGATAGGCCCGGTAGTACGGACGCGGAGGCGGAGCATAGCGCGCCCGCGGCGGCGGGTAGGGCCGGTAGTAGCGCCGCGGCGGCGGCCCGTAATGGCGACGCGGCGGCGCATAGTCCCGGCGATACTGAACAGGCGCCAGCAGCCTGGGCTCGGCCACCGAGAGCCCCGGCCCCGCCAGCGCCGCGGAGGCAGCCTCCGACAGCATCCCGAGCCCCAGCATTGCGGCGAGCAGCAAGCGGCGCATGCTCATCTCCCATCTCACCCTTGCCCGGGCAACGCTCCATCCGGGTGAAGGCTGCGTCGGGGCAATCCTGCCGCCATGCCATGGCAAGCCGTGACGGTGCGTGACAGGCACGCTGCCAAGCCGTTGATATTCGCTGACGTCAGCCGGGCTGGATCTGCGCCGCATCCACCACATGCAGGCAGGCGCTCACCGTATCGTTCCAGCGTTCGGCCCTGATCTGCCCACAAAGGTGCAGCGGTCCCGCCTGCCGTGCCAGCAGCGCCTCGGCCAGCGGCCCTTCCTTCGCCCGAAAGCAGATGGCCTTCAGCCGCCCCCCCGACTCGCCCTCGAGGAAGGCGCGGATGGTGTTGCCCTCCTTGCCCACCCGGTCGGCCCGTACCACCCGCGCCCGCGGCAGGACGAAGACCGGCTCCTCGTTCCCGGCTCCGAAGGGCGCCAGCCGCTCCACTTGGCAGGCAAGATCGGTCGTCGCCGCCGGCACCGCCACGCTTCCCTCGACGACGAGGTCGGCCGCCCCCGGCAGCCCCCCCGCCGCCGCCAGCCGCTCGTCGAGGAAGGCATGGAACTCCTCGCGCCGGCCCTCAAGGAAGCTGAACCCCGCCGCCATCGCATGCCCGCCGCCGGTCTCGAGCAGCCCCGCCTGCCGCGCCGCGATCACCGCCGCGCCGAGATCCACCCCCGGCACCGACCGCCCCGAGCCCTTGGCGACCCCGCCGGCCCTCCCGGCGACGCAGGCCGGCCGGTTGAACTTCTCTTTCACCCGCCCCGCCACGATGCCGACGACGCCCGGATGCCACCCATCGCCGCAGACCAGCAGCACCGGATGCCCCGCCGCATGCTGCGCCTCGGCCGCGGCGAAGGCAGCGCCCAGCACCTCGGCCTCAACCTCCTGCCGCCGCCGGTTGACGGCATCCAGCCGCTCGGCCATCGCCCGCGCCTCGACCGGGTCGTCGCAGAGCAGCAGCCGCATGCCGAGATCGGGCTCATCCACCCGCCCAGCCGCATTGATCCGCGGCCCGAGCACGAAGCCGAGCGAATGCGCCGTCGGCACGTCCCGCACCAGCCCGACATCGAGCAGCGCAGCGACGCCCGCCCGCCCCCGCCGCGCCATCACCTTCAGCCCCTGCGCCACCAGCGCCCGGTTGACGCCGGTGAGAGGCATCACGTCGCAGACCGTCGCCAGCGCCACCAGATCGAGCAGCTCGAGCGGCGAGGGCTCCTCGAGCTTGATGAAATGCCCCGCCTTGCGCAGCGCCCGGTGCAGTGCGACGACGGCCAGGAAGGCGACCGCTGCCGCGCACAGGTTCCGCAGCCCTGAGGTACAGTCGAGCCGGTTGGGATTGACCGCCGCCGCGACGCGCGGCACCGCCCCCTCGGACTTGTGGTGGTCGAGCACCACCACATCCGCCCGCCCCTCGGCGGCCGCCAGCGCCTCATGCGCCGCGATGCCGCAGTCGACGCAGACGATCAGCGTCGCCCCGCGCTCGCACAGCGCGCGGATCGCCGCCGGATTTGGCCCGTAGCCCTCCTTCAGCCGGTCCGGCACATAGTGGCTGACGGTGCAGCCGAGCCGCCGCAGCGCGCGGACCATCAGCGCGCCGGAACACGCTCCGTCGACGTCGTAATCGCCGAAGACGGCGACCGTCTCGCCGCTGCGCACCGCCCAGGCCAGCCGTTCGGCCGCCGCATCCATGTCGATGAGCCGCGAGGGGTCGGGCAGCATCGCCCGCGGCGTCCGCTCGAGGAAGTCGCCGACACCTTCCAGCGGCACCCCGCGCGCCGCCAGCAGCCGCCCGACCAGTTCCGGCAGCCCGGCCCGCTGCGCGATGGCGAGGCCCAGCCGCGCCTCCCCCTCGCGCCAGACCCAGCGCCGTCCGGTCAGGCTGCGGCCGATGCCGAGAGCAGGTTCCACCATCATATCAGCCGAAGAACGGCAGCGGCTTCCGCGCGTAATTGTGGTGCCCCTCGACATAGCGCACCGTGCCCGACTTGCTGCGCATCACCATGGAATGGGTGATTGCGCCATGCGCCGTCCGCCGCACGCCGCGCAGCATCGGCCCGGTGGTGACGCCGGTCGCGGCGAACATCACCTCGCCGCGCGCCATCTCCTCGACGCTGTACTTGCGGTTCGGGTCGGTGACGCCCATGCCGCGCGCCCGCTCCACCTGCTCGTCATTCTCGAAGAGCAGCCGCCCCTGCAGCTGCCCGCCGATGCAGCGCAGCGCCGCGGCCGCCAGCACGCCCTCCGGCGCCCCGCCCGAGCCGATATAGATGTCGATCCCCGTCTCCGGCTGGCTGACCGCGATCACGCCCGACACGTCGCCATCGCCGAGCAGCGTGATGCGCGCCCCCACCGCCCGGCAGGCCTTGATCATCGCCTTGTGCCGGTCGCGGTCGAGGGTGCAGACCATGAGGTCGCCCACCTCGCATTTCTTGGCCTTCGCCAGCGCCCGCAGGTTCTCCTCGACCGAGGCGTCGAGATCGACCAGCCCCTCCGGGAGGCCCGGCCCGATGGCGATCTTGTCCATGTAGATGTCGGGCGCGTGCAGGAACCCGCCCTTCTCCGCGAGCGCCAGCGTGGCGATGGCATTCGGCCCGCCCTTCGCCGTGATGGACGTCCCCTCCAGCGGATCGACGGCGATATCGACCTCCGGCCCGCCCAGCCCGATCTTTTCGCCGATATAGAGCATCGGCGCCTCGTCCATCTCGCCCTCGCCGATCACCACGGTGCCGGTGATGGCGACGGTGTCGAAGGCCCGCCGCATCGCATCCACGGCGGCGCCGTCCGCGGAATTCTTGTCCCCGCGCCCGATCCACTGGGAGGCGGCGATGGCGCCCGCTTCCGTCACCCGCACCAGCTCCAAGGCCAGGTTGCGGTCGACGACCTTGCCGAGTTTGGCCGCAGACATGCTGTTCTCCCTTGTCGTTTACAGTGCCTCGATGCGGATGAGCGCCGGCTTCTCCAGCACCGCATCCAGCGCGGCGATGCGGGCCAGCGCCGCGCGCATCGCCGCCTCCTCGCAATCATGCGTGGTGAGGACGACCGGCACCGCCTCGCCCGGCGCCCGCCCGCGCTGCAGCATCGACTCCAGGCTGATCGCCTGGTCGCGCAGGATGCCGGTCACATCCGCGATCACGCCCGGCCGGTCGAGCACCATCAGCCGCAGGTAGTAGGCCCCGCGATGCCGCTCCATCGGCACCGCCGCCGCGGCATCGAGCGCCCCGCCCCAGACCGGCGTGTGCCGCCCGCGGGCGATGTCGATGAGGTCGGCGACCACGGCGCTCGCGGTCGGCCCCGCCCCCGCCCCGCGCCCTTCCAGCATCACCCGCCCGACGAAGTCCCCTTCGGCGACCACCGCGTTGAACACGCCATCCACCCGCGCGATGGGCGCGGCCACCGGCACCATGCAGGGATGCACCCGCGCCGTGATGCCCGCCTCGTCCCGCGCCGCGATGCCGAGCAGCTTGATCCGGTAGCCGAGCTCGCCTGCGAAGGCGATGTCGAGCGCCGTCACCTCGCGGATGCCCTCGACATGCACGGCGCCGAAATCCACCGGCCGCCCGAAGGCGAGCGCCGCGAGGATCGCCAGCTTGTGCGCCGCATCGACCCCGTCGATGTCGAAGGACGGGTCCGCCTCCGCATAGCCGAGCGCCTGGGCCTCGGCCAGCACCTCGGCGAATTCCCTGCCCTGCTCGCGCATCAC
This sequence comes from uncultured Craurococcus sp., assembly GCA_902805545.1. Classification (GTDB taxonomy): domain Bacteria; phylum Pseudomonadota; class Alphaproteobacteria; order Acetobacterales; family Acetobacteraceae; genus Belnapia. The sequence continues at coordinate 1,893 of CADCTD010000182.1, read as the reverse complement.
GGTGAGGATGTAGTTGCAGGTGCCGTTGAGGATGCCCGCGACGCGCTTCAGCCGGTTGGCCGCCAGCCCCTCGCGCAGCCCCTTGATCGCCGGGATGCCGCCCGCGACCGCCGCCTCGAAGGCGAGCGCCACGCCCCGCGCCTCCGCCATCTCGGCGATCGCCGCGCCATGCACCGCCAGCAGCGCCTTGTTCGCGGTGACGACCGGCTTGCCTGCCGCGATCGCCGCCTCGACGAGCGCGCGCGCCGGCCCGCCGCTGCCGCCGATCAGCTCGACGACGACATCGACGCCCGGATCGGCGGCGAGCGCCACCGGATCGTCATGCCAGCGTAGGCCGTCGACCGGCACGCCCCGGTCCAGCCCCTTCGTCCTTGCCGAGACGGCACCGACCGTGACCGGCCGCCCCGCCCGCGCCGCGACGATCTCGCCATTCGCCGCGAGCAGCTTGAGCACGCCCGCGCCGACCGTCCCGAGCCCTGCGACGCCGATCGAGAGTGGCTTGCTCATGCCGAAACCTGCTCCTTCTCCGCCGCCACCGGCCCGAGATTGTCGCCCTGCAGGAAGCTGCGGATGCCCCTGAGCGCCTGCCGGATGCGCTGGCTGTTCTCGACGAGAGCGATGCGCACATGCCCGTCGCCATGCTCCCCGAAGCCGAGGCCCGGCGCGACGGCGACCTTGGCCCGCGCCAGCAGCAGCTTGCTGAACTCGACGCTGCCGAGATGGCGGAACCGCTCCGGGATCGGCGCCCAGAGGAACATCGAGCCCTCCGGCGAGGGCGTCTCCCACCCCGCCTGCCGCAGCCCCTTCACCAGCAGGTCGCGCCGCTCGCGGTAGAGCCGCCGCATCTCGGCGACGGTGTCCTGCGGCCCGTTCAGCGCCGCCGTCGCCGCGATCTGGATCGGCGCGAAGGCTCCGTAATCCAGGTAGGACTTCACCCGCGTCAGTGCGCCGATCAGCCGCTCGTTGCCGGCGGCGAAGCCCATCCGCCAGCCCGGCATGTTGTAGGTCTTCGACAGCGAGGTGAACTCCACCGTCACCTCCTTCGCCCCCGGCACCTCCAGCACGGAAGGCGGCGGCGTCTCGCCGAAATAGAGCTCCGCATAGGCGAGGTCGGAGAGGATGAAGAGCTCGTGCCGCCGGCAGAGCGCGACGAGGTCGCGGTAGAACTCGATGCTCGCCAGATGTGCCGTCGGATTGGAGGGGAAGTTGACGATCACCGCCGTCGGCTTCGGCACCGAATGGCGCACCGCGCGATCGATCGCCGCCAGCATCTCGTCATCCGGCGTGCAGGGCAGGCTGCGAACGGAGGCGCCGGCGATGATGAAGCCGAACTGGTGGATCGGGTAGGACGGGTTCGGCACCAGGATGGTGTCGCCCGGCGAGGAGATCGCCTGCGCCAGGTTGGCCAGCCCCTCCTTGCTGCCGAGGGTTGCCACCACCTCCCGCTCCGGGTCGAGCGTCACGCCGAAGCGCCGCCTGTAGTAGCCAGCGAGCGCGCGCCGCAACCCGGGGATGCCCTTCGACATGGAGTATCGATGCGTCCGCGGGTCCTGCACCGCCTCGATCAGCTTGGCGACGATATGCGGCGGCGTCGGGCTGTCCGGGTTGCCCATGCCGAGATCCACGATGTCCTCCGCGGCTGCGCGGGCCTGGGCCTTGGCGGCATTCACTTCCGCGAAGACATAGGGCGGCAGGCGACGGATACGGTGGAATTCCTCGGTCATCGACATGGTCCGATCGGGGTTGAGCCGGGCCTTGCAGACGCCCGGCCTGCCCCTATAGCCGGTTGCGCCGGCGCCCGCGAGGCTCCCGGCGCGGATCAGGGCCGCGGCGGCGGGCCAAGCAGGTCCGGCGGCGGCGGCGCGGGAGCGAAGTCCGGCACGGCCGGCGGCT
>CADCTD010000181.1 GCA_902805545.1 uncultured Craurococcus sp. | reverse complement strand
CCGGCGACCGCAACCAGCGAGGCATCGGTCAGCCACACCCCCCGCCGCCGCAGCCGCTCCAGCAGGGCGAGCTCGACGGCGAGCCGCGCCTCCGCCGCCGGCCAGGCCGCCCGGGTCGGCGCCGTGCTGCCCTCCGCGCCGGCGAGCAGCCCCCAGTATTGCGGCGTCCCCGCATTGCGGGCCACCCCGGGCGCCAGCGAGGGCTCGCCATAGGCCGGGCAGTAGAGATGCCGGACGAAGCCCGCCCGCATCGGCCAGCCGGGCGCTGGCAGCAGCGGTGCCGCCAGCTCCGCCGCCGTGCCCGCCATATGGCTCTCGGCCAGCAGCAGCAGGCGAAGGCGCTCCGGCCGCCAGGCCTGGCGCCAGGCCTCGACGGCGATGGCGACCTCCGGCGGTTCCAGCCCTTGACCCTCCCATTGTGGGAGGCCCCATATCCCCGCCATGCCCGAAGCACCCCTCTCCACCAACCCCAAGATCCGTCCGGAACAGATGCCGGCGACGCGCCGGCACGGGATCGTCGATCCTGGCCAGCACGACGCCGCAGCGACGGAAAAGACCCGCCGGCCCAAGCCGGAGGCGCTCAGCCTGCCCGTCGGCGGCATGACCTGCGCCAGCTGCGCCCGGCGCGTCGAACGGGCGCTCGGCCGCGTGCCGGGCGTCGCCGCCGCGCAGGTCAATCTGGCGACGGAGCGCGTTTCCATCGAGGGCACGGCTCCGCTAGCGACGCTGATCGAGGCCGTGGGCGGGGCCGGCTACACGGTGCCGGAGGCCCGCTTCGACCTCGGCATCGCCGGCATGACCTGCGCGACCTGCGCCGGGCGGGTGGAACGCGCCCTGCGTCGCCTTCCCGGCGTGCTGGAGGCGCAGGTGAACCTCGCCTCGGAGCGGGCCATGGTCCGCGCCGTCGCCGGCACCGAGGAGGCGGCGCTGGCCGAGGCCATCCGCCGCGCCGGCTACGAAATGCGCGAGAGCACGCCGGAGCGGCGCGCAGCCGAGGGCGGGCGCGAGCGGCGGGACCTGCTGCTGGCCGCCCTCCTCAGCGCGCCCTTCTTCCTCGGCATGATCGGCATGGCCTTCGGCCGGGACTGGATGCCGGGCGGCTGGGTGCAGCTCGCCCTGGCCGCGCCGGTGCAATTCTGGCTCGGCGCCCGCTTCTACCGGGCGGGCTGGGCCGCGCTTCGGGCCGGCACCGGCAACATGGACCTGCTGGTCGCCCTCGGCACCAGCGCCGCCTTCGGCCTCTCGCTCTGGGGCCTGCTGCGCGGCTGGCACCACCTCTATTTCGAGGCGAGCGCGGTCGTCATCCTCTTCATCCTGCTCGGCAAGTATCTCGAGGCCCGCGCCCGCCGGGCGACCGGGGCGGCGATCGAGGCGCTGCTGGCGCTTCGCCCCCGCACCGCCCGGCGCCTCGCCGATGGCGTCGAGGAGGAGGTCCCCGCCGCCGCCCTCGCCATCGGTGACCGCGTCGTGGTGCGCCCCGGCGAGCGCATCCCCGCCGACGGCCTGATCCGCGAGGGCGAGGCCGGCATCGACGAAAGCGCGCTGACCGGCGAGAGCCGCGCAGTCGCGCGCGGCCCCGCCGAGGCCGTTTCCACCGGCACCATCGCCCTCGACGGCAGGCTGGTGGTGGAGGTGCGCGCGGTCGGCGCCGAGACGGTGCTGGCCCGCACCGCCGCCCTGGTCGCCGCCGCCCAGGCCAGCCGCGCCCCGGTGCAGCGGCTGGTGGACCGGGTGAGCGCCGTCTTCGTCCCCGTCGTCGTCGGCCTCGCGGCGCTCACGCTGGTCTTCTGGCTGCTCGCCGGCGCCGGGGCCGAGGCCGCCGTGCTGCGCGCCACGGCCGTGCTGGTGATCGCCTGCCCCTGCGCCCTCGGCCTCGCCACGCCGGCCGCCATCATGGCCGGGACGGGCGCGGCGGCGCGGGCCGGCATCCTCGTCCGCGATGCGGAGGCGATCGAGCGCGCGGGCGCCATCACCCTCGTCGCCTTCGACAAGACGGGCACGCTGACCGAGGGCCGCCCGCGCCTCGCCTCGGTCGCCACCGCACCGGGGGTGACGGAGGCGGAGGCGCTGCGCCTGGCCGGCGCGCTCGAGGCCGGCAGCGAGCACCCGCTCGCCCGGGCCGTGCTGGACCGTGCCGGACCGGACCTGCCGCCCGTCACCGGCTTCCGCGCCCTGCCCGGCCGGGGCGTCGCCGGCACCGTCGAGGGCCGCGCCCTGCTGCTCGGCAGCCCGCGCCTGCTGGCCGAGAGCGGCGCCGATCCGGCCGGCCTCGCCGCGCCCGCGACGATGACGCCCGCCTGGCTGGTCGAGGGCAGTCGCGTCCTCGCCCTGCTCGCCTTCGAGGACACCGAGCGGCCGCACGCCGCCTCCGCCATCGCCACCCTCGCGCAAATGGGGCTGAAGACGGCGATGCTGAGCGGCGACAGCCCCGATGTCGCCGGGGCCGTGGCCGCCCGCCTCGGCATCGCGGAGGCCGCCGCCGGGCTGCTCCCCGCCGACAAGGCCGGCCGCATCGCCGCCTGGCAGGCGTCCGGCGAGCGCGTCGCCATGGTGGGCGACGGGGTGAACGACGCCCCGGCGCTCGCCGCCGCCGAGCTCGGCATCGCCATGGGCTCCGGCACCGACATCGCCATCCAGGCCGCCGGCATCACCCTGCTCCGCCCGGACCCGGCCCTGGTGCCCGCGGCGCTCGCGGTGACGCGGCGGACGCTCCGGACCATCCGGCAGAATCTCGGCTGGGCCTTCGGCTACAACCTGATCGGCCTGCCGCTCGCCGCGGCCGGCCTGCTCTCGCCCATGCTGGCCGGGGCGGCGATGGCCTTCTCCTCCGTCTCCGTCCTGGCCAATGCCCTGCGCCTGGCACGGTGGCGCCCATGACCGCCAGCATCGGCGAGGCCGCCCGCGCCTCCGGCGTCTCGGAGAAGATGATCCGGCACTACGAGTCGATCGGCCTGCTCCGCCCGGCCCGCGAGGCCAATGGCTACCGCCGCTACGGCGAGGCCGACATCGCCGTGCTGCGCTTCATCCGCCATGCCCGCGACCTCGCCTTCCCGCTCGAGGAGGTGCGCCGCCTGCTCACCCTCTGGCAGGACCGCGGAAGGGCCAGCGCCGAGGTCCGCAGCATCGCCCTCGCCCATGTCGCGGCGTTGGAGGAGAAGGCGGAAAGCCTTCGCCGCATGGCCGAGAGCCTCCGTCACCTGGCCGCGCATTGCCACGGCGATGCGCGGCCCGATTGCCCCATCCTCGATGGGCTGGAAGGAAAGACCCGATGATCACCCTGCAGGTCGAAGGCATGAGCTGCGGCCATTGCGTCCGTGCCGTGACCGAGGCCATCCGCGCGCTCGACCCGAGGGCCGAGGTCGCCATCGACCTCGCCAGCGGCACCGTCCGGGCGGAGACCGGCGCAGCGCCGGCGGCGGTTACCGCCGCGGTGGAGGAGGAGGGCTACAAGGTCACAGGCACCGCTTGACCTCGGGGGCCGGGCGAGGGATCAACCGCGCCATGCAGCGCGTCTTCTCCGGCATCCAGCCCTCCGGCATCCCGACCCTCGGCAACTACCTGGGCGCCATCCGCAACTGGGTGCCGCTGCAGGATACGCATGACGCGATCTATTGCGTCGTCGACCTGCACGCCATCACCCAGCCCTTCGACCCGAAGGCGCTGGCCGCGCAGACGCGGGAGATGGCCGCGGCGCTGATCGCCTGCGGCCTCGACCCGAAGCGCTGCACCCTCTTCGTGCAGAGCCATGTGCATGCCCATGCGCGGCTGGCCTGGATCTTCAACTGCGTCGCCCGCCTCGGCTGGCTGAACCGGATGACGCAGTTCAAGGACAAGGCCGGCAAGGACCGCGAGGCGGCCTCCTCCGGCCTCTATGTCTATCCGAACCTGATGGCGGCCGACATCCTGGCCTACAAGGCGGTGCTGGTGCCGGTCGGCGACGACCAGAAGCAGCATCTCGAGCTCGCCAATGACATCGCCGAGAAGTTCAACCACGACTTCTCCGCCGAGGGCTTCTTCCCCCGCATCGAGCCGCTGATCCAGGGCGTCGCCGCCCGCGTCATGTCGCTCCGCGACGGGACGAGGAAGATGTCGAAGTCGGACCCGTCCGACCAGTCGCGCATCAACCTGACCGACGATGCCGATGCCATCGCCCTCAAGATCCGCCGCGCCCGGACCGACCCGGAGCCGCTCCCCGAGGCGGTCGCCGGCCTCGAAGGCCGGGCCGAGGCGCGCAACCTGGTCGGCATCCTCGCCGCCATCACCGGCACGCCGCCCGACGGCGTGCTGCGCGAGCATGGCGGGAAGGGCTTCGGCGCCTTCAAGGAAGTGCTGGCCGAGGCGCTCGTCGCCCATCTCGCCCCGATCCAGGCCGAGATGCGCCGCCTGCTCGACGACCCGGCCGCGGTGGATGCGGCGCTGCGGCTCGGCGCCGAGCGCGCCGCCGCCATCGCCGACCCGATCGTCACCGAGGCGGAGCGGATCGTTGGCTTCCTGCCCCGGTAGGCCGACGGCATCGCGGGCCGGGGCCGGCCCATGCTAGAGGGCGGCGCATGAACGCCATCGCCCGCCGCACCCTGCTCGCTGCCCTCGCCCTCCTGCCGTTCGCCCGCGCGGAGGCACAGACGGCGCCGATCGAACGCCTCAACGCCGCCCTGCTCGATGTGATGAGGAATGCCCGCGCGCTCGGCGTCCGCGGGCGGGAGCAGCGCCTGCGCCCGGTGATGGAGCAGGTCTTCAACCTGCCGGCCATGGCCCGCATCGCCGTCGGCCCGCCCTGGACCACCTATGCCCCGGCCGACCAGCAGGCGCTCGTCGCCGCCTTCACCGACTGGTCCACCGCCACCTATGCCAGCCGCTTCGACGGCTATGGCGGCGAGAGCTTCGAGATCCAGGGCAGCACCCCGCGCCCGAACGGCGACGTGCTGGTCAACACCCGCATCCTCCGGCCGAACGACGCGCCGGTGCAGATCAACTACCTGCTGCGCGAGGGCCGGATCGTCGATGTCTACCTGACGGGCACGATCAGCGAGCTGGCCAGCCGCCGCTCCGAATTCGCGGGGCTCCTGCGCGAGGGCGGGCCGCAGCGGCTGGTTGCCGAGCTCCGCCGCCGCACCGCCGAGGCGCTGCGGGGCTGATCACAGCCCCGGCGCATACCCGACCGCCTGGTTGAGCCGCGACCGCGCCCGGCCGAGCTGCACCGTGGCCCGCGCCTCGGCCCCCGCCGCCTCGAGCTGGAGCTGCCGCACCCGGTAGAGGTCAAAGATCCCCGTCTCGCCGGCGCGGAAGGCGCGGCGGGCGGTGTCGAGCTGCTGGTTGGCGACGGAGAGCCGCCCGCGCGCGATCCGCACCGCCTCCTCCGCCGCGCGCAGCGCCCGCTCGGCCGCCAGCACCGCGGCCCCGACCAGCCGCCGCTGCTGCGCCAGCACCGCGGTCGTCCGGG
>CADCTD010000180.1 GCA_902805545.1 uncultured Craurococcus sp. | reverse complement strand
TCGAGGCTGAGGTGATCGGCCCCGGCCGGGTCCGCGTCGCCCCCGGCGCCACCCCGCTGCGGAGGCCGTGACGATGCGCGCCGCCCTCCTCCTCCTGCCGCTCGCGGTCGCCGGCTGCGGCTCGCTCGAGCGCCTCTCGCGCGTCGGCCGCGCGCCCGAGCTCTCGGAGCTCCGCAACCCCACCGCCGACCCGGCCTGGCGCCCGGTCTCCATGCCGATGCCCGGCGCGCAGGAAGCGCCGCTCGCCGCGAACAGCCTGTGGCGCCCGGGCAGCCGCACCTTCCTGCGTGACCAGCGCGCCGCCCAGGTCGGCGACCTCGTCACCGTGCTCGTCACCGTCGCCGACAATGCCCAGCTGCAGAACCGCACCCAGCGCAGCCGCGCCGGCACGGACAGCCTCGGCATCCCGCAGGTCTTCGGCATGCAGACGCGCTGGCTGCCGCGCGCCGCCAACCCCTCGAGCCTGCTCGACTCGAGCGGCGCCCAGACCAGCGACGGCGACGGCACGGTGAAGCGCGGCGAGACGATCAACCTCCGCCTCGCCGCGACCGTCACGCAGGTGCTGTCCAACGGCAACCTGGTCGTCGCCGGCCGGCAGGAGGTGCGGGTCAGCGCCGAGTTGCGCGAGCTCTCCGTCCAGGGCGTCATCCGCCCGGAGGACATCGCCAGCGACAACACCATCCGTCATGACCGCCTGGCCGAGGCCCGCATCGCCTATGGCGGCCGCGGCACTCTCTCCGACCTGCAGCAACCGCGCTACGGCCAGCAGCTGCTGGACGCGATCCTGCCTTTCTAGCCGAGCTGGAGCCGAAACCCCGTCTCCAGCCGCTCATGGCGGGCATCGCAGCCCTGGCCGCCATGGGTGGACACCGGGCCCTTGCCCGGACCGGCTGCAACTGCGCCCGGCCCCGGCAGGCAATGCGCGTCGATCACTTGCCGGGGCGCGGGCGTGATGGGGAGGATCCAGCATTCCGACAGCCGCAACGGCATGCCGAGCGCCAGACCTGCACCCCGCTCGTGCCGTCGACCACCGACGGATGATCGGCCCCTGGCCCGGACGGCTGCGGCGCTACCCGCCGCTTGCCGCGTAGCGTGCGACACCCGCGCCGAGCTGCCCATCCTGCGCCAGCCTGATGGCCGCCGCCGCCTCGTCGTAGAGGAAGGGCAGGAAGGCATAGCGCCGCCCCGCCGTCACCGGCAGTGCCTCATGCAGCAGCGCGCAGGAGAAGACGACGGCCGCCCCGGTCGGCGGCCGGTACCGCCCGCCGCCATATTCCGGGAAGCGCAGCTCCCCACCCTCATGCTCCTCGGCATTCAGGTTGATGCTGACGGCGAAGCGCCGATGCGCCGTCCCGGGCACGGTGTCGTCCCGATGCGACTGGAAGCCGCCGCCTTGCGCCGCGTCGTAGCAGCCGATGAGGTAGCGCTCGATCCGCGTCGCATCGAACTGGAAGGCGCGCTTGATCTCCGGCAGCAGCCGCAGCGCCAGCCGCGTGCGGATGGCCGCCATCAGGCCGCCCTCCGCCACCAGGCAATCGCGGCGCCGCTTCATCCCCGGCACCGGCACCACCACCGTCCGCCCGCCCGCCGATCTGCCGCGTGACGCCCGAGGGGAAGCGCCCCTCCCTCCCATGATGCTCGATCAGCCGGCGGCAGAAATCCGGCTCGAAGATGCGCGGCACCAGCAGCACCGGCGCGAAGAGCGGCGCCCCCGCATGATCCTCCACCCTGGGCAGCGCCGCGAAGGCCGCCAGCGCCGCCTCCGCCTCCTGCAGCGGCCAGAGCGCCAGCACGCGCCGCATCGGGTCGAGCAGCAACCAGGCCGGCACCATGCTCCGCCCCTCGGGCGTCTCGCGCGGCAACCCCCAGGCCCGCAGCGCCGCCGCATCCCAATCCTCGGCGAAGAGGATCCGTTGCTGCAGCCGGGCGAGCCGCGCATCCTCCGCATCGCCGGGCGACGAGCTGACCGCGAGCATCACCCGCTCTCCCCAGTCATGCAGCCCCGCACTGGCCTCGAGCGCCGCCAGCGCCCCCGCAGCCACGGGCGCCGCCGTGCTGCCGAAGGCGCAGACCAGCACATGCCGCTCCGCGAGATTGCCAAACTCAGCCCGCGCCTCGACATTCGTCCGCAGCGGGATGAAGGGTGCCGCCTCCCCGATGGCGAGCGGCGATGTCCGGGCCTTGATGTCCATCGCGGCATCCTCGCCGCCAAAGGTCACCGGCCGGTTAGCGCCGCCTCCAGCGCCTCGAACATCCGCGGCTCCGAGGACCGCGCCGCGTTGAAGCGCAGGTGCCGGCTCTCCCCACGATCGGGCCGGAACAGCGAGCCGCGCGCCAGCAGCAGCCCGCGGTCGAGCGCCGCCTGGTAGACCGCCTCCGCCTCGCAGCCCGGCGGCAGCCCCGCCCAGAGGAAGAGCCCCGGCTCCCCCTCCGCCGCCAGCCCGAAGCCGAGCGCCTGCAGCCGCGCGACAGCCTGCGCCCGCGTCGATGCCAGTTTCGGGCGCAACCGATCGAGCCAGCGCCGGTACTGGCCGGAGGCCAGCAGCTCCGCCAGCAGCACCTCCATCAGCGGCGGCAGCGCCGGCGCCGAGAGCAGCTTTGCCTGCAGCAGCGCCTCGATCACCGGCCGCTCGGCCGCGATGAAGCCGAGCCGCGTCGCCGGCCCCACCATCTTGGTGAAGGAGGAGAGGTAGATCAGCCCCCGCCCGCCCGCCAGCTGGAGCAGCCGCACCGGATGCCCGGGATGCAGGTCGGCATAGGTGTCGTCCTCCACCAGCAGCATCCCATGCCGCTCGGCGATCAGCAGCAGCCGGTGCAGCGTCGCGGCGGAGGCCGTCCACCCGGTCGGGTTGTGCAGCACGCTCTGCACCAGGAAGAGCTTCGGCCGCACCGTCCGGCAGGCCTGCTCCACCGCCTCGAGATCCGGCCCGTCCGGATTCCAGGGGATGGGATGCAGCCGCACCCCCGCCCGCTCCAGCATGGTGTAGAATTTGAAGTAGCCCGGATCCTCCGCCAGGACCGTGTCGCCCGGCTGCAGCTGGGTGCGGATGATGAGGTCGAGCGCCTGCGTCCCCCCGAGGGTCGTCAGGATGCAGTCCGGCGAGACCGGCATGGCCATCCCCGCCAGCCGCACCGCAATCTGCTCGCGCAGCGCCACCTCCCCCCGCGCCGTCCCGTCGCAGGCCAGCAACTCCGGCATCCGCCGCTGCACCCGGTGCAGCACCGCCGCCGGCCAGGCCTCCCGCAGCCACCCCTCCGGCAGGTAGCCATTCCCCGGCTTCCACATGGCCGGCGGCCCGTAGCTGCGGAGGCTGACGGCCTCATCCCCCACATCCGGGTCCGCCCCCCGCCCCGCCGGCTGCGGCCCGACGGTGGCGACGAAGGTCCCCGCCCCCGGCCGCGGCGCCACCAGCCCCATCGCCCCCAGCCGGTCATAGGCCTCGACGACCGAGTGCACGCTGCACCCGAGCCGCCCCGCCATCGCCCGCACCGAAGGCAGCCGCACGCCGGCGGCGAGGCTTCCGCCCCGGATCATCCCGCCAAGCTTGTCGACGATCTGCTCAACCACCGGCCCGTCGCGTTCCAGCCGCAGCGCAGCCAGGGGATGAGCGATGGAATGGGCCAGCGGCAGCGTGTCCGACATGCCCCCAGCCTGCCGCCCCTCGGCCCGCCTTCGCAAGCATCACCGTCCTGAACGCCGGCTACACTGTGCCGCCCGCCGACCGGTACAGTTCACCCCGCCTCCGCCCGCCCGTACCGGGACCGCAAGATCGGCCCGCCCCATCCTCCATCACCCCAACCCGGGAGATTGGAGCCATGCAGACCGCCCTCCGCACGCCCGCCTTCGCCCTTCCCGCCAGCCTCACCCGGCGCCCGCTGCGCGTCCGCGTCACGGCCTGGCTGCGGCTCGGCCTGGCCCGGCGCCGCGAGCGGCAATACCTGCAGGGGATGGAGCCGCGCATGCTCCGCGACATCGGCATCGGGCCTCATGATGCGCTGAAGGAGATGCGGAAATACTGGTGGGAGGCCTGAGGCACGAGGGGGGACGCCGTCCCCCTTCCTACTCCCCCTGCCAAGGGCCGAAGAGCCCTTGGCCTCCCGTCATTTCGGCTTTGGCGGCGACGGTTCCGTCGCCGCCACGCTCGGCCGCGCCAGATGCCCCGCCAGATACGCCGTCAGCGCCGGCAGCCCTGCCATGATCGTCCCCGCCTCCGGCAGCCGCGCCAGGTAGTAGAGGATTGGCAGCAGGTTCGCATCCGCCAGCGTGAACCCGTCCCCCACGAGATGGCCGGTCGGCGCCACGCTACGATCCAGGAAGCGGAGCTGCTCCTGCAGCCCCGGCACCGCCGCCTCCGCCGCCGCCAGGTCCGGCGCGCCATCCTCCGTGCCGGGGAAGACATGCGCGTAAAGGTACCGCCGGATGCAGTGCGGATCGATCACGGTGTTCACCACCGAGACCCACTGCTCGACCAGCGCCTGCGCCACCGGCTCCTCCGGAATCAGCCTCGGCCCGGGGAAGACCCGGTCGACATAGGTGCAGATCGCCTTCGACTCATAGAGCACGAGCGCGCCGTGCCGCATCGCCGGGATCTTGCCGAAGGGGTGCAGCGCCCGCATCTCCGGCGTCCCAGGCCAGCCGCGGGTATGGGTGTAGGCGACGCCCTTCTCCGCGCAGACCATCCGGCAGGTCCACACATAGGTGCTCCGCGCCACGCCGATGATCTCGAGCTCCGCCATCGCCTTCCCCCAGCCCTGATGTAGACTGACCGCATGTGCGGACGATACTTCCAGCAGCGCGGCGCCGGCTACGTCGCCCGCTATTTCGAGACGGTGAACGCCGTCCCCAACACGCCCCCGAGCTGGAACCGCGCCCCGACCCAGGACGCGCTGGTCGTCCGCCGCCACCCCGAGACCGGCGCCCGCCACCTGGACCCGCTGCGCTGGGGCCTCGTCCCCCGCTGGGCGAGCGACCCCTCGGTCGGCAGCAAGATGATCAACGCCCGCTCCGAGGGCATCACGGAGAAACCGTCCTTCCGCGAGGCATTCCGCAAGCGCCGCTGCCTCGTCACCGCCGACGGCTTCTACGAATGGCGCACCGAGGGCAAGGCGAAGCAGGCCTTCGCCATCGCACTCGCCGGCGGCGAGCCGATGGCCCTCGCCGGCCTCTGGGAAGGCTGGCGCGCCCCGGACGGCAGCATCCTCCGCACCTGCACCATCGTCACCGGCGATGCGAACGAGAAGCTCGCCGCCATGCACCACCGCATGCCGATGATCCTGCCCCGCGAGGCCTGGTCCGCCTGGCTCGGCGAGGAGCCGGCCGAGCCGGAGGACCTCCTCGCCCTGCTGAAGCCCTGCCCGCCGGAGCTGACCCTCGCCTGGCCCGTCACCAGCCGCGTCAACAAGGTGGCCGAGAACGACCTCGGCCTCCTCGCCCGCGACCCGCTGGCGATGCCCCCGCCCGGCCTGGACGACGCGCCGCCCGAGTTCAGAGAGTGACCACCGGGTCCCGCGCCGCCAGCCGCCCGAGCAGGTAGTCGACCTCCGCCCGCGTCTCGGCAGAGAGCTTCGGCCCCGGCGCCCGGAGCGCATCGCAGCCGATGACCCCCCGCCGCATCAGCACGTATTTGCGGACGGCGAGGCCGAGCCCTGGCTGCAGCTCCGTCCGGATCAGCGGCAGGTGCAGGTCGAACAGATCCTGCGCCGCATCTCGCTCGCCCTTCGCCATCAGCCCGCAGACCCGGACCAGCATCTCCGGCACCGCATAGCCGGTCATGATCCCATCTGCCCCGCGCGCCAGCTCCTCCGGCAGGAATTGGCCACCGAGCCCGCCGAGGATGCTGATCCGCCGCATCCGCCCCTCCGCCATGAAGCGGCGGAGCGTGGTGATCTTGTCGAGCCCCGGCCAGTCCTCCGCCTTCAGCATGACGAGGCCCGGATTCTCGGCCATCCGCCGGATCATCTCGGCGGACATGAAGATGCCGTTCGCCTGCGGATAGTCCTGCAGCACGAAGGGCACGTCCCCGACCGTCTCGGTGGCCTGGGCGATGTAGGACACCACCGCCTCGTCGCCCCGGAGGCCCGGCGTCGGCGCGATCATCACGCCTGCCGCCCCCGCATCCATCGCGCTCCGCGCCAGCGCGCCCATGCTGGCGAAGCCGGGCGAGGACACGCCGACCACCACCGGCACCCGCCCGTCCACCCGCCGCAGCACGCGGGCGGTGAACTCCACCGCCTCGGCCGCATCCAGCTTCGGCGCCTCCCCCATGATGCCGAGGATGGTGAGCCCGCTCGCCCCCGCGGCGAGATAGGCCTCCACCATCCGGTCCGTGCTGCCGAGATCGAGCGCGCCATCCGCCGTAAACGGCGTCGGCGCGATGACGAAGACGCCCTTCGCCCCCACTCCAAGCTGCATGGTCAGGCTGCCGTCACGGACATGTCGAAAGGCGGCTGCACATCGGGCGAGAGCACCGGCTCATAGGGGTTGTCGGCCGTCCGCGCCGCCAGGTCCGCCTTCGCCGCCTCGATGAGCGCCGGGTCGCGCAGGCAGTCGACCGCCGTGCCCGCCATCACCTTCGCCACATGCACCATGCCCTTGTGCGCCGCCGGCAGCTTGCCCTGCGCCGTGAGCTGCCAGGAATGCCCCGGCGTGCCGATCGCATAGGTCGAGCCCCGCGCCTGCACCGTCGGCACCACCCAGGAGACGTCGCCCACATCGGTCGAGCCCATCATCGGGGCACCACGCACCTCGAGCGGCACGACAACGTCGCAGAGCGCGACGCCCTTGCGCATCGGCAGCCCGATCCGCCGCCAGGAGGCCGCGATGTCCTCCTCGGTCAGCGTCGCCTGGAACTCGGCGGCCCGCGCCCGGTCGAGATCGTCGAAGGGCGGCGGCCCCAGCCGGTCGAGGTTGTTCTGCATCGCGCGTTCCAGCGGCCCGTTGCCGAGCAGGTTGGAGACGCCGGAGACGACCCTCGACGAGACCCTGGTCTCCGTCATCAGCGCCGCCCCATCGGCGACCTTCCGCACCCGCTCGATCAGCCGGCGCAGCTCGACGAGGTCCCGCGCCCGGATCAGGTAGCGCACCTTGGCCGTCGGCTGCACGACATTGGGCGCGACGCCGCCCGCATCGAGATAGGCGTAGTGGACGCGCGCATCGCTCGGCATGTGCTCGCGCAGGTAGTTGACGCCGACATTCATCAGCTCGACGGCATCGAGCGCGCTCCGCCCGAGATGCGGCGCCGCCGCCGCATGGCTCGCCCGCCCGACGAAGGAGAAGTCGATCCGCGTATTGGCGAGGGAGACGGCCTCCTGCACCGCCGCGAAGGCCGCCGGATGCCAGGAAATGGCGACATCGACATCTTTGAAGGCGCCGTCGCGGACCATGAAGCCCTTCGCCGCCCCGCCTTCCTCGGCAGGACAGCCGTAGTACCGCACCCGCCCCGGCAGGTTGTTCGCCGCCAGCCAGTCCTTCACCGCCGTCGCCGCCAGCAGCGAGGCGGAGCCCAGCAGGTTGTGCCCGCAGCCATGCCCGAAGCCCGGCCCCGGCAGCGGCCGCGGCTCCGCGACGCCCGCCTCCTGGCTGAGCCCCGGCAGCGCGTCATACTCGCCGAGGATGGCGATGACCGGACCGCCCTCCCCCGCCTCGCCCATCACCGCGGTCGGAATGCCGGCCACCTTCTCCGTTACCCGGAAGCCCTGCTCGCGCAGCATCGCCGCATGCTCGGCGCAGGAGCGCGTCTCGGTATAGGCCAGCTCCGGCATGCCCCAGACGCGGTCGGAGAGCGCCTCGAAGCCGCCCCGCTTGGCATCCACCAGCCGCCAGATCTCTTCGCTGTTGTCCATGATCGTCAGGCCCGTGCCTTGAGTGTCTCGAGATCATAGCCGGCGATGCGCTTGTAGCCACCCGTGATGGCCAGCATCTCCTCGCGCGTCATCACATCCTCGATCCGCGCGAAGGGCCGGTCGCCCGTCCGCGCATAGACCTCGCCGAGGATCGCATCCGGCGGCGTCTTGCGGTTGGTCAGCACCACCTGCGTGGTCGCCGGCAGCCGCTCCGCCTCGTAGGCCTTCAGCGCCGTCTCCGGGTCGTCCGCATGCTGCGCCAGCCGATCCGCCAGGCAGCGCGCATCGAGGATGGACTGCCCCGCCCCGTTCGAGCCGCGCGGCACCATCGGATGCGCCGCATCGCCGAGCAGCGTCAGCCGCCCGAAGCTCCAGCGCGGCAGCGGGTCCTGGTCCACCATCGGGAATTCCAGCACCACGTCGGAGGCCCGCAGCATCGCCGGCAAATCGAGCCAGTCGAAGACCCAGTCCCGCACATAGGGGATGACATCCTCCACATCCCCCGGCCGGTTCCAGTCCCGCCGGGAACGATGCGTTTCCGTCTCCACCTCGAAGACCCAGTTGATGAGCTGCCGCCCTTCGCCATCCACGTCATGGCGGATCGGGTAGATCACCATCTTGCCCGTCTTCAGCCAACCCGCCCGCGTCATGCTCGCGCCGGTGAGGACCGGCGGCCAGCGCGTGACGCCGCGCCACATGTTGTAGCCGGTGTATTTCGGCTCGCCCTCATTCGGGTAGAACTGCCGCCGCAGCACGGAGTGGATGCCATCCGCCCCGACCGCGGCGCTCCCCCGCAGCGGCTCCGGCGTCCCCCCGCCCCGTCCCGGGGTGAAGGAGAGGGTGACGCCATCCTCGTCCTGCTCCACCCGCGCAACCCGCCGGTCGAACAGCACCGCCCCTTCCCCCAGCCGCGCCCGCACGGCCGCCAGCAGCACCCCATGCAGGTCCGCCCGATGGATCGACATCTGCGGATGCGCATAGCCCGCCGCCCGCCCGAGCGGCTCGCGGTGGATCAGCTGCCCGAAGCGGTTGAAGAAATTCGCCTCATCCGTCTGCACGCAATGCCTGAGCAGCTCGTCCTGCAGGCCGAGCCGCGCCAGCTCGGCCGCGGCATGCGGCAGGATGTTCACCCCGACGCCGAGCGGCTTCACCTCCGCCACCGCCTCGACGACGCGGCAGGAGATGCCGTTGCGGTGCAGGCAGAGGGCGAGCGTCAGCCCGCCGATACCCCCGCCGATGACAAGGATGTCGTCCACCATGGCGCCTCTCCCTCCGCCATTCCGATACTGGCCCCCCCGCCTCCGAGGTCAAGCGCCGCCGCCTTCGTCACGCGGCACGATCCATGCTTCTCACCGACCGGATCGAACCGGGAGCCCGCGTGCTGCGCGTCTTGCTTGTCGACAGTGACCCGGAGCGCGCGGCCGCCGTCGAGGCCGGCCTCTCCGCCGTCGGCTGCACCGTCGTCGCCATTGCCTCCGGCACGCGGACCCTGACGCGTCATGTCCGCGACACCGGCGCCGAGGTGATTGTCTGCGGCCTCGACGACCCCTCGCGCGACGAGCTCGAAGGCATGCGCGCCCTCCACCGCGACGAGCCCCGCCCGGTCATCCTCTTCGCCGAGAAGGCCGAGCCCGAGCAGATTGAGGAAGCATTGGCCGCCGGCGTCTCGGCCTATGTGGTGGAGGGCATGGCCCCCGCCCGCCTCCGCCCGGTGATCGAGGTCGCCATCCGCCGCTTCCGCGCGCACCAGGCGCTGCGGGCGGAGCTTGCCACCGCCCGCCGCGACCTCGAGGAGCGCAAGCTGGTCGACCGCGCCAAGGCCCTGCTCATGGAGCGCCACCGCCTCACCGAGCCGGAGGCCTATCGCCGCCTCCGCCGCATGGCGATGGATCGCGGCCTGAAAATTGCGGCCCTCGCCGCTCGCCTTTTGGACTCAAACTAGGCAATTCGCCTAATTTGTGATCCTTCTTGTCCAGTTATTTTGTTTGCCCGTTATGCACGCAATGCTTCCTTGACCGGCCGCCTCCGCTTCTGATGCCTTGGGCAGGCGAGGCGGTGCGCAACGGCGTGCATCCCACGGCCCCCAAGCGGGGCCGATCGTCCGATCCAACCGCGGTCCAATGGCGGCCCGCATCTGGCTCATCCGGGCCGGAGGACCGCCCTTGCCGCCCGATGCCGACGACGCCCCCCGCCCAATGCGCCACCACCCGGTCCTGCGCACCCTCCGCATCGGCTTCGTCCCGCTGACCGATGCCGCGCCGCTGCTCGCAGCGCAGGAGCTCGGCCTGTTCGATGCCGTCGGGCTCCGCGTCACCCTCTCAGCCGAGCCCTCCTGGGCCGCGCTGCGCGACAAGATCGCCTTCGGCGCCCTTGATGCCGCCCATCTCCTCGGCCCCATGCCCATCGCGCTGGCAGCCGGCCTCTCCGGCGTCCGTGCCCAGGTCACGGTTACCGCCGGGCTCGGGGCCAATGGCAGTACCGTCACCCTCGCCAACGCGCTTGCGCAGGAGCTCGGCCGCTTCCCTCGCCCGCTCCCCGCCGCCAGCTTCGGCGCCCTGGTCCGCCGCCGCGTCGGGCAGGGCCGGCCGCCGCTGACGCTGGCCGTCGCCTTTCCCTTCTCTTCGCACAACTACCTGCTGCGCTTCTGGCTGGCCGAGGCCGGACTCGACCCCGACCGCGACCTCCGCCTCACCGTCGTCCCGCCGCCCATGGTCGCGCAGCGCCTGGCCGAGGGCGAGATCGACGGCTTCTGCGCCGGCGAGCCCTGGGGCAGCCATGCCGCCACCCTCGGCGCCGGACGCATCGCCCTCTCCTCCGGCGACATCTGGCCGAACCACCCGGAGACGGCCCTCGCCTTCGCCGCCGGCTACGCGACGCGCGACCCGGAGAGTGCGACCGCCTGCACCGCCGCCGTCATCGCCGCCGCGCGCTGGCTCGACGAGCCGGAGAACCAGGCCGAGGCCGTCAGCATCCTCCGCCGCCGCGCCTTCCCCCGCCTCGATCGCGCCGAGATCATGGCTGGCTTCGAAGGCACGGCCGAAGGCCTGCCGCTCGCCGCGCCGCTGCGCTTCCACAACGCCACCTTCCCGCGCCGCGAGCAGGCCGCCTGGTTCCTCCGCCAGATGCGCCGCTGGGGCCAGATCCCGCGGGCGGTCAGCGACAGCACGGCCCTCGCCTCGTGGCGCCCGGACATCTGGCGCGCCGCCGCCGCACGCCTGCGCGAGGCCGAGCCGCCCGCGCCCGCGCCACCCCCTTCCCCCTCCCATTCCCCACCGCCGGGCGGCAACCTGGACCACGCCTGAAGTGAGCCCCACCGCCCGTGCCGCCACGCCTTCGCCCAGGGCTCGACGGCACCGGAGGTGAGGAAGGCGCTGCCCGGCTCCATCGCGCTGACCGACGCCGCCCCGCTCATCACCGCCAGAAGCGCGGCCGCTCCGCCAGATACGGCATGCCGGAGGTCGAGGTTTCGAAGCAGGCGAGTTGGGGCGCGACCCGGGACAACCTCGTCCTTGGCGGCGAGCGCGGCCCGGCTGCGCGAGGGCCGCCCCCTTGCCTGCCTCATCCTTGCCCGCCGGCTCCGCCCTCCTGCCCGCCGCGGCTGGCTCCGCTCGCTCTTCACCGAGCCAGCCATCGGCAGCGCCGCCCGTCGCGCCCTTCCGGCCGACGCCCCCTCGCCCACCAGCTGCGTCTGCCAGGGCGTCGCCGCATCCGTGATCTGCGCAAGCATCGCCCATGATGCTAACACCCCTGCCCTGGTCGGCGAGGCGACGCGGGCCGGCACGGGCTGCGGCTCCCGCCGCCCGGAAATCGCCGCCCTCCCAGCGAAGACCCTGGTGCCGGAACCCGTCTGATGCAGCATTTCCCCGTCTTCCTCGACCTCCAGGCCCGGCCGGTGCTGGTCCTCGGCAGCGGCGAGGTGGCGGAGCGCAAGGCGGAGCCCCTCCGCGCCGCCGGCGCCGAGATCCGCTTCGCCACGCAATTCGATGAATCCCTGCTCGACGGCTGCCCCCTCGCAATCGGCGCCGACGCGCCGGAAGCCGAGCTGCAGGCCCTCGCCGCAGCCTGCCGCGCCCGCGGCATCCCGGTGAACGTCGTCGACCGCCCCGCCCTCTGCACCGCGCTGATGCCGGCGATCATCGACCGCGCCCCGGTCACCATCGCCGTCTCGACCGGAGGCGCCGCCCCTGTCCTCGCCCGCATGGTCCGGCAGAAGATCGAGGCCGTCCTGCCCCCGACCCTCGGCCGCATCGCCGCACTGGCCGAGCGCTTCAAGTCGGCCGTCCGCGCCCGCCTGCCCGAACTCGGAGCCCGCCGCCGTTTTCTCGAGGCGGCGCTGGCCGGCCCCCCGGCCGAGCTGGCGCTGGCCGGCCGCGACGCCGAGGCCGATGCCGCCTTCGCCACCGCCCTCGATGCCGCCGATTCGCGCCCCTCGGGCATCGTCCACCTGGTCGGGGCCGGCCCCGGCGCCGCCGACCTGCTGACCCTGCGTGCCCTTCGCCTCCTCGGCGAGGCCGATGTCATCGTCCACGACCGCCTCGGCACCGAGGCCGTGCTGGAGATGGCCCGCCGCGACGCCGAGCGCATCTTCGTCGGCAAGGCGCGGGCCAATCACTGCATGAAGCAGGAGGACATCAACACGCTGCTGGTGCGCCTCGCCCGCGAGGGCAAGCGCGTGGTGCGCCTGAAGGGCGGTGACCCGCTGATCTTCGGCCGCGGCGGCGAGGAGGCGGAGGCGCTGGCGGAGGCCGGCATCCCCTGCGAGGTCGTCCCCGGCGTCACCGCCGCGCTTGCCTGCGCCGCCGGCGCGGGCATCCCGCTCACCCACCGCGACGCCGCCCGAGCCGTCACCTTCGTCACCGGCCACCGGCGCGACGGCGGGGTCGATGTCCGCGGCCTGGTCCAGCCCGGTCAGACCCTGGCGATCTACATGGGCACCAGCACCCTGGTGCCGCTGCGCGACGGCCTCGTCGCCGAGGGCATGGCGCCCACCATGCCCGCCGCCGTCATCGAACGCGGTGGCACGCCGCAGCAGCGCGTGCTGCGCGGCACGCTGGAGAGCATCGCCAGGGACGCACCCGGCTGGCTCATGGGCGGGCCGGCGCTGCTGCTTGTGGGCGACGCGGTGGGACGCGGCGCCCGGGGCTGGCTGGTGGCGGCCTAGAGCATGACCGCCGAGGGCGTGGGTCGTCCGGAACACCAGCAGGCTGAGCCGCGACCCGCGATCCAGCGATCGTAGATCCGGGGCCAGATGGCCTGCGCTCGCTCCGCCGACGCCGAGGATGCCACCGGCCGCCTAGCCATCCCGGGTTCCATCGACCCCTGCGAGACTGCCATCGCCTCCATCCATGGGCTTGCCTTGGATGACGCTCAGGCTTCCGTCGGTTTCGAGCACCACGGCGGCTGCCTGCCGGGGATCGGCCACGCCCGACCCGCGCAGCGCCGCCAGGATCTCGGCCCGGGTCACGCGCTCAGCGGCCATCGCAGTGTCGAGGAAACGCCCCTGGTGCAGGAGCAGGCTAGGCTCCGATTTCACCAGATCGCCGAAGCGCGCGGAGCGGACCGACAGCCAAGCCACCAGATACTGAAGGCCGGCCAGCAGGACGAAGGCGGCCAACCCTTCGACAAGGGCGACCGATTTGCTGAGCAGGACCGTGGCCAGCGTCGAACCGAGCGCGACGGTGACGATCAGGTCGAAAGCATTGAGCTTGGAGAGGGTGCGCTTGCCGGAGACGCGCAGCAGCAGAACGAGGCTTGCATAGGCAAGCGTGCCAACGACGACGACCCGCAGCAGACCAAACCAGGTGTCGAAGAACATGGTGCGCCTTCTTGCCAGCCGCGCATCCAGCCTCGCGGCATCGGGCGGTCCCTCAGCAGGGGATGCATGGCGGCGCCCGCTGAAGGTGCCGGCTGACCCGAACTCAAAGGCTCGCATGCGGGTTCCATTCCAGCGGCCCTCATGCGCCGCCGGAATGGAACCGAGGTCAGCGGCCTGACGGAGAGCATGTCAGGCGCGACCGGCCGCCCGGGCGCCCTGCAGGGTGTCAGCCATCTCCAGCTTGATGATCTCGAGGCGACGCCAAGTGGCGCCGGCGGGAGGAGCGGCCCGGATCAAATGGTCAGCACACGCTCGAGCGGCAGCCCGCGGCAATCCATCTCGTATTCCAGGTCGACCACCGGCGGCCGGCAATGCTGCCAGGTCACGCCATGGCGCGCGGCCCCGCGCCGCACCAGCTCGTCGCCGAGGAAGGGGTGGATGTCGTGCACCGTGTAGACCTGCATGCCGGTCGTGACCTGCCAGGTGGCGTCGAGCGCCGCCATCCGCCGCTCCATCTCGCCCAGCACATACTCCGCCTTGGTCCGGATCCCCGCCGGCGACAGGTCCCGATAGGCGACCGTGCTCTCCGCATAGGTCGCCTTGCCCTCCATGCTCTCCCCGCTCCCCGCGACAACGAAGCTCGGCCCTGCCGCCGCATCCCGCAGCGCATAGGTGAAGGCATGGAAGCCAGGCTCGGCGGGCGGTGCGATCTCCGGGCAGACATTGCTCCGCGCCACCGGGTTCCGCCCCTCGACCAGCACGCCCCATTCGCCGAGCACGCCGGCATAGCCCTCGTTGAAGCGGCGGAACCCCACCTCGGTGAAGGGCGCCGGCGACCGAAGCTCGCAGGCGCAGAAGGCCGTCAACGGCAGCCCCGCCGCCTGCAGGAAATCCGCAATCCGCCCGAACCCGGCCAGCAGCGGGACCGGCTCGGCGAAGCGAACCCGCTCCAGCCGCCACCCGGGCAGCGCCGCGACGCCGCCCGAATACTGGAAGACCGCGGGAATGAAGCGATAGCCACGTTCATCGAGGCTGATGGTGCTGACCATGCGAGGACCTCCTGCTCCCCGCTATGGTGCCACCGAACCGACCTTCCGGAAGCCCCTTCCTATGCCGAAGCCTCGTCGCGCCGCCCTCCACCGCCTCCCCACGCGCCACCCGGGCGACACCGCGGCGATCGAGGCCCTGATCGCCGACGGCCGGCTCGACCCGGCCGGCATCGTGGCGATCCTTGGCAAGACTGAGGGCAATGGCTGCGTCAACGACTTCACCCGCGCCTATGCGGTACAATCCCTGACGCTGATGCTGGCGGGCCATCTCGGCGCCGAGGCCGCCGCCCGCGTCGCCCTGGTGATGTCCGGCGGCACCGAGGGCGGCCTCTCCCCGCATGTCCTCGTCCTCGCCGTCGAGGAGGGCGACGTCGCCAACCCGCAGGGCGCGCTCGCCATCGGCACCGGCTTCACCCGCGACTTCGCGCCGGAGGAGATCGGCCGCGTCGCCCAGGCCGAAGCCGTCGCCGCCGCCCTGCGCCAGGCCATGGCGGAGGCCGGGATTACCGAGCCGCGCTACGTCCAGGTGAAATGCCCGCTGCTGACGACGGAGCGCATCGCCGCCGCCCGCGCCCCCGTGGCGACGGAGGACACCTATGCCTCGATGGGCCTCTCCCGCGGCGCCTCCGCCCTTGGCGCAGCACTCGCCCTCGGCGAGATCGACGGCATCGCCCCCGAGGATATCGGCCGGAACTGGCAAAAATACTCCAGCGTCGCCAGCGCCTCCGCCGGCGTCGAGCTGGAGCGCTGCGAGATCGTCGTGCTCGGCAACAGCAACGCCTGGTCCGGTGACCTTGCGATCGCCCATGCGGTCATGCAGGACGCGATCGACCTGCCCGCCGTGCATCGCGCCCTCCGCCTCGCGGGCCTGCCGACGGAGGACGGCCAGCTCGCTGCCGCGGACGCCGATCGCCTGGTCGCGGTGCTGGCGAAGGCGGAGCCGTCATCCAACGGACGCATCCGCGGACGGCGTCATATCATGTGGGACGACAGCGACATCAATGCCACCCGCCATGCGCGGGCGCTGGTCGGCGGCGTCATCGCCGGGGCCGTTGGCCGCACCGACATCTTCGTCAGCGGCGGCGCCGAGCACCAGGGCCCGGACGGCGGCGGGCCCGTCGCGGTCATCGCGCGACGGGCCCAGCCTTCCTGATCCATCTCTCGCCCGGCCGGGCTCACGGAAGATGGCCTCCGTTGTGCCTGGCGAGCGCAGCATCCCTCCCGGGTGTTTCCACCCGTTCGGGGTCTGCCTCAGATCGCCGGATCGGGATTCCGGTTCGGGTTGGTCTCGTTCTCGGGATGGGCACCGCTCACATTGGTGCCCGCTACCTTGTCGAAACCACGCGAGGCCTGCGTACCCGGCGGGTTGCCTGGCGTGCCGTCCGGCTGGCTGCTGCCCATGCCCGTCGACCGCCCGGCCTCATTGCCCGGCCGCGCGCCGCTGACATTGGTGCCGGCGGCATCGTCGAGGCCGCGCGAGGCCTGCGTGCCCGGCGGGTTGCCCGGCATGCCGTCGCTGCTGCCGAGCGCCGCATCCGTGCGCGTCCCGGTGCCGGTGCGCGTGCCCATCTGGCCCGCCGCGGCGGTGGTGCCGATGCCAGTCGCAGCGCCGAGGCCACCCCCCAGATTGCCCATGCCAGGCGTCGTCGCCGCGCGCGGCTCTCCGTCGTTCCGCACCCAGCCGCTCTCGTCCCAGCGGCCGCTGGAAACGTCGAGCTCCTGCGCATTGTGCCGGGCGAGGATGCCATCGATCTCATGCGCGCGGGTCTCATCGGCCCGCACGGTGACGAGGTTGCTGCCGCGCCGGACGCCCTCGGCATAAGCCGCCGCATGCTCCTCGCCGAGCCCCGCCTGGGTCAGCGCACCGAGCAGACCGCCCGCCGCAGCACCCACGCCGGCACCGGTCAGCGCCGCGACCAGCCAGCCTGCTGCGACGATCGGGCCGAGGCCCGGGATCGCCAGCGCGCCGATGCCAGCGAGCAGGCCCGCGCCGCCGCCGACCAGCGTGCCGAGCGTCGCACCCGTGCCCGCGCCGGTCCCCGCGCCGGTATGGCCCGGGCCGTTGTCGGCGACATCGGTGGTGCTGGTGGTCGGCGTCGTGGTCGAGCCGCCCTCGGCACCGCGCGCGACGAGGCTGATGTCGTCATGCTGGAAGCCGGCGGCCTCGAGGTCGCGCACGGCCGCGGCCGCGTCGGAATAGTTGTCGAAAAGACGCGCAATGGTGCGTGTCGCCATGATGAGATCTCCTGTGCTGTTCGAAAGGTTCAGCGCGTCGTCACATTGCCCTGGTAGTCGAGCGAGACGGAGACCTGCTGGCCGTTCCGCGTCGCCCTGCCGCGCCAGATGCCCTGGTCGTCCTTCTTGAGGTCGTCCACGCCGCTGAAGCCCGCAGCCTCGATGCGGCTACGCGCCTGGCCTTCGGTGAAGCTGTTGGCACCGGCAGCCGCGTCGGTCGCGGTGCGGGTGCCGCTGTCCATGGTGACCGCAGGCGGCGTGCTCTCAGTGCGCGCGCTCGGCGCATTGGCGCCGCTGCGGTCGGGAGCGGTGCGGGCGCCGCTGTCCATGGTAGCCGCCGGCGGCGTGATGGCCGCAGGCGGCGTAATGGCCGCAGGCGGCGTGCTCTCAGGGCGCGCGCCCGGTGCAGTGGCGCCGCCGCGGTCGGGAGTTGCCTGATTCGCGGTCTGGGCGAGGGCCGGCATGGCGGCAAGGCTGCCCAGCAGCGCCAGGCGGAAGCTCGTCTTGCGCATTTTTGTGTTCCCGTGTTGTGGCCATGGCCCGCTTGCAGCGTGCCATTGGTCCACTAACGGACATCGGGCCGATGCGTTCGTTGCGCCCGCCGCCCCAAGCGCTGCGGATCAGGGCTGTCCCGCAAACGTGTCGCAGGCCCGCGGATCACCCGCCTCCAGCCCGCGGCGGAACCACTGCACCCGCTGGGCCGAGCTGCCATGGGTGAAGCTCTCCGGCACCACCACGCCGCGCGAGCTCCGCTGCAGCCGGTCATCGCCGACGGCGGCAGCGGCGTTCATCCCTTCCTCGATATCGCCCTGTTCCAGCACCCTGCGGGACTGCTGCGTGCGGTTGGCCCAGACGCCGGCGAAGCAATCCGCCTGCAGCTCGACCCGCACCTGCAGCGCGTTGGACTCCGCCTCGCCCATTCCGCGCCGCTCGGCCTCGACGCGGCGCAGCACGCCGATCTGGTGCTGGACATGGTGGCCGACCTCATGCGCGATGACATAGGCGCGGGCGAAATCCCCCGGCGCGCCGAGCCGCCGCTCCATCTCGCGGAAGAAGGCGGTGTCGAGATACACCTTCTGATCGAGCGGGCAGTAGAAGGGCCCCGTCGCAGTCTGCGCCGTGCCGCAGCCGCTCTGCGTCGTCCCGCTGAACAGCACCAGGTTGGGCGGCTGGTAGGTGTTGCCGCCGCGCCGGAACGCCTCCGACCAGACATCCTCGGTCGTCGCCAGCACCTGCGCGACGAAGCGCCGCTGCCCGTCATCCGCCGCATCCGGCGGCCTGCCGCCCTCCTGCCGCGCGACCGGCGCGTCCGGCTGCCCGCCGCCGGACAGGATCAGCGAAGGATCGACGCCGAAGAACAGCGCCACCAGCACGAGCGCGATGGTGCCGAGCCCGCCGCCCGCGACGCCGACCGGAAACCTGCCGCCGCCGCTGCCGCGCCGGTCCTCGATGTTGCCGCTTTCCCTCTCGTCGCCGAGCCGCATCGCCAGGGCCTCCCGCTTCGCCGGCACAACAGCCGGACGGGAGGATGGTTCCGGGGGCGGGTCCTACCCCTCCCGCAGCACGCCCTCGTCCCGCAGCCGCGCAAGCTCCGCCGCGCCGAGGAGCGGCCCGAGCACCGCCTCGTTGTGTTCGCCGAGCCTGGGAGCCGGACGCGCCAGGATGCCGGGCGTCGCGGAGAGCCGCGGCACCAGGCCATGCATCGGCAGCCAACCCTCCGGCATCTCCTCGTCGGGGACGGCGATCACCGCCTCGCGCTCGATCACGTAAGCGTCCTCCGCCAGCATCGCCGCATCCATGACCGGCCCGATGGTGACGCCCGCCGCGTCGAAATGCGCCAGCGCCTCGGCCAGGCTCCGCTCGGCGATATAGGCCGCGATGATGGCATCGAGCGCCTCGCCATGCCTCACCCGGTCGGCATTGGTGCGGAAGCGCGGATCCTCGATCAGCTCCGGCCGGCCGATGCTGCGCAGCAGCTTCTCCGTCATTCCCTGGGTCGAGGCGGAGAGGCAGACCCAGCCGCCATCCCTGGTGCGATAGGCGTTGCGCGGCACCGCATTGGTGCTGCGGCTGCCGGTGCGCGGCTTCAGCTCCTGCGTGATCTGCCAGTTCGCATGCTGCGGCTCCATCATCACATGGATGGGATCGAAGAGCGTCTGGTCGATCACCTGCCCCTGCCCCGTCGCCTCCGCGTGGCGCAGCGCGATCATCGCGGTCGCCGCGCCATAGAGCCCGGCATAGCCATCGGCCATGTACATCGGCGGCAGCACCGGCTCGCGGTCGGCGAAGCCGTTGACCGCGGCGAAGCCGGCATAGCCCTCGACCAGCGTGCCGAAGCCCGGCTTGTGCCGGTAGGGCCCATCCTGCCCCCAGCCGCTGATGCGCACGATGACGAGCCGCGGGTTGACCGCGAGCAACACCTCCGGCGCCAGGCCCATCGCCTCCAGCACGCCGGGGCGGAAGCTTTCCACCAGCATCGCCGCGTCGCGCGCAAGGCGCTTCACCACCTCCACCGCACGCGGGTCGCGCAAGGCAAGGCAGACCGAGAGCTTGTTGCGGCTCAGCGTCTTCCAGGTGGTGGAGATGCCGCGGATGCGCCAGGCGCGCAGCGTGTCGCCCTCGGGCGGCTCGAGCTTGATCACCTCGGCGCCATGGTCGGCCAGCACCTTGGTCAGCATGTTGCCGGCGACCAGGCGCGACAGGTCGAGCACCCGGACCCCGTGCAGCGCACCGGTCGCGGCCGGGTCGAACTCGCGGCGATGCGGGGTCATTCGGCGCGGATATCCGCGATGCGCGCCACCTCGCGCCAGCGCGCGAGATCGGCCTTCAGGATGGCGGGAAACGCCTCCGGCCCGACCGGGGAGGGCGTCGCGCCTTCGGCGGCATAGACGCGGGCCAGGGCGGCATCGCCAAGCGCGCCGCCCACTGCGGCATGGATGGCGCCGCGCGTCCCGGCCGGCAGGCCATGCGGGGCGAGCAGGCCCCACCAGATGGCGGCCTCGTAGTCGATGCCCGCCTCCGTCACCAAGGGCACCGGCGGCACCTCCGGCGGCAGCCCGCCGCCCCCGCTTCCGCTCATGGGCGCGGTCGCCGCGATGACGCGCACGCGCCCGTCGCGGATGGCGGCATTGGCGCTGGCGACGGTCGTGATCATCACAGGGATGGTCCCCGCCACGAGATCCGTCACCGCCGGCGCCGTGCCGCGATAGGGGACGTGGTTCATGCGGATCCCCGCCCGCTGGCAGAAATACTCGGAGATGAAGTGGTTGATCCCGCCCGCGCCGGAGCTGGCGTAGTCGATGCCGCCGGGCCTCGCCTTCGCCAGCGCCACCAGCTCGGCGACGCTGCGCGCCGGGAAGGTCGGGTTGACCATGATGAAGAAGGGCGCGCGCGCCAGCAGCGCCACCGCGTCGAAGCTCGCCTCGGCGTCCCAGCCCGGTTTCTGCAGGATCGCCGTGGTCGCGAAGGAGGAGGAGGTGACCATCAGCGTGTAGCCATCCGCCGGGGCCTGCGCGACCTGCCCGGCGCCGATCGCCCCGCCCGCGCCGCCGCGATTCTCGACGACGAAGGGCTGGCCGAGCCGGGCCTGCAGCCGCTCCGCCAGCGGCCGGGCGACGACATCGTTGGAGCCGCCGGGCGGAAAGGGCACCACCACCCGCACCGGGCGGTGCGGCCAGGCCGGCTGCGCGCGGGCGATGGCTGGGGTCGCGAGCAGCGCGGCCAGCAGGGGACGCCGGGTGATCGGGCGCATGGGGTTCCTCCCAGGCCCAAGCCTCCCCGGCAAGGCGGGGGCTGTCAATCGGCGCCGGTCGGCGCCCGAAGCCTCAGTCGTCGCGGTGGACCCGCTCCATCCGCTCGTGGCGCTCCTGCGCCTCGATCGAGAGGGTGGCGATCGGCCGCGCCTCGAGGCGGCGGAGGCCGATCGGCTCCCCGCTCTCCTCGCAATAGCCGTAGGTGCCGTTCTCGATCCGCTCCAGCGCCTGGTCGATCTTGGAGATGAGCTTGCGCGCCCGGTCGCGGGTGCGGAGCTCGAGGGCGCGGTCGGTCTCGACGCTCGCCCGGTCGGTCAGGTCGGCCTCCGAGATGCCGCCAGCGGAAAGGCTCGCCAGGGTGTCCCCCGCCTCGCGCAACAGGTCGAGCCGCCAGCGCCGCAGCTTCTGGCGGAAATACTCCTGCTGGCGGGGATTCATGAACTCTTCGTCGTCCGTCGGACGGTAATCGGGCGGGAGGGTGATCAGCATTGTCTGGACGGCCCCATTCCGCTTGGAGGCCCAGGCACGCCGCCCGGCCCCGGATCGCGGCCGGACCATACAGGCGGGCCCGGTCGGAAGCCAAGGGGTTGCGATACCGCAAAATGCTGGCAGGCAGCGGTTTTCACGCAAAGGCCATAGGTTCATCCGGGCTGCGGCGGACCAATTCCACCTGCGCGCGCAGAACGACACCCTGGACCAGCTCCCGCAACGCAGGATCGGCCCCCGCCTCTCCCGACTCCACCAGGCGGCGCAAGCGTGCGGCGTCGGGAGGCCTCCCGCCCAGCATATCGCATTGCAGCGCCGTCAGTTCCGCCAGGATATCCGAGGCCCGGCGATGCGCCGCCGCATCCCGCTCGGCGCCCGAGCCGTATTCCTGAAGGGCGAGGAGGCCAAGGCCCGCGGGGGCGATGCCGCCGGCTTCCGCCGCCTCTCGCGCCGCGCCGCCCTCCTCCGCCGCGATGCGGAAGCCGTCCGTCCCGGCACGCGCCCTGCCGCGCGCCGGAGTGGCGGCGCCGATGCCGCCCAGCCTGCCGATCCCCTGCATCCCGAACCTCCTTCTGCCCATCGACCGGCAAGGCCAGGCCCCTGCCCGGCAAGCCTTGCCGGCCTACCCCCCCGCCGCGCCTGGCATGGCGGTTGCGACGCCGGGGGCGATGTGTCCGACAAGGTGCAGCTTGGCCAAGAAAGCTTTCGCAAGGGCGAAGATCGCCTGGGCTGCCGTGCTGGCAGCAGCCTCCATCGGGGCCTGTCTCCTGGCCGGGCCGGCCGCGGCGCAATCCGTCCGCATCAAGGACATCGCCGATGTCGAGGGGGTGCGGGACAACCAGCTCGTCGGCTACGGCCTCGTCGTCGGCCTCGCCGGCACGGGCGACCGGCTGCGGACGGCGATCTTCACCCGGCAGTCCCTGGTCGGCATGCTGGAGCGGCTCGGCGTCAACACCCGCGACAACGAGACGCGGCTCGACACCCGCAACGTCGCGGCGGTGATGGTGACGGCGAACCTGCCGGCCTTCGCCCGGCCCGGCAGCCGGATCGACATCGCCGTCTCGGCGCTCGGCGACGCCACCAACCTCCAGGGCGGCACGCTGGTGGTGACGCCGCTCCTCGGCGCCGATGGCGAGGTCTATGCGGTGGCGCAGGGTGCGGTCGCCACCGGTGCGGTCGCGGCCCGCGGCGCGGCCACCAGCATCCAGCGCGGCGTGCCGACCAGCGCGCGCATCGCCTCCGGCGCGATCGTCGAGCGGGAGATCCCCTACAGCCTCGCCGGACGGCCCAATATCCGCCTCTCCCTCCGCAACCCGGACATGACGACGGCACGGCGCATCGCCGCCGCCATCAACCAGTCGACCGGCAGCACCTCGGCCGTCGCCACCGATCCGCGCACCGTGGCAGTGGCGATGGTCGGGCGGGACCCGGTCGGCTTCCTCGCCCAGATCGAGCAGCTCCGCGTCGAGCCGGACCAGGTGGCGAAGGTCGTCATCGAGGAGGCATCCGGCACCATCGTCATGGGGGCGAATGTGCGGGTCTCGACGGTCGCCATCGCCCAGGGGAACCTCACCATCCGCATCACCGAGACGCCGCAGGTGGCGCAGCCCAACCCCTTCGCCCAGGGAGAGACGGTGGTGGTGCCGCGCACGAATATCGAGGTGGACGACCAGGCGCAGCGCCGCGTCGGGCTGCTCTCCGGCGGCGTCTCGCTGCAGGAGCTGGTGCGCGGGCTGAACGCGCTCGGCGTCGGGCCGCGCGACCTCATCGCCATCCTGCAATCGGTGAAGGCCGCCGGCGCGCTGCAGGCCGAGATGGAGTTGCGCTGATGACGCCCGTCTCCGCGCCGCCCGCGCTGCGCCGCGCCGCCCAGGCCTTCGAGGCCCAGGCGCTCGGCCAGCTGCTGCAGCCGATCTTCGCCACCCTGCCCCAAAGCCGCTTCGGCGGCGGCGCGGCCGAGGCGCAGTGGCAGCCCATGCTGGTCGACGAGATGGCGAAGGCCGCCAGCCGTTCCGGCCATGGGCTCGGCCTCGGCGATGCGGTGCTCAGGGAGATGTTGCGCTGGCAGGCCGCCGGCGCCCGAAGGGAGGACCAGACCCGATGATGGATGCCCTGCTCGTCGCCGGCCAGCGCCTGGCCGAGGCCCTGCGCGCCGAGAACGAGGCGCTCGCGGCGCTCGATCTGCCCCGCGCGGCCGGCCTCGCCACCGCCAAGATGCAGGCGGCGGATGCCTTCGCCGCCGCCTTCGCCACGACGCGGAAGCTCGGCGCGCGGGCGGAGGGGGAGCAGCGCGCCGCCGCCTCCAACCTCACCGCCCGGCTGCAGCAACTCGGCGAGGAGAACCGGCGGCTGCTGGAACGTGCCATCGCCATCCAGTCCAGGGTGATCGAGACCATCGCCGGGGCGGCGCTGCCGCGCAGCGGCTCCGGCGCCTATGGCGCGGCCGGGCGGCTGGCGACGGCGCGGCAGGCGCCGGCCATCGCCATGGCGACCAGGGTCTAGGGCCGCCCTCCATCCGGCGGGCAGGCCACCCCTTCGGAGGGCCCGCACCCACCGGGGGGCTTGCCCTAGCCCTGCTTGGCGACGAGCGTCTTCACCTCGTCCATCGCTTCGGTGAAGCGCGTGTTGAGCAGGGCGAGCGCCTCGGTATTCGACTTCTGGATGAGGTCGGCGACCTCCCGCATGTTGCCGACCGCCTTCTCATAGGCGCTCTTCAGCAACTCGGTCTGCCGGGCCGCCTTGGCTTGCGGGCTCTCCTGGGCGGAGAGCGACTTCACCGCATCGGTCATTTCCGACATGGCGGACTGGAGGATCTCCATGTGTCGCCGGGCGACCGCCTGCGCACCCTCGAGCGCGACGCGGTTGGCGGCGGAGAGCGCCTCCAGGTTGCGGCGCTGCGCGGCGGCCAGCGCCTCCATGTCTGGCATGCCGGGCACGCGGAACTCCGCCAGCATGCGCATGATGTCAGTGTCCGGCTTGAAGCCCATCGGATCTGGCATGGTATCCTCCGCTCTGTTTCGTGATCCCGGAGCCTAAGGCCCGGCTCATGGCCGGTCAAAGCATCGGGGCATCCGGGGCGCCGGTTGTGTCACCCGGCTGCAGCCGCAACGCGCGGGCGACCTGTTCGGCACGGTCGAGAGCGCGATCGAGTGCCGCCATGGTCGCGCCGAGATCGGCCGTGTCGTCCCTTGCCCAGGCACGGAGGGTCGCCAGCCAGACCGCGGTCAGGCCCTTGGCCCGGGCGAGGCCGGCGATCCCGCCCGAGCCGAGCCCCGCCGCCTCCAGCATCCAGGCCATGGAGCCCGGCAGGGCGGAGAGCAGCGCGAGCGCCAGCAGCGGGTCGGTCCTCAGGTCCTCGAGAAGGCGGAGGATGCCGGCGCGGTGCGGCTGCAGGGCGTCGATCCGCCGCATGATGACATCGAAGACCCGGTCGCGCGGGGTGTTGTCGTCGGGCGCATCGGGCACCACCCCCTCCAGCACCGCCTGGTCGACCAGGCGGCCATGCAGCATCAGCAGATGGTGCGGCGTCGGGCAGCGCCGCCTGATCTCGGCCGGGGCGACGCCCGAGGCGGCGGCGACCCGCCGCATCGACAGCCCCGCCCAGCCATGCACGGCAACCACCTGCCAGAGGCCGGCGACCAGCCGCGCCTCGATATCCTGCATCTCGCTCATGGCGCTGAGTGTGGGGGTGCCGGCGGCGGAAGGATAGGGGTCAGCCCGCCAGTTCGCGTGAACGCTCGGTGGCGGCGGCGATGGCGCGGGACATCAGCGCCGGCCAGGCCTCGCTCGCCATCAGCACGGCGAGCGCCCGCTCGGTGGTGCCCTTGGGGCTGGTGACGTTGCGGCGGAGCTGGGCGCTGTCCTCCG
Organism: uncultured Craurococcus sp.; assembly: GCA_902805545.1. Classification (GTDB taxonomy): domain Bacteria; phylum Pseudomonadota; class Alphaproteobacteria; order Acetobacterales; family Acetobacteraceae; genus Belnapia. The sequence continues at coordinate 8,137 of CADCTD010000180.1, read as the reverse complement.
CGCTCGCCGCCAGCAGGGCGCCGGAGCCGGCGACCGTGGCGCGGGCCATCCGCCGGGCCAACTCAGGCGGCAGGCCCTGCTCGATGGCGGCCGCCTCCATCAGTTCGGCGAGGAGGAAGACATAGGCCGGGCCGCCGCCGGAGACGGCGGTGACGGGGTCGATCAGCCCCTCCTCCTCGACCCAGGCTGTTTCGCCGATGGCAGAGAGCAGCCGGTCCGCCAGCGCGCGCTGCGCCGACTCGACCCCGGGACCGGGGAAGGCGACGGTGAAGCCCTGGCGGACGGCGGCGGGGGTGTTCGGCATCGCGCGGACGATCCGCGCCGCCTCGCCGAGCAGGGCCCGCATGCCGCCGGTGCTGCGCCCGGCCATGATGGAAATGAAGAGCGTCCCCGGCCCGGCCAGCGGGGCGAAGGCCGGCAAGGTGGCAGGCGCCTCCTGCGGCTTGATGGCGAGCACCACGGCGCCGGGGCGGAAGCCGGCCGGGATGGCGGCCGGGCTGCCCACGACGGTCACCCGGCCGGCGAAGGGCGCAGCGGCCTGGGCATGCGGCTCCACCACCACGGCATCGGTGAGGCCATTCTCCAGCCAACCGGCCAGCATGGCTCCACCCATCCTCCCGCAGCCGACCAGCAGCAGCGGGGGCAGCGCTTCGGCGCTCATCGACAGTCCTCCCCAGGCGAATCCGAGGGGAGAGAAGCTGTCAGGCCTCGCCGACGCAGTCCAGCATGGCGGCCTGGAGCGCCTCGGCCGGGCTCTTGCCGCCCCAGAGGACGAATTGGAAGGCCGGGAAGAAGCGCTCGCACTCGGTGAGCGCGATGTCGACCATGTCCTCCAGGCTCTCCGCGCTCGCCCCCGGGGCGCCGCGCAGCAGGACGGAATGGCGGAAGACCGGCACCCCCTCCTCGGATTCGATGCCGAAATGCCCGATCCAGAGCTTCTCATTGGCCAGGGCCAGCAGCTCGAAGAGCTTGCCGCGGGCCTCGGGCGGCACCTTCATGTCGAAGGCGCAGGAGAAGCCCATGGCGCTGATCTCCGCCGACCAGGAGAAGTAGAGGCCGTAATCGCACCACTTTCCCGGTGCCTCGGCCGCCATCTCGCCATCCGAACGGCGCTCGAAGGCCCATTCGTTAGCGGCGACGATCTGTTCGAGGACATCGAGGGGGTTGGTCGCATGCTCGCGCTCGAGGGCCAGCAAGCCTGACATCGCGCACCTCCTCACTGGTCTGCGGCATCCCCGCTCACCCGACATCTTGGGTGAATCGGCTGAGCGGGACCACCAGGGCTAGGATACCCAGGGGGCAAACGCGCCTGCAAGCCCGACGGTTGCGCGAGCGTTGCGAGACCAGCTCGAAACGCCCTCAGCCGCCGCCGATGGGCGGCGGGTTCTTCATCGTGCCGCTGATCGGCGGCGGCTCGCCCGGGGCGCTGGGCGGGGTCTCGGTATTGGGCAATGTCTCACTGGATGTCGCCTCGGTCGAGGCAGGGGCCCCGGCGCCCCCGCCCAGCCGAGCCTCCAGCGCGGCGACGCGCGCCTCGAGCGTCTCCTGCGCCTCGCGGGCGCGGCGGGCGAGCTCCATCGCCGCGTCCAGCTCCTCCCGCTTCACCAGTTCCAACCGCTGGACCATCTGGTCCACCTGGCTGCGCACCGCGGCCTCCACCTCGGTCCGCGCCCCGGCCAGCGCCGAGAAGGCGCCGCCCGCCACCCCGGCGAGATCGTCGAACAAGCCGCCGCGCTTGCGGCCACCGCTACCCGTATCGTCCATGGACCCGTTCCCCTTCACAGCCTGCGTCGCCGCGGCCTATACCCCCCGCCGCCCGGTGCCACCATTCGGCGGGCCGGCTTTGGGGATCGCGGAGATGTATCTCGTCACCGGCGGGGCAGGTTTCATCGGCTCCAACCTCGTCGCCGCGCTCTGTGACCGCGGGGCGGAGGTGATGGTGGCCGACCGGCTGCGCGGGGGCGGGAAATGGCGCAACCTGGCGAAGCATCCAATCGCCGGAATCCTGCCGCCGGAGGAGATGGAACGGTTCCTGGCCTCGGCGCCGCCGCTCGCGGCGGTGCTGCATCTCGGCGCGATCAGCGCCACGACCGCGACGGATGGCGACCTGGTGGCGGCGACCAACCTCACCCTCTCCCTCCGGCTCTGGGAGGTCTGCGCCATGCGGGGCATCCCCTTCATCTACGCGTCTTCGGCGGCGACCTATGGCGACGGCTCGCTCGGCTTCGAGGACGATGCCTCGCCCGAGGCCCTGGCGCGGCTCCGCCCGCTCAACCTCTATGGCTGGTCGAAGCTCGCCTTCGACCGGCGCGTGGCCGACCTGCTGCGCCGCGGCCGGCCGGCGCCGCCGCAATGGGCGGGGCTGCGCTTCTTCAACGCCTACGGGCCGAACGAGGCGCATAAGGGACGGATGGCGAGCGTGCTCTTCCACAAGGTCGAACAAGTGATGCGGGGCGAGGCGGCGACGCTCTTCCGCTCCGACCGCGCGGGCATCGCCGATGGCGAGCAGCAGCGCGACTTCGTCCATGTCGACGACTGCGTCGCGGTGATGCTCTGGCTGCTGGACAACCCGCAGGCCTCGGGCCTCTTCAACCTCGGCTCCGGCCGGGCGCGGAGCTTCCGGGCGCTGGTGGAGGCCATGTACGCGGCGCTCGGGCGCGAGGCGGATATCCGCTACATCGACATGCCCGAGGATTTGCGCGGCAAGTACCAGTATTTCACCGAGGCGCCGCTGGACCGGCTGCGCGCGGCAGGCTTCAACGCGCAGATGACATCGCTGGAGGAGGGGGTTCGCCGCACCGTGCAGGATTTCCTCACCCAGCCGGATCCGTACCGCTGATGCTCCTCGCCATCCCCTTTCCGATCATAGACCCGGTGCTGGTCCAGATCGGGCCGCTCGCCATCCGCTGGTATGCGCTGGCCTACATTGCCGGCATCCTCGGCGGCTGGTGGCTGGCGCGGCGGCTGGTGGCGCTCCGGCCCGAGGTGGCGACGCGGCAGCAGATCGACGACTTCGTCACCTGGACGACGCTCGGCATCATCATCGGCGGGCGGCTCGGCTATGTGCTGTTCTACCGCCCCGGCCACTACCTCTCGAACCCGCTCGACATCCTCAAGGTCTGGGAAGGGGGGATGAGCTTCCATGGCGGGGCGCTCGGGGTGATCGTGGCGATCTTCCTGTTCTGCCGGCAGGAGAAGCTCGATGCGCTGGCCTTCGGCGACCGGGTGACGGCGGTGGTGCCGATCGGCCTCTGCCTCGGCCGGCTGGCCAATTTCATCAACAGCGAGCTCTGGGGGCGGGTGAGCGACGTGCCATGGGCCATGGTCTTCCCGACCGGCGGGCCGGAGCCGCGGCACCCGAGCCAGCTCTACCAGGCGGGAATGGAGGGCGTGCTGCTCTTCATCCTGCTGCAGGTGCTGGTCCACAACCCGGCGATCCGGGCGCGGCGGGGCTTCGTCGCCGGCGCCTTCCTCGCCGGCTATGGCGTGGCGCGCTTCATCGGCGAGTTCTTCCGCCAGCCGGATGCCTTCCTCGGCTTCCTCTTCGCCGGCGCGACGATGGGGCAGCTGCTGTCGGTGCCGATGATCCTGGCCGGCGCGTGGCTGATGCTGCGGGCGAAGCCGCGGCAGGAGGCGGTGGCCTGAGCGCGCCGGAACGCCTCGACCGGTTCATGGCGCGGGCCGCCTCGGCCTATTACGCCGGGCGCGACCCCTTCGGCCGCGGCGGTGACTTCACCACGGCGCCCGAGATCTCGCAGGCCTTCGGCGAATGCCTCGGCCTCTGGGCGGCCGTCACCTGGCAGATGATGGGCGCGCCGGCGCCGCTGCGGCTGGTGGAGCTCGGCCCCGGGCGCGGGACGCTGATGGCGGATGCGCTGCGGGCTGTGGCGGAGATGGTGCCGGCCTTCCGCGCGGCGGCGGAGGTCCATCTCGTCGAGACCTCGCCGGCGCTGCAGGCGGCCCAGGCGGCGCGGCTGCCGGGGGCGACCTGGCATGAGCGGGCAGAAGCGGTGCCGCCCGGCCCTGCCATCGTCATCGCCAACGAGTTCTTCGACGCGCTGCCGATCCGCCAGTTCGTCCGGCGGGGGGAGGCCTGGCAGGAGCGTTTCGTCGCCGCAGGCGGCTTCGTCGAGCAGCCCGCCGAGGCAGCCCCTCTCCTGCCCGAGGCAGCGCCGGAGGGCGCCGTCCATGAGGTTTCCGAGCCCGGCCTCGCCGTCGCCCGCCAGCTTGGCGAGCGGCTGTGCCGGCAGGGCGGGGCGGCGCTCGTCATCGACTACGGCCCGGCCGGGCCAGGTTTCGGCGACAGCCTCCAGGCCATGGCCGCCCATGGCCGGGCCGATCCGCTGGCCGAGCCTGGCAGCGTCGACATCACCGCCCATGTCCCCTTCCCTGCCCTCGCCGCGGCGGCGCGGCAGGCCGGAAGCGCCGTGCATGGCCCGCTGCCGATGGGGCTCTTCCTCCAGCGGCTCGGGTTGATGAGCCGGGCCGCCATCCTCGCCCGCTCCAACCCCCGCTCCGCCGGGCTGATCCTCTCGGGCGCCGAGCGGCTGGTGGCGCCGGAGGGGATGGGACGGCTGTTCAAGGCGCTTTGCCTGTGTCATCCGGGGCTCGCCAATCCTCCGGGCTTCGAGCCAGCATGAGTTCCGCCGAATTCCTCACCATCCCCGCGCTCGCCGCGGTCGCCGGCCTGCGGCATGGCTTCTTCACCCGCCTGGGCGGGGTGTCGGAGGGGCCCTGGGCGGCGCTCAACTGCTCGCTCTCCGGCCAGGACGACCGCGAGAGGGTGCGGGAGAACCGCCGCCGCGCCGCCGATGCGCTCGGCCTGCCGGCCAGCGCGCTGCACGGATTGACGCAGGTGCATGGCATCGCCGTCGCCGAGGTCGGCGAGCAGGGCTGGCGCGAGGGCGAGGGGCCGCGCGCCGATGCCGTGGTGACGCGGCGGCCAGGCGTGCTGCTCGGCATCGTTACCGCGGATTGCGCGCCGGTGCTCTTCGCCGAGCCGGAGGCGGGCGTCATCGGCGCCGCCCATGCCGGCTGGCGCGGGGCGGTGGATGGGGTGATCGAGGCGACGATCCGTGCCATGGAAGGGCTCGGCGCAAGCCGGGCGCGGATGCTCGCCGCGGTCGGCCCCTGCATCGGCCAGGCGAGCTACGAGGTCGGGCCCGACCTGCGCGAGGCCGTGCTGGCGCGCGTCCCGGAAGATGCGCGGCACTTCGCCCCCGGACGGCGGGAGGAGCGCTGGCAATTCGACCTCGCCGGCTACTGCGCCGCCCGGCTGACATCCGCGGGCGTCACGGCGGTGGAGACGGCCGGCACCGACACGCTGTCCAACGAACAGAGATTCTTCAGCCATCGCCGGCGCACCCTGGCAGGGGGCGGGCCGATCGGGCACCAGCTCTCCGCCATCAGCATCGCGGTCTGAGCCATGCCCTACATGGTCCAGCTCCTCCTCCTCACGCTTCCCACCATCATGGTTGCCTGTGCACGTCTCTAGGCTGCTGCTCATCCTGCCCCTGCTGCTCGGCGCCTGTGGCGACCTGCCTCAGCCTTTCCGCGGCCGGCCTGGCGCGGAGGCGCGGCGGCTGGCCGTGCCGCTCGCCATCCGCCTCGCCGTGCCGCCGCCGACCGAGGCGCTGCTGAACGACGAGGGGGCGCGCAGCTTCGCCGGGAAGATGGCCGAGGCGCTGCAGGCAGAGGACATCCCGGCCGTCGCCACGCCGGCGCCGCTGCCGCTCGACTGGCGCGTCGACATCGCCGCCGAGCGCCAGGGCCAGGCGGTGCTGCCGCGCTTCCGCCTCGTCGATGGGGACGGCAAGGTGCAGGCGGCGAGCCAGGGCAACCCCGTGCCGCTCGCCCGCTGGGCCGAGCCGACGCCGGAGCTCTTCACCGATGTCGCCGCCCAGGCGGCGCCCAATCTCGGCCGCCTGCTGCTGCAGGTGGAGGCGGCGCGGAAGTCGACCGACCCGCAATCCATCGCCGGCGGGCCGCCGCGCATCCGCCTCGCGGGCGTGAAGGGCGCGACGGGCGACGGCAACGAGGCGCTTGCCAGGCGGATGCGGGAGTTCCTCGGCAATGAGGGCTTCGTCGTGCAGGACGTGGCGGATGGCGCGGGCTATGCGGTGGAGGGCGATGTGGTCATCGCTCCGGCCGCCTCCCCGGCGCAGCAGCGGGTCGAGATCCAGTGGATCGTCAGCCGGCGCGATGGCGAGGAGCTCGGCCGCGTCGTGCAGATCAACGAGGTGCCGAACGGACGCCTGCGCGGGCTCTGGGGCGACATCGCCTATGCCGCGGCGGAGGAGGCGGCGCCCGGCGTGCGCACCGTCGTCGCCAATACGCTGAGCGCGCCGCCGACGACCTCGCCCGAGCCGGCCGCGGCCCAGCCGCCGGCTCGCTGACCGGCTACCGGCCGGCGATGCCGCGCATGGCATCGAAGCCCACCGAGAGCGCGCCGAGCTGGAGCTGGAGGTCGCCGCCCGAGGGGCGCTTCGCCGCGGTCGCCGTGCCGATCACCGTGGCCGCGACGGTCTGCGCGCCGCCCTGCGCATCGAGCCCGGCAACGGCGAAGCCATAGGCCCCGTCCGGCAGGCGCTGGCCGGTGGCGGTCCTGCCGTCCCATTGCCAGTCCTGGCCCGTGCTGCCGAGCTTCACCGTGTCCTGCCGCAGGATGCGGCCGCCGGAATCGAGGACGCGGACCACCGCCTGCTGCACCGTGCCGGCTGCCGGCAGGCGGAGCGTGGCGCTGCCGTTCTGCAGGCTGAGCCGGTTGCTCTCCACCTCCACCCGCTCGCCGATCAGCGGCGCCGCGGCGGTGAGCTGAGCGCCCTGCTGCAGGCCGATCAGCTTGGTGAGGTTGGTGTTCATGGCGATCTGCTGCTCGACGCCGGCGAAGGAGACGAGCTGGTTCGTCATCTCGTTGGTGTCCATCGCCTTGGTCGGGTCCTGGTTCTGCAGCTGCGTGGTCAGCAGGGTGAGGAAGGTGTTGAAGTCGCCGGCGAGGCCGGTCGCGCCCCTGGTCGCGGCGGCGCCGGTGCTGCCGCCCGCGCCCGTGGTGCCCTGGATGCTGCCACTCATCGGTTCTGCTCCGTCAGACTGCGATATCGAGAAGGGATAGGGTGTTGAGCGTGGCCTGGACCGGACCGGCCGCGGCGAGCGGCGCCCGCCCGGCCTGATCGCCGCCCTTCCCGCCACCGCCCTGCTGCTGCGGGCGCTGCTCCTGCGGCTGGCCGCCCTGGCCGCCCGACAGGCCGAATTGCATCCCGCCGCTGGAGAGCACGACGCCGGCCTGGGCCAGGGTGCGGTCGAGCTCCCGCGCATCGCGCTGCAGCAGGGCGAGGGTCTCCGGCCGCTCTGCAAGGATCTGGACCGAGGCCGCCTCGCCCTCCGCGCCGCGCTCGATGCGGATCTCGACCCGGCCGAGGGCCTCCGGCTCCAGCGCCACGGTGAGGCGCGGAGCCCGGCCCTGCCCCATGGCGAGGGCGATCGTCACCTGCGCCACCTGGCGGGCCGGCGGCGGAGGTGCGGCGGCCGTGGCGACCGGGGCGGCGCTGTCGGCTGCGGCGGGTGCCAGGGGCGCCGGCACCGGCCCGGACAGCACCGGCCCGGACGGAACCGGCTGGGGCGGTTCGGGCGATGACCCGGCACGCTCGACGGGCCGGTGCGGGGCGGGCGGCGCGAGGACCGGCGCCGCGGCATTCCGCTCCTGCATGGGCGGCGGCGGCGGCGCCGACGTGGCGGCGACGTTCGCCCCCTGCTCCGCGGCCATGGCCTGGCCGAGGGCGGCGGCGACGGCCATCGGCCGGTCGCGCATGGGCGGCGGCTGCGGCTCGCCGGGCGATGCAGCCTGGGGCGGCGGGAGAACAGGAGCCGGCGTCGCCGGCACGGCGGGTGGCGAGGTGGGGGCCGGGGCTTGCGAGCCGGGCTCGGCCAGGGCCGGCTGCGCCGCCACGGGCTCCGGGCGGGGTGAGGTGGGGCTCGCCGGAGCTGGCGTGCCAGGCGCCGGCCTTGCAGCAGCGGCAAGCCGGGTGGCAAAGGCCGCAGCGAGGCCGGCCGGGTCGGATGGCTCCTCGTCCGGCAAGGCGGCCGGCGGTGCCTCGGCGCCCGGCGGGGTGCTGACGAGGATGCCCTTCTCGGGCATGGC
>CADCTD010000179.1 GCA_902805545.1 uncultured Craurococcus sp. | reverse complement strand
GCCGGCCCGCCAGGCCTCGCCAGGCGCCGCCATGCGGAGCGCGAAGGGCAGGTCGCCCGGCAGCGCCGCGGCCGGCACCGGCCGGTCCCGCGGCAACAGCAGCACGCCGAGGCCGCCCTCGGCCGGCCGCAGCCCATGCGCGAGGCGCTGCGCCTCCAGCCGCTGCAGCCAGGCAGGCATGTCTGCGGCCTCCCCGGCCAGCAGCAGGGCGAGCCGGGGCCGGGCCAGGCGCAGGCGGGCCGGGGCATGGAGGGTGTCGAAGATCATAGGGGCTGCAACGCCATGACCCCTGCATCGTGACCCGAGCGCGCCCGGCGGAGACATCACGCTATCGATACGGCCCTTCACGGTCCGGTGGGGCTTTTCCTCGCTGCCCCGCCGGTCCACATGCTGGAGCGATGGACCGCCGCACCCTGCTCGCCCTGCCGCTCGCTCTCGCCACCCCGGCCTGGGCGCAGTCCCCCGGCCTCAACGACCGCGACCGCGCCGACATCGCCCGCGCCGAGGCCTGGCTCGGCGCGCTGCGGACGATCAAGGCGCGCTTCCTGCAGATCGCCCAGAACGGCGCCGCCGCCGAGGGCACCGCCTGGATCCAGCGCCCCGGCCGCATGCGCTTCGAATACGATCCCCCCGAGCCGCTGCTGCTCGTCGCCAGCTACGGCCAGTTCTTCTACTTCGACCGCCAGCTCAAGCAGGCGACGACCCTCCCGCTTTCCGCCACGCCGCTCGGCATCCTGCTGCGCGACGAGGTGCGGCTCTCGGGCGATGTCACCGTCACCCGGGTGGAGCGCGGCGGCGGCGTCTTCCGCATCACCCTCGTCCGCACCGGCCGCGCGGCGGAGGGACGCCTCATCCTCGTCTTCACCGACAACCCGGTGGAGCTGAAGCAGTGGGCCGTCATCGATGCCCAGGCGCAGGAGACGCGGGTGACGCTCACCCAGCCGGACTATGGCGGGCGCTTCCCCGCCCTGCTGTTCGACTTCAACGACCCGCGCTTCCGCGAGGAACTCGGCATCCCTCAATGACGAATTCGAGTCCATTCGCGCACTCGTCGTCTTGATCGCGCCGCATTGGCGCGCGACCTTGCGGGTGTGATGAAGCCTCTCATCGGAATCTCCTGCTGCGTGAAGGCGTTCGGCATCTTCGCCACGCCCAACCACGCCGCATCCGAAAGCTATGTCCGCGTGGCCCTCGGGCCGGTCGGCGGCATCCCCGTCCTCCTGCCCGCGGCCGGCGAGGCGCTGGTGCCGGAAATCCTGCCCAGGCTCGACGGGCTGATCCTCACCGGCAGCCGCTCCAATGTCTGCCCGGACTTCTATGAGGGCCCGCCCCATGCGGAGGGCACGCCGGAAGACATCGCCCGCGACTCGACCACCCTGCCGCTGATCCGCGCCGCCATCGCCGCCGGCCTGCCGGTGCTGGCCATCTGCCGCGGCTTCCAGGAGCTGAACGTGGCGCTGGGCGGCAGCCTCGACCAGCGCATCCAGGACCTGCCCGGCCGCATCGACCATTCGACGCCCTCGGACCAGAAATACGGCCGCATCCGCACCGCCAAGGCGCATGGCGTCCGCCTCACCCCGGGCAGCCTGCTGGCCCAGGTCAGCGGCCGGACCGAGATCCCGGTGAACTCGCTCCACAACCAGGGCATCGCCCGTCTGGCCCCGCGCCTCGTCGCCGAGGGCTGGGCGCCGGACGGCACCGTCGAGGCGGCCCGCGTCCGCGACGCCATCGGCTTTGCCTATGGCGTCCAGTGGCATCCTGAGTACGATTGGGAGACGGATGCGGTCAGCCGCGGACTTCTCGAAAAGTTTGGCAGGGCGGCGGAAGCCTGGGCGTCCCAACGGCGTTGGGCTCACGCAGCGGAGTAGTACGGGTGTCACGCCTGCGTGATACAGCCCTCACGGGACAGTCGCATGGCTGGCTCGCGCAAACGCCTTTTGCGTATGGCTCCGTCTTTCGCTAATCTCGACATGCTGGCTGCCTTAAAAGGCCAGCGGTGATGTCCGGTTTCCCCTACCGGCTCGCCCGACCGTTCCGATCGGAACTCGCGTACCGGCGCCCGGACACCCCCCTGTCCGGGCGCCATTTTTTTATTCCGGTTATCAACTTATAGGCGATTTCTTTCCGGGTCCATGAGGATTCGCGCGTAACCGGCCGCTTCCTGGGCCTGGCCGGCGCTGCTATGCCGGAGATCAAGATCCGACCGAAGGAGGCCGTCAGGGCATGTCCGACTACGTTATCACGCCGCCGGTGGTGGCTGCCGTCCCGATCAAGGGCAGCAGCCAGATGTTCCCGGTGCGCCGCATCTTCTGCGTCGGCCGGAACTACGCCGAGCACGCCATCGAGATGGGCAGCGACCCGACCCGCGAGCCGCCCTTCTACTTCGCCAAGCCGGCCGATGCGCTGGTGGTGAACGAGGCCGACATGCCCTACCCGCCGATGACGAAGCAGCTGCACCATGAGATGGAGTTGGTCGTCGCCATCGGCTCCGCCGGCGCGGAGATCGGCATCGAGGATGCGCTCAGGCATGTCTGGGGCTATTGCGCCGGCCTCGACATGACGCGCCGCGACCTGCAGAACGAGGCGAAGAAGACCGGCCGCCCCTGGGACATGGGCAAGGGCTTCGACCATTCCGCCCCGATGGGCGCGCTGGTGCCGGCCAAGGGCGTCGACGTCTCCAGGGGGAGGATCGAGCTGCGCGTGAACGGCAAGGTCACCCAGACCTCGGACCTCTCGAAGCTGATCTGGTCGGTGCCGGAGGTGATCTCCAACCTTTCCCACCTCGTCCGCCTCGCCCCCGGCGACCTGATCATGACCGGCACGCCGGAAGGCGTCGCCGCCGTCCAGAAGGGCGACCTGCTGGAAGGCTTCGTCGAGGGTGTCGGCGAGGTGCGGACGCGCATCGTCTGAAACTCCCCACGAAGCCGCTGCGCGGCTCCGCGGGGGCCCCGGTCAGCGCTTCCTTCCATGGGCTTCGGCATGCCTTCCGCGGCGAAACCGCGGAAGGTCACGGCGCGGGAGCCGCGCGCTATTGTGGCCCCTCGCCCGCCCGTTTATCCCTCGGCGATGCCGAATGCTGCCCCGGGCCGGACCCTCCGCATCGCCACCTGGAACATCAATTCCGTCCGCCTGCGGCGCCCGCTGCTGGCCGGGCTGATCTCGGCGCTCGACCCGGACGTGCTCTGCCTGCAGGAGACGAAATGCCCGGATGAGCTCTTCCCGCTGGAGGAGATCCGGTCGATGGGCTTCCCGCACATCGCCCATCGCGGCATGAAGGGCTACAACGGCGTCGCCGTCCTCTCCCGCATCCCCTTCGAGGTCCGCGCCGACGACCCGGACTGGTGTTCGAAGGGCGATTGCCGCCATCTCGGCGTCGCGCTCGACGCCCCGGGCGGCCCGGTCGAGCTGCACGACTTCTACGTCCCCGCCGGCGGCGACACGCCCGACCGGGAGGCCAACCCGAAATTCGCCCACAAGCTCGACTTCGTCGCCGAGGCCACGGCCTGGAGCAGGGCACGCGGCCCGGCCCGGCGCAGCGTGCTGGTCGGCGACCTCAACATCGCCCCGCTCGAGCATGACGTCTGGAGCCACAAGCAGATGCTCGGCGTCGTCTCCCACACCCCGGTGGAGGTCGAGGCGCTGACCGGCTGGCAGCGGGCCGGCGACTGGCACGACGCGCTGCGCCACTTCGTCCCCGCGGAGCAGAAGCTCTACACCTGGTGGTCCTACCGGGCGAAGGACTGGGAAACCTCGGACCGCGGCCGCCGGCTCGACCATGTCTGGGTCAGCCAGGACCTCGCCGGGTCCCTCACCCGCCACCAGGTGCTGAAGCCTGCCCGCGGCTGGACCCAGGCCAGCGACCATGTGCCGGTGATGGTAGAACTCGCGCTTTGACATGGCGCTGATCCTCGCCCTCGACGCCGCGCTGGCCGGCTGCTCCGCCGCCCTGGTCGAGGGCGACCGGGTGCTCGCCGCCCGAGCCGCGTACGGCGACCGCGGCCATGCCGCCCTGCTGCCGCCGATGGTGGAGGAGGTGCTGCGCGAGGCCGGCCTGGCCGCCGCGGCGCTCGAGGCCGTCGCCGCCGTGGTGGGCCCCGGCGGCTTCACCGGCCTCCGCGCCGCCCTTGCCCTGGCCGAGGGCCTGGCGCTCGGTGCCGGCCGCCCCGCCATCGGGGTCACCACCGGCGAGGCCCTGGCCGCCGCCCTCCCCCCCGGCCCCCGTGCCGTCTGGTCGGTGATCGACAATCGCCGCGGCCGGGTGATGCTGGAGCGCTTTCCCCCCGGCAGCCTCCGGGCCGAGGCCCCGCCTGAGGTGGTGGCCGAGGCCGACCTTCCCCATCCCGCGGGCCCGGTGGCGCTGGCCGGCGATGCCGCGCCCTCGGTCGCCGCCCGCCTTGCCGCCCGCGGCATCGATGCGCTGCTGAGCGACTCACGCCTGCCGAGCGCCACCGCCGCCGCCCGGGTGGCCGCTCTCCGCCTCACCGGCTCCTTGCCGCCGCGCCCTGCCCGCCCGCTCTATGTCGAGCCCCCGGCGGTGCGGCGCCCGGGATGAGCCCCGCCCGGCCGGAGGACGCGCCGGCGCTCGCCGCCCTCCACGTCCTGTCCTTCCCTCCCGCAGAGGCCTGGGGCGCCGATGCCATGCGGCTGATGCTGGAGATGCCCGGCGCCTACGGCCTCTGGCGCCCGGCGGAAGGCCTGGTCCTCGCCCGCGCGGCGGCCGGCGAGGCGGAGATCCTGACGCTCGCCGTCGCCCCCGCGGCCCGCCGCCGGGGCCTCGGCGCCGCGCTGCTCGCCGCCGCCATGCAGGGCGCCATCCTCCGCGGCGCGGCGGAGATGTTCCTCGAGGTCGCCGCCGGCAACGCCGCGGCCCTCGCCCTCTATGCCGCCGCCGGCTTCGCCGAGGTCGGCCGCCGCCGCCGCTACTATGCGGGCGGCGAGGATGCGCTGGTGCTGCGCCGCGCCCTCAGCCCTTCCTGAGCAGCAGCAGCACCGTCCCATCCCCGGCCTCCGCCTCGGCGAGGACCGCATGGCCCTGCTCCGTCGCGGTCTTCGGGATGTTGCGCCGCGGCTCCTCGCCGCGGAGCCGGATCAGCAAAGTCTGCCCCGCCGCCATCTTGTCCAGCGCCAGGCGGGTGCGGACAAAGGTCATTGGGCAAGTCTCGGCCGTAATGTCGATCTCACGGTCACCAGTCAGTTCTTTCGCACTTACAAAACTCAAGGTTTCTTGCCCTTCAATCACCCGAAACGGATTGCGAAACGGCCTCGACAGGTACTATAGGGCGGAGACTCCAAACAGGAAGACGCGCCAGATGGCTGAAGAATCCCCCTCGACCGAACTGCTTGGACTGACGGCTGAAATCGTTGCAGCCCATGTATCCAACAATCCTGTCGCATTGGCTGATCTGCCGAACCTGATCCAGGAAGTATACAAGACGTTGGCCTCGGTCGGTCAGCCGATGGTGAAGGCGCAACCCGACCGGCCGCAGCCGGCGGTGCCCATCAAGAAGTCGATCACCCCCGAATACCTGATCTGCCTCGAGGACGGTAAGAAGCTGAAGATGCTGAAGCGGCATCTGCAGACCTCGTACAACCTCACGCCGGAGCAATACCGGGAGCGTTGGGGCCTCGGCTCGGACTATCCGATGGTGGCACCGAATTACGCCAAGCATCGCTCCTCGCTGGCCAAGAAGATCGGCCTCGGCACCAAGCCGCGCGGCCGCCCGCCGCGGGCCGGCCGGCGCGAGGCCGCTGCCCCCGCCGCGGCCGCCAAGACGGCCTGAGGCCTGGACGTCGCCCTTCGGGCTTCGCGGGCCGGGGTAGTACCGAAGGCTGCGTCCGCCATGGTCGCGGACGCGGCATCGGTCTATGGTCGCCCCTCCTATCCCAGCGACCCCAGAGGAAGGGCAGTTCGCCAGCCGCATGGATACGCCCGCTTCCGCCGACCGTGAGGGTATCTCCCGCATCGAGAGGATGTGCATCGAGCGCGGCCTCAAGATGACCGGACAGCGTCGGCTCATCGCCCGCGTGCTGTCGGAAAGCGAGGACCACCCCGATGTGGAGGAGCTGTACCGCCGCGCCGTGGCGCAGGACAGCCGCATCTCCATCGCCACCGTCTACCGCACCGTCCGCCTGCTGGAGGAGAAGGGCATCCTCGAGCGGCGGGACTTCGGCGGCGGCCGCGCCCGCTACGACCAGGCCGATCGCGGCCAGCACTATCACCTGATCGATGTCGACACCGGCAAGGTGATCGAATTCGCCGACCCGCGGCACCAGGCCCTCGCCCAGGAGATCGCCGCCCGCCTCGGCTTCGAGCTGGTGGACCACCGGCTGGAGATCTTCGGCCGCCGCTTCCCCGAGGGCAAGGCGCCGCCCGGCCCTCGCCGCCCCGCCAAGCCACAGGACGAGACATGAGCAGCGGCCCGCTCGCGGCCGCAGCACCCCCGTTCGGCCCCGGCTTCGGCGAGCTCCGCGCCGGCAATCTCGGCGTCCGCGTCGCCGAGACGGCGGAGGAGGTGGATGCCGCCCAGGCGCTCCGCTTCCGCGTCTTCTACGAGGAGATGGGTGCCCATCCGGATGCCGAGACCCAGGCCAGCGCCCGCGACCGCGACGCCTTCGACGCCGTCGCCGACCACCTCCTGGTCATCGACCACGATCTCGGCGAGGGCCCGGCTTCCGTCGTCGGCACCTACCGGCTGATCCGGCGCGAGGCGGCACGGGCCGCCGGCGGCTTCTACTCCGCAGCGGAATACGACATCTCCCCGCTGATGGCGCTGCCCGGCCCGATCCTCGAGCTCGGCCGCTCCTGCGTCGATGCCAACCACCGCACCCGGGGCACGCTGCAACTGCTCTGGCGCGGCATCGCGGCCTATGTCTTCCGCCACCGGATCGACGTGATGTTCGGCTGCGCCAGCCTGCCGGGCACCGACCTCGACGCCCTGGCCCCGGCGCTGAGCTATCTCCATGCCCATCACCTGGCGCCGCCGGCGCTTCGCCCCCGGGCGCTCCCCGAGCGCTACGTGGCAATGGACCGCCTGCCCCCGACCGGGCTCGACATCCGCGGGGTGCTGAACGACCTGCCGCCGCTCATCAAAGGCTATCTCCGCCTCGGCGGCTTCGTCGGCGACGGAGCGGTGCTCGACCCGCAATTCAACACGACCGATGTCTGCATCGTGGTGAAGACCGAGCTCATCACCGACAAGTACTCGAAGCACTACGAGCGGAAGCTCGGCAACGGCGCCTTCGACTAGAGCAAACTCCGATCAGGTGGAAGCCGCTGATCGGAGTAAGTTGCGCGACCAAGCAACCAGCCAGGGCGGGTTCCGTGAACCGGGTCGAACGGAGACCGCTCCAGGCTGGAGGGCGGGGCCCCGCCCCGCCGCCGCTCATCCCCCGCGGTAATGCCGCCTCGCCCGGCGCTCCGCCTCGCGCGCCGCGGCCTCGGGCGTCGCCTGGCCGGAGGCGACGGAGGCGCACATCTGGATCAGCACGTAATCCGCCGCCACCGCGCCGGAGGCGAGGCTGATCGGCCCGCGGTAGCCGCTCCAGAAGGGCGTGTTCATCGTATCGGCGAAGACGGCAAGCTTCGGGTCGGAGGCCCAGACGCTGCTCTGCCGGTAGGCATTGAGCGGATGCGCCCAGTAGCCGAGGCAGCCGACCAGCCATGGGTCGTACTGCTCCGCCTCCATCATGAAGGCGAGGAAGGCCTTCGCCGCATTCGGATAGCGCGTGTGCCTGAAGACCATGGCGTTCATCACCGTCGCCGAATGCGGCGGCGCGGCGGCCAGGCCTTTGGGCATCGGCGCGTGGTTCATGTCCTCGGCGATCGCCCGGGTGTTCGGGTCGTTCTTGACGGCGAAGTAGAGCGAGACGCCGTTCGCCGTCAGCCAGATGTCCTGGGACGCGAAGGCGCGGTTGTTGGAGACGTCCGACCAGGAGAGCGTGCCGTTGATGAAGGTCGGGAAGAGGTCCTTCAGGTAGGTCAGCGCCGCCACCGTCTCGCGGCTGTTGATGGCGACCTTGCCCTCCTCGTCGACCAGCATGGCGCCGTGCGACCAGAGCAGCCACTGCGCGAAGCCGTTGCCGTCGCCCACCGCGTTGCCGAGGGCGAAGCCCGGCGGCTTGCCCGCCTGCCGCAGCCCCTGGCAGAGCCTCAGGAAGCCCGCATGGTCCTCCGGGATGGCGTCGAACCCGGCCTCCTTCACCGCCGAGATGCGGTAGGTGGCCGGCCCGATATTGCCGCCGATCGGCAGGCCGAGCCAGGTCTGCGAGCGGTCCTTCCTGCCGAATTTCTCGGCGAGGAAGGTCCAGCCGCCATAGCGCTGGCCGAGATACTCGGCGATGTCCGAGACCTCGAGGACCTTGTCCGCATAGACATGCGGGTCGTCGCCCCAGCCGATGACGACATCCGGCCCGCTGCCTGTATTGGCGACGACCGCGGTCTGCGGCCGGAGATCCTCCCAGCCGACGAAATCGACCCGGACGGGGATGTTGTACCTGTCCTGGAAAGCCTGGGCATTTCGCCGGAAGATCACCTCATCCGGCTCGACGAAGCGCGCCGGGCGGATGACGCGGAGGCTCGCCCCCTGCTCCGGCGGCAGGCGCGGCGCCGCCACCTCGCGGCGCGGGATGGCGGATTGGCCGAAGGCCGGGCCGGCGAGCGCCGCGGCACCGAGGGCGAGCGTCGCCCTGCGGGTGAGGTCGTGCATGCTTTGTTCCTCCCAGGATCGGGCTTGGCCAGGCGGGGGCCCGGCCGGGGGAGGATGCGCCGCGTTCGGTGCGGAAAGCGAGGAAAAGCGGCCGGAGGCCTCAGCCCGGCCGGTCCACGAAGCCGCGATAGACCGCGAGCACCGTGTCGTCGACCAGCAGGCCGCGGTCGAGGAAGCGGTGCAGGATCTTGGAATCGACCTTCCGGCCGCTGGATTTCATCCGGGCGGCCAGGTCATGGATGCTGAGGCCATGTTGCGCGACATAGGCCTGCAGGTCGGTCTTCACCTGCTCGCGCTCGGACGGTGTCATCGGCCAGCCTCCTCGATCCGGGCCGCTGCTGATGGCGACCTCGACGGCGGAAATGAAGGCAGAGCCGAGGGGCGATGTCTACCGCCGCAACTCCATCTGGATCGGCCCTTCCCGCTGGCCATTGGCGAATTGGTCGACCATGGCATTGCCGCTGTGGCCGAGATTGCCGGCCGGCCCGGTCCAGACGATCCGTCCCTTGTGGATCATCGCCGCCGTCTCGCCGATCCGCCGCGCGCTCGCCATGTCATGGGTGATGGAGACCGCGGTCGCGCCGAGGCGCGTCACGCAGTCGACGATCAGCCCGTCGATCACCGCGCCCATGATCGGGTCGAGCCCCGTGGTCGGCTCGTCGAAGAAGATGATGTCCGGCCGCGCCGCGATGGCGCGGGCCAGCGCCACGCGCTTCTGCATCCCGCCCGAGAGCTCCGCCGGCGAGAGGTCGCCGACCGTCTCGGCGAGGCCCACCTGCGCCAGCACCTCCACCGCCCGGTCGCGTGCCCCGGCACGCGTGATGCGGTTCTGCGCCAGCAGCTTGAAGCAGACATTCTCCCAGACGGGGAGGCTGTCGAAGAGCGCGCCGTTCTGGAACAGCATGCCGATGCGGTCGCCGAGCGCCTCCCGCTCCCGCCGCGGCAGCGTGAGCACGTCGACGCCGTCGATCTCGATCACGCCTTCCTCCGGCTCGATCAGCCCGAGGATGCACTTGATCGTCACCGACTTGCCGGAGCCGGAGCCGCCGAGGATCACCATCCCCTGCCCCGCCGCGACGTCGAGGTCGACGCCGTCAAGCACGCGCTTCGGCCCGAAGGCCTTCCTCACGCCACGCATGCGGATCTTGGGGGTGTTGGTCATGGCGGACCGGCTCAGGCCTCCGGTGCTCGGCTCCGCCTGCGCCCTGCGGTCGTCGGATCCGTTGCTCATTGCGCGAAGAAGATCTCGGTCAGCACGTAGTCGAGCGCGAGGATGAGGATGGAGGAGGCGACCACCGCCTTGGTCGTCGCCCCGCCCACGCCCTGCGCGCCGCCCTTGCTGCGATAGCCGCACCAGGTGCCCATCAGCGCGATGATGAAGCCGAAGACCGCCGCCTTGACGAGGCCCGAGATCACGTCCCCGGTCTCGAGGAAGTCGAAGGTCGATTTCAGGTAGGCGGCCGAGACGAAGCCGAGCTTCAGCGTGCCGATCAGCCAGCCGCCCATCACGCCGAGGATGTCGGCGACGAGCACGAGCAGCGGCAGGGCGATGGTCGCCGCCAGCAGCCGCGGGGCCACCAGGTACTTCATCGGGTTGGTCGAGAGGGTGGTCAGCGCGTCGATCTGGTCGGTGACGCGCATGGTGCCGATCTCGGCGGCGAAGCTGGCGCCGATGCGCCCGGCGACCATCAGCGCCGCCAGCACCGGCCCGAGCTCGCGCACCAGGGAGATGACGACGACGCTGGCGATGGCGCTCTGCGCGTTGAAGCGGGCGAAGCCGGTGTAGCTCTGCAGGGCGAGGACCATGCCGGTGAAGACCGCGGTCAGCGCCACCACCGGCAGCGAGAACCAGGCGACCTCGACGAAGGCCCGCCAGAACAGCCGGCCGTAGAAGGGCGGCCGCACCAGATGGCTCACCGCCTCGATTGCGAAGAGGGCGACATCGCCGATCGCCCGGCAGGCGCCGAGCGTGCCGCGGCCAATGGCCGCGAGCGGATCGAGCAGGATGGCCGCCATCAGGCGCCGATATGGTCGCGGCGGTAGCGGGCGCCGAGCGAGGTCAGGATCTCGTAGCCGATGGTGCCGGCGGCGAAAGCCAGGTCATCCGGCGTCTGCCCGGGGCCGATCAGCCCGATCCGGTCCCCGGGCGACGGCAGCGGCATATCGGTCACGTCGAAGGTAATCAGATCCATGGACACCCGGCCAACCAGGGGCACGGGCCGACCGGCGAGGATGCCGGCAGCCCGCCCCGAGAGGGCGCGAAGGTAGCCATCCGCATACCCGGCGGCAACCGTGGCAATCCGGGAGGGGCGCAGGGCGGTCCAGCTCGCCCCGTAACCCACTGACGCGCCTGCCGGAATCTCCCGCACCTGGAGGATCGGCGCCTCCAGCCGGACCACCTGCCGCATCGGGTTGGCCCGCCCGGGGGTCGGGTTGATGCCGTAGAGGGCACAGCCCGGCCGCCCCAGATCGCTGCCGAATTCCGGCCCGAGGAAGAGCCCGGCTGAGTTGGCGAAGCTCCGCGGCGCCGGCGGCAGGCGCACGCAGGCGGCCCGGAAGCGCCGCGCCTGCTCCGCATTCAGCGGATGCTCCGGCGCATCGGCGCAGGCCAGGTGCGTCATCACGTAGCGGAGGTCGAGCCCGGCCAGCAGGCCGTGGTCGGCCGCCACCCGCTCGACTTCCCCCGCATCGAGGCCGAGCCGCGCCATGCCGGTATCGACATGCAGGATGGCCGGCAGCGCCCGCCCCGCCTGCCGCGCCGCCGCCGTCCAGGCCGCGGCATCCGCCAGCCCGTTCAGCACCGGCATCAGCCCCTCGCCGCCCTCCGCCCCGGGCGGAAAGCCGTTCAGCACGGCGACCATCGGCCCCGGCCCGATCGCCTCCCGCACCGCCAGGCCCTCGGCCAAGTGGGCCACGAAGAAATGCCGGCACCCGGCCGCCAGCAGGGCGCGGGCGACCGGCGCCGCGCCGAGCCCATAGCCATCCGCCTTCACCGCCGCGCCGACATCCCCCGGCGCCGCGGCGGCAAGCTGGCTCCAGTTGGCGGCGACCGCGCCGAGATCGACGGTGAGGACGCCCTCAATACCCGTCATGGCCGATATGCGCCTGGTCCAGGTCGCCGAAGCGGGTGAACTCCGCCTCGAAGAAGAGCGGGATGGTCCCGGTCGGGCCATGGCGCTGCTTGGCGATGATCAGGTCGGCCCGGTTGTGGACGCGCTCCATCTCCTGCTGCCACTTGGCGGTCGCCTCGCCGAAGTCGTCCGCCTTGTCGAAGCCGACATCCTTCGGCTGGCGCTGCTGCAGGTAGTACTCGTCGCGGTAGACGAACATGACCATGTCGGCGTCCTGCTCGATCGAGCCGGACTCGCGCAGGTCGGAGAGTTGCGGCCGCTTGTCCTCCCGCTGCTCGACGGCGCGGGAGAGCTGGGAGAGCGCCATCACCGGCACCGACAGCTCTTTTGCAATGGCCTTGAGCCCCTGGGTGATCATCGAGATCTCGAGCACCCGGCTCTCCGGCCGCGTTCCCGCCGCCGGCCGCATGAGCTGGAGGTAGTCGACGACGATGAATTCGAGCCCCCGCGTCCGCTTGAGCCGGCGGCAGCGGGTGCGGAGCGCCGAGATGGTGATGGCCGGCGTGTCGTCGATGACCAGCGGCAGGGTCGCCAGTTCGCGGCTCACCTCGACGAAGCGGTCGAAGTCGCGCTGCGAGATGTCGCCGCGGCGGATTTTGTCGCCCGAGATGCGCGAGGCCTCGGAGAGCAGGCGGGTGGCGAGCTGGTCGGCGCTCATCTCGAGCGAGAAGATCGCGACGGTGCCGCGCGGCTGCACGTCGGGGCCCTTCTCCCGCGCCTCCCGCACCAGGGCCTGGGCGGCGCCGAAGGCGACCTTGGTGGCGAGCGCCGTCTTGCCCATGCCGGGGCGGCCGGCGAGGATCAGCAGGTCCGAGCCATGCAGGCCGCCGGTCTTGGCATCGAGGTCGCGCAGGCCGGAGGAGAGACCGGAGACGCCGCCCGGCGTCGAGAAGGCGCGCTCGGCGGCCAGCACGGCATCGGTCAGCGCCCGCTCGAAGGTGACGAACCCGCCCTCCGAGCCGCCATCCTTGGCGAGGTCGAAGAGCCGCTGCTCGGCCGCCTCGAGCTGCGCCTTGGCATCGAGCTCGGCCTCGGCGCCGAAGGCGCGGTTCACCACCTCCTCGCCCACATCGACCAGCTGCCGGCGCAGCCAGGCGTCGTGGATCATCCGGCCGTATTCGCCGGCATTGATGATGCCGATCATGGCCGAGAGGAGCTGGGCGAGGTAGGCCGGGCCGCCCACCTCGTCGAGCAGGCCGGAATGCTCGAATTCCGGCCTGAGGGTCACGACATCGGCGAGCTGCCCCGCCTCGATCCGCCGCTGGATGGCGCGGAAGATCCGCCCGTTCACCGCATCGGCGAAATGCTCGGGCGCGAGGAATTCGGAAACCCGTTCATAGGCCTTGTTGTTGGCCAGCAGCGCGCCGAGCAGCGCCTGTTCCGCCTGGAGGTTGGAGGGCGGCAGCCTCTGCGAGAGGCCCAGCAGGCCGCCATCGAGGCCGGCGAAAGGGGCGGACGGGTCCATGGTGTTCATGACGCCAGTCTAGCCCAGTCGGACGGCTGTGGATCATGGGGATGTCTGTGGATAACGGGGGCAACCTCAGCGGCTGCCCCCGGCGTGGCTTCCCGGTCGCGGGCTCAGCCGATCCAGGTATCCGTGTAGCTGACCTCGTAGACCGTCAGCGAGGTCTTGGAATTGTTGTTCAGCATGCCGAAGACGGAATCGATCCCGCCATGCTCGAAGTCCTTGCCGACATTCCTGGTGATGGTGCCGAAGGTATGGCCATCCACCCCGAGGACGATCTTCCCTGGCGTCCAGTCCAGCGTGTACTTGTGCGGCTTGCTCTCGTCGATGCCGTGGTAGATCGCGGTGCGGTAGCCATCGCCGCCGCTTGCGGTCTTGTGGTGCGCGGTGCCGTAGACGTAGCCGTTATGGATCTCGGCCAGGTCCATCTCGTTGCCCGGCCACTTGTCGTTGCCCGGCCAGAGCATCACGGCGGAGCCCGCCTGGTTGCCCTTCAGCGCCGCGACCACCTCATAATGTCCATAGCCATTGCCGGCGCTCGCGCCCGAGGGCCACTGCATGATGCCCGAATACCCGGTCAGCGTGACCTGCCCGGCCACGCTGGTGTCGATTTTGCCCCAGGTGTGGTTCAGCTTGCCGACGCCATGGGAAAAGGTTTCGAAAAAATTAGCCAAGGATCCAACCCTCCATCACTTCAATGATGCCGCTCAAACGGTTTCGCGAACACGAGAAGGTGTTACGGCGTATTTCGGCGGAAGGTCAACCAAAACAAAGATGCTGACATGACAGGTCATTGTCGATCGGGATCATTGAAGTTCACCCAGTAATTCGAAACGACATTGCCGCAACCTGCAACATTGTCTTGAATGATGGGTTTCAATCAGGCGGGACGCAGGCTGGCTTCGATCCGGCATTCGGGCGTCATTGGTGCTTCATCGAGGTCCCGTGGGCGATGACGCCGCCAGGTCTTCGATCCGCCCGCCGGAACGCCGGCTCCGCCCGATCAGCCAGGGTTGAAGCATCCGGCCAAGGTGCTCGCCCTGCCGCGAGAGGACGGACCGCGCCGCGCCTGCCGCAAGCATTGCAGCCTGCCGCCAGCGCCTCAGCCCGTCCGCCGCCGCAGCACCAGATGCAGCTTCACGGCGACAGGCAGGGCGATGGCACACAGGCCGGCCATCGCCCAGAAGCCGCCGCCCCCATAGGCGGCATAGAGCGGCCCGCACAGATAGGTCAGCACGCCGGAGGCCAGCCCCACCCCGAGCGAGGCATGCAGCGTCTGCGCCGTCGCCGCCTGGCCGGGCGGCATCCCGCCCAGCACCCGCATGGCGCCGAGATGCATCGCCCCGAAGGTCAGCGCATGCAGCAGCTGCACCGCGGCCAGCGCCGGCAGCCAGCTCGTCGAAGCGGTCACGCTCCAGCGCAGCACCCCGGCCGAGGCAGCCAGCATCGCCATCCCCCCCGGCCCCAGCCGATCCACCAGCCGCCGCCCCCAGAGGAAGAGCAGCACCTCCACCACCACGCCCTCGCCCCAGAGCAGGCCGATGACGCCGGCGGAGAGGCCCGCCGCCTGCCAGTGCAGCGTGGCGAAGCCGTAGTAGAGCGCATGGCTCCCCTGGATCAGCGCCGAGAGCGGCAGCAGCCAGCGGAAGGCCGGCTCGCGGAAGGGCGCCCGGAAGCCGCCGCGCCCGCCAGCCGTGGCCTCCACCCGCGGCAGCCCCCGCGCCGCCAGCGCCGTCAGCAGGAAGCAGAGCGCGGCGATCCAGATCACCGCCTCCGCCCCCGCCGCCTGCACCGCGAAGCCCGCCAGCACTGCCGCCGCGATATAGCTCGCCGACCCTGCCGACCGGGCCCGCCCGTAGTCGAAGCCCATCCGCCGCGCCGCGCCGAGGCAGAGCGTGTCCGAGAGCGGCACCACCGGCGCGCTCACCAGCGCATGCAGCATGGCGACGGCGACGAGCGCCCCGAAGCCCGGCGCCCAGGCGAAGCCGGTCACCATGCCCGCCGCCAGCGCCGAGGCCAGGACGAGGATGCTCCGCGCATCGCCGAACCCATCCGCGCCGCGCCCCACCGCCGGCGCCGCGAGCAGCCGCACGGCAGCCGAGACCGCCAGCACCGCCGCGATCTGCCCCGGCGTCAGCCCATGCCCGGCCAGCACGGCGGGCAGGAAGGGCTGCAATGCCCCCACGGCTGCGAACTGCGCGGCATAGAGAAGCGCGAACCGCAGCGGTGCGCTCATCGCGGCGGGCGAACAGATGGGGGCTTCGGCATGCCGCCGAGTAGCGCGGCCCTGCATGAGGTTGCAATCCGCGGCTTTCCGGCCCATGCATGGCGCCGCATGCCGGACACCCATCCCCCTATGTTCGACGCCCGGGTTCGCGCGGTGCTTGGCCCGACCAACACCGGCAAGACCCATCTGGCGATCACCCGCCTGCTGGCGCACAGCAGCGGCATCATCGGCTTCCCGCTGCGCCTGCTGGCGCGCGAGAATTATGACCGCATGGTCGCCGCCAAGGGGGAAAGATACGTCGCCCTCATCACCGGCGAGGAGAAGATCGTCCCGCCCGAGGCGAAGTGGTTCGCCTGCACGGTCGAGGCGATGCCGCTCGACCGGCGCGTGGAGTTCCTCGCCGTCGACGAGATCCAGCTCTGCGCCGACCCGGATCGCGGCCATGTCTTCACCGACCGGCTGCTGAATGCCCGCGGCATGGTCGAGACCATGTTCCTCGGCGCCGAGACCATCCGCCCGCTGCTCCAACGCCTCATCCCGCAGGCCGAGATCGAGACGCGCCCGCGCCTCTCGCAGCTCACCCATGCCGGCCCGCAGAAGCTCACCCGCCTGCCGCCGCGCAGCGCCGTCGTCGCCTTCTCCGCCGCCGAGGTCTATGCCATCGCCGAGGCCATCCGCCGTCGCCGCGGCGGCTGCGCCGTGGTGATGGGGCGCCTCTCCCCGCGCACCCGGAACGCCCAGGTTGCCCTGTACCAGAACCGCGAGGTCGACTTCCTGGTGGCGACGGATGCTATCGGCATGGGCCTCAACATGGATGTGGACCATGTGGCCTTCGCCGCCCTGCAGAAATTCGACGGCCACAAGCCCCGCCAGCTCACCGCGCAGGAAGCGGCGCAGATCGCCGGCCGCGCCGGCCGCGGCATGCGCGACGGCACCTTCGGCGTGACGGGCGACTGCCCGCCGCTGCCCGACGAGATCGTGCAGAAGATCGAGAGCCATAATTTCGAGCCGCTGCAGACGCTGGCCTGGCGCAACAGCGAGCTCGACGTCACCAGCGTCGATGCCCTGCTCGACAGCCTCGCCGCGCCGGCGCCGCAGCCCGGCCTCGCCAAGGGCAACGACGCGACCGACCACATCACCCTCTCCATGCTGGCGCGCGAGGATGAGGTGCGGGCGCTCGCCACCAGCCGCGCCCGGGTGCGGCTGCTCTGGGAAGCCTGCCAGATCCCCGATTTCCGCAAGCTCTCCGACGACAGCCATGCGGCGCTGTGCAGCCGCGTCTTCCGCCACCTGGCCGAGGACGGCGTGCTGCCCGACGACTGGGCGCTCGGCCAGATCGCGCAGTGCAGCAGCATCGAGGGCGACCTGGATACGCTGATGGCCCGCCTCGCCAGCATCCGCGTCTGGTCCTATGTCGCCGCCCGCGCCGACTGGCTGAAGGATGCCGCCACCATCCAGGCCGAGGCGCGCAAGGCCGAGGATGCCGTCTCCGACGCGCTGCACGAGCGCCTCACCGCCCGCTTCGTCGACCGCCGCGCCGCCCACCTGATCCGCCGCCTCGACGACACGGAGGAGGAGCTGCTCTCCGCCGTCACCCGCAGCGGCGAGGTGGTGGTCGAAGGCCATCCCGTCGGCAAGGTCGAGGGCTTCCTCTTCCACCCCGAGGCCGAGGCGGAGACGGAGGAGCAGCGCAAGCTCATCCTCCGCGCCGCCCGCCGCGCCCTGAAGGAGGAGATTCCGCGCCGCGTGGCCGCCCTCGAGGTGGCGAAGGACGATGCCTTCGCCCTCACGCCCGGCCACCGCATCGCCTGGAACAACGGCGCCGGCACCGCCGAGGTCGCCCGCCTCCGCCCCGGCTCCGAACCCTCGAAGCCGCAGGTCGAGCCGCTGCCGAGCGAATTCCTCGACGGCGCGCAGCGCGAGCGCGTCCGCGCCCGCCTCGCCAAATTCGTGGAAGGCCTGGTCGCCAAGGAGCTCGGCATACTCTCGGCGATCGAGGCCAAGGCCGAGGCGGAGGGCGCGCTGCGCGGCCCCGCCTTCCTGCTGCGCGAGCAGCTCGGCCTCGCCCTCGGCGGGACGGAGGGCAACATCAACCCCGACCTGCGGCAGAAGCTGAAGGCGATCGGCGTCCGCGCCGGCCGCTTCGCCCTCTTCGTGCCGGAAGCGCTGAAGCCCCGCGCCATGGCGCTGCGCGCCCAGCTCTGGGCCATGTCGCGCAACATCGACACGCCCGGCCTGCCCGCGCCCGGCCTCGTCGCCCTGCAGAAGCCGGAGCCGGGCATGCCGACGCCGCCGGTCTGGGCCGACTGGCCGCCCGGCTTCGCCGCGACCATCGGCTGGATCGAGGCCGGGCCGGTGCTGCTCCGCCTCGACGTGGCGGAGCGCATCGCGGCCGAGCTCGGCTACCTGACCCGCCGCGCGCCCGCCCCGCCGCCCCCCGACCTCGCCAGCCGGCTCGGGGTGAAGGCGGATACGCTCGGCGTGACGCTGACCGCGCTCGGCTTCCGCCTGATGGAGCCGCAGGCGCTGGAGGAGGGGCAGTACGGCCCGCCGACGCCGCTGCGCATCGCCCAGCCGCGGCCGCAGCACCATGCCCGCGGCGGGGACCGCAGGCCCCAGGGGCAGCCCCAGCGCCAGCTCCCGGGCCAGCTCCCTGGGCAGCCGCAAGGCCAGCGCGACCGCCGCCCGCCGCAGCAGGCCCGCCCGCAGCCGCCGGAGATGCCGGAGGGGATGTTCGGCCCCCCGGTGCCGCCCGAGTTGCTGCGTGGCCCGCGGCCGCCGCGTCACGGCAAGCCGCATCACCAGCAGGGACGGCCGCAGCACCAGGGCAAGGGCCCGCCGCAGCATCGCGGCCCACGCCCCGAGGGACGGCCCGAGCATCGTGCCGAGGGCAGGGCCGAGGGACGGCCGGAGGGGCGCCCCGACCAGCACCGCCCCGACCAGCACCGCCCCCGCCAGGACGGCCCGCCGCGTGGCCCGCGCCCGTCGCAGCCGCCGCGCAAGCCGGAGCCGCGGATCAATCCTGATTCGCCCTTCGCCATCCTGGCACAGCTCAAGCTGCGCTAGGCCGTGGCGGAGGCCGAAGACCAGGACTGGCAGCGGCTCGACAAATGGCTCTGGTGCGCGCGGGTGGCGAAATCCCGCGCCATCTGCGCCCGCATCGTCGAGACCGGCGGCGTCCGGGTGAACCGTCAGCCGACCGACAAGCCGCACTACAAGCTCCGCCCGGGCGATGTGCTGACCTTCGCCCTCGGCAGCGCCGAGCGCGGCGTCGTCCGGGTCTGGCGCGTGCTGGCGCTCGGTGACCGGCGCGGGCCGGCGACCGAGGCGCGGACGCTCTTCGAAGACATCTCCGGTGACAGGTCAGCCTGACGTCTGGACAGCGGGGCCGCGCCGGTCCATGTCTCCCGCCTGCCGCATGGGCTGCGCCAAAGGACCGATCCGCCGTGACTTATGTCGTCGTCGAAAATTGCATCAAGTGCAAGTTCATGGACTGCGTGGAGGTCTGCCCGGTCGACTGCTTCTATGTCGGCGAGAACATGCTGGTCATTCATCCGGATGAATGCATCGACTGCGGCGTCTGCGAGCCGGAATGCCCGGCCGAGGCCATCGTGCCCGACAGCGACGACCGCGCCGCCCCCTATGCCGAGCTGAACCGCACTTACGCCGCGGAATGGCCGAACATCACCCGCAAGGGCGAGCCCCCGGCCGATGCCGACGAGTGGAAGGACAAGCCCGGCAAGCGGGATCTGTTCAGCACCAATCCCGGCAAGCCATGAGGGCTGGCGCGTCTCAGGACTGAGACGACGCTCCCTGGCCGGACGCCCGGGTGACACTTCCGGGAAATAATGCTATGCTCTCGGCATGATGGCGGAACCGCCCCGGTTCGGCCGGCTCAGCCCGCAGGCGTCCAGGATGGCCCTGTCGCGGCGCTTCAGCCGAACCGATGAACCGGACCGGTCTTGAGCCGATGACATGTCCTGGCGATCACCCCATCTGTGCGCCCTTTCCCGGCGCCCCATGGCGTCGCCGGTGACGCAGGAGATTTGTCCCGTATGAAGCAACCCGCCCGCGCCAAGCCATCGGCCCCGAAGGCCGAGACGGGCCGCCCCTCCGGCTCCGCGGCGCGCCCGGCCGCGTCGAAGCCCGCCCGCGCGGTCGCAGCCTCGGTCGCCAAGTCGCCCGCCAAGCACGCCTCCGACAAGCCCGTCCCCGACGAGGCCGAGGCCCAGCGCGGCATGGCGGAGGCCCAGACCGCCGCCCCGCTGCCCCCGCCCCTGCCGACCTACTCCAGCGCGGCGCCGCCCAGCGGCCCGATGCCGATGCGCCGCGACACGCACCCCTCCATCCCGCCGCGGCAGCCCTCCAAGCCCGTCGAGTTCAAGGCCGGCGACCATGTCGTCTACCCGACCCATGGTGTCGGCACCGTGCAGGGCATCGAGGCGATGTCGGCCGCCGGCCTCACCCTCCAGGTCATCGTCGTCACCTTCGACGAGAACCGGATGACGCTGCGCGTGCCGGTCAACAAGGCCGCCTCCTCCGGCCTCCGCAAGCTCGCCGCGCCGGATTCCATGCAGGAGGCGCTGGACACGCTGAAAGGCCGCGCCCGCATCAAGCGCACCATGTGGTCCCGCCGCGCCCAGGAATACGAGGCGAAGATCAACAGCGGCGACCCGGTCGCCATCGCCGAGGTCGTGCGCGACCTGCACCGCAATGCCGGCCAGCCGGACCAGTCCTTCTCCGAGCGGCAGATCTACGAGCAGGCGATGGACCGCCTGGCCGCCGAGCTCGCCGCCATCGACCGCACCGACAAGTCCACGGCCACCACCAAGCTGCTGGACCACCTGAAGGCCGGCTGAGCATGCGCATCCTCTGCCTCGGCGCGGGCGCACTCGGCGGCTACTTCGGTGGCCGCCTGGCCCAGGCCGGGGCGGATGTGACCTTCCTCGTCCGCCCGCGCCGCCAGGCCCAGCTGGCGGCCGAGGGGCTGGTGATCGAGAGCCCCTTCGGCAACGCCCGCCTTCCCGTCCGCACGCTGACGGCGGCCGCGCCCGGCTTCGACCTCGTCCTCCTCACCTGCAAGGCCTATGACCTCGATGCCGCCATCGAGGCCATCCGCCCCGCCATGGGGCCCGGCAGCGCGGTACTCCCGGTGCTCAACGGCCTCTCCCACATCGCCCGCCTGCAGCAGGAATTCGGCGAGGGGATGGTCCTCGGCGGCCTCGCCAAGATCCAGGCGACGCTGACCCCGGCCGGGGTCGTCAGGCAGCTGAGCGATTGGCGCTGGCTCACCTTCGGCGAGCTGGACGGCAGCGCCTCTCCCCGCACCCAGGCCCTCGCGGCGCTTGCCGCTCCCGCCGAGGGAATGGTCGCCGAGGCCGTCCCCGACATTACGGCGCGGATGTGGGAGAAGCTCGTCCATCTCGGCACCACCGCCCTCGGCACCGTGCTGATGCGCGCCAATACCGGCGAGATCGCCCGCGCCCCGGGCGGCATCGCGCTGATGCACCGCATCCTCGAGCGCAACGCCGCCATCGCCGCGGCCAACGGCTACCCCGTCCGGCCTGGCTTCCTCGAGGAGTTCCGCCGTCTCTTCGCCGACCCGGTCGGGGCCTACTCGGCCTCCATGCTGCGCGACCTCGAGGCCGGCGGGCGGATCGAGGCCGACCACATCCTCGGCTTCCTGCTCGAGGCGGCGCGCGCCGCCGGCATCCCGCAGGAGCTGCACGAGGCCGCGCATGTCCACGCCAAGGCCTTCGAGCAGCGGCGCGACGCGGGCCGCCTACCGGCGCGCCAGGCGTAGCCCGAGCGCCAGGATCGCAACCGCCGCCAGGGCGAGCGCCGGCGCCACGCCGATCCCCGCCATCGCCACCCCCATCACCACCGGCCCGAGCGACTGGCCGATGAAGAAGTGGAAGGCATGCAGCGCGACGGCCGAGCCGCGCGCCTCCGGCGCCAGCTCCGTCACCCGCGTCTGGATGCTGTTGTGGATCATGTAGAAGCCCGTCCCCAGCGCCAGCCCTGCCAGGATGAAGACCGCCACCGCCGGCGCCAGGCCGAAGGCGACGAGGGCCAGCGCCGCCAGCCCCGCCCCCAGCACCACCATCCGCCCCTGGCCGAGCCGGGCCAGCAGCCGCCGCGCCACCATCGCATAGACGACCCCGCCGAGGCCGAAGGCGGCGACCGTCATCCCCGCCTCCGCCGTCGCCCCGAGCGAGCCGCCGAGCCCCCGCGCCTCCAGCATCGGCGCGAAATAGGGGAAGGTGCCGAAGACCAGCATGCCCTCCACCGCCACCGCCCCGTAGAGCAGCCGCGCCTGCGGCAGCGACAGGATGCCCCGGTACCGCCGGATCGCCCGCGCCGCATCGAAGCGTGCCCGCGGCTCCGGCATCCGGCTGAGCGGGACGGCCAGCATGACGAGCGCCGCCGCGGCCGACAGCCCGGCGCAGAGCAGCATCACCCCGCGCCAGCCGATGACCCCGCCCAACGCCCCGGCCACCGCCCCGCCGGCGATCTGCCCGACGATGGAGAAGACCAGCAGCCGGCTCAGCGCCACCTGCCGCCCTTCGATCGGAACGGCATCACCCACGGCGGCGAGCGTCAGCGGCATGATCCCGCCCGCCGCCATCCCGGCCAGCGCCCGCAGCGCCAGCAGCACGCCGAGGCTCGGCGCCAGCGGCGCCAGCAGGCAGAAAAGGGTCAGGCAGCAGAGCCCCACCTGGATGATCCGCCGCTTCCCTACCGCATCGCCGACCGGGCCGAGGATGGGCTGGATCAGCGCGAAGGGCAGCGCATAGGCCGAGGCGAGCAGCGCCGCCTCCTGCACCGGGGCATCGAACTCGCCAGCGAGCGTCGTGACGAAGGGATCGAGCACCCGCCCGCCGAAGGCCCCGGCGAAGCCGGAGACGCCGAGCAGCAGGATCAGCCGGCGGACATCGGTCCTCGGCTCGGCGGCAGGCGGAATCTGATCGGAGGCCATTCGCCCAAGTGTGCGCTGCACCGCAGCATCGGGCAACAGGCGGGGTGGATCGGCGATTTTCGCCCGTCAGGCGCCGCCCTGCCGGTGATGCCCGTCGGCATCGACCTGCACCCAGCCATGCCGCGCCTGCTCCCAGACCGACCTGGCCGGGCGCGGCTGGCCGGCCTCGGCGAAGCAGCCGACCGCCACCGCGACGAAGCCGGGCGCCCGGTCGGCCGTCCAATAGACCGAAGAGCCGCAATCCGGGCAGAACCGGGTCCGCACCATGCCGCCTGTCGCTCCTTCCCGCGCGAATTCCCTGGCGGCGCCCGCGATCCTGAGCTCCTCCGCGGGATAGAAGGCCCCGGCGCCGAAGGGGGCGCCGGTCCGGCGCTGGCATTCGGTGCAGTGACAGGCGACGACCAGCCGCGATGGGCCGGGCGCCTGCACGGTCAATGCGCCGCAGCTGCACCGGGCCTCGATCATGCGGTGCCTCCCTGTCCCGCCCGGCGATCAGGCAGCCAGCCGCGCCGCCACCCGCGCCACCAGCGCCTCGCGCTCCGCCCGCATCCCGGCCCCGCGCGCCCGCGCCGCCTCCAGCACCGCAGGCGGCGCCGTCTCCGGCCGCCCGGCCTGGAAGGGCGGCGCCGGCGCATATTCGATCTGCAGCTGGATCGCCTGCGCCACCTCCGGCCCGGCGATCTCGGCGGCGATGGTCAGCGCGAAGTCGATCCCCGCCGTCACCCCGCCCCCGGTGACGAGGTTGCCGTCCCTGACGACCCGCGCCTCCACCGGCACGGCGCCGAGCGGGGCGAGGAAGTCGTGGCTCGCCCAATGCGTCGTTGCCCGCCGGCCGCGGAGCAGCCCCGCCGCCCCGAGCACCAGCGCCCCGGTGCAGACCGAGGTCAGGTATCGAAGCCCGGGCGCCTGCGCCCGCAGGAAGCCGAGCACTGCCTCGTCCTCCATCAGCGCCGCCACGCCCGGCCCGCCGGGGATGCAGAGGATGTCGAGCTGCGGGCACTCCGCCATCGCCGTATCGGCCAGCATGGCGAGGCCGGTATCGGCCCGCACGGGCCCGGCCTCCTTCCAGATCAGCCGGATCTCCGCCCCCGGCAGCCGGCTCATCACCTCGAAGGGCCCGGTGAAGTCGAGCTGGGTCAGCTTCGGAAACAGCAGGAACCCGATGGCGAGCGGCGCGGTCATGGCTGGTCCTCCCCGCGCATCCTGCCACACCCATGCTCCTGGACCAGCAGGAACCGCCGCGCCAGCGCGCCATGGAGCGGCCGCCGGCAGCGCCCCGCTCCGGCCACAAGCCGGCAACGCCAGAGCCGCGGCGAGACCAGCGGCATGCGCCGGATGGTCACCCTCATCTCCTGAGGCAATGCCGCAACTCCCGCAGGTCGGCCGCATGGTCCACGTCGCGCAGCCGCCGCAGCAGGGCGACCCGGTGGCGGGGGAAATTGGCCAGCGTATCCGCCAGCGCATGCTCGCTCGACCAGCGCACCCGGGCGAAAGGCCGCTCCGGCCGCCGCGGCCCGAAGCCGACCAGCCAGTAGCCGCCATCCTCCGAAGGCCCGAAGACCGCATCCGCCCGCCCCAGCGCCCGGAAGGCCGCGGCGACATCCGCCGGGCCGACCGCCGGGATATCGCTGCCGATCAGCACCGCTCGCCGGTGCCGCCCGAGCGCGCGGGCCATCCGTTCGCCGAGATCGCCCCTGCCCTGCGGATGCAGCGCCACCCCCGCCCGCCAGCGCGCGCCATCGGGCGTCGCCGCCAGCACGAAGCGCCAGCGCCGGTCATGCCCGAGCCGATGGATGAGCCGCGCCACCTGGCCGCGATGGAAGCGCAGCGCCGCGACATCCCCCACCTCCCGCGCCAGCCGCCGCTTGACGGTGCCGAGCCGGGGCACCCGGGCGAACAGGATCAACGCATCACCCTTCATCCGTAGAGCCTTTTGATCACCCCCGGCGGCACGCCGAGGAACCAGAGCGAGAGGCAGAGCAGGTTGCGTGCCGAGCGGCGGCGCCACCCCTCGCGCCGCCAGCGCGCCGCGGAGGTCAGGGCCACGGCCGCCATCGGCGCCAGCCGGCGGCGCCCGAGCCGCCGCACCAGGTCCACATCCTCCATCAGCGGGATCGGCCGGAAGCCGCCGACCTGGTCGTAGAGCGCCCGGTGGATCAGCAGCCCCTGGTCGCCATAGGGCAGGGCCAGCACCCGGCAGCGCCAGGCGACGCGCCGCTCCAGCCGCCGCGCCTCGGGCGAGGGATCATCGAGGGCGAAGCGGAAGTAATGCGCCCGCGCCGGATCCCGCATCGCCGCCCGCAGCGCTTCCCGCCAGCCCGGCCCCGGCCGGGTGTCGGCATGGAGGAAGAGCAGCCACTCCCCGTCCGTCGCCGCCGCCCCGGCCGCCAACTGCACCCCCCGCCCGCGCGGTGCACGGACCACCTGCGCGCCCGCCGCCCGCGCCACCGCCTCGGTCGCATCCGTGCTGCCGCCATCCACCACCACCACGGGCAGCCCGGCGCAATCAGCCAGCACCGTGGGGAGGCCGGCGGCGGCGTTCAGCGCCGGCACGATGACGGTCGGGTTTTGTTCCGAATTCACCTTAACCAAGCGTTCCCACGATGTTCTTGACAGCCCTCTCCGGGATTGGCAGGGTCCCGCAGAACAGAGAAGGAACGGTCGCCATGCCGGACGGATCGTCTGTTTCCGCCCTCCTGCCGGGCGCGCGCAAGGGCCGCGGTGCCCTCTCCAACCCGCCCGTTCGCTTCGAGAGCACGGCGCGGGAAGCCTTCGATGATGGCTGGGAGAGCCTGGCCGACCTCGCGGACCTGCCGCCGCTGCCGACCACGCTGCTGCGCGAGCGGTCGCGGAGCGCGCTGACCTACAAC
Source organism: uncultured Craurococcus sp. (assembly GCA_902805545.1). Classification (GTDB taxonomy): domain Bacteria; phylum Pseudomonadota; class Alphaproteobacteria; order Acetobacterales; family Acetobacteraceae; genus Belnapia. Next base: position 7,979 of record CADCTD010000179.1, on the reverse strand, counting down.
GATAGCCCGGATCTCGGCTTCGACCGGTCGATCAACAGCTACCGCGGCTGCGAGCATGGCTGCATCTACTGCTATGCCCGGCCGAGCCACGCCCATATCGGCTACTCCCCCGGCCTCGACTTCGAGACGCGGCTGCTCTTCAAGCCCGACCTCCCGGCGCTGCTGGAGAAGGAGCTCAGCCGCCCCGGCTATGTGCCGAAGCCCGTCGCCCTCGGCGCCAATACCGACCCCTACCAGCCGGTCGAGCGCACCCTGCTGCTGACCCGCCAGGTGCTGGAGGTGCTGGAGCGCTTCGGCCATCCCGTCACCATCGTGACCAAGTCGGCCGGCGTGCTGCGCGACCTCGACATCCTGACGCGGATGGCACAGCGCAACCTCGTCCATGTCTGCCTCTCGGTGACGACGCTCGACGCGGCGCTTGCCCGTCGGATGGAGCCCCGCGCCGCGACGCCGCTGCGCCGCCTCCAGGCGATCCATGCGCTGGCCCGCGCCGGCATCCCGACCGGCGTGCTGGCCGCGCCGATGATCCCCGGCCTCAACGATGCCGAGCTCGAGCGCATCCTGTCCGAAAGCTGCAAGGCCGGCGCCACCCGCGCGGGCTATGTGCTGCTGCGCCTGCCGCTCGAGATCCGCAGCATGTTCGAGGAATGGGTGCGCAGCCACTTCCCCGACCGCGCCGCCCGCATCCTCGCCCTAGTGCGCGAGACGCGGGCGGGGGCGATGTATGACAGCCGCTTCGGCACCCGCCAGACCGGCACCGGCGCTTACGCGGACATGCTCGCCAACCGCTTCCACCTGGCGTCGCGCAAGCTCGGCTTCGGCAGCAGCCGCGTCGTGTCCCAGGCCCTGGACTGCAGCCAGTTCGCCCCGCCGCCGGAAACCCCCGCTCCGGCGCGGCAGTTGGAGCTGCTGTAGAGGGTGGCCGGGCCGGAATCCCCAGGCCCGGCCATCCGCCTCCCTACTCCTCCGCGGTGAAGAATTTCTGTCCCGCGGCGAAGACATTCGGCCTGAGGAAGATGCCGAGGATCAGCGCCCCCTCCGGCCCCGCCCAGGCGACATGGGTATTGCCCTCCGGCCGCCAGACGAACTGGCCCGGCAGGCACTCCCCCTCCTCGTCGACGAAGCGGCCCTCGAGCACATAGGTCTGCTCGATCGCCGTATGCTCGTGCAGCGGCACCTCGGCGCCCGGCTCGAGCTTCAGCAGCAGCGTGCACATGCCGGACGGATCGCTGTAGAGCGTCTTCGAGCGGATGCCGGGGAAGGCGCTCTCCTCCCAGGGCATGCTCGCCGGGTCGAGGAAGACCGAGGGCGGCGAGGGCTCGGGCACGAGCAGGCGTTGGCGCATCGGGGCGCTCCTTGTCTGGTCGAGCGAAAGCCTATGCCCCCGCGCGGCCCTTCGCTAGGATTCCCCGCGCCAGGGAGGGAACGGGTCGATGCGCTCACGCCGGGCATTCACGGGCTGCGCCCCCTGCGCCGCGGTCAGGCTGATGGCAGTGCGAGGCGAGGCGCAGGCGGGCGGCCTCAGCCGCCCCATGCTCGGCACCGACGACCATCGGGCGACGGCAAGGCCTCCCTCCCGATGACGATCGGGATCGGGCCCGATGCCGTCATCGCCCGCCATGCCCGTCCGGGCATCGAATCCTCGATGATCATGGAGGGCGAGGGCTTCCAGGTGCCGCTTGGCGGCAGGAACGGGCCGGCGAGCTCGAGAATCGCCGCCACCTCCATCGTCGGGAAGGACAAGCCCCTCGCTTCCCCGGCCTGACTTCACGCTGGAGAGCGAGGCCGGCGGCCGCGTCGCCGGCGTGGACGAGGCCGGGCGCGGCCCGCTCGCCGGGCCGGTGCTGGCGGCGGCCGTCGTCTTTCCGCACGGCGTGCCGCCGGCGCTGGCCGCGCTGCTCGACGACAGCAAGCGCCTGACCGTCGCCGCGCGCGGGGCCGCCTTCGCCGCGCTGCTGGAGGCCGCAAGGCGAGGCGATGCGGATTGCGCCATCGCCGCCGCCTCCGCCGCCGAGATCGGCCGGCTGAACATCCTGCGCGCCACCCATCTCGCCATGGCCCGGGCCGTCGCGCGCCTCGCCGTCCCGCCCGCCCTTGCCCTGGTCGATGGCAACCGGGCGCCGCCGCTGCCCTGCCCGGTGCGCTGCGTCATCGGCGGGGATGGGCGGAGCCTCTCCATCGCCGCCGCCTCCATCCTCGCCAAGGTGGTGCGCGACCGGGCCATGGCCCGGCTCGACCCGCGCTGGCCGGCCTATGGCTTCGCCCGCCATGCGGGCTACCCGACCGCGCTGCACCGCGCCGCGCTCGCCGAACATGGGCCTTCGCCGCATCACCGCCGGGGATTCGCGCCCGTCGACCAGGCGGCGCTTCGCTTCGGTTGACCCGGCGAGTCCGCCCGGCGATTGTGGTCCCTCGCCGATTCGGTGCGGGAAAGGTTGTGGGGGCAGTATTGGGGACCGGGCTCGATCTTGCCCTCGACCAGATCCTGGTCGGGGACTGCATCGAACAGATGCAGCGTCTGCCACCCGCCTCGGTGCATGCGATCTTCGCCGACCCGCCCTATAACCTCCAGTTGAAGGGCGACCTTCGCCGGCCGGATGACAGCCTGGTCGATGGCGTGGACGACGCGTGGGACCGCTTCGCCGACCTCGCCACCTATGACGCCTTCACCCGCGCCTGGCTCGCCGAGGCGCGGCGCGTGCTGCGCAAGGACGGCACGATCTGGGTGATCGGCAGCTACCACAACGTCTTCCGCCTCGGCGTCGCGCTGCAGGACCTGGGCTTCTGGGTGCTGAACGACGTCATCTGGCGCAAGGCGAACCCGATGCCGAATTTCCGCGGCCGGCGCTTCACCAATGCGCATGAGACGCTGATCTGGGCCGCCCGCGGCGAGGAGAGCCGCTACCGCTTCAACTACGCCGCCATGAAGTCGCTCAACGAGGACGTCCAGATGCGGAGCGACTGGTTCATCCCGCTCTGCACCGGCCAGGAGCGGCTGCGCGACGCGACGGGCTCGAAGCTCCACCCGACGCAGAAGCCGGAGGCGCTGCTGCACCGGGTCATCCTCGCCTGCACCAATCCGGGGGAGGTGATCCTCGACCCCTTCCTCGGCACCGGGACGACGGCCGCCGTCGCCCGCCGGCTTGGCCGGCACTATGTCGGGATCGAGCGCGACGCCGGCTATGCCGAGGCCGCCCGCGCCCGGATCGAGGCCATCGAGCCCCTGTCGGAGACCGCCGCCTTGACCATGGCCGGCAAGCGCGAGCAGCCGCGCATCCCCTTCGGCACTTTGGTCGAGCGCGGCCTGGTGCCCCCCGGCTCCCTGCTGGTGGACCGGGCGCGGCGCTGGCAGGCGACGGTGACGGCGGATGGCTCGATCCGCTGCGGCCGGGCGCAGGGCTCCATCCACCAGGTGGGTGCGGCGGTGCAGGAGGCGCCGAGCTGCAACGGCTGGGCCTTCTGGCATGTCGAGCTGCCGGGCGGGCGGCTGCGGCTGCTCGACGAGATCAGGGCGGAGCTGCTGGGAGGGGCCCAATGAGCGCCGCGGATACCATCGCCGCCATCCTCGCGGACCCGCGCTTCCAGGCCGCCGTCGCGGTGATGGAGCGGGAGCATGGGCGCACCGTCGAGGACATCATCCGCCTGACCGAGATCCCCTCGCCGCCCTTCAGGGAGGAGCGCCGCGCCGCCGCCTATCTCGGGATGCTGCGCGAGCATGGGCTCGAGGAGGTGGAGCAGGATGCGGTCGGCAACGTCATGGGCCGCAGGCGGGGCACGGGCAACGGCACCACCGTCGTCGTCGCGGCGCATCTCGACACCGTCTTCCCCGAGGGGACGGATGTGCGGGTCAGGCGCGAGGGGACGAAGCTCTTCGCCCCCGGCGTCGGCGACGACACGCGGAGCCTCGCCGTCAACCTCGCCTTCCTCCGCGCCATGGATGCGGCGGGGATCCGCACGCGGGCGGACATCCTCTTCCTCGGCGATGTCGGGGAGGAGGGGCTCGGCGACCTGCGCGGGGTGCGGCACTTCTTCACCGAGGGGCGGCACCGGGACCGGGTCGGCGCCTTCTTCACCGTCGACAGCCCGGAGGTCGACCGGATCGTCACGGGCGGCATCGGCAGCAAGCGCTACCGCATCGCCTTCCGCGGCCCCGGCGGGCACAGCTTCGCCGCCTTCGGGCTGGTGAACCCGGCCTATGCGATGGCGCGGGCCTCCCTCACCCTCGCCGGGCTGACGGCGCCGCGGGAGCCGCAGACGACGCATTGCGTCAGCGTGCTCGGCGGCGGGACCTCGGTGAACGCCATCCCGAACGAGGTGTGGATGGAGGTCGACCTCCGCTCGCAATCCGCCGCCGAGCTGGCGCGGCTGGAGCGGGAATTCCTCGCGGGCGTCGAGGCAGCCGTCGCGGCGGAGAATGCGGCGCGCTCGACGCGGGAGGGACCGGTCGTCGCCGAGGTCACGCCGATCGGCGACCGCCCCGCCGGGCATACCGCGCCGGGGGCGGAGATCGTGCAGCTCGCCGTCGCCGCCGTCGCCGCGCATGGCTATGCGCCGCGGCAGGAATACTCCTCGACGGATGCCAATATCCCGATGAGCCTCGGCATCCCGGCGATCAAGATCGGCTCCGGCGGGCGCGGCGGGCGGGCGCATTCGCTGGAGGAATGGATCGATGTGGAGCCGGGCGAGAGCCTGCGCGGCATGTCGGCGAGCCTGGCGACCATCCTGGCCGTGGCGGGGATGGAGCCGGGCTGACGGGGCGTCAGCCAGCCAGGGCCAGGAGCCGCCGCATCACCGTCGGCAGGGCGGATGCCGCTTCCGCCCGGTCGCGCGCCTCCATGCCCTCCGGCGGGTCGAGGCGCGGGACGGCGGCCGCATAGAGCACCATCTCCAGCTCGAAATGCGTGAAGCCATGCCGCGCGACGCCCGGCAGGCGACGCCAGTCGAGGCTCGGCACGGGCGCATGGGCCAGGGCCTCCGGCCCGGTCCAGGGCTCGTCGCGCCAGGGGGTGCCGGGGAGTTCCAGCATGCCGCCGAGCAGGCCGCGCGGCGGGCGGCGGCGGAGCAGCATCCGCCCCGCCGCGTCGGCCAGCAGGAAATGCGCGCCGTGGCGCAGCGGGCGGGCGCGCTTCGGCGACTTGCGGGGGAGCTCGGCCTGGATGCCGCGCTGCTGGGCGAGGCAGGCGCCGCGCCAGGGGCAGAGGGCGCAGGCCGGGGCCTTCGGCGTACAGATGGTGGCGCCGAGGTCGAAGAGCGCCTGGGCGAAGTCGCCGGGCCGGGCGCGGGCCGCCGCATCCGCCATGAAGCCGGAGGCCGCGGCGGCGAGGCGCGGCTTGGCGGCCGGCAGCGGCGTCTCCTCGGCCAGGAGGCGGGCGACGACGCGCTCCACATTGCCGTCGGCCGGCACCACCGGCTCGTCGAAGGCGATCGCGGCGACGGCGGCGGCCGTATAGGCGCCGATGCCCGGCAGGGCGCGCAGCGACTCGGCCGTGCGGGGGAAGCCGCCCATCGCCGCCACCGCGCGCGCGCAGGCATGCAGGTTGCGGGCGCGGGCGTAATAGCCGAGGCCCGCCCATTCCTCCATCACAGCCGCCTCCGGTGCGGCGGCGAGAGCCTCGATATCCGGGAAGCGGGCAAGGAATCGCTCGAATCGGGGGCCGACGGCCGCCACCGTCGTCTGTTGCAGCATGACCTCGGAGAGCCAGACGCGGTAGGGATCGGGCCGGCCGCCATCGCTGCGGCGGAAGGGCAGGGTCCGGCGGTGGCGGTCGTACCAGGCGAGCAGCGCGGTAGCGGGGGCCAGAGGGATGGGTGGGGGCATATGGCGAAAGATAGCGAAGACCGGCGATTCGTCTGGGGGCCAAGGCCGCTCGGGACGCTCATTCCGCACCTGACCCGCCCGGTCTTCCGCAAGAAGAGCCCGGCCGGGGCCCTGCTGATGGCCGATTGGGCCGAGATCGTCGGGCCAAGCCTCGCCGCCGTCACCAGCCCGAAGCGGGTGACGGCGGGCACGCTGACGATCGGCTGCGTCGGGCCGGTGGCGATGGAGCTGAGCCACCTGGCGCCGCAGCTCATCGAACGGATCAACGCCCAGCTTGGAAAACCTGTCGTCGAGCGGCTGCGCTTCGTCCAGCAGGCCGCCGGCGCCGCCCCGGCGCGGCCGCAGCCGAAGCCGGAGGCGGCGTTGCCGGAGCGGGTGGAGTCGGGGCTCGGTAACCTTCCGGCAGGGGATTTGCGCGAGGCGCTGGCAAAGCTCGCCCGGGGCGTCTATCGGAACCGCGGATGACACTGCCTGGAGGCCGCATGCCCCTCACCCGCCGCCTGATCCTGGCGATGCCGGCCCTCGCCGCCGCGCCCGCCCTCGCCCAGACCGCCGATCCGCGCATGGCGGAACGAGGCGCCGGCCGGCCCGATGCGCCGGTGACGGTGACCGAATTCTACTCCCTCACCTGCTCCCACTGCGCCGCCTTCCACCGCAACACCTACCCCGAGGTGAAGCGCGACCTGATCGAGACCGGCTCCCTGCGGCTGGTCTGGGTGGATTTCCCGCTCGACCAGGTTGCGCTGGCCGCCGCCTGCGTCGCCCGCAGCCTGCCGGCGGAGCGCTACGAGGGCTTCATCGGCGCCCTGCTCGCCAACCAGGACCGCTGGGCCTTCACCCGCGGCGACCCGCGCGAGGAGCTGGCGAAGATGGCCGCCCTCGCCGGCATGAGCCGCGCCAGGTACGACGAGGCGCTGGCGGATGACGGGCTGAAGCGCGCCATCCTCACGCAGCGGCAGACGGCCGAGAAGGAGTTCAACGTCTCGGCCACGCCGAGCTTCTCCTTCCGCGGCCGCAAGACCGTCAACCAGTCGGGCGACCTGCCTTTCGAGAAGTTCAAGCAGCTTGCCGAGGAAGCGAGGCGCGGTTGAGCGACGAGGTCCAGGCGGAAGCGAGCCCGGCCGCGGAGGAGGCTGCCGGGCCGCGGCGTGATGCACCGCGGGCGACGCTCGCCCGGCTGCGCATCGCCGGCTTCAAAAGCTTCGCCGAGGCGACGCTGGTCGAGGTGCTGCCGGGGCTGACGGGCATCGTCGGGCCGAATGGCTGCGGCAAGTCCAATGTCGTGGAGGCACTGCGCTGGGCGATGGGCGAGACCTCCGCCCGCTCCATGCGCGGCGGCGAGATGGAGGACGTGATCTTCGCCGGGACGGCGACCCGGCCGGGGCGGAACCTGGCCGAGGTCTCGCTCTACCTGGAGGAGGCGGCCGGCCTCGCCCCGCCGCCCAATGCCGATGCGCCGGACCTTGAGATCATCCGCCGCATCGCCCGCGGCGACGGCTCCTCCTTCCGGATCAACGGCCGCGAGGTCCGGGCGCGGGACGTGCAGACCATGTTCGCCGATATCGGCTCGGGCGCCCGCGCCTCGGCCATGGTGAGCCAGGGGCGCGTCTCGGCGATGATCGGCGCCAAGCCGGAGGAGCGCCGGCAGGTGCTGGAGGAGGCGGCCGGCATCAGCGGCCTCCGCGCCCGCCGGCACGAGGCGGAGCTGAAGCTGCGCCAGGCGGAGACGAATCTCGGCCGGGCGGAGGATCTGCTCGGCCAGCTCGACACGCAGCGGCAGTCGCTGCAGCGCCAGGCGCGGCAGGCCAACCGCTACCGCAACCTCTCCGGCCTGGTGCGCGGGGCGGAGGCGGAGTGGCTCGCCCTGCTGCGGGCGCGGGCCCAGGCGGCGCTGGCGCTGGCCTCGGCGGAATTCGCGGGGGCCTCGGCGGCGACCAAGGCGGCGGAGGCCGAGGCCGAGGCGGCGGCGATCCGCAGCTTCGAGGCCGAGCGGGGCATACCGGCACCGCGCGAGGCGGAGGCAGCGGCGCGCACCGCGCTCGAGCGCCGGCGCGTCGAGGCCGAGGGGCTGGATGCCGAGGAGCGCCGGGCGCGCGAGGCGCTGGCGGCGGCCGAGGCGCGCTTCGCCCAGATCACCCGCGACCTCGCCCATGCCGAGGCG
>CADCTD010000178.1 GCA_902805545.1 uncultured Craurococcus sp. | reverse complement strand
CCGGCGAGGCGCCGCGCTTCGCGGAGGGCCTGCTCTCCGGCGCGCTGCACCGCCTGCCCTGGGCGCGCCATGCTGCGGCGGCGGTCATAGTGCTGGAGGGCCGCCGCACCATCCTCGCCGGCCGCCCCGCCATCGGCGCCGATGGCCGCAACGGGGCCGGCGAGCCGCGCGACCTCGTCCTGTTGGATGAGATGCCCGTCCTCGCCGCCGGCGAGCCCGGCCTTGGGCTGAGCCCGGCCGGCCTCCAGGCGCTCGGTGCCCTGTTCCGCTCGGCTGCGATGCTCGGTGCGCTCGGCCGCCTCGCCCGCACCCGCCGCAGCCGGGCGTTGCTGGCCGGTGCCCGCTTCGCCCTCCGCCAGGCGGCGCGGGAGCCGGGCCGCTTCGCCATCGCCTGCGCCCGCCTCCGCACCCAGGCCGCGGCCGAGGCGGCGCTCGCCATCCCGGACCGGGACCCGTTGCTCGCCCGCCGCATCGCCGCCTGGTCCGGCGAGTTCGGCACGGAATCGGCGTGGGCGAGCTGGCTCGGCAGCCGGACCCGCGGCGCCGGGGCCGCCGGGCTGTGGCCGCTCATCGCCGGCCGGGGCAGGATGCCGGGCGAGACGGAGGAGACCGAGCATGAGTGAACTGCTCTTCGAGACATCGGGCGGCATCGCCACCATCACCCTGAACCGCCCCGACAGCGGCAACGCCTTCACCACCGAGATGCTGGCGCAGTGGGAGCAGGCCTTGCGCGAATGCATCCATGACGATGCCATCCGCTGCGTCGTGCTGACCGGCGCCGGCCGCATCTTCTGCTCCGGCGGCGACGTGAAGCGCATGGCGGCCAACACCGCCGGCGGCCAGCAGCCCTGGGACCGGGCGAAGTACCTCACCGACCATGTCCACCGCATCCCGCTGACGCTGATGGAGCTCGACAAGCCCTATCTCGTCGCCGTCAACGGCGCCGCGACCGGGGCGGGGATGGACATGGCGCTGATGGGCGACCTCCGCTTCGCCGCGGAGAGTGCCAGGTTTGCCGAAACCTACATCAAGGTCGGCTTCGTCGCCGGGGATGGCGGCGCCTGGATGCTGCCGCGCCTCATCGGCCTGCCGCGCGCGCTGGAGATGCTCTGGCTCGGCGACTTCGTCTCCGCCGCCGAGGCCGAGCGCATCGGCCTGGTCAACAAGGCCGTCCCCGACGACCAGCTCATGGCCCATACCTACTCCGTTGCCGAACGCCTCGCCTCCGGCCCCACCGTCGGCATCCGGCTGATGAAGCGGATGGTGATGCAGGGGCTCGGCAGCAGCTTCCGCGACAGCCTCGCCTTCGCCGCCAGCTGCGTCGGCGTCGTCAGCGCGACGGAGGACCACCGCGAGGCCACCGCCGCCTTCGCCGAGAAGCGCAGGCCCGCCTTCCGCGGGAGATAACCATCCCTCGTTCCGCCGCAGCGGCCGAACCATCCCCGTGCCCCGCGTTGGCCTTCCATACGAGGAGGACCAGCGCATGCCCGAAGACCAGCGCCCGCCGCTGCCCGAGCAGCACCAGGACCAGACCCCCGGCCGCGATGCGCCGATGGACCCGCCGCCCGATTACGGCGAGGCCAGCTATCGCGGCTCCGGCCGCCTCGCCGGCAAGGCGGCGATCGTCACCGGCGGCGACAGCGGCATCGGCCGCGCCGTGGCGCTTGCCTTCGCCCGCGAGGGGGCCGATGTCGCCATCGCCTATCTGAACGAGGAGGAGGATGCGGCCGAGGCCGCCCGCCTCGTCGAATCCGCCGGCCGCCGGGCCATCCGCATCGGCGGCGACATCGCCGACCCGGCGGTCTGCCGCCGCATCGCCGAGGAGACGGCCAGGGCCTTCGGCAAGATCGACGTGCTGGTCAACAACGCCGCCCACCAGATGACGCGGGAGTCGCTCGACGAGATCAGCGACGAGGAGTGGGACTACACCTTCGACGTGAACATCAATGCCATGTTCCGCATCACCAAGGCGGCGCTGCCGCACATGCAGGCGGGAGCGTCCATCATCAACACCGTCTCGGTGAATGCCGACACGCCGAAGCCGAAGCTCATCCCCTATTCGGCGACCAAGGCGGCGATCCAGAATTTCACCGGCAGCCTCGCCCAGCTCCTCGCCGAGCGGGGGATCCGCGCCAACTGCGTCGCCCCCGGCCCGATCTGGACGCCGCTGATCCCGGCGACCATGCCGGTCGAGCAGGTGAAGAGCTTCGGCTCCGAGGTGCCGATCGGCCGCCCCGGCCAGCCGGCGGAGCTCGCGCCGGTCTATGTCATGCTGGCCTCGGACGAGGCGAGCTACGTCTCCGGCGCGACCATCGCCGTCACCGGCGGCAAGCCGATCCTGTAGGCGGGGGCTACTCGGCCGCGACGTTGGTGGCGGGCTTCTCCCGCCGCTGCCGGTCGGCGAGCGCCAGCGCGCGCGCCGTCTCGATCAGTGCCCGGCGGACGGAGGCGTCGCTGATGGAGGTGAAGGCCTGCACGAGACTCATCACCCCCTCGCCCGCGAAATGGGTGAGGGCATGCCGCCCGGCATCGCCGAGCAGCTCCTCCACCGAGGTGCCGCAGAGCGCCGCCCAGACCGGCAGCCGGTCGGCACAAAGGCGGTTCTGCCCGCGCTCGTATTTCAGGACCTGCTGCGGGCTGACGCCGAGCGCCACGCCCATCTGCGCGAGCGTCGCCCCGGCTTCGAGCCGGGCCCGCTTCAGCCGGTGGTGGATCGGCTCGGCTGATCGCGCTGCCACGAAGGGCTCCCCGTCGCGCATGCGCGGGGTGGAGGACATGGGAGCTATCCGCGGCATGGCGTTATTCTACCGTTACCTGAAAGCGAACGTAACATTTCCCGTCATGGTTGAACAGGCTCGTTATTTCGAATCGGTCCCAGGCTTGTCCCAATTCGTTGAAATTTTTGCGGGTACCGATCCAGTGACGTTGCAACAATGGGCGCCGATCCTGGCGCCGCTGGACAAGATGCAAGATCGGGTGCGGGATATCGCCAAGCTCCGGAAAGGAACACGCGATGCTCGACGGCACCGAATACCGCATCCCCTCGCTGCGCCATAGGGTCAGCGCCGAGGAATGGCAGGCCCGCATCGACCTCGCTGCCTGCTACCGCCTGGTCGACCTCTACCAGATGAGCGACCTGATCGCGAACCACGTCTCCGTCCGCGTCCCCGGCGAGGATGCATTCCTCATCAACGCCTATGGCCTGCTCTACGAGGAGATCACCGCCTCCTCGCTGATGAAGGTCGACTACGACGGCAACATCCTGCTGAAGCCGGACTTCCCCGACCAGGATTACGGCGTGAACCGCGCCGGCTTCGTCATCCATTCGGCGATCCACAAGGCGCGGCACGACCTGGCCTGCGTCGCCCATACCCACACCTGGGCCGGCATGGCGGTCTCGACCCTCGAATGCGGGCTGCTGCCGAACACCCAGACCAGCATGCGCTTCGCCCATGTCAGCTACCACGACTTCAACGGCGTGGTGCTCGACCTCTCCGAGCAGGAGCGGCTGGTGCGCGACCTCGGCGACAACAACGCCATGATCCTCCGCAACCACGGCCTGCTGACCGTCGGCCGCACCATTCCCGAAGCCTTCAACGCGCTGCACCGCCTCGAACTCTCCTGCCGGACGCAGATCGCGGCGATGTCCTGCAACAGCCCGATGATCCAGGTCGCGCCGGAGATCGTCGAGAAGACCTACATGAACTACCAGCCGCATGTCCGCCGCCCCTTCGGCCTGCTCGACTGGCCGGCGCTGCTCAGGAAGCTCGACCGCATCGACCCCAGCTACCGGACCTGATGCGCATCCTGCTCTCGGATGTCGCCGAGGCCCGGCACGGCGCGCGCATCCGTGCGGCGGTGCCGGGCGCGGCGCCGATCCCCGTCGCGCCCGAGGGCCCGCTGCCGGAGACGGCGGGGATCGAGGTCGCCTTCATCACCCGCGACCTCTTCGAGGGCGGCACCCGCCACCGCCTCACCGCGCGCTTCCAGCGCTTCGTCGACCTGGTCCTCACCGCGCCGGACATCCGCCGGGTGCAGACCTTCTCCGCCGGCACCGACATGGCGCCCTACCAGGCGATGCGCGCCCGGGGGATCGAGGTGGTCGGCGCGAGCGGCGCCAGCGCCCTGCCCGTGGCGCAGACCGCCATCGCGGGCCTCCTGGCGCTCGCCCGCCGCCTGCCCCGGGTGATGGAGGCGCAGCGCCGCCACGTTTGGGAGCCCATCTACGGCGCCGGCGAGCCGCCCGACCTCGCCAGCCAGACGGCGCTGATCATCGGCACCGGCCCGATCGGGCAGGAAATCGCCCGCCTCGCCGCCGCCTTCGGCCTCTTCCCCATCGGCATCCGCCGCGAGGCCACGGCGCCGCCGCCCCCGCATTTCGCCGCCACCGCCCCCTATGCTGCCCTGCCGGAGCTGCTGCCCCGCGCCGACTGGCTGATCCTCGCCTGCCCGCTGACCGAGACCACCCGCAACCTTGTCGACGCCGCCGCCCTCGCACTGCTCCCCGCCGGCGCCGGCCTGGTGAACGTCTCCCGCGGTGGCGTGGTGGAGGAGGGGGCGCTGCTTGACGCCCTGCGGTCCGGCCGCCTCTCCGGCGCCTTCCTCGACGTCTTCACCGAGGAGCCTCTGCCACCCGAAAGCCCCTTCTGGGACCTCCCGAACGTCATCCTCTCTCCCCACAGCGCCGCGGCCGGGGAGGGGCTGGCCGAGCGCGTCGCCGCCATCTTCTGCGACAACCTCCGTCGCTGGAACGCCTGACCCGGCACCGCCGGACTCACGCATGCCGCATTGCGGAGGCCCCTCCAAGGCCAGCCTCACCATCCGCCGCGGGATCGACCGGGCCTGCCTCGCCGCCTCGCTCCGCGTCCGGCCCCGGCGGATCCAGGTCAAGCAACAGGCTGGAGCGGGTTCGGTGAGCCAGGTCGAACGGAAACCGCTTTAGCCGGTCCGCCCCAACACCTCCGCCACCTGCCGCTGCCAGGCCTCCCAGGCCGCATCCGCTGCCGCCCCGGCGCGCTCGGCGGCGAGGCTCGCCTGATTGAGCCGGCGGCGCGCCTCCTCTCGCTCCGCCCCGCTGCGATCCTCCGCCGCTGCCCGTGCCCGGCCGAGCGCCGCCTCCGCCACCCCGTACTGGCGGATCGCCGCGCGGGCGGCATCGAGCAGCCGCCGCGCCGCGCCGAGCCCGGCGACGACGACCTCCAGCGCCGCCCGCCCCGGGGCATCGGCCGGCAGCTGCTCCAGCACCGCGCGCAGCGTCTCGAGGCTGCCCGTCCCGCCCGGCAGGCGCCGCAGGCTCGCCTCCACATCGATCTCCCGCCAGCGCAGCAGCACCGGGTCGCCGAGCCCCTGGTCGAGGATCGGCACCTCGGCCCGCCCCTCCCGCTCCCAGGCGAAGCGCAGCACCGCGGGCTGGCCTTCCAGCACCGCCTCCGTCCGAAGGCCGAAATCCCCCGCGGCGGCGACGGCGAAGAGCGGCCTCGCCCCGACCCGCTGCGGCAGGTCGACCACCATCCGCCCCCGCGCCCCGCGCGGATCGACCGCGAGCGCCACCTCCTCGCGCCGGAGGGAGGCGAGCAGGACGACGCCGCGCCGCAGCTCCACCCCGACCGGCCGTTCGGTACTCGCGGCGCTCGAGCTCATTGCCACGTCGCGGTCTCGCGCGAAGGCCAGCAGCCGCTGCTCGCCCGGCTGCACCGCCCGCAGCTCCGCATCGCCGAGAAAGGCTCCGGCACCATCGAAGACCGCCGCCAGCCCATCCGGCAGCACCGCCCGGCCGGCATTGCCGAGCCGCACCGCGCCAAGCGGATGGCGCGCCCCGATCTCCTGCACCCACCAGACCCGCTCCGCCGGCAGCGTCGCATCGAGGAAGGGCAGGTTCGCCGTCTCCCCGCCGCGGATCGAGACGGGGGAGGGGAGGGTGAAGGCGACCCGCCCCGCCGCGCCCTCCGCCACCGCCTGCGCCACCGCGGCGACCGGCGCGGCCGCCTCCGCCTCCATCCGCATCGCCCGCGCCGCCGACGCCGGCGCCATGGCGGGCGCCGGCGTCGGCGGCCGCGGCCCGGTATCCGCCGCGACGCGCACCTGCTCCGCCGCCCGCACCGGCAGCTCCGGCCGCTCCACCCGGATCGGCGTGTAGAGCGCCTGGCGATAGGCCGCCGGATTGCCCGAGACGAGGGAGAGCCGCACCCCCGCCCAATCCGCCCCCGAGCGGTTCTCGACCACGGCCCAGCCCTGCAGCCGCGCCTCGCCCGCTGCCTCCGGCAGCAGCAGCCGGTAGGAGGGTTTCCAGAGCGGCGCGCCCGTCACCGTCGCGAAGGAGACCTCCCGCACCCGATCCGCACGCAGCCGGATCTCCACCTGCCGCTCATCCGCCGCGCGTGCCGAGGCCAGCGCCTCCGCCGCCCGGGCGATGCGCGCCGCGAGCCCGGCATCGGCGAGCCGCACTTCCTCCCCCTCGCGCAGCAGCAGCAGCCGCAGCCCCGTCTCGCTGATCAGGGAGACGCGCAGCCCGCCCTCCGCCTCCTCGGCATCGGCCAGCCGCCCGGTGCTGCCCCCGGCCTGCACCGCCTGGCCCCGCAGCGCCCGCAGCAGGCTCGCCCGGGTCTCAAAATCCGCCGGCTTCAGCGGCAGGCCGCGGAAGGCCTCCGCCTCGATCTCCTGCGCCGGCAGCCGGAGCCCCTCGACCACGCCGGCCGGGTCGCGCAGCACCAGGCTCTTCAACACGTCGTCCACATCCTCGACCGGCACGCGGAAGGTGATCGCCGCCCCGGCCTCCAGCCGCCCGCCGCGCTCGATCTCGGCGAGGCCCGCATTGGAGAGGGTCACCGCCCGCACCGGCAGTTCCTCGGCCAGCGCCGGGGAGCCGAGGCAGAGGGCGAGCAGCAGCAGGCGGCGCATGGCGGGCTCCGGCGATGTTATCCGGCGCCCATCCTAGCCGATCGCCGCAACAACCCCATCGCCCCCGCGAGGCCCGCCAGCGAGAAGCCGAGCCCCATGGCGAAGACCGCCAGATGGCTCTCCCCCGTCGCCGCGAAGAGCGCCGCGAGGCCGAAGCCGACGATGGTCTGCATCACCGCGAAGGCCGCCGTGCAGCGCACCCAGAGCCCGGTCGCCCGCGTCCCGGCCACCTCCCGGCAGACGGTGAGCGTCACCGCCGTCACCCCGACCGCGGCGAAGCCGGCCGCCGCCGCTGCCGGCAGCACCAGCACCGGCCAGGGCGGCAGGGTCAGCGCGAGCGCCACGGACTGCACGCCGAGCCAGATCGCCAGCGCCCGCCTGCCGCCGATCCGGTCCGTCACCCGCCCGGAGAGGATGCCCCCGGCCACCCCGGCCAGGCCGAAGACCAGCCAGACCGCCGCCCCGATCCCGAGGCCCAATCCACGACCGCGCGCCGCGAGATCGGCCAGATACACCATCGGCGGCACCATCCCGGCGGCGTGGAGCCCGTAGGTGGCGACCAGCAGCCGTGCCCGCGGCGCCGCCTGCGCCGCCTCGCCGGTCAGCGCCATGCGCGGCCAGCGCGGATGGGCGAAGGCCCAGAGCCCGGCGACCAGCCCCGCCAGCCCAAGCCAGGCCAGCGCCAGCCCACCCGGCAGCAGCGCCGGCACCGCGACCGCCCCCGTCGCAATCCCGAGCCCGACGCCGGCGATGACGACACCCCCTGCCGCGCCGCGCCGCTCCGGCGCCACCGAGGCCTGGGTCGCCGGTCCAGCCAGCGCCATCAACAGTCCGCCGCCGATGCCAGCCAGCGTCCGCCAGACCAGGAACCAGGCAAATCCGCCATTCCAGGCGCAGGCCGCCAGCGCCAACACCACCAGCCCCATGCCGCAATCCAGCAGCCCCGGGACGCCAAGCCGCAGCGCCACCCCCCGCCCGCCCAGGATGCCGATCAGGTAGCCGAGCAGCGCCGCCGCCCCGAGCGTCCCCGCCTGGCCGCCATCCACCCATCCCGCCGTCACCATGGCGGGGAAGAGCGGCACATAGGCGAAGCGGGCGAGGCCATTGCCGGCGGCCGTCGCCGCCGCACCGGCCAGCGCATATCGGAGGAAAGGGCTCACCCGGCGAGCCTAGGCGCCCTCGTTCCGCCGGACGATGCGTCATAAATCACAATCGCTGTTCGTGATTACGCTCGATTTTATCACCGAAATCCACGCAGCATCCCTTGTTGCCCACAATCGTGGTCGTTAAATAGCAGGCAACGTTCCCGCCGCGCAGGATATTCCCTCGATGAGCACCAAGGCGAAGGCTCGCCCCGCCACCGCCCCCGTGGTCTTCACGGCCAACCGCCTGCGCGATGGCCGCGTCGTCTGGCTCGGCACCGAGGGTGCCTGGCGCGACCGCATCACCGAGACGACGCCCTTCACGCCCGAGGCCTCCGACCAGGGCCTCGCGCTCGCGCAACAGGGCGAGCGCGCGCAGCTGGTCGTCGGCGTCTATGCGGTGGAGGTCGATCCGAATGGCGGCCTCGGCGGGCCCACCCCCCTCAAGTTCCGGGAGCGCCTGCGCGTCCAGGGCCCGAGCGTCGCGGCGGAGGCCGCCTGAGCATGAATGCCCTGACCCCCCCGCAATACGCCCGCACCTACCGCTATGACGAGGTCGACCGCGAGTTCCTCCGGGAGCGCATCGCCGAGTTCCGCGGCCAGGTGGAGCGCCGCCTCGCCGGCGAGCTGACCGAGGACGAGTTCAAGCCGCTGCGGCTGATGAACGGCCTCTACCTCCAGCTCCATGCCTATATGCTCCGCGTCGCGATCCCCTACGGCCTGCTGAACAGCGCCCAGCTCCGCCAGCTCGGGACGATCGCGCGCCGCTGGGACCGCGGCTTCGGCCACTTCACCACCCGCCAGAACATCCAGTTCAACTGGACGAAGCTGGAGGACGTGCCGGCGATGCTCGAGGCGCTCGCCGAGGTCGACATGCACGCCATCCAGACCAGCGGCAACTGCATCCGCAACACAACGACCGACGAGTATGCCGGCGCCAGCCCGGACGAGGTGGTGGACCCGCGCGTCTATGCCGAGATCCTCCGCCAGTGGTCGACGCTGCATCCGGAGTTCACCTGGCTGCCGCGCAAGTTCAAGATCGCCATCACCGGCAGCCCCAATGACCGCGTCGCCGCCCAGGTCCACGATGTCGGCGTGCTCGCCAAGCGCGATGCGCGCGGCGAGGTCGGCTTCGAGGTGCATGCCGGCGGCGGCCTCGGCCGCACCCCCATCATCGCCCGCAAGCTGCGCGACTGGGTCCCCGAGTCCGAGTTCCTCGCCTACATGGAAGCCGTGCTGCGCGTCTACAACGCCCTCGGCCAGCGCGAGAACATCTACAAGGCCCGCATCAAGATCCTGGTCCGCGACCTGGGCGACGAGTTCACGCAGATGGTCGAGCGCGAATACGAGCGCCTGCCGCGCGACAAATACCGGCTCGACCCCGAGGTCGTCGCCGCCATCGCCGCGCATTTCGCCCCGCCCCCCTTCGCCGCGCTCGAGGACCAGGCGCTGCCGGAGGACCCCGAGTTCCGCCGATGGGCCGCGGCCAGCGTGCGGCCGCACAAGCAGCCCGGCTACGCCTCCGTCACCATCTCGCTGAAGCCGATCGGCGGCATCCCCGGCGATGCCAGCGCCGACCAGATGGAAGCCGTCGCCGACCTCGCCGAGCGCCATTCCTTCGGCGAGATCCGCGTCACCCACGTCCAGAACCTGGTCCTGCCGCATGTCCGCCAGGAGGACCTCTATACGCTCTGGCAGGGCCTTCGCGCCGCCGGGCTGGCGACGCCGAATATCGGCCTGATCAGCGACATCATCGCCTGCCCGGGCATGGACTACTGCGCGCTGGCGACGGCCCGCAGCATCCCGATCGCCCAGCGCATCAGCGAGCGCTTCGCCTCGCTCGACCGCCAGCACGACATCGGCGAGTGCTTCATCAACATCTCCGGCTGCATCAATGCCTGTGGCCACCATCATGTGGCCCATATCGGCATCCTCGGCGTCGATAAGCGCGGCGAGGAGGTCTACCAGGTCACCCTCGGCGGCTCGGCGACCAACGACGCCGCCATCGGCGAGCTCATCGGCCCGGCCTTCTCGTACGATGCGGTCGTCGACGCGGTGGAGACCCTCATCACCACCTATGTCGCGCACCGCACGCCCGGCGAGCGCTTCATCGACACCTATCGCCGGATCGGCGCCACGCCCTTCAAGGACGCCCTCTATGCCCCTGCTTGAGGATGGCCGCCTTCGGCCCGACGACTGGACCAGCATCGAGGACGACGCCCCGCTGCCCGACGGCCCCGCCATCGTCAGCCTCGCCCGCCTCCGTGCCGAGGCCGATGCGCTCGCCGGCCGCAACGCGCCGCTCGGCGTCGCCCTCGACCCCGGCACGCAGCCGGAGGAGGTCGCGCCCTTCCTCCCGCGTCTCGCCCTGGTCGCGCTGCGCCTGCCGAAGGCGAAGGATGGCCGCGCCTTCAGCCAGGCCCGGAGCCTGCGCGAGCATCACGGCTTCGGCGGCGAGATCCGCGCGACCGGCCATGTCCTCCCGGACCAGTACGCCATGCTGCTCCGCTGCGGCGTGACGACGGTGGAAGTGCCGGAGGGCACCGACCCCAACACCTGGGCACGCTCGCGCGACGCCGTCCGCATCGCCTACCAGGCCGCGCAGGGCGCGGCCCGCCCGCTCTCCCTCCTCCGCCGCAAGCTGGAACTCGCCTGATGCATCGCCGCAGCCTGCTCGCCCTCGCCGCCGCGAGCCTCGCCACCCCCGCCCTCGCCCAGGCCTGGCCGGCCGAGCGCAGCATCCGCATCATCGTCCCCGTCGCCGCCGGCGGCAGCCAGGACATCGTCGCCCGCCTCCTCGCCCGCCACCTGACCGATGCGCTCGGCCAGAACGTTGTCGTCGAGAACCAGCCCGGCGCCGGCAGCAACATCGGCTACGAGGCCGCGTCGCGCGCCCGGCCGGACGGCTACACGCTGCTCGCCGGCTCCGACAGCCTCTCCATCAACCGCACCCTCTTCCCCGGCCTCAGCTTCGACCCGGTGGAGGGCTTCGCGCCCGTTGCCCGCGTGGTCCGCGTGCCGCAGATCCTCGTCGTCCGCGCCGACAGCAGCGCCGAGACGCTGGCGGATTTCCTCGCCGCCACCCGCCGCGGGCCGATCGCGGTCGGCACGCCCGGCAATGGCAGCCTCGCCCATCTCCTTGGCGAGCAGATCCAGGCCGCGGCGGAGGTGCGCTGGACGCACATCCCCTATCGCGGCGGGGCGCTGGCGGTGAACGACCTGCTCGGCGGCAGCCTGCAGGGGGTGATGATCAATATCGGCGCGGTGACGGACCATGTCCGGGCCGGGCGCATGCGCGGCCTCTTCGTCTCCAGCGCCGGGCGCGCCAAGGGCCTGCCCGAGGTCCCGACCCTCGCCGAGGCCGGCATGACCGGCGCCGAGGCGGTTGGCTGGCACGGCATCGTCGCCCCGCGCGGCACGGACCCTGCCATCGTCGCCCGCCTCAATGCGGCGATCGGCCAGGTCGTGGCCAGGCCCGAGGTCGCCGAACGCATCGCCGCCCTCGGCCTCGAGCCGGTGAAGGAGAGCCCGGAGGCCCTCGGCACCCTCATCCGCGCCGATGCCGATCGCTGGGCCGCGACCATCCGCCGCGCCCGCATCCAGCCGGACTAGCGTGGTCGGGCCATGGTGCTAGGCTCCCTCGGAAAGACCCGAGGGAGCACGTCCATGGCCTTCCCGCTGCCCGAATCCCACCCCGAGGCGCTGAACCTCGACCCGCGCCCGCTCGCCCGCCTCTGCGCCATCATCGAGCGGCACATCGCCGAGGGGCACCACCCTGGCGCGCAGGTCGCGGTGGCCCGCCACGGCAAGCTCGCCCTCTTCCGCCATTTCGGCGAGGCACGGCTCGGCACGCCCACCACGGCCGACACGCTCTTCCTGATGTATTCCAACACCAAGGTCGTCACCGCCGCCGCGCTCTGGCTGCTGGCGGAGGAGGGGCTGCTCCGCTTCTCCGACCCCCTCGCCATGCACATCCCCGAATTCGCCGCGCATGGGAAGGCCGACATCACCATCCTGCAGCTGCTCACCCACCAGGGCGGCTTCCCCTCGGCGACGATCCCGGCCGAATGCTGGGCCGACCACGCCCTGCTGCGGCAGGCGGTCTCCGACTTCACCCTGGAATGGACCCCGGGCAGCCGCGTGCACTACCACCCGACCTCGGCCCACTGGGTCGCCGCAGTCCTGATCGAGGCGATCACCGGCCAGGACTTCCGCGCCTACATCCGCGAGCGGATCCTGGCGCCGCTCGGCCTCGAGCGCGAGGTGATCATCGGCATGGCGGAGGCCGACCTGCCCCGCGCCGCCGAGATCTACGACCCGCAGCAGGAGGGCGCCTTCATCCCCCGCGCGGCGGAGAACACCGCGGCCCACCACGCCGCCGGCATCCCGGGCGGCGGCGGCTACGGCACGGCGCGCGGCATGGCGGCCTTCTACCAGGCGCTCGTCCAGGGCGGCACGCTCGGCGGCACCCGCCTCTTCTCCCCGCGCATGATCGAGTTCGTGACGCGCAACCTCACCGGCGACCGCATCGACGACTACATGGGAATCCCGATGCATCGCGGCCTCGGCCCGCATTCCCGCGGCGAGACGCCGGTCGCGCGGGGCCTCGGCACCATCGCCCACCCACGGAGCTTCGGCCATGGCGGCGTCGGCAGCTCCTATTGCTGGGCGGATCCGACGAGCGGCGTCTCCTTCGCCTTCCTCTCCAACTGCCGGCAGACCGAGGCCTTCCACAACCAGCGCATGGATGTCCTCAGCAGCCTCGCCCACGCCGCCATCCTGCCGGACTAGCGCGGCAGCTCGCGGAAGGAGAGGGACATTGTCGTCACCGCCGCCTCGAAGCAGGGCTTCATCGCGCGTGGGAACTCAATCCACAACGTGCCGATGACGCCTCTATCCGCCGCAACCAGGCTGCGACGGTAGAAGATGCGCCCGGCCATGTAGCCGGAGAGGACGAACCAGTTCGCCCTCGCCCGGGCATAGGTGATCTCCCCGCCGCTGTTCCCGGTGATGTCCTGCCGCGCCTCGTCCATGACAGCGGCGAGGCTCTGCTGCATGCCGTTCGGGATCGCCGTCACCGTGGCGCTCGCCTGCCCGTCGCGGGTGGCGAAGCGCGCCGTGTCGGGCCCCGCCTCGGCCAGCGCGAAGCCCGCCGGGTGGCGCATCCCAAGCCCGAGGCCACGCCAGTCCAGCACCGGCCCCAGCGCGGCGCAGCCGGGCTCCTGCGCCATCGCCGCCGGCGCGGCGAGGAGGAGCGCCAGCGCCAGGACGCGCACCACGCTCAACCCCCGGCGACCATGTCCCCATAGTCGGGATGCCGCTCGATGTAGCGCGCGACGAAGCTGCAGCTCGGCACCACCTGCACGCCTTCCGCCCGCAGCCGCTCCAGCGTGCCGCGCACCAGGGCGGAGCCGATGCCCTGGCCCTCCAGCGCCTGCGGCACCTCGGTATGGGTCAGCTCGACGGCATCGCCGCCGCGCCGGTATTCAATGAAAGCGACGGCATCGCCGGAGGCCAGCTCGAAGCGCCGAGCCTCCATGTTCTCCCGGACCTCGCTCATGGCTTGTCGCTCCCCCACGCGCTGCGCGGGGCCCTGGCCAGACGCGCCGGCCGCCCCTCGATGATGGTTCCTGATTGATGATGTGCGCGGTCCATGCGGCCATCCCCTCGCTGCCTGCCCCGGGGCGAACGCGCGAGGGCCGCAGGGGATCGACGGAAAGGCGGCCGGGCCATCCCGCCCGGCCGCCTTCCGCCTATCGCTTGGCGATGAAGCCGACCAACGCCGCGGTCAGCGCCGCGCCGATCAGGCCCTTCTTCGCATTCTGGCTGCGCAGCAGCGGCGCGATCATCATGGCGCGGGAGGCAGTGTCACCCACCTGCCGCAGCGCATCGTCGCGCACCCGCTGCGCCTCGATCTGGATCGGGTCCTCGGCATGCCGCGCGGCGAGCCAGCCAAGCAGCGCCGCCAGCACCAGGTCGATCCCGGCGATGATGAGAGCCGCCGTCGCGCCGCCGCGCCCCTGGGCCAGCCAGATCAACGCCGCGACATGCAGCATGAGCAGCAGCATCAGCCCGAAGACCGCCGCTGCCGCCCCGAGCGCCGCCTGGATGGCGACGCCCCGGCCGGTGCGCTTCCACCGCAGCGTCTCGGCCTGCGCCGCGAGGCGCAGGAGGCTGACGAGCCGCATGGCGCGTTAGTGCCGGTCGCGCGAGTAGACGTAGGTATTGCCGCCCATCAGCCGGCCGATCAGGTAGCCGCCGAGGGCCGCGATGCCGATCGCCATCAGCGGCTTGTCGCGCACCGTCTCGGACAGCGCATCGGCGCGGTCCTCGACCGCCTCGCGGGCACGCGTCGCGTAGTCCTGCATCTGGTCGGCCGCGCCGGCGAGCGCCGGGGTGACGCGCTCCTGCATCAGCCGCTCGACCTGGGCCCGCAGCTTCGCCAGCTCCTCCTGCGCGTCGGTCGCCACGCGGTCGGTGGAAGCAGCAGCCTGCTCCTTGAGGCGGCGGGCGTCATTGGACATGTCATTAGCTGCCGACATGGCTTTGCTCCTTGCGAGGTGGAAACTTGGCGCAGCAACGCGGCCTGCGGCCCGAGGGTTCCGTTGACACCGCCACCGGCCGCGGCGAAGGGAAGGGGATGGACGGACCGCTGCTGCGCCTCGACGGAATCGGGAGACGGGCGTCGGGCCTTGGGGAGATCAGCCTCGACCTCGCCCGTGGCGAGACGCTCGCCCTGCTCGCACCCGCCGGCGCCGGCAAGAGCGCGCTGCTGCGCCTGATCGCCGGCACCGACCGGCCGGATGCCGGGCGGATGCTGCTCGACGGCCGGGACCTCGTCCCGCTCGCCCCGTCGCAGCGCCCGCTCGCCCTCTTCGACCCCGACCTGCCGCCGAACCGCACGGTGCAGGAGGCCATCGCCCAGCTCCTACCCGGCTACGGCATCCCGGCGCGCGACCGCCCGGCCCGCATCGCACGCGCCCTGACCGCCCTCGGCCTCGACGGCTTCGAGGGCCGCCGCATCGCCCAGCTCGGGCCGCTGCCGCGCTTCCGCGCCGCCTTCGCCCGTGCCCTCGCCCCCGAGCAGCCGCTGCTGCTGCTCGACGACCCGCTCGCCGGCCTCGATCCCGCGCCCCGCCGCGCCTTCGCCTTCGAGCTCCGCCGCCTCGCCCGCCGCCTCGGCCTCACGCTGCTGCTGGCGACGCGGGAGGGGGAGGAGGCGATGGCGCTC
Organism: uncultured Craurococcus sp.; assembly: GCA_902805545.1. GTDB lineage: Bacteria > Pseudomonadota > Alphaproteobacteria > Acetobacterales > Acetobacteraceae > Belnapia. The sequence continues at coordinate 82,593 of CADCTD010000178.1, read as the reverse complement.
GCCGACCGCGTCGCCGTGCTGGAGGATGGCCGCATCGCCCAATGCGCCACCCCCCGCGCGCTGTACGAGGAGCCGGCGACCGCCAGCATCGCCGGCCTGCTCGGCGAGAACAACCGCCTCCCCGGCACGGTCGAGTGGCGCGAGGAGGCGGAATGCGGCATCCGCCTCGATTGCGGCCCGCTGGTCGAGGCCCGCATCGCCGATGCCGGCGGCCCGGGAAGCCGCTGCATCGTCGCCATCCGCCCGGACCGCGTCGCCGTTGCCGCCCTGCCGGCCGAGGAGATGGGCGAGGGCGCGCTGCCGGCCGCGCTGCGCGACAGCGTCTTCCTCGGCGACCATGTCCGCTTGCTGCTTGAGTTGGGCGAGGGCGGGATGCTCATCGCCCACCGCCCTCCGGGCGCCCGCCTGCCCATCCCCGGCGGCCCCGCCTCCGTCGCCTGGGATCCTTACGCGGCCTTCGCCTATCGCGCCCTTCGCTGACCTCCCCTTGGTTCACGCCGGACGCGCCCCATCTGCCCTCCGCAACAAACCGGAGGAACCGCCCTTGTCCACGTTGCTGAACCGCCGCTCCGCCCTGCTCGGCGGCGCCGCCCTGGCGAGCCTCCTGGCCGCCCCCCGCGCCCGCGCCCAGGCGCCCTCCGGCCCCTTCACCCTGGCGCCGCTGCCCTATGCGCCGGCGGCGAACGAGCCGCATATCGACGCGCAGACGATGGAGATCCACCACGGCCGGCACCACGCCGCCTATGTCACCAACCTGAACGCGGCGGTGAAGGACCACTCCCAGGTCGCCGCCATGCCGATCGAGCAGATCCTGGCGAAGCTCGGCGAGATGCCGGAGGCGATCCGCACCGCGCTCCGCAACAATGGCGGCGGCCACGCCAACCACGCGATGTTCTGGGGCATCATGGGCGGCAAGGGCGGCGCGCCGACGGGCGAGCTGGCCGAGGCCATCACCCGCGACCTCGGCGGCTTCGACAAGCTGCGCGCCGACTTCAACGGCGCCGGCGCCCGCGTCTTCGGCTCCGGCTGGGTCTTCGTCACCGTGGACCGCGCCGGCAAGCTGGCGCTCGCCAGCCGCCCCAACCAGGACACGCCGCTCATGGATGGCGGCCGCGTCCTCATTGGCAACGATGTCTGGGAGCACGCCTACTACCTGAAGTACCAGAACCGCCGCCCCGCCTATCTCGAGGCCTGGTGGAACGTGGTGGACTGGGAGAAGGTCGCCGCCCGCTACGCCGCCGCCAAGGCCGGCTCGCTGACGATCTAGCCTCCGATCGCCTGGGCTACATGCCACGGGTGCAGCTCGCCGCCCGGTTGCCGGCGGGAACTTGGGGGCGGGGAGGGCGGTTCACCCCGCACTCCCCCCAACCATCCAGAGGTTCCCCATGGCGCAGATCCGGCTGAAGCCGCTCAACCAGCAGACCATCGTCATCACCGGCGCCAGCTCCGGCATTGGCCTCGCCACCGCCCGCCTCGCCGTGCAATCCGGCGCGCGCGTCTTCCTCATCGCCCGCAGCGGCGACATGCTGGAGAAGATCGTCCAGGATCTGCGGAACCAGGGCGGCCGCGCCGACTACGCCGTCGCCGATGTCGGCAAGCTGGACGAGATGGAGGCCGCCGCCCGCAAGGTGCAGGAGGTTTTCGGCGGCTTCGACTCCTGGGTGAACGATGCCGGCGTCTCCATCTATGGCGAGATCGAGAAGGTGCCGCTCGCCGACCACCACCGCATCTTCGAGACCAACTACTGGGGCGTCGTCCATGGCAGCACCATCGCGGCGAAGGCGCTCCGCCAGCGCGGCGGCGGTGCCATCATCAACATCGGCAGCGTGCTGTCGGACCGGGCGATGATCCTGCAGGGCCCCTATTCCGCCACCAAGCACGCCGTCCGCGCCTTCACCGACGCGCTGCGGATGGAGTTCCAGCGCGACGGCGCGCCGGTCAGCGTCACGCTCATCAAGCCCTCCGGCATCGAGACCGGCTTCCAGGACCACGCCCGCAGCTACCTCCCCAGCGAGGGCGTGCGCGTCCCGCCGCCCGCCTATGAGCCGAAGCTCGTGGCGCGCGCCATCCTGCATGCCTGCGAGCATCGCCGGCGCGAGCTGGTGGTCGGCTTCGGCGGCCATGCCATCGCGCTGATGGGCGCGCTCTTCCCGCGCACGACGGACCTCGTCATGGAGGCGATCGGCTACCCGATCCAGGTCACGGACAAGCGCCCGAAGGCGAGCCGCGCCGACAACCTCTACCAGGGCCGCGAAGGCGGCACGGAGAAGAGCCTGACCCGCCCCGTCGCCCCGGTGCGCAAGACCAGCCTCTTCCTCGAGGCGCAGCTCCATCCGGCGATGACGGCGGCGGCGCTGGCTGGCCTCGGCGCCCTGGTGATCGGCGCGACCGCGGCCCGGCGGATGGGCGGCGGCCGCGTCCTCGTCCCCGGCCAACGCCCGATGCGCCGCCTGGCCCGCGAGGTCGGGCGCCGCGCCGGCGGCATCTTCTGATGCCGCATCCGGCCCTCGTCCCGGGCGCCGTCGCCGTCGTCACCGGCGGCGCCGCGGGCATCGGCCTCGCGGCCGCGACCCGCTTCGCGCAGGTCGGGCTGCACATCGTCCTCGCCGATCTCGGCGAGGACCGCCTCGCCCGGGCCGCCGCCGCCATCGAGGAGGCCGTGCCCGGCGCCGAGGTGATGGCGCAGCCCTGCGACGTCGGCGAGCCGTCCCAGGTCGCAGCGCTCGAGGCCGCCGTGCGCGAGCGCTTCGGCGGCACCGACGTCCTGATGAACAATGCCGGCATCCAGCCCGGCAGCACCCTCTTCGGCCCGCCCGGCGCCTGGTCGCGCATCCTGCAGACCAATCTCTGGGGCATCATCCATGGCAGCCAGATCTTCGTCCCCGGGATGATCGCCCGCGGCCGCCCCGGCCTCGTCATCAACACCGGCTCCAAGCAGGGCATCACCACCCCGCCCGGCGACCCGGCCTACAACGTGGCGAAGTCCGGCGTCCGCACCTTCACCGAGGCCCTGCAGCACGAGCTGCGCAACACCGAGGGCTGCCAGGTCTCGGCGCACCTGCTGATCCCCGGCTTCGTCTTCACCGGCCTCACCGCCAACGGACGCACCGAGAAGCCCGCCGCCGCCTGGACGCCGGAGCAAACGGTCGACTTCATGCTCGCGCGCCTCGAGGCCGGCGACTTCTACATCCTCTGCCCCGACAACGACGTGCCGCGCTGGCTGGACGAGCGGCGCATCCTCTGGTCGGCGGGCGACATCGTGGAGAACCGCCCGCCGCTCTCGCGCTGGCACAAGGACCATGCCGAGGCCTTCGCGGCTTACGTGGAAAACTCTAGGCCCGGATGAAGTCCAGCAGGTCCCGGTTGATGACATCCGCATGCGTCGTCGCCATGCCATGCGGATAGCCGGGATAGACCTTCAGCGTCCCCTGCTTCAGCAGCTTCACCGAGAGCAGGGCGGCGGCCCCGATGGGGACGATCTGGTCGTCATCGCCGTGCATCACCAGCACGGGGATGTCGATCTTCCTCAGGTCCTCGGTGAAGTCGGTCTCCGAGAAGGCCTTGATCCCCTCGTAATGCGCGAGCGCCGAGCCGATCATCCCCTGCCGCCACCAATTGCCGGCGACGCCTTCCTGCACCGTCATCCCCTCGCGGTTGTAGCCGTAGAAGGGCACCGGCACCGCCTTGTAGAGCTCCGCCCGGTTCGCGGCGAGCTGCGCACGGTAGCCGTCGAAGACCTCCATCGGCAGCCCGCCCGGATTGGCCTCCGTCTTCAGCATCAGCGGCGGCACCGCGGCGATCAGCACCGCCTTCACCGCCCGCGCCGTGCCGTGGCGCGCGAGGTAGCGCACCACCTCGCCACCGCCGGTCGAATGCCCGACATGCACCGCCCCTTGCAGGTCGAGCGCCTCCACCACCGCCGCGACATCCGCAGCGTAGTGGTCCATGTCGTGTCCTTCTGACACCTGGGCGGAGCGCCCATGCCCGCGCCGATCATGCGCGATGACGCGGAAGCCTTGCTGCCGGAAGAACAGCAGCTGGGTGTCCCAGTCATCCGCCGAAAGCGGCCATCCGTGATGGAAGACGATGGGCGGCCCGCTGCCCCAGTCCTTGTAGAAGATCTGGGTGCCGTCCTTCGTGGTGACCATCGGCATGGTTCAGCCTCCTCTGTCCACGCCGAATGCTTGCATCCCACCCGGCCGCTGCCAACGCTACGAACCGAAACGTAATCTCAGAACAACAATCCTTTCCGCAGCATGCCGTGCACGCCCTTCTCGCCGTTGACGGTCTGCGTCACGTGGAAGTCCACGGCGAGCGAGCAGAGCTGGTAGGCATCCGCCGCCGAGAGGTTGGTGCGGCTGACGATGAAGGCGATCATCTCGCGCAGCGCCTGCTTCATGGCGAGGTCGAGATCCTCGTGCATCCCCATGCTGATGAAATGCGAGGGCGTCTCCGCCCGCGGGAAGCGCAGCACCGGGTCCTTCGCGCCGCCGCCTTTCTCGAGGCCGAGGCGGAAATGCCCGGTCAGGCAGATCTCGAGCGCATTGATGCAAACCTCGCCATCGCCCTGCACGCCATGTCCGTCGCCGGCCGAGAAATTGGCGCCCGGCACATAGACCGGCAGGTAGAGCGTCGTCCCCGCCACCAACTCCTTGTTGTCGAGGTTGCCGCCATGCGCCCGCGGCTCCTTGGTGGAGATGGTGCCCCATTCCTCCGGCCCCGCGACGCCCATCACGCCGAAGAAGGGCGCGAGCGGCAGGGTGATGCCCGGGCCGACCGGTACCTTGCAGGTCATGGCCTCCTTGTCGACCGGGATGTGCAGCACCCGCCTGTAGGGGAAGTCCTCCGGCAGCGTCCCCGCCAGCGGGCGGAAGGCGCAGAAGCCCCAGTCGGCGCCGAGGTCGATCCGCTCGATATCGACGCGGAGGCAATCGCCCGGCTCGGCGCCCTTCACCGCGACCGGCCCGGTCATGATATGCGGCCCATGCCGCGCCGGATTGGCCGCATGGATGGCCGAGAGCCGCGGCGGCACGGCGAGCCCGCTCCCCGCCGGCGGCATCACGTCAGGCGCGCCCGAGACGCATTCCAGGATGACGAGGTCGCCCGGATCGACGGTCTTCACCGGCGGGAAGGCGGCGTCGAACCCGCCCCAGCGGATGTTCTCGAGCGTCGGTTCGATGTGATGCGTCGCGGGCAAGCCTCGGTCCTCCTCGGTCGGAAGCCGGCATCGCATCACGGGGCGCCGGCTGCCCGCAAGGCCTCCCGGAGCCGCCGCTGGTCGGCCGGGCAGACCTCGCCCAGCCGCTCATACTCGGCACGGCTGTCGATCCGCCCATGCGCTGCCTCGCGCGCCTCCCGCATGCCGGCGAGCGCGGGCTCGATCGCCTGCCGCAGCCCCTCCTGCAGCTGCGCCATGGCCTCGTCGAATGTCGCACCGCGCCCCTCGGCCCGCATCGCCCAGGCCTCGGTCGCCGCCCGGGCCCGCGCCGCTGCCGCGCGCAAGGTTTGCCGGTTCACCGCCACATGCCGCATCTCATGCGCCAGCACCTCGCGCCACAGGCACCCGCCGCGCGGGATCTCGCCGGCGATGCGGACGGTATGCTCGGTCTGCACCAGGCTGAGCGCGATGCGCGCCGGCCGGGCGCAGACCCCGCCCGCATCTTCGCGGTAGCGCGTCTCGATCTCGCTCTGCCACTCGACGCGGGAGGTGGTGAGGGCCAGGTGATGCAGCCCCGGGCTCCGCTTCTGCCCGGTCTCGCCGTGCAGCGCATCGACGCCGAGCGCCCCGCTCACCACCGGCTCCGGGTCGGCGACGGTCATGCGGATCTCGGGCCGCCCGGTGGGGCAGGGCGGCAGCCCCTCCGCCCGCGTCGCCCCCGCGGCCAGCAGCAGCAGTCCCGCCGCGAGCCGCCCCGCGCTCAGAGCCAGCCCTTGCGCTTGAAGTAGACAATCGGCACCACCGCCGAGATCACCATCAGCCCCAGCGCCATCGGGTAGCCGAACTTCCAGTTCAGCTCCGGCATCACCTGGAAATTCATCCCGTAGATGCTGGCGAGCAGCGTCGGCGGCATCAGCGCGACGGAGGCCACGGTGAAGGTCTTGATGATGGCGTTCTGCTCGACATTGATGATGCCGAGCACCGCATCGAGCAGGAAGTTGGCCTTGCTGTTCAGGAAATTCGCGTGCTCGACGAGCGAGCGCACGTCGCGCACCAGCGTCTTGATCAGCCCCTGGTTCTCGCGCCGCACCGCCGTCGCCTTCTCCGCGCCGACGAAGGTGAGGATGCGCGACAGGCCGAGCAGCGTCTCGCTCGCCCGCGTCGTCACCTCGCCCACCTGGCCGAGGGTGATCAGCGCCTCCTTCAGGTCGGCATCCTTGGCGCTTGCCTTCGCCTTGGCCCGCGCGGTGCGGAAAGCCGCCTGGCTGGCGCGGTCCATATCGGCGGCGATGCGCTCGAGGATGTCGGCCAGCCGGTCCACCACCTGCTCGAAGAGGTGCAGCATCACCCCGTCCGGCGTGGTCAACAGCTGCACCGGCGTCCGTTGGCAGCGGGCGGAGAACACGGCGAAGGCCTTCGGCGTCGCGTAGCGCACCGTCACCAGCGCGGAATTCCCGAGCACGAAGGTGATGGCGGTCGAGCCGAGCTCGCCCCCATCGACGCCGTAGAGGAAGGGCGCAGTGAGGAAGAGCGTGTCCTCCTCCTTATAGAGGCGGGAGGAGCTCTCGATCTCCTGCATCTCCTCGCGCGTCGGGATCTCGAGGCGCAGCGCCTCCTGCACCTGCCGCTCCTCCTCAGGGGTCGGCGTCAGCAGGTCGATCCAGACGGCGCGGCCAAGGCTCTCGGCGGCCTGCGCGCCCTCGCGCACGACGAGCTGCCCGGCCTCGACGGTATAGGTGGTCAGCATGGTGGCTCCCCCGGCCGGTCGGGCCAGGGGCTTCTACCCGCGCCCGCGCCCGGAGTCACGGGGGCGGCGCGGCTGGCCTGCGCCTTGCTCACCCTCGGGTGATCCAGGGGGTTTGCCATGGTCAGACGCGCTCTGCAGCTTTTCGGGGCATTGCTCTCCCTCGTCCTCGCGCAGCCCGCCCGAGCCGAGGCATGGTCCTCGCGCCCCAATCCGCATCGTCGTCTTTTCGCCCGGCGGGTCCTCCGACATCGCCGCCCGTGTCCTCGGCGGGGCGCTCGCCCCCGTCTCGGCCAGCGCGTGGTCGTCGACAACCGCCCCGGCGCCGGCGGCACGCTCGCCGCCGCCCATGTCGCGGGGCAGCCGGCCGATGGCACCACGCTCATGCTGAGCAACACGGCCCCCATCGTCACCTCGCCCCCGCTCTATGCGCGGCCGGGCTACGACCCGCTGACCTCCTTCACCCACATCGCCTATGTCGGCGCGGCGCCGATGGTGGTCGTCACCAACCTTCAGGTACCCGCCCAGGACCTCGCAAGGCTGATGGCCTGGATGCGCGCCCGGCCCGCGCCCCGGGCGCGTCCCCCGAAGTGCCGGCCACCGCCGAGGCCGGCCTGCTCGCCCGGAACTGGCTCTGCCTCTCGGGGCCTGCCCACCTGCCGCCCGAGATCACGGCGCGCCTCCACGAGGAGCTCGGCACGCTGCTCCGCACCGCGGCGATCCAGGAGCGCCTGGCCAATGTCGGCATCGTCGCCGGCATCCGGACCCAGCGGGACTCCGCGCCCTATGTCGCCGAGCAGCTGAGCACCATCGGCGCCGCGGTCCGCGCGATGGGCATCCGCAATGACTGAGGAGGAGGCGCTGCGCCGCGCCATCGCCCTCCCGGCCGAGGCGGCGCCCAGGCCCGGCTGCGAGCCCTTCGGCGCCGTGGTGCTGCGCGGGGACGAGATCGTCGGCGAGGGCTTCAACCGCTCCCGCCTGCGGCTGGACCCGACCTCGCATGGCGAGACGGCGGCGCTGCGCGATGCCTGCGCCCGGCTCGGCACGCCCGACCTCGCCGGCTGCACCCTGGCGACTTCCTGCGAGCCCTGCGCCCTCTGCGTCGCGGGATGCAGGTCGCCGGCATCGGCTGCGTCGTCTATGCCGCCTCGCTGGCCGACAGCGCCCGCGCCCTGGCTGCCGTCCCGCTCCGCCGCGAGGTCGGCGCCCCGATCGGCCAGGGCCGCATCCCCGCCCGCCAGGCGCTGGTGGCGGACGCGGTGGCGGTTCTGGAGCGCTGGGCGGAGGGCTAGGTCATGATCCGCGATCACCGGGCCACAAGTCATGGCCCGGCGTGCCGTCGTGCCGCGTGACCCCGGGCTTCCGGCCGTTCCAGCCTCCGGCAACCATGCCCTAAGCTCCGCCCTCCGGAGGACGCCCCGCCATGCCCCCCAGCCTCGACTTCATCGCCGAAGCCCGCTTCGACGTCGCCGCCCCCATCATCCTCGGCCCAGGCCCGCAGGGGGAGCGCCGCGTCGTCCCCATCCTCGGCGGCCGCATCGCCGGCCCGCGGCTCGAGGGCGAGGTCCTGCCCGGCGGCACCGACCACCAGCTCATCCGCCCCGACGGCGTGACGGAGATCGTCGCCCGCTACACCCTCCGCCTGGTCGACGGGGCCCTCGTCCATGTCGTCAACAGCGGCCTCCGCCACGCCGCGCCGGAGGACATGGCCCGCCTGCTGCGCGGCGAGCCCGTCCCGCCCGAGCGCGTCTATTTCCGCACCACGCCGGTCTTCGAGACCGCGGCGCCCGATCATGCCTGGTTGCACCGCCAAGTCTTCCTCGGCTATGGCGAACGCCAGCCGAGCGCCGTCATCATCCGCATCCACGCGGCCTGAGGACTACTCGATCGCGCGGAACCCGGTCGCCCGCACGACCTCCGCCCAGCGCCCCCGCTCCGCCCGCATCAGCGCATCGAACTCCGCCCGCCCGGCGACGGAGGGCCGGAACCCCGCCTCCCGCAGCCGCGCCAGCAGCCCCGGCGCCGCCATCGCCCTGAGCACCGCCGCCTCGATCTCGCCGACGACGCCCGCGGGCACCGCCACCGGCGCCACCAGCCCGAACCAGGCGCTGACCGCGAGCGCGGGCCGCCCCAGCTCCGCCATGGTGCGCACCTCCGGCAGCAGGGGCGAGCGCTCCGGCCCGGTCACCGCCAGCGCCTTCATCCGCCCCGCCTGCACATGCGGCGCGACCGCGGCGATGCTGCCGAACATGCCCTGCACGTTGCCGTTGAGCACCGCAGCCACCGCATCCGCCGTCGCGCGGAAATGCACGGCCTCCACTGTCAGCCCCGCCGCCTGCCCCAGCATCGCGGCCGCGAAATGCCCCGGGCTCCCCGCCCCGAAGGTGCCCATGTAGAGCGCCGGCTGCCCCTTGCCCCAGGCGAGATAGGCGCCGAAATCGGCAGCAGGCAGCCCCGGCGGCACGACCAGCGCGAAATCCACCGAGGCCAGCTCGGCCACCGCGCTGAAATCCCGCGCCGGATCATAGGGGATGCGCGCATAGGTGCTCGGCGCCATGGCGAGCTGCGCCACCTCGCCGAGCAGCAGCGTGGAGCCGTCCGGCGGCGCCGTCCTCGCCACCTCCTGCGCCGCGATCAGCCCGCCCGCCCCCGGCTTGTTGTCGACGACGATGCCGGCCGGCCAGGCCTCCCGCATCCCCTCCGCCAGCAGCCGCCCGAGCAGATCCGGCCCCGTCCCCGCCGGGAAGCCGAGCAGGATGCGCAGCGGCCGCTCCGGCAGCGCGGCGAGGGCAGGGAAGGGGAGGGCGGCCGCACCGGCGAGCAGGGCACGCCGCCGCATGGGGCGCTGGATCATGGGCTGGCTTCCCCTGGCGCCGCGCGCCTCGTTTCGTCGACGCGCGAGCCAAGCAAAGCCGGCCGAGGGGGTCAACCGCTACCCGAAGGTCCCGAGCAGCTCCTCGACCTGCGCCACGGTCAGCTCCCGCGCGCCCTGGCCGCGCAGCAGCAGGGCGAGCTTCGCCGCCTCCTCCAGCTCCTCCGCCGCATAGACCGCATCGTCGAGCGTCTTCCCGCTGACGACCGGCCCGTGATTGGCCAGCAGCACCGCCCGCGCATCCCTGGCCGCCGCGGCGATGGCCGGCTCCATCGCCGCGTCCCCCGGCCGGTAATAGGGCACGACCGGCATCACCCGCCCGATGCGCATGACGAAATAGGGCGTCAGCGGGGGGATCGGCGCCGGCTCCCCGGGCTCGGCGAGGCAGGCGATCGCGGTCGCATGGGTCGAGTGGAGATGGACGACCGCCCCCGCCTCCGGCCGCGCCTCGAGGAAGGCCCGATGCATGAATACCTCCTTCGAGGGCTTGTCGCCGGAGACATGCCGGTACTCCCGGTCGAGCTTGCTGATCCGCTGGGGATCGAGCCGCCCAAGGCAGGAATTGGTCGGCGTGATGAGGAAGCCGTCCGGCAGCCGGACGCTGATATTCCCCGCCGACCCCACCGAGAAGCCACGCCCAAAGAGCAGCCGCCCATGCGCCGCGATCGCCTCGCGGATCTCCGCCTCGCTCATTGGCCGAAGGCCTTCAGGAAGAAGTCGCGCGCCCCGAAATTCCCCGACTTCAGCGCCAGGTGCAGGCCGGGGATCTCGGCGAAGGTCCAGGGCACGCCCGGGTCGACCTCCGCCCCGATCCTGAGGCTCCGGACGCCGAGCCGCGACACGACGGCCCCCGAGGTCTCCCCGCCGGCCACCACCAGCCGCCCGACGCCCCGTGCGACGAGCGCCTCGGCGATGCCCGCCAGCACCTCCTCCACCAGCGCCCCAGCCTTCTCCCGCCCGAGCCGCGCCTGCAGCGCCTGCACCTTGTCGGGCGGCGCCGAGGCCGCGATCACCACCGGCGCCTCGCCGAGCTTCCCCTCCGCCCAGTCGAGCGCCTGCTTCTGCAGGGCCGCGACATCCGGCGTGGCGAGCACGTCGAGCTCGAGCGTATGCGCATGGTCCCGCGCATAGCCTATCTGCCCGAGCGTCGCCCTTGAGCAGGACCCCGCCAGCACCGCCGCATGCCCCCGCATCGGCGGCAACTCGGCGGCCCCGGCGCCCCGCTCCGGCAGCAGCCCCTCACGGCGGAAATTGGCCGGCAGCCCCATCGCCACGCCCGAGCCGCCGGTGATCAGCGCATGCCCCGCCGCGGCCTCGCCGATGGCGAGGAGATGCGCATCCGTCACCGCATCGACGACCGCATAGCGCCGCCCGCCCTCCTTCAGCCCGGTCATGGCGCGGCGGATGGCGGCCGCCCCCTGCTCCACGGTGGCGAAGGGCACCAGCCCCACGGTCCCGTCCGTCTGCCGCGACAGCACGCGGACCAGGTTGGCATCCCGCATCGGCGTCAGCGGATGGTTCTCCATCCCGCTCTCGTTGAGCAGCTTGTCGCCGACGAAGAGATGCCCCTGGAAGACCGTCCGCCCATTGGTCGGGAAGGCCGGGTTGGCCAGGGCGAAGCCGCAATCCAGCCGCCGCACCAGCGCATCCGCCACGGGCCCGATATTCCCCTCGTCGGTGCTGTCGAAGGTCGAGCAGTACTTGAAGAAGACCTGCCGCGCCCCCGCCTGAAGCAGCGCCTCGCAGGCGGCCAGGCTCTCCGCCACCGCCTCGCCGGCCCGCGCCGTCCGCGACTTCAGCGCGACGATGACAGCATCCGCCTCCGGCAACGGCCCGTCGGGGACGCCGATCACCTGCACCGCCGTCATGCCGCCCTTCACCAGCGTATTGGCGAGGTCGGTGGCGCCGGTGAAATCATCGGCGATGCAGCCGAGCAGCGGCATGGTGAGCCCTCCCTAGATCGCGGTGCCGTCTTTCCGACGGTAGTGGAACCGGCCGGCCTCGTCGGCCTCGCCGACCAGGTCGTCCTCCGGGTAGGTCACGCGGTCAAGCGGCGTGCGGTCCCCGACCTCGAGCACAAGCACATCCTCCCCCGTCCGGTTCACCAGCCGATGCGCATCCCCCGTCCCGGCCGGGAAGCCGGCGCACATGCCGGGCGAGAGCTGCGTCTCCCCGGCCTCCGTCACCAGCACCGGCCGGCCCTCCAGCACATAGACGAACTCATCCTGGCTCGAGTGCGCATGCCGCATGGAGGAGGCCGCACCCGGCGCCAGCCGCGTCAGGTTCACCCCGAAATTCCTGAGGCCGAAGAGGTCGCCGAGCGGCCGCTTCTCCCGCCCCTCCAGCTTCGCCGCCAGGTCCGGCGGGAAGCCCGTCGCCCGCGGCCGCGCCGGCGCCTCGCTGGCCTTGACGGCAACCGGCCGCTCCGCCACCGCTCAGCCCCGCCCCGGCGGCAGCGCCAGCACGTCGCGATGCCCGATCCGCACGGCGAGCCTCCGCCCCGCCACCTGGTCGAGCCGCGCCTCCATCCAGGCCTCGATCCGCCGGTCGCCCCGCCGGTCCTGCTGCCGCGCCGCCTCCGCATGCCCCATGACCAGCTCCGAGAGGAACCGCCCCGCCGCCTCGCCCATCCCCGGGATCGGCGATGCGCCACGCCCGCGCACCACCCAGTCGCTCGGCGCGCTCCCGACCTCGAAGCCGCGGGCCCCGAAGGCCTCCGCGATCACCCCCGGCGCCCGCGCCCCGAGCGCCGCCCCGCCGAACCCCTTGTCCCGCCCCTGGTCGCGCCGGAACCCCGCCGCCACCACATGATCCGCCGGATGCGGCGGCAGGAAGCGGTCCCGCCCGTCGACGCAGAGCGCCGCATAGAAGGGCACCCGCAGCGCCCCCGCCATCCGCTCCACCCAGCCGCGCGAGACGAGGTCGGCCAGCGCCGAGCACACCACCGCATCGGTGCTGGCGAGCGGCAGGCCCTTGGGCGCCTCGGCCAGGTCGGCAACCAGCGTCTCCACCCGCCAGGCCCCGCCCGGCGCATGCACCAGCAGCGTCCGCTTGTTGGGGAAGGAGACGGTGTAGCCCACCGCCTCCGCCCGGTCCGCGATGGTGTCGTAGGCCGACTCCAGCAGCTCCCGGTCGGCATCGACCAGCGTCCAGGCCTGTGCCCGCCCGAGCCTCGGCGCGATGTAGCGCAGCAGGCTCCCCGTCCCCGCGCCAAGGTCGAGGAAGCGCGGCCGCGCCGGCAGCCGCGCCAGCAGCCGGTCCACCAGCGCCTCGTTGCGCGCCATGGCATCGAAAGGCTCGCGCAGGTCGAGCCAGTCGAGGTCGAAGGCTTCCGTCATGCCGCGCGCCCCATCTCGGCGAGGAAGGCCGCCGCCCGGTCGTCCCAGCGCGGCAGGCGCTGCCCGGCCGCCCAGGCCGCCTCCGCCATCGCCCCGCGCAGCTCGGCATCGAACAGCACCCGCCGCAGCGCCTTGGTCAGCGAGACGACATCCCCCGGCGGCGAGACGCTCCCCGCCTCCAGCGGCACGAGGTCGCCGAGCGCCCCGCCCGCCGTCACCGAGACCGGCAACCCCCGCGCCAGCGCCTCGGCGACCGCCATCCCGTAGCCTTCCCAGTGCGAGGCGAGGGCGAAGGCATCCGCCCCGCCATACAGCGCCTCGAGCACCGCCCCCGTCACCTCGCCGGCGAAGTCGACCCGCTCCGCGACCCCCAGTTCCGCCGCCAGCCCCCGCAGCGCCTCCGCGCAGGCGGCATCCCGCGCCGCGCCCACGATGGTCAGCCGCCAATCGACATCCGGGATGCCGGCGAGCGCCCGGAGCAGCACGTCATGCCCCTTGCGGGGGATCAGCGACCCGACCGAGAGCACCGCCACCCCCGGCCCGCCCGAGCCCCGCGCGCGCGGGGCCGGGTCCGTCCCCGGCTCCACCACGCCGACCCGCCCGGCCTGCACCCCGAAATCCCGGATGAGCCGCTCCGCCGTCAGCCGCGAGGTCGCCACCAGCCGCGGCATGCGCGGGAAGAGCGCCCCCTCGATCGCCCTGAGCGCTTCCCGCTGCGACGTCTCCCCCTCGAGCGCCGTCGGATGATGGATCAGCCCCACCGCGCCCCGCGCCACCAGCGCATCGGCCAGCGGCGCGAAGGCCGGCAGCCCGAGCCCGTCGACGATGATCCGCCCCCCGTCCGGCACCGCATCGAGCGCCGCCCGCGCCGCCGCCTCGGCCGCCGCATCCGGCAGCGGATGCCGCCCCGTCAGCTCGACCACCTCGACCGCCTCGCCCAGCGCCCGGAACCCCTCGACCAGCCGCCGGTCATACCCGTACCCGCCCGAGACCGTCCCGAACGGCCCGGGTACCAGCAGCGCGATGGAAGGGCGGGGCCGAGTCAGCGCCCCGGTGTTCGGCTCCGCCCTCCCTGCATCGGATCCTGTCACGCCACCGGCCCCTCATAGGCCGCCCAGGCATTCGGGCTCTCGCGCAGCAGCACCTTGAGCCCCGTCACATTCGCCGCCTGCGGCCCGAGCTTTCCCGCCTTCAGCGCCGCCACCAGCAGCCCGTGGATATGCTGGCAGAGATACTCCGTCGTCGTGTTCAGCCCGGCGAAGACCGGCTCCGCATCCAGGTTCCGGTAGTCGAGCCCGTCCAGCGCGCGGCGCAGCTCCACCTTCGCCAGCCCGATATCGACCAGCAGGTGCAGCGCATCGAGCCGTTCGGCGCGGAACTCCGCCTCCACCGCGAAGGTCGCGCCGTGCAGCCGCTGCGCCGGGCCGAATTCCGCCCCGCGGAAGCTGTGCGCCACCATGATGTGGTCGCAGACGGTCAGGCTGAACATGTCGGGTCACTCACCATAGAGGATCGTCGGGCAGGGCCAGATGGCCTCCCCCTCCAGCAGCCCGGGCAGGGCGTCCGGCAATTCGTCGAAGCGCACCGGCGGCGCCAGCAGGGCGTCGAGCCGCGCATCCTCCAGCAAGGCAAGGGCAAGCGCCAGCCGCTCCGCATGGGTGCGGCGCCCGCGCATCGCCGGCGCCACCTGCCCCACCTGGCTCGAAATGACCTGCAGCCGCCGGGCGTGGAAGGCCTCGCCGAGCGGCAGGCTCACGGGCCGGTCGCCATACCAGCTTGCCTCCACGATCCGCCCCTCGAACCCGGCCCGCTCCAGCCCGAGCAGCAACCCCGCCGGGTTCCCGCTCGCATGGATGACCAGCTCCCACCCGTCGCCCGCCGCCTCCGGCGCCGCGAAGCCGACGCCGAGCGCCGCCGCCAGCCCCGCCCGCGCCGGGTCGGTGTCGCAGAGCACCGCCGCCGCCCCGGGCATGCGCCCGAGCAGCGCCGCCACCAGCAGCCCGACCACACCCGCGCCGATGACGAGCGCCCGCTCGCCGAGCACCGGCCGCGCATCCCAGAGGATGTTGAGCGCCGTCTCCATATTCGCCGCCAGCACGGCGCGCAGGTCCGGCACGCCATCCGGCACGGGGATGCACACCGCGGCCGGCACGACGAAGCGCTCCTGGTGCGGATGCAGGCAGAAGACCCGCTGGCCGACCAGCCCCGCCGGCCCCGCCTCCACCACGCCCACCGCCGCATAGCCATATTTGACGGGGAAGGGGAACTCGCCCGCCATCAGCGGCGCGCGCATCGCCTCCCGCTGGCTCCGCGGCACCCGCCCGCCGAGCACCAACCGCTCCGTCCCGCGCGAGATGCCGCTCGCCCGCGCCCGGACCAGCGCCTCGCCCGGCCCCGGCGCCGCCAGCTCCTCCTCCCGCAGCGCCGCCACCCCCGGCGCCATGCACCACAACGCCCTGGCCTTCACCGACACACCCCCGGCCGCACCCGGTCGAGGGCGATATCGAACAGCACGTCCGGCGGCAAGGCATGCACCGTCCAGGCGAAGCGCAGCCCATCCGCGATGCGCGCCGCCTCCGGCAGGGTGAAGGCCGGAATGCCCGAGCCGAGCAGCACCGGCGCCACCGTCACATGCAGCCGGTCGAGGCAGCCCGCGGCGAGGAACCGGCTGACGGTCACCCCGCCGCCCTCGACGAAGATCCGCCGGAGCCCCCGCGCCCCCAGCGCCGCGAGGATCGCCGGCACGCGGAGCCCGCCATGCGCCGGATCGCGCGGCAGCCGCACCACCTCGGCGAGTCCCAGCCTGTCGCCTCCCGGCACGTCCTCGGCCGCCAGCAGCAGCGTCGGCGGCCCCTCGCGGAAAATCCGGTACCCGTCCGAGAGCCGCCGGTCCGTGTCCAGCACCACCCGCACCGGGTCCGGCCCGACGCATGCCCGCGTCGTCAGCCGCGGGTCGTCATGGCGGACCGTGCCCGCACCCACCACCACCGCGTCGCAGAGCGCCCGCAGCCGGTGCGTGTGGAGGATGTCGCCCTCGCCGCCGATCCATTGCGAGGAGCCGGAGGCGGTGGCGATCCGCCCGTCCAGCGTCTGCGCCAGCCGCCCGACAACGACGCAGCCGTCCGCCGCCCGCGGCGGCGCCAGCAGGGGCCCGAACAGCGCCCCGAGCGGGCCAGGCGGCGCCACCGGCGCCCCCTCGCGCACGGCGAGCAACTCCTCCCAGTCCCGAATCCCCGGCAGTCCGTCCATGGCGCCGCGACCATGCCGGAAGCGAAGCGCGCGCGCCAGCGCAACGAGCGCGGAAACGCTTCCCTAACGAAAGTCGCGGACAATCCACCCCCGCAGCCGAGGAACAAGTCCATGCGCAACCCCTTCCGCCGCCATCCGGGCCTCGCCGCCCGGGTCGCAGCGCTCGACGCCCTCCGCGCCAACGTCATGCTCGCCGACCAGGACCTGACGATCGTCTACATGAACCCGGCCGTCATGACGCTGATGCGCGAGGCGGAGGCGGATCTCGGCAAGGAGCTGCCCGGCTTCAGCGCCGATGCGCTGGTCGGCAGCAGCATCGACCTCTTCCACCGCAATGCAAGCCACCAGCGCGAGATGCTGGACACGCTGCGGGTGCCGCATGCCGCCACCATCCGCGTCGGCGCCCGCATGCTCGACCTGCTGGTGACGCCGCTCTTCGAGGGCGAGGCGCGCATCGGCTTCGTCGTCGAATGGGCCGATGCGCGGGAGCGCCTGCTCAACCTCGACTACGCCGCGCAGCTGCAGGCGATCAGCCGCTGCAACGCCATGATCCAGTTCGCGCCGGACGGCACCATCCTCGACGCCAACCCGAGCTTCCTCCGCACCATGGGATACACGCTGGAGGAGCTGCGCGGCCGCCACCATCGCATCTTCCTGCCGCCTGCGGAGCGCGACAGCGCCGACTACAGGCATTTCTGGGAGAAGCTCAACCAGGGCGAGCACCAGGCCGCGCAATTCCGGCGCCTCACCAGGGACGGGCGCGAAATCTGGATCGAGGGCGCCTACAACCCGATCCTCGACCGCCACGGCAAGGTGGCGAAGGTGGTGAAGATCGCCAACGACATCACCGCCCAGCGGCAGCTCACGGCCGATCTGAAGCGGCTGATCGACCGCAACTTCAACGAGATCGACGGCGCCATCGGCCGCACCGACGCCAGCGCCGGGGCCGCCGCCACCGCCGCGGAGGGCACTGCGGCCGATGTGCAGGCCGCGGCCGGCGGCATCGAGCAACTCGCCGCCTCCATCGCCGAGATCGCCGAAAGCATGGCCCGCTCCCGCCAAGCCACCGAGCAGGCCTCGGAGCAGACCTCCACCCTCGCGCGCACCACCGACAGGCTGACCCAGGCCGCCCAGGCCATGGGCGGCATCGTCGGGCTGATCCGCACCATCGCCAGCCAGATCAACCTCCTCGCCCTCAACGCGACGATCGAGGCCGCCCGCGCCGGCGAGGCCGGCAAGGGCTTCGCCGTGGTGGCAAGCGAGGTGAAGAACCTCGCCGTCCAGGCCGCCCGCGCAACCGAGCAGATCTCCACCGAGATCGACGGCATCCAGGCCACCTCAACCGATGTCGCCGGCGCGCTGGAGGCGATCCGCGGCGCGGTCGGCACGGTGCTCGAGAGCGTCACCCTCACCGCCGCCGCGGTCGAGGAGCAGAATGCCGTCACCCGCAGCATGGCCGAGACGATGCGCAACGCGACCGGCACCGTCGCCACCGTCTCCGGCAGCATGGCGGACATCACCGCCGCGGTGCGGGAGGCGGGCGCCGCCGTCGGCAGGACCCGCGAGGCGGCGCAGGCGCTGGTCCGGTGAGGGCCAGGTGCGTCACTCCCCGTCCGGCACCAGCCGCAGGCCGAGCTTGACCAGCCGCCCGGGCAGCGCCGCCGGCCGGTCAGGCCGCCCCGGCTATTCGGCCATCATCTCCCCGGAGCCGCCGAACTCCTTCGGGAAGTCGCGGAGCTTCGGCAGGCCGTCCCGCATCGGCAGCACCGTCTCGCCGTAGTTCACGTGCAGCTGCGGCGCGAAGGGCAGCTCCGGCAGGGTGGCGGCGAAGACGTCGATTGCGCCGAGCGGCGGGTGCTGCGCCATCAGGTGGCCGCCGCAGAGCCGGCAATACTGCCGGTGGCTCATCTCCGTCTTGGCGAAGGTCGCGACATGCTCCGCCCCCTTCACCACCTCGACCGCCTCCGGCGCCCAGATGCTGAAGGCATTCACCGGCCCGCCCGACCAGGACCGGCAGGACTGGCAGTGGCAATAGCCCATGGCCTGCGGCGCCCCGCTCACCCGCAGCTCGACGGCGCCGCAGAAGCAGGCCCCACGATAAGTGTCGCTCATTGTCGTCCTCCCATGCCGGAGCCCGCACCCTGCGGCGCCCGGCGAGGGGAAGGCTAGAGCCGCACGCTCTCGGTCTGGAAGTGGTCAGCCGCGCTGCGCTGGACCTCGGTATCGAGCACGACGGCGGCGGCGATGGCGATGGCGACGGCGGCGACGAGGCCGGCGAGAAAGGCTTTCACGGCGGATCTCCCAGGATGGTTCCGTTCCCGGTTCCTATGGGTCCGCCGGCGCCGGAAGACAAGAGCCGCTCCGCCTCCGCCAGGTCCTCCGGCGCATTCGCATTGAAGAAGGGGTCGACCGGCGCCACCGGCCACTCCGCGCCCGCGCAGCCGAAGCGCGCCGTCCATCGATCGATCTTCTTCTCGCCGGCCAGCAGCGCCGCCCGCAGCTCGCCCCGGAGCGAAACCGGCCAGAGCGCGACGGGCGGATGGGTCCAGCCGCCCGAGGCCGCGCAGGCCATCGGCATCCCTGCCGCCCGCCGGGCTGCGTCCAGCCGCGCCAGCAGGTCGCCCGGCAGGAAGGGGCAATCCCCAGGCACCGAGAGCACATCCGTCACGCCGGCCTGCGCCGCCCAGTCGAGCCCGGCCAGCACCCCGGCCAGCGGCCCCGGATGATCCGGCAGCGGGTCGGCGACGACCGGCAGCCCGTAGGCCGCGAAGCGCCCCGGATCGCCATTCGCATTGATGACGACCCGCGCCACCTGCGGCCCGACCCGCGCCAGCACATGGTCGAGCAGGGGCCGCCCGCCGAGCAGCCGCAACGGCTTGTCGCCGCCTCCCATCCGCCGCGCCAGCCCGCCCGCCAGCACCACCGCGAGCGTGCTATCCATCGCGGCCGTTCTTCCGCCAGTGCTTCGCGCTTTCCTCCTCGACATAGGCGAGGTCGGCATCGAAGACGATCCGCTCCTCTCCCGCGAGCGCGGTGAAGCGCTTCCCCTTGCACCGCCCGATGAGCATCACGCCCGCCTCCCGCGCCAGCTCCACCCCCCAGGCGGTGAAGCCGCTGCGCGAGACGAGGATGGGGATGCCCATGCGCACCGTCTTGATCACCATCTCCGAGGTCAGGCGTCCCGTCGTGTAGAAGATCTTGTCGCCCGGCTCGCAGCCCGCACGGAACATCCAGCCCGCGATCTTGTCGACCGCGTTGTGCCGGCCGACATCCTCCATGTAGACCAGCGGCCGGTCCCGCTCGCAGAGTGCGCAGCCATGGATCGCGCCTGCTTCCAGGTAGAGCGTCGGCAGCGTGTTGATCCGGTGCAGCAGCCGGTAGAGCCAGCTCGTCCGCAGCTCCGCAGGCGGCAATCGGCGCCCCGCGAAATCCTCGAGCAGGTCGCCGAAGGCGGTGCCCTGCGCGCAGCCGCTGGTCAGCGTCTTCTTCTTCAGCTTCTCCTCGTAGTCGGTCCGCCGTTCCGTGCGCACCACGACGACGCCGAGATCATCGTCATACTCGACGCCCTGCACCGCATCGTCCCGCCGCAGCATCCCCTGGTTCAGCAGGTAGCCGAGCGCCAGCTCCTCCGGCCGGTCGAGGATCGTCATCATGGTGACGATCTCCTGCCCGTTCAGGTAGAGCGTCAGCGGCCGCTCCACCGTGACGCTCGCCTCGACCCGCGCCCCCGTCTGGTCGACGCCCGCGACGCGGCGGGTGAGGCGCGGGTCGGCGGGATCGGGCTGGACGAGAAGCGGCGTTTCCATGGGCCGGAAGGTGAGGGGCCCCGGCCCCCGGCGCAACCCGCCCTCCCTCCATACGTTGCCGGTCCGAAGGAGAGCCCGATGCCCAGCTACCATTTTCCTACCGAAGCCGGCCTGCCCGCCCCGGGCCCTGCGCCGGAGGCGATCGCCTCCCATCTCGGCCGCCTCGGCCTGCCGCACCAGGGCATCCGCATCGCCCGCCAGGGCGACAGCGTGATCCTCGAGGGCCAGGTCGCGGATGGCGAGGCCGCCGAGCTCCTCGTGCTCGCCGCCGGCAACCTCCAGGGCATCGCCCGCGTCGACAACCGGTTGGTCCCCGCCCATACCCCTGGCCTGCTCGACGGCCTCGGCGCCTTCGCCCATCTCCCTGCCGGCGCCGCCAGCACGGAAGCCGCCGAGACCGCCCTCCACCGCGCCGAGATCGAGGCCGGCACCCGCTTCGGCCCCGGCCGCAGCCTGTTCCACACCATGCAGCCGGGCGAGACGCTGGCGACGCTCGCCGCCCGCCACCTGGGCGGCGACGAGGCCCGGCTGATGGAGGCCAATGCCCAGATCCTCGGCGGCAGCCTGCCTGGCCCGGGCATGGTGATCCGCATCCCGCCCGCCTGAGCGCCGGGATGCTTCGCCTTCCCCCGCCGATGCCCTAGACAGCCTGGGCATGGGCACCGAGATCGAACGCAAATTCCTCGTCACCTCCGGCATCTGGCGCGCCGGGGCTGGCCCCGGCATCCGCCTCCGCCAGGGCTACCTGCATGCGGGCACGCCGGTGGTCCGCATCCGCCAGGCCGGTGAGCTGGCCTTCCTGACGATCAAGGGGCCGGGCCTGCTCGCCCGCGCCGAGTACGAATACCCGATCCCGCCCGAGGATGCCGAGGCGATGCTCGCCTCCCTCTGCCCGCCGCCCATCATCGACAAGACCCGCCACCGCCTCGCGCTCGACGGCCTGACCTGGGAGATCGACGAGTTCGCCGGCCACCTCGCCGGCCTCGTCCTCGCCGAGATCGAGCTGGCCTCGCCTGACGAGCCCTTCGCTCGCCCCGCCTGGCTCGGCTCCGAGGTCACCGAGGACCCGCGCTACCAGAACGCCGCCCTCTCCCGCGCGCCCGGCCCGCCCGGCTAGATCAGCATGCGCGATGGCCGGATCGTGGTTCACGGCCTGGCTGCCGCCTTGCCGCGCGATCCACCCGCCGGCGATCGCGCCCTAGCTCTCGGGCCGCATGGCGCTCTCATGCCAGCGCCTGAGCAGCAGGTGCTGCACCAGCCCCAGCGCCGCGAAGATGGCGATGCCGAGCGCCGAGATCAGCGCGAGTGCGGCGAACATGCGCGGGATCTTCAACTGGTACCCCGCCTCGAGGATGCGGAAGGCGAGGCCAGAGCCCGTCCCTCCGGCGCCCGCGACGAACTCCGCGACCACGGCCCCGATCAGCGCCAACCCTCCCGCCACCCGCAAGCCGGCGAGGAAGAAGGGCAGCGCCCCCGGAAGCCGCAGCAGCAGCAGCGTCTGCCACCGCGTCGCGCCATAGAGCCGGAACAGCTCCACATGGTTGCGGTCCGCGCTGTTCAGCCCGAGCACCGTGTTCGACAGGATGGGGAAGAAGGCGACGATCCAGGCGCAGATCAGCAGGCTGACGGTGACATCGTCGACCCAGATCAGGATCAGCGGCGCGATGGCGACCACCGGCGTCACCTGCAGCACCACGGCATAGGGAAAGAAGGCCCGCTCCACCCAGCGCGACTGCGCGAAGGCCACGGCGAGCAGCCCGCCCAGCGTCACCGCCAGCAGCAGGGCGAGCAGCGCGATCTTCAGCGTCACCAGCATGGAGGACCGGAAGAGCGGCCAGTCCGCCACCAAGGCCTGCGCGATGGCCACCGGCCCCGGCACCTCATAGGCCGGCACCTCCAGCAGCCTGACGGCCGCCTCCCACCCCCCGAGCACGAGCAGGCCGACGAGGCTCGGCGCCAGCCAGTCCGCCCATCGCCTCATGCCCGCATCGCCCCCTCCAGCGCCTCGGTCGCCCGCCGGCATAGCGCCGCATACTCCGCCGAGGTGCGGAACCCCTCCGGCCGGGGCGATCCCTCTCCCCTTGGCGCCTCGACGACGACCTCCGCCGCGATGCGCCCCGGCCGTGCCGCCATGACCAGGATGCGCGAGGAAAGATAGACGCTCTCGAAGACCGAATGGGTGACGAAGACCACCGTCACCCCGCTCCCCGCCCAGAGCGCCAGCAGGTCGTCGTTCAGCCTGTGCCGCGTCAGCTCGTCGAGTGCCGCGAAGGGCTCGTCCATCAGCAGCAGGCTCGGCCGCGTCACCAGGGCGCGGGCTATGGAGACGCGCATCCGCATGCCCCCCGACAGCTCCCGCGGATAGGCCCGCTCGAAGCCGCCGAGCCCGACCTGCGCCAGCGCCTCGGCCGCCCGCTCCTCCTGCTCCGCCCTCGGCAGGCCAAGGAGCCGCAGCGGCAGCCGCACATTGGTGACCGCATCCGACCAGGGCAGCAGCGTTGCCTCCTGAAAGACGAAGCCCACCTGCCGCGAGGCCGCCCGCTCGATCCGCCCCGCGCTCGGCTCGGCAAGCCCCGCGATCAGCCGCAGCAGCGTCGACTTGCCGCAGCCCGAGGGACCGAGCAGCGAGAGGAACTCCCCTGGCTCGATCCTGAGGTCGACATCCCGCAGCGCCTCCGTCCCGCTGGCGAAGCGCTTGCCGACGCCGTCGAGGGCGACGAGCGTCACGCGAAGGGGGAGGGGAGGGAGTACATCGAGGCGAGAATGACGGGTGGAAAGCGCGGGCGGCAAGGGCCGGGCGCGGCTGCGGGGAAGCCTTGCCCTGCCGTGTCCACATCATCACAAGGTTCCAAGCGCATCTCCGCCTGCGCCCCTCGCCCGAACCTTCCCCGCGGCGCGGTCGGCACATGATGTGTCATTGCGGCGAGACCCGGATGAGCATGCCCGGCCACCACCCCGGCCCTCGAGACCTCAGGCCTTGCCGATGCCCTTCCCGACCAGCCCCGCATCGAAGGCCCGCCGCCACTCCATCGCGCGCGGCACCACGCCCACCTGCGCGGCCGCCTCGTAGAGCGCCTGCCACCGCGCCTCCGTCATCGCCCCGATGCCGAGGCGCGCGGCATCGCCCGAGCGCACGATGCCCTCCTTGTTCATCATCTCCGTGCCATAGGCGATGAGGTCCTCGCCCATGTCGGGGTTCTGCTGACGGATCAGCCGGTTGGCGCCGTCCGTGTCGAAGCCGCCGGCCTTGCCCTTCAAGTACTGGTCCCAGCCGGCCATGCTGGCATCGACGAAGCGCCCGATCACCTCGCGCCGCTCGGCGAGCGTCTTCGCCCCGACATTGATCGTGGTGCCGTAGTCCTGGAAGCCGCTGTCATGCACCAGCAGCACCACCGGCTCCACGCCCTGCTGCCGGATGGAGAAGGGCTCGCTGCCGAGATAGCCCTGCTGCACCACCCGCTTGTCGGCAAGGAAGGGCGCCAGGCTGAAGGTGTAGGGCCGCACCTGCTCGTCGCTCAGCCCGAACTTCTGCCGCACATAGGGCCACCAGGTCACGCGCGGCTCGGCGCTGATCAGCACCGGCCGCCCCTTCAGCGAGGCGAAGCCGTCGATGCCCTGGCCCGGATGCCCGATCAGCACCACCGGGTCCTTCTGGAAGACGGCGGCGACGCAGAGGAAGGGGATCCCCTCACGGACGAAGCCCAGCGCGCCGAGCCCGTTGCCCATCGCCATGTCGACCCGCCCGCCGATCAGCAGCTGCGCCGGGTTGATCTGCGGCCCGCCCGAGCGCAGCTCCACCTCGAGCCCCGCCGCGCGGTACAGCCCCGCCGCCTGCGCCTGGTAGAAGCCGCCATGCTCGGCCTGGGCGCGCCAGTTGGTGACGAAGCTCACCTTGTCGAGCCGCGGCTGCGCCCGCACCTGGCCGGCGGCCACCAGCAGCGGCCCCGTGGCGAGCCCGAGCGCCACCCGGCGCGAAACGATGAAGCGTTCTGCGGTCATGGACGTGTCCCCTCGATTCCGCAACAGAATGCCATGCCGCGCCCCATCTTGCCCACCGCCGCAAGCCCCTGCACCCTGCGCCCGACAGACGAGAGGAATGCGCCGTGAACGGAGCCGAAAGCCTGGTGAAGACCCTTCTCGGGGGAGGGGTCGATGTCTGCTTCTCCAACCCCGGCACCAGCGAGATGCATTTCGTGGCGGCGCTCGACCGGATTCCCGGCATGCGCTGCGTCCTCGGCCTGCAGGAGAACATCGTCACCGGCGCGGCGGATGGCTACTGGCGCATCGCCGGGCGGCCGGCCTGCACCCTGCTGCATTGCGGCCCCGGCCTCGCCAATGGACTCGCCGGCCTGCACGATGCCCGCCGCGCACGCTCCGGCATCGTCAACATCGTGGGCGACCAGGCGGTCTATCACCGCCCCTTCGACGCGCCGCTGACCGCCGACACGGAAGGCTGGGCGAGGGGCGTCTCCGCCTGGACCCGCACCTCGACGCGCGCGGAGGAGGTCGGCGCCGATGCCGCGACCGCCATCCAGGCCGCCCGCACCTCGCCCGGCGGGATCGCCACGCTGATCCTCCCCTCCGACAGCTCCTGGAACGAGGGCGGCGTCGTCGCCCCCGCGCTGCCCGTCCCCGCCGTCCCCGTGGCCGACCCGCATGCGGTGAAGCAGGTCGCCCGCATCCTGCGGGAGAAGCGCGGCATCCTGCTCCTGCTCGGCGGCCTCGCCCTGACGGAGGGCGCCCAGCGCCAGGCCCACCGCATCGCCGCCGCCACCGGCTGCCGGCTGCTGGCCGAGGGGTCGAACGCCCGCACCCAGCGCGGCCAGGGCCGCCTGCCGCTCGACCGCGTGCCCTATGTGGTCGATCAGGCCCTCGCGGCGCTCGCCGATGTCCAGCACCTCGTCCTCGTCAACGCCAAGGAGCCGATCGGCTTCTTCGGCTATCCCGGCAAGCCGAGTCGCCTCTACCCGGCCGATGCCGCGGTCCATGTCCTGACCCGCTACGAGCAGGATGCCGAGGCGGCGCTTGCGGCGCTCGCCGAGGAGCTTGGCGCCCCGGCTGCGGCGATCCCCTCCGCCGGCCAGCGCCCGGAAGCGCCGCGCGGCGCCCTCTCGCCCGAGGGCCTCGCCCGCGCCGTCGCCGCGCTGATGCCGGAAGGCTCGATCGTGGTCGATGAATCCGTCACCTATGGCCGTGGCTTCTTCCCCGAGACGGTGGCGGCGCCGGCGCATGACTGGCTGCAGAATTGCGGCGGCGCCATCGGCTACGGCATCCCCGTCGCGGTCGGCGCGGCGCTGGCCGGCGGCGGCCGCCGCGTCATTGGCCTGCAGGCCGACGGCAGCGCCATGTACACGGTGCAGGGCCTCTGGACCCAGGCGCGCGAGAAGCTGCCGGTGACGACCGTGCTGCTCTCCAACCGCAAGTATCAGATCCTGCTCGGCGAGTACCAGAATGTCGGTGCGAATCCGGGACGGACGGCCATGGACATGCTCGATCTCGGCAATCCCGATATCGGCTGGGTCCAGCTCGCCAACTCCATGGGCGTCGAGGCGGCGCAGGCGACGACGCTCGAAGCGCTCGGCGACCTGATGGCGCAGAGCTTCGCCCGGCCCGGGCCATTCCTGATCGAGCTGATGATCTGAGACCTGGCCGCCCCGGCCTGGAGCAGGCACCGATCGGGTCACCCGCCTGATCGGCGCTGCCGGCCCATCCGGGGCACGAGGCCAGGGCGCCATCCCGGCGCCACGGCGGGCAGCGCCCGCGCCGACCGCCTTTCAGGACACCGGGAGCAGGGCCGGGCCGCACTCGGCCCGGTTGCCGATGACCTTCTCAAGGGCCCGGACCAGGTGGCTGATCTCGAAAGGCTTCAGCACCAGGGCGAGCGGCCCGCTCTGGCCGGAGAGAAGCACCTCCCGCCCGTTCGGAGGGAGGAAGCCGGTCATCACCACCACCGGCAGGTCCGGGCGCTTGGAGCGGAGGCGCGGGATCAGCTCCCACCCCGTCATCCGCGGCATGGCAAGGTCGGTCACCAGCACGTCGAAGACCTGGCGCTCGGCGAGCCGCATCGCCTCCTCGCCATCCGAGGCCAGCAGCACGTCATAGCCGAGTTCGCTCAGGACATCCTCGACGACCATGGCGGCAAGCGGTTCATCCTCCGCCACCAGGACGCGTATGCCATTCCCAGCTTCGAGCGCCTGATTCATCGCTGCCTCGTTCCACTGGCGTTGCAACCCTGCTTGGAGGTGGTTGTTCCACAACGCCTACCAATGGTTTAGCGGACCGCGATCAGTGGCGGTGTCAAGTTCTGTTGAGGTGCTGAATTAATCCTGCATTGTGATGGAACCATGGCGCCGTCGGGCTCAGACCGCCATCCGGTAGCCGGCCGCCGACGGCTGCCGGGCGGCCGGCGGGACGCCCAGGCGGGTGTAGAGCTCGGCCAGCCGCGCAGCGTAGCGTTCGGCGCTGAACAGGGCGGCGCGCTGCGGTCCGGCATGGGCCAGGCGGGCGCGCAGCAGCTCGTCCCGATCCATCGCCTGGATCGCCTGGACCAGTGCGGAGATGTCGTAGGGGTCGACGGTCAGCGCCGCATCGCCCACCACCTCCGGCATGGAGGCGGTGTTGGAGGTGATGACGGGCGTGCCGAGCAGCATCGACTCGAGCGCCGGCAGGCCGAAGCCCTCGTAGAGCGAGGGGAAGAGCACGCCACGCGCGCCGCGGATGAGGTTCACCAGCAAGCGGAAGGGAGCGTAGTCGAGCAGCATGATCTTGTGCCGGGTGCGGAGCGTCATCCCCTCCTGCACCAGGTAGCGGATATGGTCGTCGAACATGAGCCGAAGCTCCTCCTCCGACTTCCAGGCCTTCTTGCCGACGATGACGAGCGGGCCCTCGACGCCGCTGGCGAGGAAGGCCTGGATCATGCGGCCGACATTCTTCTTCGGCTCGATGGCGCCGAAGAAGAGCCAGTAGCCACCGGCCTCCAGGCCGAAGCTGCCCTGCACCTCGGCGGCAACCTGGTGCATCGGCACGTCGGTGAACTTCCGGGGGATGTCGACCGCCTGGTAGGTGTTGGTGACGCGCTCCTCCGGCACGCCGAGCAGGTTCACGATGTCCCGCTTCGAAGCCTCGGAGACGGTGACGATATGGTCTGCATCACGGCCGAGGCGGCGGTTCAGCCGGTAGTAGCGGCGCTTGTTGTCGAGCGTCGTGTAGGGCAGGCGCAGCGGCACCAGGTCGTGCATCGTGTAGATGTTGCGGGTGCCCTTGGCCCGGAGCGGCAGCGGATAGGTCCAGTGCATGAGCTGCGGCCGGTCGGGGATCGTCACCTGCAGCTCGACGCCGAAGACGCGGAAATGCGCATGGGCCTGCTGGAACAGGTCCTGGGAGTTCCAGATCTCGTCGAAATGCGGCAGGCGGTCGCGGAAGGTCGTGGCGATCACCTGGCCGGTGATGGGCACCGGCACCGCCAGCTCGCCGACCGCGGCGCGCCACATGCGCCTCGCGCGGCGAAGCGCGACGAGCCAACCCGGCGGGCTGCCGACACGCTCGTCGAAGAAGGCGATCTCGCGGATCAGCGGGTCGAGCGAGGGGGCGGCGCGGGTGCCGTAGAGCACGCCGACCTCGGTGCCGAGCGAGCCCATCGCCAGGCTCAGATTGCGTGCATAGGTGGCGACGCCGGTGCCCTGGCCGAGGGCGAGGTTGTAGCCGTCGAGGAACACGCGGGGGCGGGCCTTGGAGGTCATGCGGGCGCCTTCGGGATCGGAAGCATCGGTTCGACATGCACAGAAATTTGAAACAGAGAAAAGGGACCTGGCATTTCCGAAGCCTTCATCACCTCCTGATATCTCTTGTGGCGCGGTAGGGCTGGGTGTCATATCGCGTAGTTGGTTCAGGAGCCTGTCGTGGCGCGGTCGTCGGAAAGGGTTGCGGGCTTGGCGGCGGCGGATGCCGCCCTCCCATTGCGCAGCGTCGCGGCGATCGGTCTGGTGGACATCGCCGTCGTCCTGCTGCGCGCCAGCGCAATTCTCCTGCTGCTCTCGCCGATCCTCATTCTGGTCCTCGCATTCGCTTGAGCGCAAGGCGGCGATAGGGGATACCGGTCCGGTCAGCCGCGGTTCACCGCGGGCTGGTCTGGTCGCGTGCGGAGAGCCGTCGGATGGATGTCATGACCTGGGGCGGTGCGGCCGCGGCGGGGGGCGGTCCCGATGAGGTCCTCGCCCGGGCCGATGCCCTGCGTGACGGCCATTCCTGGGCCGAAGCCGCGGCCGCCTATGCCGCCTTCCTCCGCCTGCGGCCGCAGGATTGGTCGATCCGCGTCCAGTACGGGCACTGCCTGAAGGAGTCCGGGGATCCGCATGCGGCGCTGCTCGCCTATCGCGAGGCCGAGCGGCAATGCCCCGAGGATGCCGACATCCACCTCCAGATCGGGCATGCGCTGAAGCTGCTCGGCCGCCCGGAGGAGGCGCTGGAGGAGTACGCGCGGGCGCTGACCCTCGACCCGGCGAATAACGCGGCGCGGTCCGAGCTGCTGGCGCTGCATACGGCGCCGGCCGGGGCGGCGATGGCGGCGCCGGCCGAGCTGCCGGCCGTGCTGCCGACCGGGGCCGGCGCGCTCATCTTCGACGCCTCCGACCTGATCGACTATTTCCGCCACAACCGCGCGCCGACGGGCATCCAGCGGGTGCAGCTCAACATCATCCGCGAGGCGCTGGCCGCGGCGGATGCCGGCGGCGTCGCAATCACCGGCTTCGACGCCGGCACGGGGCGGTGGAAGCCGGTGGCGCCGGCACTCTTCCTGCGGCTCGCGGCGCTGTCGCGCGATGGCAGCGCGGTGCAGGACCCGGCCTGGCGCGCGGCGGTCCAGGCGGTGGAGCAGGCATTGCGCGAGGCGGCGCCGCTCGAACTGCCGCCGGGGGCGAGCCTCGTCAACCTCGGCACCTCCTGGTGGATTCCCGACTACCTGCGGGCGGTGCGCCAGGCCCAGGCGCGCTTCGGCCTGCGCTACATCCCCTTCATCCACGACTGCATTCCGCTGCTGGTGCCGGAGCATTGCTCGAGCGGGCTGGTCGATGAATTCGCCCGCTGGTTCGTCTCGGTCTGCCTGCATGCGGATGCGGTGCTGACCAACTCCGACTGCACGCGGAGGGATTTCCGGCGCGCTCAGCGGCGGCTGCTGCCGGGACTCGAGATCCCGGCTTTCACCGTGCCGCTCGACGCCGCGGACCCGATGCCCGCCGCTGCGGCGCTGCCGCCGCTGCTGCGCTCCGGCCGGCCCTACGTGCTCTTCGTCGGCACGATCGAGTCGCGGAAGAACCACCTGCTCGCCTTCAATGCCTGGCTCAGCCTGCTGCGACGGCACGGGGCGGAGGCGGTGCCGGACCTCGTCTGCGTCGGCAAGCTCGGCTGGCTGGCCGAGGCGGCGCTGCAGCTGCACCGGAATTCGCCGGCGCTCAGGGCCAAGGTGCACCTGCTGCACGGCGTGCCGGATACCGAGCTGGCCGCGCTCTACCGGGGCTGCCTCTTCACCCTCTACAACAGCTTCTACGAGGGCTGGGGCCTGCCGGTGACGGAGAGCCTCGCGGCCGGGAAGGTGCCGCTGGTGCCGGACCATTCCTCGCTGCGCGAGGCAGGGCGGGACGGTGCCGTCTACTTCACCCCGCAGAGCGAGCCCGACCTGGTGGCGAAGCTGGAGCGGCTGATCTTCGAGGCGGGCTTCCGGGTGGGGCGGGAGGCGGCGCTGGCGGCCGGCCCGCCGCCGCGGCGCTGGGCGGAGGTCGCGGCGCAGATCCAAGATGCGGTGCGCGAGGCCGGGCGCATCCGCCTGCCGGCGCCGCGGGCGAGGCTCGCCTGCCGGCTGGGCGAGGTGCATCCGCTACGCCTGCTGCCGGGGCCGGAGCCGAGCCTCGCCATGGGGGTCGCCGACCTGCTGCGGGATGGCGAGGGCTGGCATCGGCTGGAGGATTGGGGCGCCTGGACCGGCCCGGGGCAGAGCCTGCTGCGCCTGCCGCTGGAGCCGGGGGCCGAGGCGGGGCGGTTGCGCGTCTATCTCGAATTGTTGGCGCCGCCGGAAGCCGTCGCCTTCCGCATCCGTGCCGGCATGCGGGGCGCCGCGGCCGGTCCCTTCCGCGAGGTGACGGCGGCGGCGGGCGAGGCGCTGTTCTGCATGCTCGAGCTCGAAGCGGCTGCAGGCAGCGAGATCGAGGTTGAAATCGAGGCCGATCGCGGCGCGGCCCTACCGGATGGCCGGCAGGTGGCCATCGGTGTGCGCAGCCTGATGGCCTGCCGGCGGGATGACCTGGCGGCGCGGCTCGACTACCTGGAGCGCGCGGCGCTGCCACGGATGGTCTTCGCCTGAGGCGCCGCTTCAACGCCGGATATGAAGAACCCCTCCCGGGCGGCCTGCCCGGGAGGGGTTTTCCGTCGAGGCTCCCCGCTCAGAGGAAGATGCGGGTCGAGACGGCGATCTGGTAGAGCAGGCCCAGCAGGTCGCTGCCGATCTGGAAGGCCTTGGGATCGAGCCGCGGCAGGACGATCAGCTCCTCGCCCGGGCGCGGAGCCTCCTGCGGGTCGAGCACCAGCTCGCCGCTGGCGCGGCGGATCATGATCGAGCCCTCATTGCCACGCGGCGTGAAGCCGCCGGCGGCGCGAACATAGTCGGTGAGCCGCATCCCCTGCCGCCAGATGACGGCATGCGGCGCGGTGACCTCGCCGGCGACCAGCACCGTCTGCGACCGCTCGGGGATGACAATGACATCCCCATCCTCGAGCCGGATCGGGGCGCAGCGGCCGTCGCGGTCGGAGACGACGACGCGGCCCTCCGGCTGGGTGCGCCGGGCGCGCTGGATGTAGGAGGAGACGAGATTGGCCTCGCTCGCCCGGATCGCCGCGACGCCGGTGGTCGGCGAGACGGCGAGGAAGAGCTGGCGCTCCAGCCGGTCCAGCGCCTCGTCGATGGCGCGGCGCTGCTGCTGGGCGACCGAGGGGCGGAGGAGGAAGACCGAGCGGGTATCGGCCAGCACCGGGTCCACCGCGATATGGTCGAGCAGCTGGCAGAGCTGGGTGTCGCGCTCGGCGACCAGCACCGAGGGGCCGATGCGGCTGCCCTCGACGGTGACGCGCACCGTCCGCGCCGGGCTGTCGGTGATGAAGGTGACAGTGTCCTGGTCCGCCAGGACCTGGCCGGCGAGCTCGGTCAGCGTCGCGTAGCGGGAGAAGGGCTGGCCGCCGCGGCTGCCGCGCACCACCGCATTGGTGGCAGCGGGGAGGGGACGGGCATAGTCGATCAGCTCCCGCCCCGTCATGGCGCGGCCGGGCACCTCGAAGAGGTAGTTGTTGCGCACCGCGCCGTCGGCGCCGACCACGGCGCGCTGGCGGGCGACGACGATGGTGTCGCCCTCCTGCAGCCGGACCTGCGGCAGGGTGCCCTCGGTCAGGAAGCGGTAGAGATCGACATTGGCGACGCTGCGGCCGCCGCGCTGGATGGCGATCTCGCGGTAGGAGCCACGGCCGGGATCGACGCCGCCTGCGCGGACCAGGAAGTCGATCACGCTGTCCGCCGCCGAGCCGCCGAAGCGGCCGGGGGTGCGGACGAAGCCGGTGACGAAGACGCCGATGCGCTGCGTGGACAGCAGCACGGCGTAGACCTGGACCTGGCTGGTGTAGACCTTCTGCACCTCGGCCTCGACCACGCGCTGGAGGTCGCCGGCGCGGGTGCCGGCGACGCGGATCGGGCCGATATTCGGCAGAAAGAGGTTGCCGGACGGGTCGACGACGCCCATCGCCTCCGCCTCGACGGCGCCCCAGACGCGGAGCGAGACGCGGTCGCCCGGGACGATGACGTAGTTCGGGTTGGGCGCGTCGGAGACGGCGGGCGCCTCGCGGGTGAAGAGGCTGGCGCCGAAGACGGCGGTCACGCCGGCGGCGCGCTGGCCGTCGCCGAGCGGGCCGATGGCGACCGGGCCGCCCTCGGACTCCGTCACCTGGCCGGCGCGGGAGACGACGCGCTCCGAGCCGAGGAGGTTCGGCAGGGTCTGCACCACGCCGGTGCTCGGCGCCACCATGCCGGCGCGGCCCTGGGCGGCGAGGCCGGCGGCCGACTGGTTCAGCAATTGCTGCTGCTGGTTCATCTGCCAGGACTGCAGCGGGGTCTGCGCCGCGGCGGGGGCCGCGGCCAGCAGCGCGGCGGCGAGGAGGGTGCTGCGCATCGCGTCAGGCCGCATGTTCGCGCATGCCGGCGACCAGCAGCCAGGCCAGCCCATAGGCGACGGAGAGGGAGAGGAAGATGTACAGCACTGTCAGGGTCGCCTTCGGGTAGCGGGCATATTCCGCGAGGTTGGGCTCGACCACGCGGAGCAGGAAGAGCTGCTGGCGCTGGGCATCGACCCGCGCCTTCTCGAGCGAGGCGGTGGCCGAGGCGAGCTGCGCGCGCGCCAGCTCACGCTCCAGGCTCAGCCGCTCGAAGTCGCCGATCTGCTGGGACAGGCCGGCCTCGCCGATGCTGACGCGCTCGCGCTCGGCCCGGGCCTGGGCGTCCAGCGCCTCGACGCGGTTGCGGAGCGTCGTGAGGCGCGGATTGTCAGCGCGGGCGAAGCGCTGGGCCTCGGCCAGCTCGGCGCGGGCCTGGGCGAGGGCGCCGTCGAGCTTGCCGATGGTCTCGACGGCGACGGCGGCGGAGCGCGTCGGGTCGACGGCGCGCTCGCGCTCGCGGAACTGGCTCATGGCGAGCTGGGCGGCGGTGAGGCGGGCCTCGGCACGCGCCAGCTCCTCGCGGGCGACGCGGAGGCTGTCCTGCTGGAGGCGCTCGTTCAACCGGTTCACCATGGCCTCGGAGAGGTCGAGCAGGGCGGTGGCGATGCCGCGGGAATCCTCGGCGCGGAAGCTGCGGACATGGAGGGTGGTGATGCCGCTGGTCGTGTCGTACTCGACCGTGACCAGGCGGCGGAAATAGTCGAGCAGGCGCTCGGCATTCGGCTCCTCCCACCAGAGGCGGGCGATCGGGTCGGCCTCGGGGCGGCGGAAGATCTCGACCAGCGGCAGCTTGCCGCGGAGGGAGGCGACGGCGTCATGCGATTGCAGGTAGTCGCGGATGCCCATGGCATCCTCGGCCGACGGGCGGAGGGCGCCGCCGGACATCATGTCGCCGAGCCCGCCGAGGCTGGGCGCCGCGGCGGAGCGGCCGCGGATCAGGTAGCGCGCCTCGCTGTCGTATTGCGGGGCGGCGATGCCAAGGAGATAGATGCCGGCGAGCGCCGTCGGCAGGATGACGGTGAGGGCGAAGGCGTGGCGCCTCGCCCAGCGGCGCAGGCGCGCGCCGAAGCCCGGCTGCGGAACCGGGCCCGACCAGCCGGCGGCGTCCAGCGTCCCCGCGGCCTCAGACAGCTTGGTAGACGGCGATCGCCTGGTCCAGATCGTCATATCGGGTCAGCCTACCATCGTTGAGGACCGCGGCCGTGGTGCAGAAGGACCGCACCGTCTCCGCCTGGTGGGATACGAGGAGCAGCGCGCTCCGGGCCTGGCGTTCGGCCAGCGCCTTGCGGCAGCGCTCGCCGAAGCGGGAATCGCCGACGGCGATCACCTCATCCACCAGGTAGCATTCGAAATCGACGGCGAGCGACAGGGCGAAGCCGAGCCGCATGATCATGCCGGAGGAATAGGTGCGGACGGGAAGGCGGTAGTATTCGCCGAGCTCGGAGAAATCCTGGACGAAATCCACCGTCTCCTGGATCGGCTTGCCGTAGATCCGGGCGATGAAGCGGGCATTGTCGGCGCCGGTGATGCTGTAATGCATGGCGCCGGCGAAGCCGAGCGGCCAGGAGACGCTCATCTGCCGCTCGACCTTGCCGGTCGTCGGATACTCGACGCCGGCGATGAGGCGCAGCAGCGTGGTCTTGCCCGCGCCGTTGCGGCCGAGGATGCCGACCTTCTCGCCCGGGCGGAAGGTGGCGTCGATGCCGCGCAGCACGGGCTTCACCCCGAGATGGGTCTTGTAGGCCTTGTGGAGGTCGTGCAGGCGGATCATCGGCTAGAGCACGAGGTCGCGCCGGGCGCGGCGGATCGCCGCCATGCCGAGCAGGTTGGTGCCGGCGATCCAGGCGAGGACATAGCCGATGTCGTAGGTCGTCGGCACCAGGTTGCCGAAATGCCCGTCGCGGATCAGCTCGAAGATATGGACGCTCGGGATCCAGAGGGCGAGGCGCTGCGCCTCATAGGGCAGCCAGAAGACCATCCAGAAGGCGCCGAGCAGCGGCATGGAGAGATAGGTCACGAGGTGGACCAGCCGCTCGAACAGCTCCGTATAGACGGCGCCGGCGGAGATCAGCAGCGAGACGCCGTGCGCGAGCAGCAGCATCAGCACCATGCCGAAGAGCATCTTGAACGGGTCGGACGGCCAGTGCCCGAAGATGATGCCGAAGAAGACGAGGAAGATGATGAGCGCGCCGAGCACCGCCGCGCCCTCGAGCAGGTTTCGCGCGACCAGGATGTCGAGCACGGTGACGTTGCGGTGGTAGAGCAGCGACTGGTTGGCCTGGATGCCGAAGGGCGCCCGGTTGATCACGCCGCGCAGCAGGTAGAAGGGGATGTAGGCAATCACCCAGAACTCGAAGGGATTCAGCCCGCCCGGTACCGAGTGGGCAACGACGTAGTGCAGCGTGCCGAGCGCGCCGCCGAGCAGCGCAGGCTCCACGAAGAGCCAGAGATAGCCGAGATTGTCGCGGCCGAACCGCGTGCCCAGCTCGCGCAGCACCAGGGCGCCGATGACGCGCAGCTGGCAGGCGAGGACATCGCCTATCCGAGTGCCGCGCCGGGCGGGCGCGGGCAGGGCGGCGTCGGTCACGGGCGTTGCAGGCCGCCGCCCCGGAGCAGCGGGCGGGCCTCGGCCCACTGGCCATCGGCGCCGCAGACCAGGCGGGTGCGCTCGCCGAGGCCGGCGCCGATCAGCACCTCGCGGCATTCGCGGCCGCTGGCGGCGTTGTAGGCGCGCAGCATGCGGACCCGGGCGGGGCCGTTGCCGGGGAGGGCGAGGGTGGCCTCGGCGCCAGGTTGCGCGGTGGCGGCGAAGGCGACGAGCGGGTCCATCGGCCCGGCCGCAGCAATGGGAGCGGCGGACGTGCCGGCGCCGGGCGCGGTCGTGGCGGTGCAGCCGGTGAGCAGGCCAAGGCCCAGCACCGTTAGGGCACGCCCGGCGATGCGCGTCCGGCCGGTACGGACATCGGCAGAATTAAACATCATCGCGATCAGTGGGTCCCCCGATCCCTTTACCAAAACGCGAGCCAAGGACAAGCTGTCTTCCTGCGCCAAGCAAGCCGGTGGAACCGTATACGCTCCTGTCCGTAAACGATGCCTTAACCAAAGCCAGGCATTCCGCCATCGTCTCGTTCGATCGTTTTGAAAGTATTACGATAGCCGTGGATGCGGATGCAAGCCTCGGCCATGTCGTCATTACCGGAGCCTCCCGTGGGCTCGGGGCGGCGCTGGCGCGGCGGCTGGCGCGGCCGGGGCGGCGGCTCGGGCTGATCGCGCGCGGCGGGGCGGGGCTGGCGGAGACGGCGGCGGCCTGCCGGGCGGCCGGGGCTCTGGTGGAGACGGCGGCGATCGACGTGCGCGAGGCGGCGGCGATGGCGGCCTGTCTCGCAGGCTGGGAGGCGGCGGCGCCGATCGGGGCCGTCATCGCCAATGCCGGGATCAATGGCGGCACCGGGCCCGACGGGCAGCCGGAGGGGCATGCGGCGGCGAGCGCGCAGATCGCGGTGAACCTGATGGGGGCGGTCAACCTGGTCGAGCCGGTGCTGCCGGGGATGCTGGCGCGCAAGCGGGGCTCGGTGCTGCTGGTCGGGTCGGTCGCGGGGTTCATCGGGCTGCCGGATGGCCCAGCTTACTCGGCGAGCAAGGCCGGGCTCTGGGCCTATGGCGAGGCGCTCCGGGCAGCGCATGGGCCGGCGGGCCTCAGGGTGACGGTGGTGGCGCCGGGCTTCTTCGAAAGTGCGATGTCGGCGCGCTTCCTCAGCGAGCATCCACTCAAGCTGTCGGTCGCGGCTGTGGCGGCACGGGCGGAGCGGGCCTTGCTGCGCGGCGAAGGGCGGGTGGTGCTGCCCTGGGTGGTTGGGGCGGCGCTGCGGGGGCTGGCCCTGCTGCCGGCGCCGGTGGCGGACCGGCTGGTGCGGCGCTTCCGCTTCCGGATCGCGCCGGAGGGCTAGAGCGTGACCGCCGAAGGTCGGGGCGACCGGAGGCGCGGATGACGCGGCACCAAGATCGGCAACCCGGTGGCCGGGGATCACGGCCTAGTTGGGCGGCGCCATGTCCTTCCAGGGGGCGGCGCGCTCGTAGGCGGCGGCGGCGCGGTAGAGCAGCGCCTCCTGGAAGCTTGGGGCGACGAGTTGCAGGCCGAGGGGCAGGCCCGCCTCGCGGCTCAGGCCGCACATGAGGCTGATGGCCGGATGGCCGGTGACGTTGAAGGGCGTGCGGGCCTGGCGCGGATAGGTGCGCTCGACCTCCGCCGCGTCGTCGATGCGGCAGGCCGGATCCATGGAGCTGGCGCAGAGCAGCAGGTCGACTTCGGCGAAGGCCGCTTCCACTGCGGCGACCAGCTCGCGGCGGCGGCGCTGGGCCTGGACGTAGTCGGCGCCGGTGATGAACATCCCCGGCAGCAGGCGGCGGCGGGTGATGCGGGCATAGTCGCCCGGGCGCTCGCGCAGCCAGGCCTCGTGGATGGCGGTCGCCTCGGCCAGCATGATGGTGCGGTTGATGCCGGCGAACTCGCTCAGGGGCGGCAGGATCGCGGTCGTCACCCGGGCGCCCTCGGCGGCCAGCAGGGTGGCGGCGGCCTCGAGGGCAGCAGCCATCTCGGGCGTCGCCGGCTGGTCGTGCTCGTGGAAGTGACGGACGAAGCCGATCCGGAGGCCCTTCAGGCCGAGATGGAGGTCCCGGGTGTAGTCCTCCGCCGGATGCGCGGCGCTGCCGGGGTCGGCGGGGTCGTGGCCGGCTATGGCGTTCAGCAGCACGGCGTTGTCGCGCACCGTGCGGGTCATCGGCCCGATATGGTCGAGGGTGAAGGAAAGCGGGAAGACGCCGCGGCGGGAGACGAGGCCATAGGTCGGCTTCAGCCCGACCAGGCCGCAATGGCTGGCGGGGTGGCGGACGGAGCCGCCGGTATCGGTGCCGAGGGCGGCCGGCAGCATGCGGGCCGCGACCGCGGCGCCGGAGCCGGAGGAGGAGCCGCCCGGATGGTGCGCCGTATTCCACGGGTTGCGGGCGGGCGGGAAAGGCAGGTCGAAGGCCGGGCCGCCGACGGCGAATTCATGCGTCGCCAGCTTCGCCGGGAAGAGGGCGCCGGCGGCGCGGAGGCGGGCCGTCGCATGGGCGTCCCCGGGCGCGATGCGGTCGAGCTGCAGCTTCGAGTGGCAGGTGGTCGGGTGGCCGGCGAGGTCGATGATGTCCTTCAGCCCGACGGGGATGCCATGCAGCGGGCTGCGCGGGCCGCCGCGGGCGATCTCGGCCTCGGCGGCGCGGGCCTCCGCCATCGCCTCTTCGGCGGCGAGGCGGATGATGGCGTCGAGGCGGGGTTCCACGGCCGCGATGCGGTCGAGGCAGGATTGCAGCAACTCGACCGGCGAGAGGCGGCGGGCGGCGATGAGGGCGGCGGCCTCGGCCAGCGGCAGGGTGTGCGGCGCGGTCACGGTTTCACCGGGGCGCGGTAGGGCGGGATGGGTTCGGCGGCGGGGCTCGAGGGGCGGGTGAAGGCGTCGCGGAAGCGGGCGGCGAGGGCGATCGCCTCCTCGACATCCTCACGGTGGTCCTGCCAGGCGCGGTCGAGGCCTGCGGCCTTCGCCAGGGTTTCGGCATTCCCCGCCATCCCGATGCCCTCCTCGCTGCGGCGGGATGGTGGCGCAAATGAGGAAGGGGCGGAACCCTTGCAGGCACTGCGGTGCGCGGGACCATCGCTGGCCTGGGGCTGGGATGCGCCGCGGGGATGGCGGCATCGTTGCGGTGCTGGCGGCTTTCGTCGGCGCCGGACGGGGTCTATGCAGGATGCATCGCCAGGCGGGAGGAAGGGAATGCCGTCGCCACAGGGACTGCCGCTCGCGGGGCTCCGGATCGTCGAGCTCGGGCATTACATCGCGGCGCCCTTCGCCACGCGGCTGCTGGCCGATCTCGGGGCGGAGGTCATCAAGGTGGAGCCGCCGGAGGGCGACCCGGTGCGCGGCTGGGGCTCCGCCGTCGACGGGCATGCCGTGTGGTTCAGCGTGCACGGGCGGAACAAGCTCTCCGTCACGCTCGACCTGAAGAGCGGGGCGGACAAGGCCAGGCTGCGGCAGCTGGTCGCCAGGGCGGATGGGCTGGTCGAGAATTTCCGCCCCGGGCAGCTCGAGCGCTACGGGCTGGGGCCAGCCGACCTGCACGCGGTCAATCCGCGCCTCGTCATCGCGCGGATCAGCGGCTACGGGCAGGACGGGCCCTACCGCGACAAGCCGGCCTTCGGGGCGATCGGCGAGGCGATGGGCGGCTTGCGGCACCTCACCGCCAATCCGGGGCAGACCGACCTGCCGCCGCCGCGCTGCGGCGTCTCGATCAGCGACGACCTGGCGGGCATGTATGCGGCGATGGGGCTGGTCGCGGCCTGCTGGCAGGTGAAGGGCGATCCGGAGGCGCGCGGGCGCGTCATCGACGTGGACCTGGTCAGCAGCGTCTTCTCGCTGATGGAGGGGATGCTGCCGGAATACGGGCTGTTCGGCTGGGTGCGGCAGCCGCAGGGGGCGGCGATCAAGACGGCGGCGCCGACCAACACCTATCCCTGCGCTGACGGGAAGTGGCTCTGCATCGCGGGCAACTCGGACCTCATCTTCCGCCGGCTGATGGCGGCGATCGGGCGGGCGGAGGCGGCGGCCGACCCGCGCTTCGCCAACAATGCGCTGCGCTGCGAGAACGTCGCCGAGCTGGACGGGATGATCGCGGACTGGACGCGGACCCTGCCGGCAGCCGAGGCCGAGGCGGTGCTGGAGCGGGCGGAGGTGCCGTGCTCGCGCCTCTACGACATGCGGGATTGCGCGGAAGATCCGCATTTCCGCACGCGCGACGTGGTGATGCCGGTGGAGGACCCGCTGCTCGGCCAGGTGCTGCATCCGGCGGCGCCCTTCCGCTTCGATGGGGTTGCGCCGCGCGAGATGG
Organism: uncultured Craurococcus sp.; assembly: GCA_902805545.1. Classification (GTDB taxonomy): domain Bacteria; phylum Pseudomonadota; class Alphaproteobacteria; order Acetobacterales; family Acetobacteraceae; genus Belnapia. Next base: position 43,268 of record CADCTD010000178.1, on the reverse strand, counting down.
TGCGCTGGACCGGGCCGGCGGCTGGGGCGCACAACCGCCATGTCTTCGAGGAATTGCTCGGCGGTGGCGGGAAGACCAAGGGGTGAGGCGCAGGCGGGAGCCTCGCCCTGCTCCCGGATAGCCTCGGGCACCGGCCCGGAGCGTCCGCTATCCGCTCGCAACCGGGCTGCGCCGGCGGCAGCAGTCGACCATACCGGGCTCGCCGGCGCGGGCGTCGCGCCGAGCTCCGCCAGGGCCGCGGCGAGAGCCGCAGCGCGCGGCGGCGCCAGCATGTCCAGGCCCGCGAGCGGCGGCTCGGTCAGCCGCCCGATGCGCAGGCCCGTCACCGAGGCGCTCGGCAACCCCGGCGGCGCCCGCCGGATCCCCGCCGCGGCGCCGCGAAGCCCAAGCCTGCCGCAGCAACACGACTCGCCATGAGGCCGCGAGGCCCCTGGTCAGGGTCTCCGCGCGGCCGCAACCGGGCGGCAGGCGGACAGGCGGGCTTGTGGCAGGGTTCGGGGCGTCCGAAGGTGAGGGCCCGAGGGTCCAGGTGGGGATAGTTCCATGGTCGACGCCGTCAGTCTTTCCGAGGTCGCGCCGCGCGACGGGCTGCAATCCATCGGCGCCTTCGTGCCGACGGAGACCAAGATCGGCCTGGTCCGCGCCTGCTACGAGGCGGGGCTCCGGCGCATGGAGGTGGGCAGCTTCGTCTCGCCCAAGGCCATCCCGCAGATGGCGGATACGGGCGCGGTGCTGCAATTCGCCAAGCAGCTCGAGGGCCTGGAATGCACCGTGCTGGTGCCGAACCGGCGCGGCTTCGAGGCGGCGATGGCGGCGGGGGCGGACCGGCTTGGCCTCTTCATGTCCGTCACCGAGAGCCACAACAAGGCGAACCTGAACCGCAGCCGGGCGGAGAGCCTCGCCGACCTTTCGGCGATCGTGCGGGAGGCGCCGCAGGGGACGCCGATCCGCTTCAACCTGTCCTGCGCCTTCCACTGCCCCTTCGAAGGCGTGGTGCCGGAGCAGGCGACGCTCGACCTGGTGGAGCAGGTGGTGGCGCTCGACCCGGAGATGGAGATCGCCATCTGCGACACCACGGGGAATGCGGCGCCGGACCAGGTGCGGCGGATCTTCGAGCGGGCGATCGCGGCCTGGGGCAAGCGCTTCGCCTTCCATGGGCATGACACCTACGGGATGGGCGTCGCCAATGTGGTCGCGGCCTATCAGGCGGGGGTGCGGGTGATCGATGCGGCCTCGGGCGGTATCGGCGGCTGCCCCTTCGCGCCCGGGGCGACGGGCAATGTGGCGATGGAGGATGTCGCCTGGATGTTCGGCCGGATGGGCATCGAGACCGGCATCGGCTGGGACCGGCTGCTGCTCGCCGCCGACATGGCCGCTGCCGTGCCGGGCGCCGTCCCGGGAGGCGCCATGCGCCGTGTTCCCGCCGCCCGCAAGGCGGCGTAACCCGCGGAGACGAAGGGGTCCGGGGGAAGCGCCTTCCCCCGGACTTTCCCCCCCTACCGGTTCCGCGCCGGCGTCCGGCCCTGCCGCGGCGGCGGCGCCGGCGGGGCGGGCGGGGCCGGCGGCGGGGTGTAGCTCACCGTGACCGCCACGCGCATCGTCGCGTTGCCCGGCTTGAGCTGGACGGCGAAATTGTCCGTCCCGCCGAAGGCCGCGTTCGGGATGTAGTCCACGCGGGTGTTGTCGCCCACGGTGTGGATATGGACGCGGCCGTTCCGCGGGCGGCTCTGCACCGTGCCATAGGCGAAGGGCTTGGGCCCGGACTGGGCGACGGTGATGCCGCACCAGCCGCCGTCGTTGTCGACGGTCATTGTCGTCTCGACCTGCTGCCCGGCCGCGAGCACGGCAGCCTGCGGCACGGTGCAGGTCTTGGCGCCGCCGGCGAGGTCGTTGGCGTAGAGGCGGGCGCCCGGCGCGGCTTGGCGAGCCTGCTGCTGCGGGGCGCAGGCGGCGAGCAGGGCGGCCAGGGTCAGCGGGCCGGCGAGGGAAAGGCGAAGGCTCATCGCGTGTTGGTTCCAGCGGTGCGGCGGGCCGGGGTGGCCGCGCGTGGGGTGGGCGCGCCCTGGCAGGCGGTGGCGCCGGAGGAGAGCAGGTCCTTGCCGGCGGCGTAGCCGGCGAGGTCGTCCGCGCTCTGCAGCGCCATCACCTCGTCGAAGAGGCCGCCGTTGCGCGGGCAGTAGTCGCTGCCGAGCGAGCGGGCGACGTTGGAGCGCACATTGGCCAGCTCGGTGATGTAGATGTCGTTCTGGCGCTGGCCAGGGCGGGTGCCGCCATGGGTGCGGATGAAGTACTGGCCGAAGGCGCGGCCGTTCTGCGCCAGCGTGGGCTGGTACTTCTGCACGAAGGCGTTGTAGCGGTCTTCCTGCTTGCAGGTGGTTGCGACCACCATCAGCTCGGTCTTCAGCGCCTCGATCTCGAAGACGGTCTGGTCGGTATCGGCGGCGCAGCGCGGCAGGGCGCTGGCGGGCTGGGCGGCGAGAAGCACGCCGGCCATCAGCAGCGCAACCGGCGCAGCGGCGGGGCGGCGACGCGGCCGCCTGTTGGTTTCGGTCATCACCTGGCCCTTCCTGAGCAAGTGCGGGCGCGGTTCCGTCGGCCGGGAATGCCGGCACGGCTGGAACGTCCCTCCCGCAGCGGGCCGTCTTTCGCATAAATGCCGGGCTTGGGCGAGGGGTTGATGATGGCGTTCGAGTAATGCGTTGCAAACCTCTGATCGTGCATGGTTTCCTGCTGGATCGATCGGCGGTTTCGGATATGGTGCCGCGGGCCGGGGGGCCTTGGGGGCCGGATTCGCTGCGATGCGATGGGTGATGCTGCTGGCGCTGCTCGCGCTTGCCGCCTGCGGGACGGCGCGGGCGCCACGCTCCGGCGGGGATGGCGCTGGGGACTGGAGCTGCGTGCCCTATGTGCGGGCGCGGACCGGCCTGCCGATCCGCGGCGATGCCTGGCAATGGTGGGAGGGCGGCGCGGCCTATGCGCGGGGCCGGGTGCCGCGGGCCGGCAGCGTGCTGGTGATGATGCGCACCGCGCGGCTGCCGCAGGGGCATGTCTCCATCGTCGCGCGCGTGGTCTCGGCGCGGGAGATCCGCGTCGACCATGCCAACTGGGCCTCGGGCCGCGGCAAGGGGCGGGTGGCGCGGGACCAGCCGGTGCTCGACGTCTCGCCGGGGAACGACTGGTCCCTGATCCGGGTCTGGTATCCGCCGGTGAGCGGCTATGGCGCCACGGCCTATCCGGCCTATGGCTTCGTGCATCCGGGCTAGGGCGGCTTCCGTTCGACCCGGCTCACGGAACCCGCCCCAGCCTGCCCTAGCTGCGGACCATCGGGCAGGCGCCCTCGGCGAGCGGACGGAAGGCCTGGTCCGCCGGGACGGTGGCGGCGAGGCGGTAGACATCGCCGGGATAGCGGCTCTCGCCGGGCTTCTTCACCTCGAGCAGGTAGGAGGGGTGGATCTTGCGGCCATCCTCGCGGATCGAGCCCTGGCCGAAGGCGTCGTCATCCGTCGGCATGCGCTTCATCTGCGCCACGACCTCGCGGCCGCTCGCCTTGGCGCGGGCGATGCCGAGGGCCTCGACGGCCTTCAGGTAGTGGAGGATGCCGCTGTAGTTGGCGGCGTGGACGTAGTTGGGGAAGACGCCGGCGGGGAGCTTCTGCTGCACGCGCCGGGTGAAGGCGCGGGTGCGGTCGTCGAGGTCCCACCAGAAAGTCTCGGCGATGTACATCCCCTGCATCGTCTGCAGGCCTGCGGCATTGACGCCGGTGATGGAGCCGATGATGGCGGCGAGCTTCATGCTGCGGGTGAGGCCGAATTCCTGCGCCTGCTTCACGCAGTTCACCAGGTCGTCGCCGGCCATGGCGAGGCCGAGCACCTTGGCGCCCGAGGCCTTCGCCTGCAGCAGGAAGGCCGAGAAATCCGTGGTCTGCGGGAAGGGATAGCGGGAGGCGCCGATCATCTTGCCGCCGGCCGCCTCGATGAAGCGGGTGGTGTCGCGCTCGATCGCATGGCCGAAGGCGTAGTCGGCGGTGATGAAGTACCAGCGGTCGCCGCCCGCCTTGGTCAGCGCGGTGCCTGAGGTATTGGACAGGCACCAGGTGTCGTAGGACCAGTGGATCGAGTTCGGCGTGCAGGCACGGCCGGTGAGGTCCGAGGTGCCGGCGGAGGCGTTGAGGTGGACCTTGTCCTTCTCGACGCAGACCGGGTTGATGCCGAGGGCGATGGCGCTGTTGCCGACATCGGTGACAACGTCGACGCCGCGCTGGTCGAACCACTGGCGGACGGTGTTGATGCCGACATCCGGCTTGTTCTGGTGGTCGGCGGCGATGACCTCCACGCGAAGGCCGGGGCGCGCCGCGGTGTACTCCTCGACCGCCTGGCGGACGCAGGCGACGGAGGTGGGGCCCGTCACGTCGCGATAGGGGCCGGCGAGGTCGGTCAGCACGCCGATGCGGATGACGTCCGCGGTCTGGGCGCGGAGGGCGGGTGCGGCGAGCAGGCCAGCGGTGGCGCCGAGCGCGGCGCGACGGGTCAGATGCATGGACGAGGGCTCCCTTCGGCGACCCTTGGCTGGGGCGCTCCGGCGGGCAGCCTAGAGGTTGTCACCCTTTGCGGTACAGGGTGTGGATCGCCGGGTCGAGCGCGACATCGACCAGCATCGGGGTGGGCGAGGCGAAGGCCGTGCCGAGGGCGGGGGCGAGATCGCCCGGCTCGGTGACCCGGCAGGCGGGGCAACCCATGCCGGCGGCGAGGTTCGGGAAGTCGAGGCCGGGGAGGTCGATGCCGGGCGCATCCTCCACGCCGAGGACGCGGCTGAAGGAGCGCATGGCGCCGTAGCCGCCGTTGTTCAGCACGATGACGGTGAGCGGCAGGGACTCGCGCACGGCGGTCCAGAGCGCCTGGATGGAATACATCATCGATCCGTCGCCGATGACGGCGATGACCCGGCGGCCGGGCCGGGCGAGGGCGACGCCGACGGCGGCGGGCAGGCCATAGCCGAGGCCGCCGCTTGCCATGGTGAAGAAGCCGCCCCAATCGGGAATCGGCAGGTGCTGCTGGATCGCCGGGCGGTGGGAGGGAGCCTCCTCGACGATGATCGAGTCCGCGGGGCGCACCGCGGCCAGGCGCTGGAGCAGGTATTCGACAGGGATGGGGGTGGCCGCCGCGGCGGCAGGCGGGCGCGGGCGCGGCGCCGGGGTCGGGCGGCGGCCCTCCGGCAGGAGGGCGGCGAGGGCGGGGAGGCCGAGGCGGAGGCTGCCGAGGATGCCGGTGCCGGAGGGGGCGGCGGCAATGGCCTCGCCATCGGCCGTCATCTGGATGAGGGGCGGCAGGCTGTAGTCGCCGGCGACGTGGAAGGTGAAGACCGGGGCGCCGAGGACCAGAACGAGGTCATGGGGGGCGAGGCTGGCGGTGACGGCGTTCGGGGCGGCGGCGAGGAAACCTGCGAAAAGCGGATGGTTCTCCGGGAAGCTGGTGCGGCTGGAGAAGGGGCTCGAGAGGACGGGGGCGCCGAGGCGCTCGGCCAGCGCCACGGCCGCGGGGCCGGCGCCTGCCGCATCCACCTCGGGGCCGATGACGAGGGCGGGGTTGCGGCTGGCGGCGAGCGCCGTGGCGGCCTCCTGGAGCAGCTCCGGGTCGGGGCCGGTATCGCGGCCGATGCGACGGGGCGGGAGGGGCTCGGCGGGGGCGGACCAGTCATCCATCGGGATGGAGACGAAGGTCGGGCCGCAAGGCGGCTGCATGGCGACGTGCCAGGCATGGGCGAGGGCGGCCGGCACGTCCTCGGCGCGGGCGGGCTCGGTCGACCACTTCACGTAGGGCTTCGGGAACTGCGCGGCCTCGGTGGCGCCGAGGAAGGGGTTCAGCGGCAGCAGGCTGCGGGCCTGCTGGCCGGCGGTGATCACCAGCGGCGCTTGGTTGCGGTAGGCGGTGAAGATGCTGCCCGCGGCATGGCCGACGCCGACCGCCGAGTGCAGCGAGCAGAAGGCGGCGCGGCCGGTCGCGCGGGCATAGCCGTCCGCCATGGCGACAACGGAGGATTCCTGCAGGCCGAGGATGTAGCGCAGGTCGTTCGGCCAGCGGTCGAGGAAGGGCAGTTCGGTCGAGCCCGGGTTGCCGAAGACGGTCGTCATGCCGCAGTCGCGGAGCAACTGCATGACGGCGTGGCGGACGGTGCTGGTGCCGGGCGTGTCCATCGGGGAAGCTAAGCGCGAAACCCCTTGCCCCGGAAGGAGCCGTCGCATGCCTCGCCCCGCCATCGGCACCGTCCTGCCATCCTCGAACCCGATGGTGGAGCGGGTCCTCGGCGCGATCCTGCCGCTGTTTCCCGAGGTGGACGGGTGCGTGGCCCGCATTCCCTGTTGGGGCCAAGGAATGGGGCAACCGGCGAACGGGTATGACCTCGGGAGCTTCCGCGAGGCCGCGTGGCTGCTCGGGCATGCGGGCGTCGGGGTGGTGTGCTGGAACGGAACGCGGGGGGCCGCGCTCGGGCTGGCGCAGGACGAGGCGCTGGCCGCGGCGATGGGCGAGGCGGCGGGGTGCGTCGGGATCACCACGGTGACGGCGACGGTGCGGGTGCTGGAGCGGCTCGGGCTGCGGCGGGTCGGCATGGTGGCGCAGGGCCCGATGGAGGAGGCGGCGGCGCATGCGGCCGGGCTGCCGGTGGAGGTGGCCGGGCTGCGGGCTTTGGGCATCCGCGACGATGCGGCGGCGAGCGCGGTGGAGCCCGGGGCGATCGCCGGGCTGGCGCGGGAGGTGGCGGCGGGGGCGGTGCTGATCTGGAGCACCAACCTGCCCGGCCTCGCGCTGGTCCCCGCGCTGGAGGCGGAGCTCGGCGTGCCGGTGCTGGACCCGGCCTCGATCGGCGTCTGGGCCTGCCTGGACGCGCTTGGGGTGGACAAGCAAGCGCCCGGCGCTACGGCTCGGGCGGCTGTTCGAACTGAACGAGGGGCGGGATCCGGGGCCAGGCCTTGGCCCCGGCGGGGGTCTGCGGGGGCGGGGGCCCCGTGCCCGGCTAGTCGCCCGCTGCCGCCCGCTTGATCATCTCCGCCGCCGCACGCGTCCTGGCGGTGCGCGTCGACGCCCGCAGGGCGGTTTCCACCAGCCCGCGCATCTCGGACCAGGTGCGGTCCCAGGAGATCTGCGCCAGGCGCCGGTCCACCTGCTTCAGCCAGGGGGCGCGGGGGCGGGCGAGCATCATGTCGAGGGCGCGGGCGAAGCCGGCCGCATCCTCGGCGATCTCGACGAGGCCCGGGCTGCCATCCTGCTTCGGCCCCCAGTCGCGCACCACGTCGATGATCGGCGTGGAGACGACGGGGAGGCCGGCGGCGAGGAATTCCGGCGTCTTGGTCGGGCTGATGAAGCGGGTGCTCTCGTTCCGGGCGAAGGGCATGAAGCCCGCATCCCAGGCGCCGAGCTGGGCCGGCAGCTCCTTGTAGCCGCGGCCGCCGAGCCAGTGGATGTTCGGCAGGTGCGGCAGGTCGGCCGGGTCGATCTTCACCACCGGGCCGATCATCGCGAAGGACCATTCGGGCCGGAGGGCGGCGAGCTCGCCGACCAGGGCCGGGTCCATCCGCTCGTCGATCACGCCAAAGAAGCCGATGCGCGGGCGCGGCAGACCCGCCATCTCGGCCGGCTCGGCGGCGCCGGTGCGGGCGGCGGCGAAATGCGCGGTGTCGATCGACGAGGGGAAGCAGGAGACGCGCGCGTGACGATTGCGCTTCGCTTCGTAGAGGCTGCGGCCGCCGGTGAAGACCAGGTCGGCGCGGTTCAGCAGCGCCTGCTCCAGCTCCAGCATCCGGGGCGGGGCGCCGCGGAAGGCGGAGAGCTCGTCCATGCAGTCGTAGACGGTTACGTCGGGACGGAGATGGGCCGAGAATTCCAGCGCCATCGGAGTGTAGTACCAGGCGATCAACGGCCGCCCCGCCTCGGGCGCCAGCAGCTCGTTCAGCAGGCTGCGCTGCGCGGCGATGGCGGCGGCAGCGGGTATGCCCTCCGGCAGCAGCGGCACGGCGACCGTCACGCCCTCGGGCGTCTTGTGGAGGTCGAGGCGAGGGGCGATGCCGGGCTGGTAGATCGGCTCTTCCAGGAGGACCACGTCATAGCCCTGGGCCGCCCGGGTCAGCAGGTGCTGCGGCCGCTGGAAGACGAAGTTCCAGCGCAGATGGGACAGGCAAAGCAGCAGCGCGGACGGCGTCGGGCGCGCGGCGGCCAAGCGAGGGGCAGCGCTGCCCGGCAGGGCGTCGGTCATTGGGGGTCCCTTCAGTTGCAATCGCCGTGGGACCACCAGCGGGGAACCCGCCGGCGGAGTCCGAACCGGGCTTGCCAGACGCGCATTGCGCGGTTCGGGCTTGCGGATCGGTTATGGCATTGCAACGCAGCGGCGAAGCCGGAGGTTCCCATACGGAGGGGCCACGGATGCGCAACGGTTTAGCCCGGTGCGGCCACCTTGCTGCCGTAATTGCAATGCGTTGCGGCGGGGCAATGCCAACATTCCGGAAGCCGGGCCTTGCACATGTAGCGGCCGTGCAGGATCAACCAGTGGTGGGCGTCGCGCAGCAGCTCCGGCGGGCAGCGCTTGACCAGCCCATCCTCCACCTCGCGCGGCGTCCGGCCCGGGGCGAGCCCGGTGCGGTTGCCGATGCGGAAGATGTGCGTGTCGACCGCCATGGTGTTCTCGCCGAAGGCGACGTTGAGGACGACATTCGCCGTCTTGCGGCCGACGCCCGGCAGCGCCTCGAGCGCGGCACGGTCGGCCGGGACCTCGCCGCCATGCCGCTCGACCAGCAGGCGGGCGAGGGCGGCGACATTCTTCGCCTTGCCCTGCCAGAGGCCGATGCTGCGGATGAAGGGGGCGATGCCCTCGGCGCCGAGGGCGGCCATCTCGGCCGGGCCGGGTGCGGCGGCGAAAAGGGCGGGGGTGCACCGGTTGACCGCGGCATCCGTCGTCTGCGCGGAGAGGACGACGGCGACAAGGAGGGTGAACGGGGTGGTGTAGAGGAGTTCCGTCTCCGGCTTCGGGTTGTGCATGGCGAGCGCGCGGACGAACTCCCCGGCTTGCGCTGCCGACATGCGGCGGGCGCGGCGGGGCTTCTCGGCGGTGCCGTGGAGCGGGGTCCTGGGTGTGGGGCGAGGCATCGTCGGCGATTCAATCCATGGCAGGATGCGAAGGCCATCCCATCTCCGGTAACGTTATGCCAGTCCCGCCTGAGACCGCATCCCAGCCTGTCCTGTTCGAGGCGATCTGCACCCCGGCCCGCAGCCTGGGGCCAAAGGGGATGCGCGTGCTGTGCGTCGCGCTGCTCGGGCTCTCGGCGGTGACGGGCGGGATGTTCCTGGCGATGGGGGCCTGGCCGATCATCGGCTTCACCGGGATCGAGGCCGCCCTGGTGCTCGGGCTGGTCGCCACGCACCGGCGCTGGAGCGCGCGGGCGGCGGAGGTGCTGATCCTGACCGGGGAGCGGCTGACCATCCACCGCACCGACGGGCGCGGGCGGCAGGAGCAGATCGAGATCGACCCCTATTGGGCGCGGCTGCGGCTGGAGGAGCGGCCGGGCCGTGTCAGCCTGTTGGTGCTGCGCCAGCGCGGCAGCGACGTGGAGATCGGGCGGCTGCTGGGCGACGAGCAGAAGCGGGACCTCGCGGGCGCCCTCGAGGAGGCGCTGCGGCGGTTGCGGGAGCCCGCCTTCGACAACCCCCAATTGCGCGAGGGCTGAGCCCGGCTATTCGGACGGGGTCAGGCTCTTGATGAGGTCGAAGACGCGCTTCCGCACGGAGGGGTCGGTGATGCGGTAGTAGGCGCGGACCAGTTCGAGCGTCTCGCGGCGGTGCAGCGTGTCGTCCTCGAAGGCGTCCTGGCTGTCGGCGAAGCCCATGGCACGGCGGATGCCGTTCATCGAGCCGCCGACCGCATCGGGCATGTCGTCGAAGAAGAAGCCGATCGGCACGTCGAGAACGCGGGCGAGGTCGAAGAGCCGGCTGGCGCCGATGCGGTTCACGCCGCGCTCGTATTTCTGCACCTGCTGGAAGGTGAGGCCGAGCGCCTCGCCGAGCTTTTCCTGGCTCATGCCGAGCAGGGTGCGGCGGAGGCGAACCCGCGTGCCGACATGCACATCGATGGGGCTCGGGCGGGGCTCCCGCACAGCGCGGTCCAGGGGTTCGTCGCTCGGCATTCCTGTCTCATCCCAATCCGAGGCGCCGGTGGCGGGGCACCCCTAAGGCTGCGGCCGACGCACGGGCCGCAACGGCAGGGACCACTCCCTAACGACACCTTTACGCGCGGCGCTACGGAGCGTCAATACTTTTGAGATTTCTCAATAAAGATCACCTTCGCGGCTCTGGCGGTAACGCCTGCGGCGATACAACCATAGGCCGCAGACGCCAGGCGAGCCCCAGGCAGGCCAGCGCGAGCAGCAAGGGAATCGCCAGCCCGCCATGGGCGAAGGGCGGCGGCGCATCGGTGCCGGGCAGCGCCACCGTCGTGGTCCCCATGGTGCCGAGCGGGATCATGGCCACCTGCCGCCCGCGCGAGTCGAAGAGGGCCGAGATGCCGGTCTGCGCCGCCCGCGCGAGCGGCAGGCCCTCCTCAACCGCACGCAGCCGCGCGGCGGCGAGATGCTGCCAGGGGCCGGACGAGATGCCGAACCAGCCGTCATTGGTGATGTTCACCAGCCAGTCGGGCCGCGGCGAGGGGGTCACGGCGGCGGGGAAGATCACTTCGTAGCAGATCAGCGCGCCGAAGGGCGGCAGGCCAGGCGGGGCAAGGCGCTGCGGCCCGGGGCCGGCGGTGAAGTCCATCCCGCCCGTCACCAGGCGGATCGGCAGCAGGCCGGAGAGCGGCATGTACTCGCCGAAGGGGACGAGGTGGGACTTGTCGTAGACGGCCTCCACCCGGCCCTCCGAATCGAGGGCGACCAGGCTGTTGAACACGCGCTCCAGCTGGCCGTCCGGTGCCCATTCGCCGCGCACCGTGCCGGCGAGGAGCGTCGCGCCGGGGGGGAGGGACTCGGCCGCCATGCGCTGCGCCTCCGGGTCCTGGGCGAGGAGGAAGGGGCTGGCGGTCTCCGGCCAGATCACCACCAGCTTGCCGGTGGGGCTCGCGTGTCGTGCGGCCTCTGCAGTCAACTCCAGGTAGCGCTGAAAGTTTGGCATTCGCTGCTCGGGGCGCCATTTCACCTCCTGCTGGATGTTCCCTTGTACCAGCAGGAGTTGCACCGCGGGCGCGGACGGCGCGGGCTGGGCCAGGCGCCAGGTGCCGAAGCCGGCCAGCGCGGCGAGCATCGCCGCCGCCCCGGCCCAGGGGCGCCAGCCCGGCAGCAGCGGCAGGCCGGCCAGCAGCATGGTCAGCAACGAAAGGCCATGGACACCGATGAGCGCCGCCGGCTGGATCGGCAGGGCGGCGAAGGCCCAGGCCGTGCCCATGAGGTTCCAGGGGAAGCCGGTGAGGAGGAAGCCCCGGGCAAGCTCCGCCAGCACCCAGGCGCCGGCGAAGCCGAACAGCCTCGGCCAGCCTGCCGGCAGCGCGCGCGCCGCCAGCACCGGCGGCAGGACGAAGAGGGCGAGGGGGATGGCGACGGCCGGTGCCGCCAGCGGGACGAGCCACCAGAAAGTCGCGGCATCGGTGAGGATGGCGTGGGTGATCCAGTAGATGCCTGCCAGCCCATGCCCCCAGCCCCAGGCGAAGCCGAGCCAGGCGGCGCGCCTGCCGCTCCGTGCCGCGGCGACCAGCGCCAGCAGGCCAGGGATGGCGATCAGCAGGACCGGCACGGCATGCACCGGCGGCAAGGCGAGGGTGGAGAGCAGGCCGAGCCCGAAGGCAGCCGCCAGCTGTCGCCGCCAGGGAAGCGCGACGAGGCGCGCCAGGAGGGAGGTAAGCACGGCCGCAGCTAGACCGCCTCGGGCGGCCAGGGCAAGCGGCAGGTCCATCTCAGCCGAGCGGCTCCACTGCGACCACCCGCCAGCGCGGCGGCAGGTAGTCCTGCAAGGCAAGGGAGAGGGCGATGCCGCGGCCCGGCTGGCTGGTGGAGGCGAGGACGAGTCGCGCCGAGGCGAGGCCCGTGGTCTCGATCGCCGGATCGGGCCAGCCGGGGCCAACCCGAGCCTGGACCAGTGCCGCCAGCCCCTCCGGCGTCGCCCGCTGCTGGTGGATGCTGCGGCTGAGGCTGGCGAGGAAGCCGGCCTCCTCTGCGGCCGCGAGGGGGGGCGCCTGGAGCAGGGCCTGCCAGTCGACCAGGGCGGCGAGGCTCGCCTGGTCCGCGCTGCGAAGCGCCGCGGCCAGCTCCCGTGCCGCCTGTCGCGGGGCAGCGAAGGCCGAGGCCGCCACGCCCAACAGGGCAAGCATCGTCAGCAGCACCGGCAGGACGCGGCCATTGCGGGCCCAGGTGCGGGCCTCGGCGCGGGCCTCGCCGCGGACTGGGGCAAGGGCGTGCAGAGGCAGCGGGCGATGGGCGGCATCGTAGCCGGCCCAGATCTCGTCCCAGGGATCCTCCTGGGCACTTGACCTCGTGGCGAAACCCGGGCGCATCATGGCTCGCCCCCGGCGATGGTGGCGGGGCAGGAATATCGCTTATTGAGAGAATTTCCCATTAGTCGCTCCGTCGTCTCGCCGAATGGGATTTTGTCCCAGGTTATTTAACGAATGGTTAAGGCGCGTCGCCGCTATCCCGAGCAGCCAGGACCTTCCGCATGCGCTTTCCCCCGGGCCGAGCCCTGCCGCTGATCGCCCTCGCCTTGCTGGGCTGCAAGACGTCGACGCCGCAAACCGAGAAGGAATGGGTCTTCGCCTGCCCCGAGCCGGGGAGCCGCGTTGACTGGGATGACGGGCGGAGCCTGACCTTCACCGGGGCGGACCCGGGCGACCCCGCCATCTGCACGGCGCGGACGGCAAGCGGCGGAACGGTGCGGCTGGTCTGGGGCATGGTCGAGGAGATGAACAGCGAGGGGCGCGGGCACCGGCCGGGGATGCAGAGCCTGTTTCCGGCCAGGACGGGGACGAATGCGAGCTACACTTCGACCGTCGCCTCCCCCGGCAGCGGCATCCAGTATCCCTTCGAGACGCGCTGGCGCGTGGTCGGCTTCGAGAGGCTGCAGACCCCGGCCGGGCGCTACGACACGGTGGTGCTGGAGCGGATGGTGAACGGCACCGGCGCCAATGCAGCGCAGAGCCTCACCGTGCGCTACTGGCTGGAGGGCGTCTCCGGCATCCTGGTGCAGCGCGAGGTGAAACTCGGCCGCGGCGCGACCAGCCTGCTGCGCGACCTGAAGGCGACCGCCATCAGCCTGCCCCTGCCGCCGCCGCGGCAGCCGCCACCAGCGGGCGCGCCATCCGGTCCGCCTCCAAGTTGATAGTCCCGCTTCGAACCATTGCAGATTCGTAGACTGGCCCCATGTCCGAGTGCGATACTGGGTCAATGGCCCGCGAGCCTTGGGGATCCTCATCGTGAATATCCAGACGCCTAACCATGTCATCGACACCAAGGCCAGCTTCGAGGGCCGGCCAAGCCGGGAGGAGGCGGAGGCCGCTGTCCGCACCCTGCTGCGCTGGACCGGCGACGACCCGGACCGCGAGGGGCTGGTCGACACCCCGGCCCGCGTCGTCCGCGCCTATGAGGAGTTCTTCGCCGGCTACGATGTCGACCCGGTGGAGCTGCTCGCCCGATCCTTCGAGGAGACGGATGGCTATGACGAGATGGTGGTGCTGCGCGACATCCGCCTCGAGAGCCATTGCGAGCACCATGTCGTGCCGATCATCGGCCGGGCGCATGTCGCCTATCTGCCGGCCGGCCGCGTGGTCGGCATCAGCAAGCTGGCGCGGGTGCTCGAGGTCTATGCCAAGCGGCTGCAAATCCAGGAGAAGCTGACCGCGCAGGTGGCGAACTGCATCAACGAGGTGCTGAAGCCGAAGGGCGTCGCCGTGGTGATCGAGGCGGCGCACCAGTGCATGACCACGCGCGGCATCCACAAGCCGGGGGTCACCATGGTGACGAGCCGGATGCTGGGCGCCTTCCGCGACGATGCCTCCACCCGGCGCGAGTTCCTGGCGATGATCGGCGGGCAGCGCGGTTCGATGGAAGGCTAGGCCGAGATCCGGCTTGTCGTTGCGTTCCGCGGATCACGCCTCCGGTCGTGCCGGCCCCTGGAATCACGGTCCAGGGCAAACTCCGACCAAGTGGAAGCACCTGGTCGGGGTAATCCGCTCGGCCAGACAACAGGCTAGAGCGGATTCCGTGAGCCAGGTCGAACAGAGATCGCTCTAGCGGCAGGCGCGCCGGGCCTGCTGCTCGGTGCGCCCGGCCCGGCCGGCATCCCGGCCGCGGCCGGTCGTCGAGGCGATGGCGGCGGCGTCCTGCGCCTCGCCGACCGCCTCGGCGCAGTAGGGATCGGCCGGGGCCTGCTGCACATAGCCGTTCTGCGGCAGCGGTGCGGCATAGGGCGAGGCCTGGGAATAGACGGCGCGGGACGGCTGCTCGCTCACCGGCACGCGAACCATGCAGGCGGTGAGGGACAGCGCGGCGAGGGGCAGGACGAGGCTCTTCATGTCCGCCCCATCGCTCGGCGGGGCGCCGGGTTCCGCGGGCTCCCGCTACGGGAGGGTTTCGCGTCGCGGGGCGGCACCTTCGGGCGGCAGGTCCTCGACGCCCACCTGGCCGGGGCCGGGGGCGGGCATGCCGCCATCCGCATTGGGCGTCACCGCGGAGATCCAGTCCTTCAGCGCCCGGCGGAGCTGGAATTCGAACTCCACATTGAGGTCGTCCATGCCGCGGCGCAGCAGCGCCTCGGGCGCGTTCGGCCGCCTCGCCTCCAGCCCGCTGACCGAACGGGTGACGGCCGCCTCGGCGAAGCCGACCCGGCTGCCGAGGCCGGAGAGGATTTCCAGCCGGCAGCCAAGCAGGCAGGTGAGCTGATCCTGCTGCTGGATGACCTGCGCCTGGCTGACGGTGAAGCGCGCCTGGCCGGTGGTGCCGACGGCAAGCAGCCGGTCGCGCGCCATGATCCGCACCGCCCCGGGCGCTGAAGGCGACAGCCGGGCGCCGATGTCGCCGGGTACCGGCGGCGGCGCATCCTCTGCGATGTCGATGTTGGCGACGTTCAGGGGCAGCGGCGAGAGATACTTGTAGCTCAGCGGCCCGGGCGGCAGCGGCACCGGCTCCGGCCGGCCCCCGCAGGCCGCGGCAAGCAGGGGGAGCAGCAGGATAGTGCGCCGGTCGGGCATTGCGGGACCTCCAGCCGGGTGAGCGCCACAGGTGTAACGGCTCATTCGGCCGTGCCGCTACCCTGGACTTCCGCCCGGTCGAAGCGGAAGTCGAGGTTGCAGAACTCGCAGGTCATGGTGATGGCCCCGTCCTCCTGGGCCATATGGTCGAGGTCGTCCTGGCCGAAGCGGGAGAGCACGCCCGCAAGGCGCGAGCGCGAGCAGCGGCAGCCATAGGAGAGCGGCCGCGGCCGGTCGACCGCCAGCCCCTCGAGATGGAAGAGCCGGTGCAGCAGGGTCTGCGAGGGCAGGGCATCGTCCAGCAGCTCGGCATCGGTCAGGGTCCCGACCAGGGCGAGGGCCGTGCGCCAGGCCTCGTCCTGCGCCGCGGCGTCGAGCTCGGGGGCGATGCCGCCCTCGCCGGCGACCTTCTCGATGATGAGGGCAGCGGCGCGCCAGCCGGCCTCGGTGTGGTCGCAGGCCAGGCGCACATGGGCGCGGAGCTGCTCCGAGGTCTCGAAATAGTGGCTGGTCATCGCCGCGAGCGTCAGCCCGTGAATCTCGACGATGCCCTGGTAGCGGTCCATTTCCGGCCCCTGGTCGGCCGTGAAGGCGAGGTAGCCGCGGCCGAGCAACGCCGCGGCATCGCCGACCGGGTCCTTCGACAGGAGCTTCGTCAGCGCCGCCTCATCCGCCCGGGCATAGCCGCGCAGCGCGCCGGCCTCCGTGCAATCGGCCAGCAGCATGGAGACCGGGCCGTCTCCCTTGGCCTGGAGCGAGAAGCTGCCCTTGAACTTGAGCGCGGCGGCGAGGCCGGCGGTCAGCGCCAGCGCCTCCCCGGCGAGGCGAGTGACGGCGGGGTGGTTCTCGTGCCTGGTCAGCAGCGCGTCGGCCAGCGGGCCGAGGCGGACGAGCCGGCCACGGACCGGCTTGTCCGCGAGGTGGAAGGGCAGGATGCCGCGCGGGACGCTGATATCCGGCACCGGCGGCCGGTCGTGCTGCAGGAAATCGGGCGTCGAGGAGGGCTGGGTCGGGTCGGGCAACGGTACGAACCTTGGTGCTTCGGCCCCATAGATAGGCCGGCCGAGGCGCTTCGCCCAGGCGTAGGGGCTTCACGCCGCACGGACGGCAGCGACGAAGCTCGCAACGCTGGTGCGCAGCGCCTCGCCCTGCTCGGCCACCGCGGCATCGGATTGGCGCAGCCGGGCGAGGCGCTCGTCGGTCCCGGCCAGCTCCCCGTTCAGCCCCTGGATGCGCGCCACCGCTTCTGCCGTGCCGGTGGCGGCATCGGCGGCGTTGCGGATGATGCGCTGGGTCGCCTCGCCCTGCTCCTCCAGCGCGGCGGCGATGGCGCCGGTGACCGCTTCCATCCGCGCCACGGCATCGGCGATGCCATGCACCGTGCCGATCGTGCCCGTGGTCGCCTGCTGCATGGCGGCGATCTGCTGGCCGATCTCCTCGGTGGCCCTGGCCGTCTGGCTGGCGAGCTGCTTCACCTCGCTCGCCACCACGGCGAAGCCCTTGCCGGCCTCGCCGGCGCGCGCCGCCTCGATCGTCGCGTTCAGCGCCAGCAGGTTGGTCTGGGCGGCGATGTCGCTGATCAGCCGCACCACGTCGCCGATGCGGCCCGCGGCCTCGGAAAGGCCGGAAACGGAGGCATCCCCCGCCCGGGCCGCGGCGACGGCCTCGGCCGAGAGGCGCGTGCCCTCGTTCACCTGGCGGGTAATCTCGGCGATGGAGCCGGCCAGGGCCTCGGTCGCGGCGGCGACGTGCTGGACATTGGCGGCGACCGCCTCCACCCGCCCCGCCGAGGCTTCGGCACCGAGTGCAGCGCTGGTGGCGATGCCGGCGACGCCGTCCACTGCCTCGCGCAAACCGGCGGAGGCCTCCGCCAGCGCCCCGGCGACGCCGCCGATGGCCCGCTCCACCTCCCCGGCAATGCGGTCGCGGGAGGCCTCGCGCTCCGCCTCGGCGGCGTGGCGGGCGGCTTCGGCGCTCGCCTCATGCTGGCGTGCGGCAAGCGTCGCGGTGCGGAGGGATTCGACCGCGCGACCGATCTCTCCCAGCTCATCCCCGCGGCGGAGGCAGGGCACGGCGACATCGAGCCGCCCGGTGCCGAGGTCGCGCAGCGCTCCGGTCAGGTCCCGCAGCGGCCGCAGCATCCGCCGCAGCACGAGTCCGAGCAGGAGCGCCGCCGCCGCCAGCACCCCGAGGCTGATCAGCAGCGCCCGGCGGACGGCATCGGCGACGGCCGCATCGATCTCGGCGATGGAGATGCCGACGAAAAGGATGCCGACGGGGCGGCCCGAGGCATCCCGCACCGGCTCATAGATGGTGAGATGGGGCCGGCCGAGGATGGCGTTGCTGCCGCGATAGGCCTCGCCGCGGCGGATCGCCTCCAATGCCGGGCCGGGGGCGAGGCGGGTGCCGACCGCGCGGCCGCCCTCCGGCTTGGTGACATTGGTGGCGATGCGCGTCTCGCCGGCGAAGATGGTGGCGACGCCGCCGGTGATGTCGCGCACATGGTCGGGCAGCGTGTTGAGCCCGTTCAGTGCGACATCGCCGCGATACAGCCGGTCCGTCCCCTCCAGCCGCCAGGCGCCGCCCAGCGCCTCCGTCTCCATCCGCAGGAGGCGGATGCTGGCCTCGAGCCGGTGGGCGGCCTCCGCCATCGCCGTCTCCCGCAAGTGGCCGAGGCGCAGGGCCTCAAGCCCGGCGAGGCCAAGGGCGGTGACGACCAGCGCCAGCGCCATGATCCGGGCGCCGAAGCCGAGGCGGAGGCGCGGTACGCGCATGAGCGGCTCTCCTGTTGGGGAGGCCGATCATGGGACGGGCGGGTGAAAGGCCGGTTAACCCGCGCCGAGCGCCCAGAGCAGCACGCCCTTCTGGGCATGCAGCCGGTTCTCCGCCTCGTCGAAGACGACGCTCTGCGGCCCGTCGATCACCTCCGCCGCCACCTCCTCGCCGCGATGGGCGGGGAGGCAGTGCTGGAAGATGGCGTCCGGCGCCGCATGGCGCATCAGCGCCGAGGTCACCTGGTAGGGGGCGAGCAGGTTGTGGCGGTTGGGGCCGGCGCCGTCATCGCCGGTCTCGTCGTTCATCGAGACCCAGGCATCGGTGACGACGCAGCGGGCGCCGCGGACGGCCTCCACCGGGTCCTCGGTGAGCTCGATGGTGGCGCCCTGGGCGCGGGCCCAGTCGACCACCCATTGCGGCGGGCGGAGCGCGGCGGGCGTCGCCAGGCGCAGGGTGAAGCCGAAGCGGGCGGCGGCCTGGATGAAGCTCTGCGCCACGTTGTTCCCGTCGCCGACCCAGGCGACGACCTGGCCGGCGATCGGGCCGCGATGCTCCTCGAAGGTCAGCACATCGGCCATGAGCTGGCAGGGATGCGAGATGTCGGTGAGGCCGTTGATCACCGGCACCGTCGCATGCGCCGCCATCTCGCGGATGCGGGTCACGTCATGCGTGCGCATCATGATGGCGTCGACATAGCGGGAGAGGACCTTCGCCGTATCGCTCAGCTCCTCGCCGCGGGAGGACTGCATGTCGCGGGCGTTGAGGTAGACGACGTCGCCGCCAAGCTGGCGGATGCCGACCTCGAAGCTGACGCGGGTGCGGGTCGAGGGCTTCTCGAAGATCAGCGCGACGGTCTTGCCGGCGAGCGGCCTGGCGCCGAGGCCGCGCTTGGTCTGCGCGGCGAGGTCGAGCATGCGGCGGAGCGTCGCCGGCTCGAGATCCATCAGCTCGAGGAAGTGGCGGGGGGGAGGATCCCCCCCGCCGGCCATGGGCTTCAGCGCAGCGCTCATTTCGCCGCATCCCGCGCCCGGGATGGGGTGCAACGGAGGCAGGCCCGGTCGAGCAGGCGGAGCGCCTCGTCGGCCTCCGCCTCGGTGATGATGAGCGGCGGCGCCAGGCGCAGCACGTTCATCCCGGCAGCGACGGTCAGCAGGCCCTCCGCCGCCGCGGCGTTCTGCATCTCGCCATTGCTGACCTCGGGCCGCAGCTTGAGGCCGACGAGGAGCCCGGCACCCTGGACGCCCTCGGCCACCGCCGGGTGACGGCCGGCGAGCTCGAGGAGGCCGCGCCAGAGATGGCGGGCGACCCGGTCGACGCCGTCGAGGAAGCCGGGGGCGAGGATGATGTCGAGCACCGCATTGCCGGCGGCGCAGGCGAGCGGGTTGCCGCCATAGGTGCTGCCATGGGTGCCGGGCTTGAGGTACTGCGCCACCTTCTCCTTGGCGAGGATCGCACCGAGCGGGAAGCCGCCGCCGATGCCCTTGGCCGAGGACATGACATCCGGCTCGATCCCGGCCCATTGATGGGCCCAGAGCTTGCCGGAGCGGCCCATGCCGGTCTGCACCTCATCCAGCGCGAGCAGCAGGCCGAACTCGTCGGCCGCGGCGCGCAGGTCGCGGAGGAATTGCAGGCTGGCCGGGCGGACGCCGCCCTCGCCCTGGACCGGCTCGACCATGATGGCGGCGGTGGTGCCGTCGATGGCGTCGCGCAGCGCGTTCATGTTGCCGAAGGGCACATGCCGGAAGCCCTGTACCGGCGGGCCGAAGCCGGCGAGGTACTTCTCGTTGCCGGTCGCCGCCAGCGTACCGAGGGTGCGGCCGTGGAAGGCGCCCTCGAAGCAGACGGTGACGAAGCGCTCCGGATGGCCCTGCTCCGCATGGTATTTGCGGACGGCCTTGATCATCCCCTCATTCGCCTCGGCGCCGGAATTGGCGAAGAAGACGCTGTCGGCGAAGGAGGTCTCGACCAGCCGCTGCGCCAGGCGCTCGGCCTGCGGGATGCGGTAGAGGTTCGAGGTGTGCATCACCTTCGCCGCCTGCTCGGCGATGGCCTGCACGAGGTGCGGATGCGCATGGCCGACGGAGGCGGTGGCGATGCCGGAGCCGAAGTCGAGGAATCGTCGGCCGTCGCCGGTCCACAGCCAGGCGCCCTCGCCCCGCTCGAAAGCGAGGTCGGCGCGGTTGTAGGTGGGCATCAGGGACGGGATCACGAGGTCATCGACTCCAGGCCTCTCCCCTGGCCGGCGCGGATCGCGGGCCTTCCGGAGAGAAGTCGCGGATTTGGCCGCAATCGGGCGGCCGCGTCAAACCGTCGAAGATGAATTCCGGCCCTGCCGGCGAGGGAATTGCTCCCTCGCCTGTCCGGGGCTCAGCCGCGGCGCTCGGGCTGGCTCTCATAGGTGAAGGTCGGCAGGCTGCCGAGGCTGTCCTTGGTGGCGCCAGCCAGCGTCCAGCGGCCGTTGCTGTTGGCGGCCATGTTCAGCCGGTCATAGGGCACGGCGACCAGCTTGGCGCCGATGCCGAGGAAGCCGCCGACCGAGATCACCGCGACGGGGGCGCTGCCGCCGGGCGGGATCAGGATGTCGTCGATCTCGCCGATGCTCTCGTTGTTCTCGTTGTAGACGGCGGAGCCGATCACCTTGCTGGCGCGGCGGCCGCTGCGCAGCGCGCTGCTGTCGACGGCAAGCGCACCGGTGGTGGCGCCGGTGGCGGAGGGTGTGGCGGCGCGGTTGTTCTCCGGCTGGGCGCCGGTGGTGTTGGTGCCGAGGGTCCGGTCCACGGCGCGGCCGGCGGCGGTGCCGGGCGGGTTGCCGGGCGTGCCGTCGGCCGGGGTGCGGTTGCCGGTCGTGGAGTCCGCGCCGCGCTGGGTGGCGGTGCTCGGCGGGTTGCCCGGGGCGCCATCGCGCGGCGGGGTCTGGGCGAGCAGGCCACCGGAGGCGTCGCGCGGCTGGCCCTGGGTCTGGGCCTGGGCGAGCGCCGGGAGGGCGAGCAGCGCTGCGGCGGCGGTCATGGCAAGGAGAGAATCGCGGGTCGTTCGCATGGCGGCGTTACCTTCGTGGCTTGACCCGGTCCAGGCCGGGTGAGGCCAGGGAAACGCCGCCGGGCGAGTCGGGGTTGCCTCGGTGGCGCAGCCAGGACGGTGACAACCCGTGGCTGTGACGGCTCAGGCGGGGTCGCCCGTATCCGGGACGAGGCCCGCCGCCTCGATGCCGGCGATGGCGCAGACCTCATCCTGCGCCGAGACGTCGCCGCTGATGCCGACCGCGCCGAGGATCAGGCCCGAGGCATCGCAGGCCAGCACCCCGCCCGGGACGGGCACGGCCTTGCCGCCGGCGAGGTCGGAGAGGGCGTTCATGAAGCCCTGCATCGCCTGGGCGCGGCGTGCCAGCTCCCGCCCGCCGAGGCCGAGGGCGAGGGCGCCCTTCGCCTTGCCCTCGGCGATCTCCGGACGGAGGAGGGAGGCGCCGTCCTCGCGCTGCACCGCCTTCACCTGGCCCCCGGCATCGAGGACGGTGACGGTGAGCGGCAGCAGGTTCAGCTCCCGCCCCTTGGCCAGCGCGGCGGCGATGATCGCATTGGCCTGCGCGAGGGTGAGGCCATTGGTCGGGTAGCGGGCCATGGGGGCGTCCTCCGGTCTTGTTCGCCCTTGCCTATGCCCGGATGGACGGAGGTTCGCCAGCCTCGGGGGGAACGTGGCAGATTGCACGGGATGACGAAGGAGCGACCGAGACGCCAGCCCATCCCCGCCGGGCCACCACCGGGCGAGGCCCGGTTGCGCGAGGCGGCGCTCGCCCATCTCGCGCGCTTTTCCGCAACCGAGATGGGGCTCCGGCGCGTGCTGGAGCGGAGGGTGGACCGCTGGGCGCGGCGGGCGGAGGCGGAGGGGCAGGACATCTCCGGTGCCGCCGCGGCGCGGGCGCTGGCGGCGCAGGTGGCGCGGCAGATGGTGGCGCTCGGCGTGGTGGACGATGCCGCCTTCGCCGCGGCGCGGGCGCAGCGGCTGGCGCGGGGCGGGCGTTCGCGGCGGGCGATCGCTGCGCATCTGGCGGGGAAGGGCGTGGCGCGCGAGGTCGCGGCCAGCGTGCTGCCGGAGGAGGAGCTGGACGCGGCGCTGGCCCAGTGCCGGCGGCGGCGGATCGGCCCCTTCGCCCGCGCGCCGATGGAGCGGGAGGCGCGGCTGAAGGCGCTTGGCGCGCTGGCCCGGGCGGGCTTCGCGCGGGAGGTGGCGGAGCGGGCGCTCGACATGGCGCCGGAGGAGGCGGAGGAGCGCCTCTTCCAGCTCCGCCAAGGTTAGCCCGCCTTCAGCCCGCCATCCTCGACGCGGATGGTGCCTGTGGCGCAGGGGTCGACCTGGCGCAGCTCGACGGCACGGCCATCGGCCCAGACGACGCGGACATCCTGCCGGCCACTGGCCGTCGCGCGGTAGCGGGCGCTGCGGCCGGGGCGCAGGACCTCCTGCCCGAGCCGGTCATTGCCCCAGCCTTCCAGCGAGAGCCGGGCGAGGAAAAGTCGGTCCACCGTGCGGGAGGAGGCGTTGACCACCTGCAACTCGCCCTCGCAGCCGCCGCGGGACGGGGGCTCGGCGGCGATGCGGGCGGGCGGCGGGGGCGAGCAGGCGGCGAGGCCGAGGACGAGGGTGATGGAAGCCAGGGCGCGTCCCGGCATGCCGGCGGGTCCTTCAAGGAAGGACCGGACGATACGGGGAGGGACCGCGCACCGGCAAGCAGAGGTTTAGTCGGCGACCGCCATGCCATCGCGGATGGTGATGCGGCGGGTGGCGCAGCCATCGACGCCGCGGAGCTCGATCGCCTGGCCATTCACCCAGACCAGCCGCAGCCGCCAGGGGCCGGGGCCGTCGAGGGCGAGCGGCATCCGCCCCGCCGCTGCCAGGGCGGGCGCCTGGCCGAGCAGGTCGGTGCCCCAGCCCTCGCCGGCGGCGGGGGCGAGGTACAGCTGCTCCACGGCGAGGGAGGAGGCATTCTCCACCATCGCCCGGGACGGGCCGCAGGCGCCGCGCTGGCCGCCGCAGCCCGCCAGCAGCGCAGGCAGGAGAAGGGCGGCGAGGCGCCGCATCAGGCCGGGTCGACGGGGGAGGGCGGGGTGCCGCCGGCCTCGATCGCCTCGGCGGCGGCGAGCAGGATGTCCTCCCGGTAGCGGCCGGCGACGAGCTGGACGCCGACCGGCGCCGTGCCGGAGAGGCCGGTGCTGACGGCGAGGCCCGGCAGGCTCAGCAGCGGCAGGCCGACCTGGGGGAGCTGGGCGGCGAGGATGCGCTGGAAGCCCTCGAAGCTTTCCACATCCGCATGGTCGGGGAAGGGCAGGGCGCCGGAGACGGGCATCAGCGCCACCGGGGTGCGCTCGAGGAAGAGCAGCCATTCGCGCAGCAGGGCGAGGCGGCGCTGCAACGCATCCTGGAAGGCGTCGAGGTCCGGGGCGGGGCTCAGCCGCTCCATGAAGCTGTAGACGGCCAGCGCATCCGGGTCGGCCTCGCGGGCGATGGCCGAGTTGCCGCCGCGGCGCATCTCGGCGAGCCAGAGCGTCGCCTGGAGGCGGGCGGATTCGCCGAGCGGCGGGAGGGCATCCACCTCCTCGACCTGCCAGCCGGCGGCCTCGAGGCGGGCGGCGGCATCGCGGAGGGCTCCGGCGATCGCGGGATCGACCGGCATGCCCTCGGGGGCGATGCAGAGCGCCGCGCGCTTCGGCCAGGCCGGGCCTTCGAGCGGGGCGGGCGTCCACCAGGGGTCGCGCGCATCGGCGGCGCTCATCGCGGCGAGCGCCAGGCGGAGATCGGCGATGCTGCGGGCGAGCGGGCCGGAGACGGCCATCAGCTGGGCGCCGACGAAGCGGTCGGGCGCCGTCGCGTTCCAGGCGGGGATGCGGCCGATGGTCGGGCGGAGGCCATGGATGCCGCAGGCATAGGCCGGGTAGCGGATGGAGCCGCCGATATCCGTGCCATGGCCGATGGCGCCGATGCCGGCCGCCGTCGCCGCCGCGGCGCCGCCCGAGGAACCGCCCGGTGTGAGCGAGGCATCCCGCGGGTTGCGCGTCGCCCCATGCAGGGCGTTGCGGGTGAACCAGCGGAGCGAGAAGGCCGGCGTGTTGGTGCGGCCGATGATGACGGCGCCGGCCCGGCGGAGATTGGCGACGACCGGGTTGTCCTGCGCCGCGGCGAGGCCTTCCTGCAGGCGGAGGCCGTTGGTGGTGGGCCAACCCTCCTGGTCGGTGTTCACCTTCACGGTGACGGGCACGCCGGCCAGTGGGCCGGGCTCCTCGCCGCGGGCCAGCGCCGCATCCACCGCATCGGCGGCGGCCAGCGCCTCCGCCGGGTCATGGGCAACGACGGCGTTGATCCTGGGGTTCACCGCATCCAGCCGGGCAAGGGCGGATGCGGTGGCCTCGCGGGCCGAGGCCTCGCGCCGGCGGATGCGGGCGGCGAGGTCGGTGGCGGTCAGCCGCCAGAGTTCGGTCATGCGGGGCTCCTCAGGCGCCAGGGCGCCGCACTGTTTCCCGCGAGTGCCGGGCGGTCAACCGGGGGCGCTGGCGAGCAGCAGGACGCCGCCGCAGATCAGCCCGATCGCCGCCAGCTTCTGCCCGCCGAGGCTTTCGCCGAACATCAGGTGGCCGATGACGGCGACGGCGACATAGCTGGCCGCGGTGCAGGGCAGGGCGACGCTCATCGGAATCCGCCGCAGGGCGACGATGTAGAGCAGCGCCGCGCCGCCATAGGTGGCGAGGCCGATGATCGTCATGGGGCGAAAGAGCTGGGCGACGAAATGGCCCTCCGCCACCGCCCCCGCCTTCAGCATCACCTGGCCGGCAAGCGAGGTCACGATGGCCAGCGCGAGCGCGGCCCAATAGGCCGTCATGGGCGGGCGCTCACTGGGCGCGGTCCACCGGAAGGCGGGCCGGCAGCACCTCGCGCACCACCCCCTGCGGCTTGCCGTTGGCGGAAAGGAAGGCGCGGCCGACATACTCGCCCATCACGCCGAGGATGAGGAACTGCACCCCGGCGAGCAGCAGCGTCGTCGTCATGGAGGAGGCCCAGCCGGAAGGGGTGCCGCTGCCCATCATTGCCTCCACCACCACGGCGATGGCGCCGAGCAGGCCGAGGATGCCCATCGCCACGCCGGCCAGGATGGCGAGGCGGAGCGGCAGGATGGAGAAGTTCGTCGCCAGGTTCAGCCAGAGCAGGACCAGGCGCTTCAGCGTGTAGTTGGAGCGGCCCTCGGCGCGGGCGAGATGCATTACCTCGATGGACGCGATCCGCTGCGTCACCTGCATGATCAGGCCGTCGATATAGGGGTAGGGGCCGCTGTAGCGGGTGACCTCGGCGACGACGAGGGCGCTCATGCAGCGGAAGGAGGAGAGGTAGAGGCCGCGCGGTTTGTCGAGCAGCATGTCGGCGACGCCGTTGGCGAAGCGGCTGCCGATGTTGCGCCAGCCCTCGTGCTTCTTCTCGGCATAGCGGGTGTAGACCACGTCCCAGCCGCCGAGGCGGGCATGGTCGTAGAGCTTCAGCACCTCTTCCGGCGGGTTCTGCAGGTCGTCGTCCATGGTGATGACGTAGGCGCCGCGGGCGTGGCGGAGGCCGGTCATGACCGCGTTGTGCTCGCCGAAGTTCCGGGCATGCTCGACATAGGTGAGCGGGATGGCGGCCGTGGCGGCCAGCGCGCGGCAGACCTCGCCGGAATTGTCCGGGCTGCCGTCATTCACCAGCACCACCTCCAGCCCGCCCTCGGGGCGGAGGGCGGAGAGCGCCTCGACCAGGCGCCCGACCGTCGCGGCGCCGCGATAGACCGGGACGACGATCGAGAGGCCGACCGGATGGCCGGGCGGCTCCGCCAGTGCCTGGGAAAGCTTCAAGTCCTCGAAACCCATCTGGGACAACCTCATGCGCGGATGGCGGTGGCAAGGATGGAACCGCCGGCGGGGAAGGGAAGGCCGAGCCCCATCAGGCGGCGCTCCAGCACCGTGACCGCATGCAGGCTACGATCGAGCCAAGGCGGAAACGGGGCAACATCGGAGCCATGATGGGGCGCGCGGGCCAGGAGCTTGCGCTGGGCGACCATCAGCGGCAGCAGCAGCGCGTTCCAGTAGCGGGTGCGGATGGCGGTGAAGCCGCCGGCCTCCAGCAGGCGCCGCGCTCCGGCGGCGGTGAAGCGGCGGATGTTCCGCACGCGGAGATCATGGGCGGAGTGCAGCCAGTCGAAGGCCGGCAGGTTCAGCAGCAGCAGGCCGCCGGGGGCGAGGACCCGGGCCATCTCGGCCAGCGCCGGCCCTGGCTCGACCGCTGCATGGCAGAGCACGTCTAGGCTTGCCACGGCGCCGAAGCGGCCGCCATCGAAGGGCATGGCGTTCACCGAGCCGATGGCGACCGGCACCCTGGCCTTGGCCCGGGCGCGGGCGGCGGCGGCGGGGAAGTATTCGAGGCCGGTCGCCGGGAGGTCCGGCCGGGCGGCGCGCAGCCGGGCGAGGAAGCCGCCGGTGCCGCAGCCGGCATCGAGCAGGCCGGCACCGCCGATCCGCGCGGCCGGCAGGGCGGCGATGGCGTGGGCGTGCAGGGCGCGGTACCACCACATGCCCTGCTCGGCGGCATCCATCAGGTCGTATTCAGCGGGTTCCACGCGGCGCTTCTGACGGTTCGGCGCGGCGAAAACAAGGCGATGCTGCGTCGGCGGTCCGTTCTGCCTTGCGAAGCATGCATCTTCGGTTATCCCCCTGCGGGGTAAGGCGCCGCCTGTCCTCGTGCTGATCGTCCGCCCCACCGGTTGCGCTGGGCGGCAAGGAGTTCGCCGTGTCGGAGCCCGCCCACTGCCCCCTGCCGCCCCGATCCGGGAGGCCGGGCTGATGCGCTCCGCCGCCTTGCCGCTGGCGCCGAGCTTCCGCGCCGCGCCCACCGGCGAGGAGGCGATGCGCGGCCTCGCCATCGTCGGCCTCGGCTACGGCGTGGTCTCGATCGCCGATGCGACGGTGAAATGGGTCATGCCGGAGACCGGGCCGGCCGCGGCGCTGGTCTGGCGCGGGCTGATCGGGGCGCTGCTGGTCTTCATCCTGGCACGGGGGCGGGGGCTGATCCCGGTCAACCGGCGGCTGCTCGCGGTGCGGAGCCTGCTGCACTGCTTCGTCTCGATCACCTGGTACTATTGCTGGGCGGCGGGGGTCTCGCTCGCCGACAGCTATGCGGTGGCGAGCGCCTCGCCGCTCCTGATGACCTTGTTGGCCATCCCGCTGCTGGGCGAGAAGGTGGGATGGCGGCGCTGGACCAGCACCATGGTGGGCTTCGGCGGCGTCATCTTCATGCTGCAGCCGGGGGGCGAGCTGTGGCGCATCGAATCGCTCATCCTGCTGGCGGCGACGGCGGTCATGGCGCTGACCCGCATCTGGACCCGCATCCTGACGCGGACGGACGGGCCGCACGCCATCGCCTTCTGGCTGCTGCTGGCGCATGTGCCGGTGGGGCTGCTGGGGCTGCCCTTTCCCTTCCTCTGGCCGGCGGGCGGGCCGCCGCCCCTGCTGCCGAGCCTCCTCGGCATCGCCGCGCTGCTGGCCTTCGGCCTCGCCAATGGGGTGGCGCAGATGCTCTTCGCCCGCGGCTTCGCGCTCGCGCCGATCCAGGCCATCGCGCCCTTCGAGTACACGCCGCTGCTCTGGGGGATCGGGCTCGGCTTCCTGATCTGGGGCGAGGTGCCGGCCTGGACGACGCTCGGCGGCGCGGCCATCGTGATCGGGGCGGGGCTCTACAACCTCCACCGGGAGCGGGTGCGGCGGGCGGCCGAGCGCCGCGCCGGGGCGGGCTGATGGCCCTCCGCCACGACATCCGGCGGGGCGCGCTCTGCATGCTCGCCTCGCATGCGCTCTTCACGGCGATGAACGTGCTGGTGAAGGAGCTGGGCGGGCGCATCCCGGTCGTGGAGCTGATGGTCTTCCGCAGCGTCTTCGCCCTGCCGGTATTGATGGTCATCCTGATGCGCTCCGGGCTCGGGCTCGGCAGCTTGCGGACGCGGCGCTTTGGCGGGCATGCGCTGCGGGCGGGCAGCGGCATCGCGGCGCAGTCCTGCGGCTTCTTCGCCCTCACCCTGCTGCCGCTCGCGGAGCAGACGGCGCTCGGCTACACCCAGCCGCTCTTCGTCACCATGCTGGCGATCCCCTTCCTCGGCGAGAAGGTTGGCCTCCATCGCTGGTCGGCCGTCGCCATCGGCTTCTGCGGCGTGCTGGTGATCGCGGCGGGGCAGGGCGCGCTCGGCGGCGTAGCCGGGGCGCCGGCGATGGGAGTTGCGACGGCCGTCGCGCAGGGGATGTTCTCGGCACTGACCACGCTGCTGGTCCGGCAGCTCTCGGCGACGGAGAGCTCGACCACCATCACCCTCTGGCAGTCGCTGCTGATGGGCGGCTTCGCCATCCTTCTGCTCCCCTTCTTCTGGGTGACGCCGACGCCGCTGGAACTCGCCTTGCTCATCCTGGTGGGGCTGGTCGGCGGGGCGGCGCAATGGCTGCTGACCGAGGCCTGGGCCAGCGCGCAGGTCTCGGCGCTGGCGCCCTATTCCTATTCGGCGCTGCTCTGGTCGATGCTCTTCGGCTTTCTCGCCTTCGGCGACCTGCCGGGGCCCGCGATGCTTGCGGGGAGCGTGTTGATCGTCGCGGCCGGCTTGTACATCCTCCATCGGGAGCTGGTCCGCCGCCGCGCGGCGCCACTCGCGGAGGAGCGCAAGAGATGAGCATCCCCTTCCTGACCCAGGACGGCCTGGCGCACGGCGCCGTGGAGCGCATCGCGCCGGGGGTGCGGCGGCTGGTCTGCAACAACCCCTCGGCCTTCACCTTCCGCGGGACCAACACCTACCTGATCGGCGAGGGGCAGGTGGCGGTGATGGATCCCGGGCCGGAGAACGAGGCGCATCTGGCGGCGATCCTCCGCGCGACGGAGGGGGAGCGGATCACCCGGGTGATCGTCACCCATACCCATCGCGACCACTCGCCGGGGGCGCGGCCCCTGGTCGCGCAGACCGGGGCGATGACCTATGGCTTCGGCCCGCACATGACGCCGCCCGAGGCCGGGGGCGAGGGGGGCGACCATGGCTTCCACCCGGATGTGCGCCTGGCCGATGACGAGGTGCTGGAGGGCGAGGGCTGGCGGCTCAGGGCGCTGCACACGCCGGGGCATTGCGCCAACCATCTCTGCTTCGCGCTGGAGGGGACGGGCATCCTGTTCAGCGCCGACCATGTGATGAGCTGGTCCACCAGCGTGGTCAGCCCGCCGGATGGCGACATGGCGGACTACATGCGCAGCCTCGAGCGGGTGATGGCGCGGGACGACCGGCTGCTGCTGCCCGGGCATGGGGCGCCGCTCACCGAGCCGAAGCCCTTCCTCGCCGCGCTCAAGGCGCATCGGGTGGAGCGGGAGGCGAAGGTGCTGGCAGCGCTCCGGGCGGCCGGGCGGGCGACGCCGGCGGAGCTGGTTCCGCCGGTCTACGGGCCGCTCGACGCAAGGCTGGTCGGGCCGGCGGGGCGGAGCCTCCTCAGCCACCTCATCAAGCTGGAGGGCGAGGGCAAGGTGGCGCGGGCGGGCGCGGCATGGGTAGCCGCAGGGATGTGAGGACGAGCCGGACCATGAGCGGCGATCCGGTGATCGAGGATCATGGTCGGGGCGGGCGCTCCGGCAGGCGCGTGTCCATCCCGCGGAAGCAGACCAGCTCCCGCGCCTCGCGCCCGGCGGGGGTGAGGGCGAGCCAGTCGGCGAATTCCCGCAGCACCTTCGAGGTGATGCTGGCGATCTTGTGCTCGAACGCCTCCTCGATGCCGAAGAAGCGCAGCTCCTCCAGCTCGCCGCTGCCGCGGAGCGTGCCCTGCGCGGCCTCGGCCGGGGCGATGAGGAAGCGGGCGTTGAAGCGGCGGAAGCGGTTGGGCGGCGTCACCGCGCGGCAGAGATAGTCGAGCGCGGCGAGGTCGGGCAGCAGGCGCTTCCCCTCCATCCGGCCGAGGACGAGGCCGGTCTCCTCCTCCAGCTCGCGCGCCGCGGCGATGCCGATGGCCCGCGCCAGGGAGGGCGGGGCCTGGCGCTCGAGGCAGGTGCGGGTGAAGGCTGGCAGCTCGCCAAGGGCCGGGGCGCGGTGGTCGGCGCGGTCGACGCGGCCGCCGGGGAAGACCAGGACATTCGGCATGAAGCGGTGCGAGGCATGGCGGAGGCCCATCAGCACCTCCACCCCCTGCGGCCCTTGGCGCCAGAGGATGAGGCTGGCGGCGTGGCGGGGGGTGACGGAGCGGCCGGCGGTCCGCCTCGCCTCCTCGACGCCGCCCGGGTTGTCGGCGGTCGGCGCCTCAGTCAAGCGAGAGGCCCTGCAGCTTCAGCCAGGTGCGGAGGCCGAAGCGCTCCGGGACGGAGAGCTGGCGGGCGGCGTTCTCGCTCCAGCCGCAGCCCTCCGGCTTGGGGCCATGGATCTCGGGGTAGCGCGGCCTGGCCGGAGGGCGGGCGGCGTCATAGGCGGGCAGGGCGGCTTCCAGGCCGCTGTCGTCATAGGTCTCGCGGTGGACGACGAGCGCCTGCGGCAGGCGGGGCGACAGCCAGTTGCGCGGCCCCTCGGGCCAGCCGAGGGTCAGCCCGGCGACCGGGAAGACGCCCTCCGGCAGGCGGCACATCGGCCCGATCTTTTCGACATGGTTGCGGACATAGGAGATGGGGCAGGTGCCGAGCCCGGCCGCCTCCGCCGCCATCACCGTGAAGCCGAGGGCGAGCGCCGCATCGGCCGTGGCGTTGAGGAAGGTGTCGACATTGTCGTTGGCGTGGCGCCGCCCATGGAGCGCCGCGACGCGCCGGCCCCGGCGGATGTCGCCGCAGAAGAGCAGGAAGGCGGGCGCCCCCTTGATCCAGTCCATGCCGCCGATCCAGTCGGCGATGCGGGCGATCTTCTCCGGCGCCTGGATCAGGATGATCGCGTATTGCTGCAGGTCGGACTTGCTCGGCGCCGACTGGGCGGCGGCGAGGACCGTGTGCAACAGGGCCTCCGGCACCGGCTCGGACGAGTAGCGTCGGGTGACGCGGCGGTCGAGCAGGGCGGCGAGCGCCGGCGGGACCTCGGCCGGCGGGGCGAAGGGCAGCGGCGTCTCGGGCGCGAGGCCGTAGCGGCCGCGGATCAGGCTGTCGGGCGTCACGGCCTCTCCTTCATGGCGGGCGGAGCCCCTCCGTGGCTTCGCCACGGAGGGGTTGCCGAAGCCTCGGGCGCCAGGCGGCCTTACCGGGGCCCCCGCGACGCCGCGAAGCGGTGTCGCGGGGAGGTTACAGCGGGTCCCAGGAGAAGACCTCGCCCGAGCGCTCGAGCGGGACGAAGAAGCTCTTCAGCGCCGGGAGCGCATGCTCCGCGAGGCTCTCCGGCGTCCAGCCGTCGCTGCTGTGGATGCTGCGGATCGGGCGGTTCTGGCTGAACAGGAAGAGCTCGTTCATGCGCGGGGCGAAGATCTGGCCGTTGACCTCCTTCGCCGCGTCGGAGGCGAGGAAGACGGCGAGCGGCGCGTTCTTCTCCGGGCCCATGCGCATGATCTTCTCGACCCGCGCCTTCTGCTCCGGCGTCTCGGCCGGGATGGAGCTGGTCATGCGGCTCCAGGCGAAGGGGGCGAGGCAGTTGGAGCGGACATTGTAGCGCTTCATGTCGAGCGCGATCGACTTCGACAGCGCGACGATGCCGAGCTTCGCCGCCGAGTAGTTCGCCTGGCCGAAATTGCCGATCAGCCCCGAGGTCGAGGTGATGTGGACGAAGGCGCCGCTCTCCTGCTTGCGGAAATGCGTCGCCGCATGGCGCGACATGTAGAAGGAGCCGTTGAGGTGGACGTCGATGACGGCCGTCCACTCCTCCGGCGTCATCCGGTGGAAGATCTGGTCGCGCAGGATGCCGGCATTGTTCACGACGATGTCGATGCGGCCGAAATGGTCCATCGCCGACTGGACGATCTTCCCGGCGCTCTCCCAGGAGGCGACGCTGTCGGTGTTGATCTCGGCCTGGCCGCCGCGCTGCTCGATGATCGCCTTGGTCTGCTGCGCCGGGGTGGCGGACTGGCCCTCGCCGGTCAGGCTGGCGCCGATGTCGTTGATGATGACCTTCGCCCCGGCCTCTGCCATCTGCAGCGCGATCTCGCGGCCGACGCCGCCGCCCGAGCCGGTGACGACCGCGACCTTACCATCCAGCATGCCCATTGGCGTTTCCTCTCCATAGGTGGCTATCTATTCCTAGACCCGTCCGGTCGCCCCGTGAAGCCGGGGTCAGGCCGGAATGCGCACCGGCAGGCCTGCGATGCCGTGGATGAAATTGGAGTAGATCCGCCGCGGCGGCCCCAGCACCTCGATCACCGGGAAGCGGGCCAGGATCTCCTCCCAGAGGATGCGGAGCTGCAGTTCGGCGAGCCTGTTGCCGACGCAGCGATGCACGCCGAAGCCGAAGGAGAGGTGCTGGCGGGCCCGCGGGCGGTCGATGAGGAAGCGGTCTGGCTGCTCGATCGCCGCCTCGTCGCGGTTGCCGGAGACGTACCACATCGCGACCTTGTCCCCCGCACGGATGGTGCGCCCGCCAAGCTCCACCTCGCGCGTCGCGGTGCGGCGCATGTGGATGACGGGCGTCACCCAGCGGATGATCTCGGAGACCATGTTGGGGATCAGCGCCGGGTCGTCGCGGAGCTTGCGGTACTCGGCCGGATTCTGGTGCAGGGCGAGCAGGCCGCCGGTCATCGAATTGCGGGTGGTGTCGTTGCCGCCGACGATGAGCAGGGCGAGGTTGCCCATGAACTCGCGCAGCGGCATGTCCCGCGTTGCCGGACCATGGGCCAGCATGGAGAGCAGGTCGAAGCGCGGCGGGGCGTCGCGCCGGGCGTTGAAGAGGCCGGCCATGGTCTCCGCCATCACCTTCAACTCGGCGAAGCGCGCCTCCTCCGTCGGGACCAGCGGGTCGGGGCCGTTCACGTCGCAGATCGCCACGTCCGACCAGTAGGTCAGCTTGTGCCGTTGCTCGAAGGGGAAGTCGAAGAGCGTCGCCAGCATCATGGTCGTCAGCTCGATGGAGACGCGCTCGACCCAGTCGAAGGCCTCGCCGCGCGGCAGCCCGTCCAGCACCTGGCAGGTCCGCTCCCGGATCAGCACCTCCATGTTGGCGAGGTTGCCGGGGGCGACGATGGGCTGGACGACCTTCCGCTGCTCGTCATGCCGCGGCGGGTCCATGCGGATGAAGCTGGGCCGGGCCATGTCCTTCGGCTGGTCGATGAGCTGGATGCCGCCGGCCTCGGAGGAGAAGGTGGCATGGTCCACCTCCGCCGCCATGATGTCCTTGTAGCGGGTGAGCGACCAGTAGGGGCCGAAGCGGCTCTCGGCGCAGAAATGCACCGGCTCCTCCCGCCGCAGCCGGGCGAAGAGCGGGCCCCAGGCCTCGTTCTGGTAGAGGGCGGGGTCGCTCGGGTCGAGATGCGACAGGGCGGATGGGGCGCGGGTGATGACGTTCATGGCGGGGCCTCCCTGGGCCGGACTTTGCCGTCCTTGCACGGAAGCCTAGCGCAGGAGGCGCGGCGGGCGAGTGAAAACTAGGCCCTGGACGGGCCTGCAATGATTCCGCCGGCGAGCGTCGCCGGGTTCCGCTCCCACCAGCGGCCGGCATCGACCCAGGTGATGAAGTCGAGCACGCCACGGTTGAACGCGTCCGGCTCCTCAATGTTCATGGCGTGGCCGCAGCGGGGCAGGACCATGAGGGCGCTGGTGGCGATGCTGCGCTTGAGGAAGAGGCCGGGCTCCAGCGTCGGGTCGTCCTCGTCGCCGCAGATGATGAGGGTGGGGAGCTTCATCTGCCGGAATTGCGCCTCGAGTTCGAAGAGGCTCGGCCGCTCGCGCTGGACGCCGCGCATGGTGAGCACCGCGCCGTCGGTGTCGTGCGCGGCGAGCTGGGAGAGGAACTCGGCATGGCCGCGGGGGTCCTTCTCCTCGAAGACCAGGCGGGTCGGGCCGCGGCCATAGGTCCTCGCCATCGTCCACATGCCCTCGGCGGCGATGCGGTCGGCGGTTGCGTCCACCTCCGCGCGGAACTGGTCGCGCTTGCCGGGGGCGGCGCCGTAGCCGACGCCGGCGGCGGTCAGGCTGCGCGCGAGGTGCGGGTAGCGGAGGCCAAGATGGAGGGTGGCGAAGGCGCCCATCGAGAGCCCGACCACATGCGCCGGGCCGAGGCCGAGCCGCTCGATCACCTGGGCGATGTCGTCCGTGGCGCGGTCCTGGGAATAGGCGGCCGGGTCACGCGGGACGGCGGAGGGCGGGTAGCCCCGGGCGTTGAAGGCGATGCAGCGGTAGCGGCGGGAGAAGAAGCGGAGCTGCGGCTCCCAGCTCCGGACGTCGCCGGCGAATTCATGGGCGAAGACCAGCGGCGCGCCGTGGCCGGCCTCCTCGACATGCAGCTCAACCCCGTCATCGGTGGTGATGATCGGCATCAATGGACCCCCCGGCGGCGGCCTGCAGGGTAGGCATGGGCCGGGGTTTTGGGCGAGGGGGGGCTTCAAAGGGGACCCCATTGGTCCTATTTAGGACGCATGAGGGAAGTGTGGTGTTGAGGCTCTCGAAACTGACCGATTATGCCGTGGTCGTCATGGCCCGGCTCGCGCGGGACGGCGCCTTGCCGGAAGGCCGGGTGCAGACCGCGCCGGGCCTCGCGCAGGCCACCGGCATCGCCGAGCCGACCGTCGCCAAGGTGCTCAAGATATTGGGCCAGGCGGGGCTGGTGGAAGGGCTGCGGGGCGCCCGCGGCGGCTACCGGCTGACCCGGCCGCTCGCCGCGGTGCCGCTCTCCGAGGTGATCGTCGCCGTAGATGGTCCGATCGCCCTCACGGCCTGCGTCGATGGCGGGCAGGGGCAGTGCGAGGCGCAGAGCATCTGCGCCGTCCGCGGCCGCTGGGACCCGGTCAACGACGCCATCCGCCGGGCCTTGTCCGACATCACCCTCGCCGATCTGGCCGGCCCCGCGCGCTGCGGCTCGGCCCCCGTATTCGCTCAGCTCGTCGCCGAGTAGGAACCCGATATGCCCGCAGTCGCCGAGACCCTCGACACCGTCCAGTCCGTCACCGAAGGCACCTACAAGTGGGGCTTCGAGACCGAGATCGAGATGGATTTCGCCCCGAAAGGGCTGAACGAGGATACCGTCCGCTTCATCTCCGCCCAGAAGAAGGAGCCTGAGTGGCTGCTCGAATGGCGGCTGAAGGCCTTCGCCACCTGGCAGCGGATGCAGGAGCCGCGCTGGCCGGCGGTGAAGTACCCGCCGATCGACTACCAGGACGCGTACTACTACGCGGCGCCGAAGAAGAAGGACGGCCCGAAGTCGCTCGACGAGGTCGATCCCGAGCTGCTGAAGACCTACGCGAAGCTCGGCATCCCGCTGAAGGAGCAGGCGATCCTGGCCGGCGTCGAGGGCGCGGGGGACAGCCCCTCGGAGGGCGGCCGCATGCCGATCGCCGTCGATGCGGTCTTCGACAGCGTCTCCGTCGCCACCTCCTACAAGGAGCGGCTGGCGAAGGACGGCATCATCTTCTGCGCCATCTCCGAGGCGGTGCAGGAGCATCCGGAGCTGGTACGCCAGTATCTCGGCACCGTGGTGCCGCCGGGCGACAACTTCTATGCCGCGTTGAACAGCGCGGTCTTCACCGACGGCAGCTTCGTCTACATCCCGAAGGGGGTGCGCTGCCCGATGGAGCTCAGCACCTATTTCCGCATCAATGCGAAGAGCACCGGCCAGTTCGAGCGGACGCTGATCATCGCCGACGAGGGCGCGATCGTCTCCTATCTCGAGGGCTGCACGGCGCCGATGCGCGACGAGAACCAGCTGCATGCGGCGGTGGTGGAGCTGGTCGCGCTGGATGACGCCAGCATCAAGTACAGCACGGTGCAGAACTGGTACCCGGGCGATGCCGAGGGCCGGGGCGGCATCTACAACTTCGTCACCAAGCGGGCGCAGTGCCGCGGCAAGCGCAGCAAGGTGAGCTGGACGCAGGTGGAGACCGGCTCGGCCATCACCTGGAAGTACCCGTCCTGCGTGCTGCTCGGCGATGACAGCGTCGGCGAGTTCTACTCGGTGGCCATCACCAACAACTACCAGCAGGCCGATACCGGCACGAAGATGATCCATGTCGGCAAGCGCACGACATCGACCATCGTCTCCAAGGGCATCTCGGCCGGCAAGGGGCAGAATACCTATCGCGGGCTGGTGCGGATCGCGCCGACGGCCTCGGCCGCGCGCAACTTCACCCAGTGCGACAGCCTGCTGATCGGCGACCAGTGCGGGGCGCATACCGTCCCGTACATCGAGAACCGCAACATGTCGGCCAAGGTGGAGCACGAGGCGACCACCAGCCGCATCGCGGAGGACCAGCTCTTCTACTGCCGGCAGCGCGGCCTGTCGGAGGAGGATGCGGTCGGGCTGATCGTCAACGGCTTCTGCCGCGAGGTGCTGAAGGAGCTGCCGATGGAGTTCGCCGTCGAGGCCCAGAAGCTCCTCCAGATTTCGCTCGAAGGGAGCGTCGGTTAAATGCTGCGTATCGAAGGACTGACCGCCGAGGTCGACGGCAAGCCGATCCTCAAGGGGATCGACCTGGAAGTGCCCGCCGGCGAGGTGCATGCCATCATGGGGCCGAACGGCTCCGGCAAGTCGACCCTCTCCTATGTCCTCGCCGGGCGCGAGGGCTATGAGGTGACGGGCGGCAGCGCGACGCTGAACGGCGTCGACCTGCTGGCGATGGAGCCGGAGGAGCGCGCCGCGGCCGGCGTCTTCCTCGCCTTCCAGTATCCGGTGGAGCTGCCCGGCGTCGGCAACGCCAACTTCCTCCGCACCGCGCTGAATGCCATCCGTCGCGGCAAGGGCGAGGCGGAACTGGATGCGATGCAGTTCCTGAAGCTGGCCCGCGCCCGCCTCAAGGAGCTGCAGATGTCGGAGGACATGCTGAAGCGCGGCGTCAATGTCGGCTTCTCCGGCGGCGAGAAGAAACGGAACGAGGTGCTGCAGATGGCGCTGCTTCGCCCGAGCCTCGCCATCCTCGACGAGACCGACAGCGGCCTCGACATCGACGCGCTGAAGATCGTGGCGGATGGGGTGAACGCGCTGCGGGCGCCGGATTTCTCGGCCCTCGTCATCACCCACTACCAGCGGCTGCTCGACTACATCGTGCCCGACAAGGTGCATGTGCTGATGCAGGGGCGCATCGCCCAGACCGGTGGGCCGGAGCTGGCCAAGCAGCTCGAGGCGTCGGGCTATGCCTCGGTGCAGGCGGCGGCATGAACACGGTCGTGCATAGCGGCGCCGAGGGCTTCCTGCACCGTTTCGACGGGCTGCGGGCGCGGCTGCCGGGGCAGCGGCTGGCCTGGGTGCAGGCGCTGCGCGAGGGGGCGGCGGAGCAATTCCGGGCTGCGGGCTTCCCGACGCGGCGGGTCGAGGCGTGGAAATACACCGATCTGCGTCCCGTGGCCGATGCGGCCTTCGACGAGGCGCTCACCATCCTCGGCGATGGCGAGGGATTGCCGGCACCGCGCGGCGAGCGCCGCGCCGTCTTCGTCGATGGACGGTTCCGCGAGGAGCATTCCTCGCTCGATGGCGCAAGCTTTGCCGTCGGCAGCCTCGCCCACGAGTTGCCGCGCCTGGAATCCCGGCTCGGGGCCCTGGCGCGGCCGGGCGAGGAGGCGTTGGTCGCGCTCAACACCATGCTGTTCGAGGATGGCCTGGTGATCACGGTGCCGGCGGGCATCGCGGGCGGCGTGCTGGAGCTGAGCTCCATCGCCAGCCGCAGCGAGCGGCCCTCGGCCTTCCACCCGCGCCACCTGATCCGGCTCGAGGCCGGCGCCAGCCTCACCATCATCGAGGAGGCGAGCGGGCCCGAGGGCACGCGCTACCTGCACAACCCGGTCTTCGAGATCGAGCTGGCGGAAGGCGCCGTGCTGACCCATGCGCGGATCCAGCGGGAGGGGGTGAAGGGCTTCCAGCTCGGCACCGTCTATGCCCGGATCGAGGCCGGTGCGACCTACGACAACTTCACGCTCAATGCCGGCGGGCGGCTGGTGCGTAACGAGATCCATGCGGTGCTGGCAGGACCGAAATCCACCTGCCACATGAACGGCGCCCAGCTGCTGCGGGACGGCCAGCATGCCGACACCACCACGGTGCTCGACCATGCCGCGCCGGATTGCGCCAGTCGCCAGACCTACAAGACGGTGCTGCAGGGCAAGTCGCGCGGCGTGTTCCAGGGCAAGATTCACGTCCACCAGGTTGCGCAGCGGACCGACGGTTACCAAATGAACCAGGCGCTGCTGCTCAGCCCCGAGGCCGAGATCGACAGCAAGCCGCAACTCGAGATCTATGCCGACGACGTCAAGTGCAGCCACGGCGCGACCGTCGGCGCGCTTGATGCCGAACAGCTTTTCTACCTGCGGGCCCGCGGGATTCCCGAAGGCAAGGCCCGCAGCATGCTGGTCGAGGCCTTCCTGCAGGAGGCGATCGAGGGCGTCACCGACGAGACCGCCCGCGCCGCGCTGGAGGAAGCCGTCGCCGGCTGGTGGAGCAAGGAGGCCGCATGAACGCGTCGGTCCAGCCAGTCTACGATGTCGAGCGCATCCGCGCCGACTTCCCGATCCTGGCGCAACAGCATCGCGGCAAGCCGCTTGTCTTCCTGGACAGCGGCGCCTCGGCGCAGAAGCCGCGCCAGGTGATCGAGGCGATGGTCCGCTGCATGGAGGAGCGCTATGCCAATGTGCATCGCGGCGCCTACCGGCTGAGCGAGGCCTCGACCGCCGATTACGAGGCGGCGCGGGCGGCGGTTGCCCGCTTCGTCAACGCCGCCGATCCGCGCGAGGTGATCTTCACCACCAACAGCACGGCGGCGATCAACCTCGTCGCCCATAGCTGGGGACGGGGGGTGCTGAAGCCTGGGCAGGCGGTGCTGGTCTCCGAGATGGAGCACCATGCCAACCTCGTCCCCTGGCACATGCTGCGGGACGAGGGCCGGGGCATCGAGCTCCGCATCTGCCGCGTGACCGATGCGGGCGAGCTCGATCTCGACGATCTCGAGGCGAAGCTGGCGGATGGCAAGGTCGGGCTCGTCGCCGTCACCCACATGTCGAACGTGCTGGGCACGGTGACGCCGGCCGAGCGGATCGTCGCCATGGCGCATGCCAAGGGCGCCAAGGTGCTGCTCGACGGCAGCCAGGCGGCGGTGCATCGCCGCGTCGACATGCAGGCGTTGGGGGCAGACTTCTACGTCTTCACCGGCCACAAGCTCTACGGGCCCACAGGGATCGGCGTGCTCTGGGCCCGGCTCGAGCACCAGGAGCGGATGCCGCCCTTCCTCGGCGGTGGCGACATGATTGCGAGCGTGACGCTCGAGGGCAGCACCTGGGCGGAGCCGCCGGCGAAGTTCGAGGCGGGCACGCCGCCCATCGTCGAGGCGGTCGGGCTGCACGCGGCGATCGACTATGTCTCCGCCATCGGCATGCCGGCGCTCGAGGCGCATGAGCGCAGCCTCGTCGACCATGCGATGCGGCGGTTCTCCGATATCGAGGGGCTGACCCTGCTCGGGCGGGCGCAGGATCGCGGCGGGGTCTTCTCCTTCGCGCTCGACAATGCGCATCCCCACGACCTGGCGACGCTGCTCGACAGGGCCGGCATCGCGGTGCGGGCGGGGCGGCATTGCGCCGAGCCGCTGCATGCGCGCTTCGGCCTCGAGGGCGGGACCTGCCGGGCCTCCTTCGGGCTCTACACGACGCAGGGCGAGATCGACTACCTCGCCGAGGCTTTGACGAAGGCCAGGGAGTTCTTCGCCTGATGTTCGACGACCTGCGCGACCTCTACCAGGAGGTCATCCTCGACCATGGGCGGAAGCCGCGGAATTTCCGCCGCCTCGAGGATGCCGACCGCACCGCCCGCGGCGACAACCCGATGTGCGGCGACCGGATGGAGCTGTTCCTGAAGCTCCGGGAGGATGGCGGCATCGAGGATGTGGCCTTCCAGGGCCGCGGCTGCGCCATCTCCATGGCCAGCGCCTCGCTGATGACGGAGACGGTGAAGGGCAAGCAGCCCGCCGAGGCGCAGGCGCTCGGCGAGCAGTTCCGCAGCCTCGCCATGACCGGCACCTGCGCGGAGTGCGGCGCTTCGCTCGCCGACGAGATGGAGCGGCTGCAGCCCCTCTCCGGCGTCCATGAATTCCCGAGCCGCGTGAAATGCGCGACGCTCGCCTGGCATACGCTGAACGCCGCCCTCGATGGCAGCGGCAAGGAGGCGACGAGTGAGTGACGAAGCCACCGCCACGCATGGCGCCTGGACTCCGGACGGCGAGGTTCCGCCGCCGGCGCCGAAGGTGAGCGAGGATGCCGTCATCACCATGCTGAAGACGGTCTTCGACCCGGAGATCCCGGTCGACATCTACGAGCTCGGCCTGATCTACGCCGTCGAGATCGAGGATGACGGGCGGGTGAAGGTCGAGATGACGCTGACCACCCCCTCCTGCCCCTCGGCGCAGGAACTGCCGAGCCAGGTGGAGGAAAGCGTCCGCATGGTCCCCGGCGTCACCGATGTGCAGGTGGAGGTCGTCTGGGATCCGCCCTGGGACCAGGGCCGGATGAGCGAGGATGCCCGCCTTGCCATGAACATGTTCTGAGGACGGCGCCATGAGCACCACGATCGAGACCAAACGCCCCCGCCGCGCCCTGCCGCCGCTGATGCAGCTCACCGATGCCGCGGCCGACCGGCTGCGCGCCCTCTATGCCGCCGGCGAGGCCGGGCGGCTGCTGCGCATCGGGGTCAAGACCAAGGGCTGTTCCGGCCTGTCCTATGACCTTTCCTGGGTCGACGCGCCGGAGCCGACCGATGAGCGTGTCACCGACAAGGATGTCACCGTGCTGGTGGACCGCAAGGCGAGCCTGTTCCTGATCGGCACCACCATGGATTACGAGCAGAAGTCCATGTCGGCCGGCTTCACCTTCACCAACCCGAACGAGAAGGGGCGGTGCGGCTGCGGGGAGAGCTTCCACGTCTGAGCCTGTAGGCTAGAGCGGGTTCCGTGAGCCAAGGCGAACGGAACCCGCTCTAGCCTGTTGCTTGGTCGGGCAAATTACTCCGATCAGGCGCCTCCGCCTGATCGGAGTTTGCTCTAGGCTTCTCCCGATCGATCGGGAGAGGCCCATGTCGCACCTGTTCCACGCCGGCAACCGCGCCCTGCAGGACCGCTTCGACGGCCGCCGCGTGGCGGATACGCTGGAGGCGCGGCGCCGGCAGGACCATTTCCTGCCCGAGCATGTGTCGATGATCGAGGCGGCGCCCTTCTTCTTCCTCGCCACCGCGGCCGAGGGCGCGGTGGATTGCAGCTTCAAGGGCGGGCCGCCGGGCTTCGTCCGCGTCACCGGCCCGGCCGCGCTGGAATTCCCCGATTACGACGGCAACTCGATGTATCTCAGCTTGGGGAACATCGCCGTCAGCCCCGCAATCGGCATGCTCTTCATCGCCTTCGACGGCCGCTCGCTGCGGCTTCGCCTGCGCGGCCATGCGGCGCTGGTCGAGGATGCCGCCCGCCTTGCCGGCATTCCCGGGGCGCGGCGGCTGGTGAGCGTCGCGGTGACGGACATCTTTCCCAACTGCCCGCGCTACATCCCCGATCTCGGGGCCGGCGAACCCTCGGCCTATCTGCCGCGGCCGGATGGCAGCCAGGTCGCGCCGGAATGGAAGTCGCGCGACTATATCCGGCCGATCCTGCCGGCCGACGATCCGCACCGGCTGGTCCTGCCTGAGCGCAGCCCCTAGGCTGGGCGCCATCCCGGCCGAAGGATCGATGGCGATGGACAGCATCCCCCCGAGCGAGAGCCTGGCCGAGGCCGCGCGGCGCGTCCTGCCGGCGGGCGGCTTCGGCAATTTTGCCCCCGGGATCATCCTGCGGGAAGGCAGGGGCGGGCGCGTGTGGGACGTGGCCGGGCGGGAGTATGTCGACTACCTGCTCGGCTCCGGCCCGATGTTCCTCGGCCATGGCCATCCGGAGGTGCTGGCGGCGGTCGAGGCGCAGCTGCCGCGCGGCACCACCTTCTTCGCCACCAGCGAGCCCGGCATCCGCCTCGCCGAGGCGATCGTCGCGGCGTTGCCCTGCGCCGAGCAGGTGCGCTTCGTCTCCAGCGGGTCGGAGGCGGACATGTATGCGCTGCGGGTGGCGCGGGCTTTCCGCGGGCGCGACCGCATCCTGAAATTCGAGGGCGGCTACCATGGCATGTCCGACTGGGGGCTGATGAGCCTGGCGCCGAGGCAGCTCGCCAACTTCCCCGTCGCCGTCCCGGATTCCGCCGGAATCCCGCGGAGCGTGCGGGAGGAGGTGCTGGTCGCGCCCTTCAACGACCTGGAGACGGCGCGGAGCCTGATCGCCGAGCATCATGACGAGCTCGGCGCCATCATCCTCGAGCCCTTCCAGCGGCTGATCCCGCCCGCGCCCGGCTTCCTGCAGGGGATGCGCGACCTGGCCACGCAATACGGCATCCCGCTGATCTTCGACGAGGTCGTGACCGGCTTCCGCTTCTGCTACGGCGGGGCGCAGGACTACTACGGCGTCGTGCCCGACCTCTGCACGCTCGGGAAGATCATCGGCGGCGGCTTCCCGCTCGCCGCCATCGCCGGGCGGGCCGACATCATGGCGCATTTCGACCGCGAGATCGTCGGCGATGACGGTTTCCTCATGCAGGTCGGCACGCTCTCCGGCAACCCGGTCGCCTCGGCCGCCGGCCTCGCCACGCTCGAGGTGCTGCGGCGGCCGGGGGCCTATGACGGCGTCTTCGCCATGG
The DNA here is from genome assembly GCA_902805545.1 of uncultured Craurococcus sp. Classification (GTDB taxonomy): domain Bacteria; phylum Pseudomonadota; class Alphaproteobacteria; order Acetobacterales; family Acetobacteraceae; genus Belnapia. Next base: position 497 of record CADCTD010000178.1, on the reverse strand, counting down.
GCCGGCGGATGATGGCCGAGATGGAGGGGCTGCTGCGCCGCCATGGCGTGCCGGGCCATGCCATCGGCGAGCCGCCGCTCTTCGACGTCGTCTTCGCCGAGGAGGCGCCGCGCGACTATCGCGGCATGCTGCGCGCGGATGCGGCGGTGCAGCGGCACGTCAATGCCGTGCTGCGCGAGCGCGGCATCCTGAAGGGCGAGAGCAAGTACTACCTCTCCACCGCGCATGAGGCGCGCGACGAGGTGCAGACGCTGGAGGCCTTCGAGGCCGCGCTGACCTCCCTGCCGGGCGGCTGAGCGGTCAGCCCCGGCCGGTGCGGCGCGGGGCCGGACCGGTGGCGGGCTCGGGCGGCGCGGCACCGGCCGGGCGGCCGGCATCGAAGCCGAGGAAGCCGATCGCCGGGTTGGGCGCGCCGCCATCGCCGGCCCAGAGCCGCGGATTAGCGGCCCGCTGCACCGGGTTCGGCACCTGGCGGTCTGCTGCTGGCGCGGGTCCCG
>CADCTD010000177.1 GCA_902805545.1 uncultured Craurococcus sp. | reverse complement strand
GCCGGGGGTCAGCGGGCCGGCCAGCACCTCATGCAGCGGCGGGTGGATGCGCTGGCGGAGGATCTCGAACAGGCCGAGCGGGCCGAGGCCGAGCAGCCGGGCCAGCCGGTCGGCGGCCAGCGCGCGGGTGAGCGGCTCGGCGAGGGCGGCGCGGCGCTTCACGGTCATCCCCGCGAGGTCGAGCAGGATGGGGCCGGCGAGCTGGCGGAGGCGGATCTGCCGCGCCGCCTCCTCCACCGCTACCTCGTTGATGCGGCGCTGTGCTTCCGGGTCGCGTGCACCGGCGGCGCTGCCGGCATCGACATCGAGGGCGGCGAGCGCCGGCGTCGGGTGGATGAGGATGCGGCCGCCGCCTGGGAGTGGGACCTCCGGGCCGGCCAGCGCCTCGAACTCGGCCTCCAGCGCCTCGTCGAAGACCGGGCGGGGGGAATAGGCGGCGCGCAGCCGGGCGGCGAGGGTGGCGCCATCCGCCACCAGCTCGGCACGGGGATGATCGCGGGCGAGGCGCAGCGCGGCCTCCGGGCCGCGGGCCAGCAGCAGGGGCGTGTTGCCCGGCGGCGCGGCGGCGGCGCGGGCCTGCTCGGCAGTCGTCAGGCGGGCGGTGACGCGTGCGCCCTTGCCGCCCTGCGGCGCGCGGGTGACGCGCACGGGCAGCACCAGCCCCTCCTGCACCGAGCGGGCGATGGGCTGGCGGGTGGCGCTGGCCTCCGATTCGGGAAGGAAGCCGGTCTCGCCGCCGGCCAGCAGCAGGAAGGCGCCGGCCATGGCGGGGGCAAGGGCGGTGACGCGGGCGCGCTGCAGGTCGCCGACGCCGTCCGGCCGGGCGGGGCGCTCGATCCAGGCCTCCTCCAGCCTGTCGCCGCGCAGCAAAGCGGTGCGGACCTCGCCCGGGGAGACGGAGACGAGGATGCTCAGGGAGTCAGCCAGCCGGTCCCCCGCAGCAATTGCGCCGTCTCGAACAGCGGCAGGCCCACGACATTGGAATGGGAGCCGGAGAGGAAGCGGACGAAGACCTCGGCCCGGCCCTGGATGGCGTAGCCGCCGGCCTTGCCGCGCCATTCCTCGCCGGCGACGTAATCCGCGATCTGCGCCTCGGTCAGGCGCTGGAAGGCGAGGATGGTGTCGACCAGCCGGGTGCGGAGCTTGCCGTCCGGCGTGCGGAGGGCAACGCCCGTATAGACATGGTGCCGCCGGCCGGAGAGCAGGGCGAGGAAGCGGCGGGCCTCGTCGGCATCGGCCGGCTTGCCGAGGATGCGGCGGCCGACGCCCACCACCGTATCGGCGGCCAGCACCAGCGCCCCGGGCGCGAGCGCGCCCGCAGCCTCGGCCTTGGCGGCGGAGAGGCGGGCGGCGAGCAGGCGGGGCAACTCCGCCTTCAGCGGGGATTCATCGAGATCGGCCGGCAGCACGCGGTCGGGCACGACGCCGATGCGCGCCAGCAGCTCGAGCCGCCGCGGGCTGGCGGAGGCCAGCACCAGGGGCGGCTTGCCTGTGCTCAACGGCCCTTACTTGAAGCGGAAGGTGATGCGGCCCTTGGTCAGGTCATAGGGCGTCATCTCCACATTCACCCGGTCCCCGGCGAGGACGCGGATGCGGTTCTTGCGCATCTTCCCGCTGGTATGGGCCAGCACCATGTGCTCGTTGTCGAGTTTCACGCGGAACATCGCATTGGGGAGCAACTCCTGCACGGTGCCGCTGAACTCGATCATGTCCTCTTTTGACATCAGGAACCTTCATACTGGAACGGCGTGCCGGGGCCGCGCCCTGTCCGGATCGGACGGCGTCAGGCCCTGGGGCACGCACGGGGGAGGTTGACTTCGACCGCTTATCTTATCCGGGGCAAGATGATGGTCGGCCGGGGCCGGGTCAACCCAGGCGGCGCGCAACGCTGAGGCCGTGGGCCTGCAGGCCTTCCGCCTCCGCCAGCGCCACCGCGGCCGGGCCGATGGCGGCGAGGCCGGCCTCGCTCGCCTCCACCCAGGTGGTGCGCTTCAGGAAGTCGAAGACCGAGAGGCCGGAGGCGAAGCGCGCCGTCCGCCCGGTCGGCAGGACGTGGTTGGGGCCGGCGACGTAGTCGCCGAGCGCCTCCGGGCACCAGCGGCCGAGGAAGGCGGCGCCGGCATGGCGGATGCCGGCGAACCAGCCGCGCGGGTCGGGCAGCATCACCTGCAGGTGCTCGGGCGCGAGGCGGTTGGTGATCTCCTGCGCCTCGGCCCAGTCGCGGACCAGGATGGTGGCGCCGTGGCGGCGCCAGCTCTCGCCGGCGATGGCGCCGCGCGGCAGGGTTTCCAGCTCCGCCTCCACCGCGGCGGCGACGGCCTCGGCGAAGCCCGCATCGTCGGTGATGAGGATGGCCTGGGCGCTCTCGTCATGCTCGGCCTGGGCCAGCAGGTCGATGGCGACGAGGCGCGGGTCGTTCGACGCGTCGGCCACCACCACCACCTCGGAGGGGCCGGCGATGGAATCGATGCCGACCCGGCCGAAGACCTGGCGCTTGGCCGCCGCCACATAGGCATTGCCGGGGCCGACGATGCGGTCGACCGCGGCGATGGAGGCGGTGCCATGGGCCAGCGCCGCCACCGCCTGCGCGCCGCCGAGGCGGTAGATCTCGCTGACGCCCGCCCGCCGCGCCGCGGCCAGCACCAGCGGGTTGAGCTGCCCGCCCGGCGTCGGCACCACCATGGCGATGCGCGGGACGCCGGCGACGCGGGCGGGCAGCGCATTCATCAGCACGGAGGAGGGATAGGCCGCCTTGCCGCCCGGCACATAAAGGCCGACCGCGTCGAGCGGCGTCCAGCGCATGCCGAGCGTCAGCCCCGCCGGGTCCGGCAGTTCGAGGTCGGCGGGGCGCTGGGCGGCATGGAAGCGCTCGATCCGCTCGGCGGCAAGGTCGAGGGCGGCGAGCAGCCCGGCCGGGATGCCGGCGGTCGCCGCCTCGATCTCCGCGGCGGTGACGCGCAGCGCCCCGGCATCGATCGGCGCCCAGCCGTCGAAGCGGGTGGTCAGCCGGAGCAGGGCGGCATCGCCCCCGGCCCGGACCTCGGCGATGATGCCCGCGACGGCGTCGTCGACCTGGGCCGTGGTCTCGCGCGCCATGTCGAGCAGGGCGGCGAAGCCGGTCTCGAACTCCGGCGCGCTGGTGTCGAGGCGGAGCATCAGGCGAGCGCCGCGCGGAAGCGGGCGATCCAGGCGCCGATGCGCTCCGGCATGGTCTTCAGCGCCGTGCGGTTGACGATGAGGCGGGAGGTGACGTGGGCGATCACCTCCGTCTCGATCAGCCCGTTGGCCTTCAGCGTGCTGCCGGTCTGCACCAGGTCCACGATGACGCGGGCGAGGCCGAGCGAGGGGGCCAGCTCCATCGCGCCGTTCAGGTGGACGATCTCGGCCTGGATGCCGCGCGCCGCATAGTGGCGCCCGGCGACATTGGGGTACTTGCTGGCGACGGCGATGCGGGACCAGCGGCTCGGATCGTCCTGGCCGGCCGTCGCGGCGGGCTCGGCCACGCTGATGCGGCAGCGGCCGATGCCGAGGTCGAGCGGGGCGTAGATCTCCGGGTAGTCGAATTCCATCAGCACGTCGGCGCCGCAGATGCCGATCTGCGCCGCGCCATGGGCGACGAAGGTGGCGACGTCGAAGGGGCGGACGCGCACCACGTCGAGGCTCGGGTCGCTGGTCTCGAAGCGGAGGCGCCGGCTGTCCTCGTCCGTGTAGTCCGCCGCGGGCTGGATGCCGGCGCGGGCCAGCACCGGGCCGAGCTCCGCGAGGATGCGGCCCTTCGGCAGGGCGAGGATGATGGGGCTGGTGCCCATCGCCCTGGCGGTCTCTGGATCGGAGCTCGGAAGGTCCATGCAGCTCAGCCCGGAAGCCGTTCAATATCGGCCCCGACGGCGGCGAGCTTCTGTTCCACCCGCTCATAGCCGCGGTCGAGGTGATAGACGCGGTTGACGATGGTCTCCCCCTCCGCCGCCAGCCCGGCGAGGATGAGGGAGACGGAGGCGCGCAGGTCGGTCGCCATCACCGGCGCGCCAGACAGCTTCGGCACGCCGCGGACGATGGCCGAGGCGCCATGGGCGTTGATGCGGGCGCCCATGCGGTTCAGCTCCGGCACGTGCATGAAGCGGTTCTCGAAGATCGTCTCGGTGATCATCGAGGCGCCCTCGGCGACGGCCATCAGCGCCATGAACTGCGCCTGCATGTCGGTGGCGAAGCCGGGGAAGGGCTCCGTCATCACGTCGACGCCGTGCAGCCCGTTGAGGCGGGAGATGCGGAGCGCATCGCCCTCCGGCTCCACCGCCACGCCGGCCTCGCGCAGGGTGCGGGCGACGGAGCCGAGATGCTCGGCCCGCGCGCCCTCGAGCAGGACCGAGCCGCCGGTGATGGCCGCGGCGCAGGCATAGGTGCCGGCCTCGATCCGGTCCGGCACGATGTCGTGCACCGCGCCGCCGAGGCTGCGGCGGCCGACCACATGCAGCCGGTCGGTGCCGATGCCCTCGATCTCGGCGCCCATGGCGACCAGGCAGCGGGCGAGGTCCTCGATCTCCGGCTCGCGGGCGGCGTTGACCAGCTCCGTCTCGCCATCGGCGAGGCAGGCGGCCATCAGCAGGTTCTCGGTGGCGCCGACCGAGACGACGGGGAAGATGATGCGGGCGCCCTTCAGCCCCTGCGGCGCCTCCGCCTCGATATAGCCGGCATCGAGGGTGATGGTGGCGCCCATCGCCTCCAGCCCCTTCAGGTGCAGGTCCACCGGGCGGGTGCCGATGGAGCAGCCGCCGGGCAGCGAGACGCGGGCGCGGCCGTGGCGGGCGACGATCGGGCCGAGCACGAGGACGGAGGCGCGCATCTTCCGCACCAGGTCGTAGGGCGCCTCGAGATGGGAGGCTTCGCCGGCGAGGGTGAGGGTGCGGGCCTCGCGGTCATGCTCGACGGTCAGGCCGTGCTGGATCAGCAGGGCGCGCATGGTGGCGATGTCGGCGAGGTCGGGGGCGTTGCGCAGCACCACGGGGCCGCTGGCGAGGAGGCCTGCGGCCATCAGCGGCAGGGTGGCGTTCTTGGCGCCGCTGATGGGGATGCTGCCCTGGAGCGGCTGGCCGCCGCGGATGCGGATGCGGTCCATGATCGCGGCTAATCCTTACGATAACGGCAAAGGGAGGCCGCCTTGTTGCCCGGATAAGCCTGCCGGATTCTTACGGCCGGCCGCCGGGCGCGGGCCGCTTCGGGCCGGACATGCATGGGACCTTCGAGCCTCAACCCCTCTGCCGGGCCGTCCTGGGAACGGTCGGGGCGGGATACAGGGACTCTCCCGGGGATGCAATCAGGCATCGCCGGCAGCCCCGCGCCGCTCACGATATGGCGAGAGCCGGGCGACAGCGGCGGCGGCTGGCCCATAGTCCCCCAGCTTGGCGAAGGAAACCGTCCGTCTGACCAGCCTGCTCTTCTCCCACCCGGCGTGGCGGCGGCTGACGGTCCTCGCGCTCTACGGCTATCAGGGGCTGGTGGCGGGCTTCGCGCTGACGGCGGTGCCCAACCACCTGGCCGCGGCGGGGGCGGCGCCGGAGGCCATCGGCGCGACCATGGCGGCGATGGGGCTGCCCTGGGTGCTGCAGCCGCTCTGGGGCCCGCTGGTCGACCGCCACGGCAGCTTCCGCATGGGACGGCGCCGCGCCTGGATCCTGGCCGGGCTGGCCGGCGCCCTGGTCTCCCTCGCTTGCCTGCCGCTGGCGGGGACCGGGCCGGAGGCGCTGGCGGGGATCGGCCTGGTCCTGCTGGCGCACAATGCCTTCGCGGCGCTGGCCGACACGGCGGTCGACGCGCTGATCATCGACCGGGTCCCGCCCGACCGCCTGGGCGAGGTGACGGCGCTGACGCGGGCCGGCTTCGTGAGCGGGATGGCGCTCGGCGCGGCCCTCTTCGCCTCGCTGGTCGCGGCGCATGGGCTGGCGGTGGCGGAGCACCTGCTGCTGCTGCTCGGCCTGGCGGTGGCCGCGGTTCCGGCGCTGGTGCGGGAGGAGGCGGGGGATGCGCTGTTCTCCCTGCGGCGGCGCGGCGGGCGCGGGGCCACGGACGCCTCCTACCGCGCCGTCCTGCAGGAGCTGCTGGCCTTCGGGCGGCGGCCGGAGATGCTCATCCTGCTGGCCATCTGCGTCGCGGAGGAATTCGCCACCACCGCCTTCGGCGTCTATTTCGGGCTGGAGCTGGTGGCGACGGGGCGGTGGGAGGCGACGAGCCTCTCGCATCTCCAGGGCGGGCTGACGCTGGCGAGCGGCACCATCGGCGCCTTCTCGATCGGGCTGTGGCTGGACCGGGTGGGGCCGCAGCATGCGCTGCGCCTGCTGCTCGCCGCCTGCGCCGCCGCCTATGTCGTCACGGCGATGCTGCTGCTCGGGCCGCGCGGCTACCTGACGGAGGGGCTGGCCATGGCGCTCTCGAGCATCGTGCCGGCGCTGGTCTTCGTCTCCCTCGCGCCGGCGGTGATGCTGGCGATCCGGGGTGGAGGGGCGGCGACGCAATTCGCCTTCGTCATGGCCTCGCTGAATGGCGGGGGCATCCTCGGCGCGGCCGCCTCCGGGCGGATCGGGGCGGTGCTGGCCTCCTGGCAGATAGCGCTCGGCGGGGCGGTGGTCTTCGCCCTCTGCGCCGCCGCGGCCGGCCGGGCACTGGGCCAACACAGGCGGTAGTAATGCCATCGTTAGCATTGTCGTATCGTGATCTTGCGGAATCGATCTTTTTGCCACGCATAAGAACTACTTTAGTCCTCCAGTATACGTGATACGGGCTTTCCCTGGTGGAATCTGACCGAGCCCTGATGTGGTCGGACGAGTTCAGGGATGAATCGCTATGGTGAATGGGTCGAGGCGTCGTCGCGTCGGAGTGGCGGTAGTGGGGATGGGTGGCGCAGTGGCGACCACCGCCGTCGCCGGGGTCGAGCTGATGCGCCGCGGCGCGAACCAGATGACCGGCCTGCCGCTCGCCGACATCGCCGTCCCCGGCCTCGCCGGCTATGAGGACCTCGTCTTCGGCGGCTGGGACGTCAACGGCCAGAGCCTTGCCGCCGCGGCGGCCGAGCACCACGTCCTGAACGACAACCAGCTCGTGGAGACCGAGGATGCGCTCTCGCGCATCAAGCCCTGGGCCGCGGTCGCCAGCAGCGCCTTCTGCCGGCGGATCGGCGGCAGCAACATGCGCGAGATGCGCGGCCATCGCGCGGCGATCGACGCCATCATCAGCGACATCCAGCAGTTCAAGACCGCGAACGACCTCGACGACGTGGTGATGATCAACCTCGCCTCGACCGAGCGCACCCCCATCGAGGGCGAGGCGCTGAGCACGGCCGACGGCTTCCAGCGCGCGCTCGACCGCGACGACCCCGACATCGGCCCGGCCATGCTCTATGCCGCGGCGGCGATCGAGGCGGGCGTCGGCTACGGCAATTTCACCCCCTCCGTCGCCGCCGACATCCCCGGCCTGATGGAGCTTGCCGAGCGGCGCGGCGTGCCGCTCGCCGGCAAGGACGGCAAGACGGGGCAGACGCTGATGAAGACCGTGCTGGCGCCGGCCTTCCGCGCCCGCGCGCTGCATGTCGATGGCTGGTTCTCCACGAACATCCTCGGCAACCGCGACGGCCAGGCGCTCGAGGACCCGGACAGCCTGAAGTCCAAGCTCGGCACCAAGGGCAGCGTGCTCGACAGCATCCTCGGCTACAAGGTCGAGGACCACATCGTCGACATCCGCTACTACCGGCCGCGCGGCGACGACAAGGAGGCCTGGGACAACATCGACGTCAGCGGCTTCCTCGGCCACAAGATGCAGATCAAGGTCAACTTCCTCTGCAAGGACAGCGTGCTGGCGGCGCCGCTGGTGCTGGAGATCGCCCGCGTGCTCGACCTCGCGCGGCAGCGCGGCGAGCGGGGGCCGCAGGAGCAGCTCTCGCTCTTCTTCAAGGCGCCGATGACGGCGGGGCGGCGGGCGCCGGAGCACGCCTTCCATGTGCAGGAGCGGATGCTCACCGACTGGCTCGAGGGCAAGGCTGGCCGATGAGCCTTGCTGCGCCGGAGGCGGAGGGTGGGCGCGCACCGCCCGCGCTCATGCCGCTGCTGCGAAGCCTCGAGGACCTGAAGCGGATCCGCTCCGCGGCGCGGGCAGGCTCCATCGCCGAGCGGCTCTTCGCCGGGGCCTGGGCGGCGCTGGTGGCGGGCGCGCATCCTGCCGAGGTGGCGCGGCACTCCCTGCGGCAGGCGCTGGCGGCGACGGTGCTCGGCGATCTCGACGCGGCGCTGCTCGACCAACTCGGCCTGCCGGCAGATGCGGCACGCGGCATCGTGCGGGCGACCGTCGCGGAGGCGGCCGGGCCGCTCGATCCCGCATTGCGCGCCTGGCTGCTGGAGGGGCCTGAGATGTTGCCGGCGGGTGCGGTGCCGGGCTTCGTCGGGCAGCTCGCGGCGCAGCCGCGGGCCGGGGCGACCGCCCCGGGGCGCGGTCGGCTGATCCTCGATCCGCCGGAGAGCCATGCGGAGCATTGCGCACTCGTCGCGCTCTTCGGCGTCGTGCTGGCGCCGGTCTGGGGGGCGCGGCCGGAGACGGTCTTCCTCGCCGGGCTGGCGCATCACCTGCACAATGCGCTGATGCCGGATTCCGGCTTCGCCGGGGAGATGGCGCTCGGCGAGTGGCTGGCGCCGGCCATGGCGCGGGCGACGGAGACGGCGCTCGGCGAGCTGGAGCCGGGGCTGCGCGCCGCGGTGGAGGCGGCCTGCCGCATCCTGCCGGATGCCGGGACGCCGGAGGGCCGCGCCTTCCACGCCGCCGACACGCTCGACCGCGTGCTGCAGGTGGAGAGCCAGCTGCGCGCGGCAGGCACCAGCATGGGCTTCGTGCTGCGCGAGATGGAGCTGGTCCATGCCGGGCCGGTGAAGCCCTTCCAGGATGCGGTGCTGGCGCGGATGGGCCTCGCCGCATGATTGCCGATACCGCCCATTCGGTGCGGGATCCGGTGGGGCTGCGCTGGCCGGTGGTGGATGGCATTCCCTTCCTGCGCGCGGGCCGGCGGGAGCTGGCCGAGGCGGCGCTTGGGCATCTCGATGCGGGCGAGGGCGAGGCGGCGCTTGTGCTGCTGCTCGCCGACCAGGACGATTGGTGGCGCGGGCCGCAGGCGGAGACAGCGGCACTGCGGCAGCTGGTGCGCGAGCGCCAGGGGCTTAGCCTGCGCGAGGCGATGCGGCTGCTGGCCTGGGGGCCCGTTGCCGACTATTTCGCGCATCGCTGGACGGACCCGACCTTCCTCGCCGGGCTGGCGCTCGCCGAGGCGCACTGGAACGCGCCGGGGCGCGCCTTCGAGCTGGCCTGCGGCATCGGCCACCACCTGCGCGAGCTGGCGCGGCGCGGGGTGGCGGTGACGGGGGCCGACGTGGTCTTCGCCAAGCTCTGGGTGGCGCGGCACTGGGTGGTGCCGGAGGCACGGCTGATCTGCCTCGACGCGGCGCAGGAGTGGCCGGTGCTGGGGTCCTTCGACCTCGTCGCCTGCCATGACGCCTTCTACTTCCTCGAGCCGAAGGGGCCGATCCTCGCCGCGCTGCGCGGCCTGCGCGATCCGAGGCGCGGGCTGCTGCTGATCGGCCATGTCCACAACCGCGACTGGCCCAACCTCTCGGCCGGTGCCGCGCTTTCCGCCGGGGAGATGGCGGCGCTGCTGCCGGAGGCCGCGCTCTACGAGGATGCGGAACTGACGCGGGCGCTGGCCGGGGCGCGGGCGCCGCGGCGGGCCGCGGTGGAGGTGCTGCGGGGCGTCGAGGCCTTCGCCGCCGCCGAGGGGCCGGGGCTGCAGGCCGCACGGGCGGTGAGCGGGCTGCTCGCCCTGCCGCCGGAGGGTGCCGGGCTGCGGCGCAACCCGCTCTACGACGAGGCGGGGCGCATCGCCTGGCCGTCGGAGCGCTACGGGCGGGAATACGGGGCGCTGGCGACCTATCCGCCGGCGACGAACCAGCCGCTGCGCGCCGCGCTCACCGGGGCGACGCGCGAGGCGGCGCGGCGGCGCGAGCTGGTCGACCTGCCGGAGGGCTGGTGACGATGCTGGATGCCACGACCCATGCGACGACCGGGCTCGGCTGGGGTGTGATCGGCTTCGGCTGGGTGGCGCGCGACTATGCCGTGCCGGGGCTGCAGGGCGCCGGCGGCCGGCTGGTCGCCGTCGCCGACCCGGACCCCGCCGCGCGGCGCCAGGCATCGGCGCTCGGCGCGGCCGCCCATGCGGAGGCCGATGCCCTGCTCGCCGATCCTGCCGTGCAGGCCGTCTATGTGGCGACGCCCAATCACCTGCACCGCGCGGCGGTGGAGCGCGCGGCGGCGGCGGGCAAGCCCGTGCTCTGCGAGAAGCCGATGGCGGCGAGCCTCGCCGAGGCGGAGGCGATGGCGGAGGCCGTGCGCGCCGCCGGCATCCGCTACGGCACCGCCTTCGACCAGCGGCACCATCCGGCGCATGCGGCGATCCGCGCCGCGGTCGCGGGGGGCGCGGTCGGCACCGTCACCGCCATCCGCATCGCCTATGCCTGCTGGGTCGATGCCGGCTGGGCAAGCGACAACTGGCGCGCGGATGCGGCGCGGGCGGGCGGCGGGGCGCTGATGGACCTGGCACCGCACGGGCTCGACCTCGTCGACTACCTGCTCGGCGAACCGGTCGAGGAGATCGCGGCGCTGACGCAGCGACGGGTGCAGGGCTATGCCGTCGATGACGGGGCGATGCTGCTCGGTCGCACCGGCTCCGGCGTGCTGGTGCAGCTGCATGTCGCCTACAATTGCCCGGAGGCCCTGCCGCGGCGGCAGCTCGAGGTGCTGGGCACCGCGGGCCAGATCCTCGCCGAGCGCACCATGGGGCAGGCGCCGGGCGGGCGGGTCTGGCGCATCGACGGGCGGCTCGGCCTGCGCGCGCCACTGCCGGTGGCGGAGGCCGGCGCCTCGCCCTTCGCGCGACAGATGGCCGCCTTCGCGCGTTGGCTGCGCGGCGAGGGGGAGGGCGACACCTTCTCGCTCGCGCGCGACCTCCATACCATGCGCCTGATCGCGCGCGCCTATGCCGCCGCGGGGAGTGCCCCATGCCGCTGAGACCCTATGCCTGCGCCAATTGCGGCCACTGGCAGCGCTACTTCGCCCCGCCGCCCGACTGCCCGGTCTGCACCGACACGCGCAACGACCTGCCGGAGGATGGCTGGCGCTTCCTCAGCGTCGAGGAGGTGCGGCCGATGCTGCGCGGCCACTGGCGGTGGCTGGAGCGGGACATGGTCGCCTTCTCCGTCTCGCCGCCGCTCGGGCTGAACGGCACGGGCTGGCTGCTGCTGCACCCGGAGGGCAACATCGCCTTCGAGGCGGCGCCCTTCTACACCGACGAGATGCTCGCCGAGATCGAGCGGCTGGGCGGCATCCGCTTCCTCGCCGCCTCGCACGTCCATGGCTACGGCGCGCTGTGGCAGCTGCAGGACGTGTTCCGGCCGGAGGTCCTGGCGATCCAGAAGGAGGACCTGCGGCTCACCAAGGCCTTCCGCGTCACCCGCCCCTATGACGAGGCGCTGGAGTTGGCACCCGGCCTCGTGCTGCACCATGTCGGCGGGCATTACGAAGGGCAGGCGGTGCTGCACGACGCGGGGCGTCGCATCCTTTTCTGCGGCGACGCGTTCAAGGTCGACCAGGACGAGGCAGGAAACAGCACCGCCGTCTCGACGCACAAGGCCTTCCACAAGTCGATCCCGCTGACGCCGGGCGAGATCCGCCGCTACCGCGCGGTGATCGAGGGGCTCGACTTCGACACGGTCTGCACGCCCTTCGAGCATGCGCCAGGCGTCGGGCGGGAGATCGCCCTCGCCGTGCTCGACGACCAGCTCCGCGGCCCGCCGGGCGTGCGCCATATCCCGATCGACGAGCTGCGCAGGAGCGCGACACGATGAGCCAGACCACCGACCTGCACGAGGTCGCCCGCGAGTTCCGCGCCTCCATGCCGGAGGAAGGGCATGTCACCGTCTTCCGCATCGACATGCTGGACCGCATCGGCATCCCCGTGGTGCAGGCGAACCTGATCGTCGCCAAGGAGCCGGCCACCACCGGCTATGGCTACGGCTTCGAGCCGATCGAGGCGGAGGTCGGCGCGCTCGGCGAGCTCTGCGAGGAGGTGCATGTCGGCGCCTGGGTGAAGCGGACGGAGCGGTTCCATGGCTCCCATGGCGAGATGGTGCGGCAGCGCGGCGCCTCGGGCGTCGCCGACCCGCTGACGCTCGGCCTGCCGGCGGGCAGCGCCTACACGCCGGAGATGCCGCTCGCCTGGGTCGAGGCGCGGCGCTGGTCGAGCGGCGAGCCGGTGCTGGTGCCGCTCGACTGGGTGGCGGCCTATCCCTACCAGCTCGGCGAGAAGCCGCGGCTGGTCACGCCGATCACCAACGGCCTCGGCGCCGGTTTCGATCTGCCGCATGCCATCTCACACGGGTTGATGGAGCTGCTGCAGCGCGACGGCAATGCCGTGACCTATCGCGCGCTCGACCAGGGCGTGGCGGTCGAGGTCGATACGGAGGAGGAGCCGGCGGTCGCCGGGCTGATGGCGCATCTCCGCGAGCTTGGGATCGACGTCACCGTCAAGCTGGCCTGCACGGATTTCGGCATCCCCAACCTCTATGTCGTCGGCAACGACCGCGGCCGGCCGACGGTGCCGGTGCAGGTGACCTCCTGCGGCGAGGCCTCGCACCCCGACCGGTCGCGCACGCTGCGCAAGGCGCTGCTCGAGTTCTGCGGCTCCCGCTCGCGCAAGGCGGCGACGCATGGGCCGATCGACCTCGTCCAGGCCGCGCTGCCGCGCGACTATGTCGATCGCCAGATCGGCGTCGCCATGCTGGAAGAGGAGGAGGGCCGCGCGCTCACGGCCATGGCCGAATGGGTCGGGCAGGATGCGGGCGAGCTGCGCCGGCGCCTCGCCGACACCGTCTTCTCCGAGCGGCGGCGGGTGCGCCTCTCCGACCTGCCGACGGTGCCGGCCGCGGAGATGGCCGATTCCACCGCGCGGCTGCGGCTGCTGACGGAACGGCTGGCGGCGGAGGGGCTGGAGCCGCTGGTAATCGACTGCTCGCCGCAGGGGAGCCCGGTAAAGGCGGTGAAGACCATCGTGCCCGGCCTCGAGAGCGAGACGATGAGCTATCACCGCATCGGCTGGCGCGGCGTGCGGCGGCTGCGCGGGCGGGGCGACCCGCTGCTGCTCGATGCCCCGCGCGAGGGCGCCGCGCGGGTGCGGCTCCGGCCTGAGGACGAGGCGCGCGCCGGCGGCCCCGCCTGGTTCGACGCGCAGCTGGCGGATGAGACGGTCGGCCGGCTCTACCCGCTCTACCGCGAGTGCGGGACCTTCTCGGCCCAGCTCTACCGCCAGCGGCAGGCGGCCTGAGCATGGCGCTGCGCTTCGCCTACAACACCAATGGCGCGGCCAACCACCGGCTCGGCGATGCCGTCGCGCTGATCGCCGAGGCCGGCTACGACGGCGTGGCGCTGACGCTCGACTTCCAGCATCTCGACCCGCTGACGGAAGGCTGGGTGGGGCGGACCGAGGCGCTGGCGCGCGAGCTCCGCGCGCGGCGGCTCGGCAGCGTCATCGAGACAGGGGCGCGCTTCCTGCTCGACCCGCGCCGCAAGCACGAGCCGACGCTGCTGACGCCGGAGCCGGAAGGCCGGGCCCGGCGCATCGGCTTCCTCCAGCGCGCCGTCGACATCGGCAACATCCTGGAGGCGGAGGCGGTCTCCTTCTGGGCCGGCGTGCCGCTGCCGGGCGTCGATCGCGGCGAGGCGGGCGAATGGCTGCTGCAGGGCGTCGCGCAGGTGGTGGAATACGCCACGCAGCATGGCGTCACCGTCGCTTTGGAGCCGGAGCCGGGCATGCTGGTGGAGACGCTGGACGACTGGGCGATGCTGCGGCCGCACCTGCCGGGGCTGACGCTCGCGCTCGACCTCGGCCATTGCCTGGTGACGGGGGAGCGCGAGCCGGCGGCGGCCCTTGCGGAATTCGCGCCGCATCTCGGCACCGTCGCCATCGAGGACATGCGCCGCGGCGACCACACCCACCTTCCCTTCGGCGAGGGCGACATGGACATCCCCGCCTGCCTCGATGCGCTGGAGGCGATCGGCTTCCGCCGCCTCGTCTGCGTCGAGCTCTCGCGCGAGAGCCATCGCGCCGACCGGATGATCCCGCAGTCGCTCGACTGGCTGCGGCAATGCAGGGAGGGACGAACCAGATGAGGATCCTGTTCTGCAGTCGCCGCTTCTTCCCGGCCATCAGCGGCATGAGCGTCTATGCGGTGAACCTGCTGCGGCAGCTCGTCGCGGCCGGCCATGACGTGACGATGGTGAGCCAGTATCGCGGCGATCCTGCGGGCACGCGCGTCTATGGCGGCGGGCCGCCGCCGCCGGTGCCGGGCGTCACCGTCATCGGCCGCCAGTCCCTCGGCGAGGAGGCCTTCGCCGAGCCGGGCGGGGCGGATTTCGAGCGCGACGTGCAGGACATGGTGGATGTCATCCTGGCCGAGCATCGCAAGGAGCCCTTCGACATCCTGCATGCGCAGTACGGCTATCCGAATGGCTGGGCGGTGCTGCTGGCGGCCCGCGAGATCGGCATCCCCACCGTCGTCTCCATCCAGGGCGGCGACGGGCACTGGGTCGGCTCCTGCTGCGAGACGCACCGGCTCGGCATGCTCAATGTGCTGAACCATGCGAATGCGCTGCTGATCGGCTGCGAGAGCTTCGCGCAGGAGGTGATCGAGCGGCTCGGCGTGGCGCGGGAGCGCTTCACCATCGTCCCCGGCGCCGTCGATACGGAGCGGTTCCGGCCTGCCGAGGGCTTCGTGCCGGGCGAGGCCGCCGATCCGGTGCGGCTGCTCTACCATGGCCGCGTCGACCGCCGGAAAGGCTCGCTCGACATGATCGAGGCGCTGGCCCTGCTGCAGGCGGAGGGCGTGCGCTTCGCCGCCACCATCTCCGGCATCGGGCCCGACTACGACAGCTCGCGCACGCTGGCCGCCGAGCGGGGCGTGCCCGTCCGCTTCACCGGCTATGCGGATTACGACGCGGCGCCGGTGCTCTACCGCGAGGCGGATGTCTTCGTCAGCCCGACCTATGCCGAGGGGTTCAGCAACACGATCCTCGAGGCGATGGCGAACGGACTGCCGAGCGTCTCCTGCTATGCCGTCGGCGTCGTCGACTGCCTGCGCGACGGCGAGAACGGGCTGCTGGTGCAGCCGGGCGACATCCCGGCACTCGCCCAGGCGCTGCGGCGAGTGATCGAGGATGCGCCGCTGCGCCGCCGCCTTGCGTCCGCGGCGCTGGAGGAATGCCGGCGCACCTATTCCTGGGAGGCGGTCGGGCGGCAGATCATGGGCGTCTATGCCGAGGTCGCCGGCCGGGCGCCCGATACGGGCTTCGACCCCGTCCTGCCGCATGACGCGGGGTGCCGGTTCCGCGCCGCGCCGCATCTCCTCTGATGCCGCGCGCGCTCGCCCTCTCGCCGCACCTCGACGACGCGGCCTTCTCCTGCGGCGGCACGCTGTCCGCGCTGGCGCGGGCGGGGTGGGACGTGACGGTGGCGACGGCCTTCACCCGCTCCGTGCCCGACCCCCAGGGCTTCGCCCTCGCCTGCCAGCTCGACAAGGGCCTGCCGGCGGAGGTCGACTACATGGCGCTGCGCCGGGCGGAGGATGCGTCGGCCTGCGCCAGGCTCGGCGCGCGGGCCGTCTGGCTCGATTTCCCCGAGGCGCCGCATCGCGGCTATGAGGATGCAGAGGCGCTCTTCGCCGCGCCGCGCGAGGATGACACGGTCGACGCACCGCTCTCGCAGGCGCTGGCCGCGCTGATGGCGCCGGCGCCCGACCTGATCCTGGCGCCGCAGGCAATCGGCGGGCATGTCGACCATGTGCGGCTGGTGCAGGCCATCCTGCCCCTGCTGCCGGATGGCGTGCCGGTGCTCTGGTGGACCGACTTCCCCTATGCGGCGCGGCCGCTGCGCGAGGCGGCGCGGCCCTTCGCCGGGCTGATGGAAGCCTGGCCGGAGCGCGGCTTCCACGGCGATGCGCCGGCGCGGCTCGCTGCCTGCGCAGCCTATGCGACGCAGCTTGGCTTCCAGTTCGGCGGGGTCGAGGGGCTCGGGCGCGCGCTCGGGGCGGCGGGGCCGGTGGAACGCTTCCGCCTGCGCGGCGCGGTAAGGCTCGAGGTGGCGGCATGACGGACGGCGCGACCATCCTCGTCACCGGCGGCGCCGGCTATATCGGCAGCCATGTGGTGCTCGCCCTGCTCGATGCCGGGCTTTCCGTCGCCGTGCTCGACAACCTCTCGACCGGCTGCCGCGAGGCGGTGCCGGAGGGCGTGCCGCTGGTGGTGGCCGATACCGGCGATGCGGCGGCGGTGCGGGCGGCGCTGCGGCGGCACCGCGTCGGCGCGGTGGTGCACATGGCAGGCTCCCTGATCGCGCCCGAGAGCGTCGTCCACCCGACGCTGTACTGGCGGAACAACATGGCGAACACGCTGGTCCTAGCCGAGGCCTGCATCGCCGAGGGCGTGACGCGGCTGGTCTTCTCCTCGACGGCGGCGGTCTATGGCATCCCGGACCGGTTGCCGGTCGACGAGGATGCGCCCTGCCGGCCCATCAACCCCTACGGCGCCTCGAAGCTGGCGGCGGAGCAGATGCTGCAGGCCGTCGCGGCGGCGCACCGGCTCTCGGTCGTCGCGCTGCGCTACTTCAACGTCGCGGGCGCTGATCCGGCGGGCCGGGCCGGGCCGCGGATGCCGGGGGCGACGCATCTGATCAAGGTCGCGCTCGAGGCGGCGCTCGGGCAGCGGCGCGAGGTCGCCATCTATGGCGAGGACTACGACACGCCGGACGGGACGGGCGTGCGCGACTACATCCACGTCACCGACCTGGCGCGGGCGCATGTCGAGGCGTTGCGGCACCTGGCGATGGGCGGGGAGACGGTCGTCCTGAACTGCGGCTACGGCCGTGGGCATTCGGTGCGGGCGGTGCTGAGGGCCGTGGAGCGGGCGACGGGGGCGGTGGTGCCGGCGCGGGTCGCCCCGCGCCGGCCGGGCGACCCGCCGGCCGTCATCGCCGCGGCGGACCGCATCCGCGGCCTGCTCGCCTGGCGGCCGGCCTTCGACGACCTCGATGCGATCATCGCCGATGCCGTCCGCTGGGAGCGGCGGCCCCGCGGCCAGGACCGGCGGGAGCGCTGGGGCTGAGCACGGCGTCGCTCCCGGTCCGCCGCATCGTCATGGGTGCCCTGATGGCCGGCTTCACGGCGGGGCTGATCGGGCTCGGCTGGCATGTGCTGGCCGATGGCGGCTGGACGGTCTGGGAAGGGCTGATCCTCGCCTGCCTCGCCCTCAACGCGCCCTGGCTGGGACTGACCGGGGCGACGGCCGTCATCGGCTTCACCATCCGCATGCTGACGCGGGACCCGCTGGCGGCGGTGCTGCCGGCCATGCGGCAGCCGGGATGGGCGGAGGCCCCGATCGAGGCCCGCACCGTCATCGCCGCCTGCGTCCGGCTCGAGGAGATGGAGGCGGTGCTGCCGCCGCTGGAGCGGCTGCTGCGCGAGCTGCGCGCCTCGAACGAGGGCGGCGACCGCTTCCGCCTCGCCATCCTCTCCGACACGCCGGACGGACCCTCCGCCACGCAGGAGGAGGAGGCGGTGGAGCGCCTCGCCCGCCGCTTTCCGGAAGGCGCGGTCCGCTACCGCCGCCGGCTGCGGAACGACGGCTACAAGGCCGGCAACCTGATGGACTTCCTCGACCGCGATGCGGAAGGCGACGACTTCCTGCTGGTGCTCGACGCGGATTCCACCATGTCCGCCGCGGCGGTGCGGCGGCTGGTCCGGCTGATGCAGGCGGATCCCGGCATGGCGATCCTGCAGCCGACCGTCGGCGGCCATCGGGCGGAGACCTTGTTCGCCCGGCATTTCGGCTTCGGCCACCGGCACGGCACGCGCATCTGGGCGACGGGGCAGGCCTGGTGGCAGGGGCCCGACGGCGCCTATTGGGGGCACAACGCGCTGATCCGCATCGCGCCCTTCCGCGCCCATGCCAGGCTGCCGGTGCTGCCGGGCGGCGAGCTCATCCTCAGCCACGACTATGTCGAGGCGGCGCTGCTGCACGAGGCGGGCTGGGCGGTGCGCGTGCTGCCCGAGGATGCGGGCTCCTTCGAGCGGCACCCGCCGGACCTCCTCGCCCATCTCGACCGGGACCGGCGCTGGGCGGCGGGCAACCTGCAATACCGCCACCTGCTGCGGCGACAGGACCTCAGCCGGGTCGGCCGGCTGCAGATGCTGCAGGCGATCCTGCACTATGCGCTGACGCCCTTCTGGTTCGCCCTGCTGCCCCTCGCCGCCATCAATGCCGCGGCCGGCGGCGCGGCGGCGACCTCGCCGGCCGCGCTCATCGGCCTGCTGCTCGCGGGCTTCCTGCTGTTGCACCTGCCGAAATTCCTGGGCTTCGCCGAGCTGCTGCTGCGGCCGGGGGAGGAGCCGAGGGGGCGGATGCTGCGGGCCGTGCTGGCGGAGATCGGCTTCTCCATCCTCGTCGATGCGATCCTGGCGGCGGAGAAGACGGCGCTGACCATCGCGCCGGGGCTCGCGGGCTGGGCGCCGCAGCAGCGGCACGGGCGGCGGCTGCGCTGGGGCTACAGCGCCAGCCGGCTGAAGGTCAGCATGGCCTGCGGCGGGGCATGCGCCGTGCTGTTCTGCCTGGCCGGGCCCTTCGCTGCCCTGCTGGCCTCACCCGTCGTGCTGGCGCTGCTGCTCGCGGTGCCGGCCGTCGTGGTGAGCGCAGGCCCGGCCTAGAGCATGACCGCCGAAGGCTGGAACGGCCGGAGGCGTGGATCATGCGATGAAGCAAAAGGCTAGAGCATGATCGCCGAAGGCTGGAACGGCCGGAGGCGTGAATCATGCGATCGAGCAAAAGGCTAGAGCATGATCCGCGATCCAGTGATCGTGGATCATGCTCTAGGTCCTGGCTCCGGCGAAGGCCCAGCGCAGCGTGCGGGCGATGCCGAGCGTGCCGGCGCGGACCAGCGGGCGGGCGACGAGCGGGCTGTCCATCCGGTGCATCCGCTGCGCCCAGGCGGGCAGCAGGTCGATCGCCGCCTGCATGGTGAGCGCCTGCACCGGCTCCGCCACCAGGCTCGGCGCGGGCTGGTGGATGAGAAGGCGGGCGACCTCCGCCGTGCGGGCATCGTAGAGGAGCTGCGGCCGCATCGCCTGCAGCAGGCGCTGCGCCTCCGCCCGGCTGCGCGGCACGGGGTCGGCCCCGAGCGCCTCGCCGATCTGCGCCATCTCGGCGAAGTAGCGGTCCTGGTCGACGCCGGTCATGCGCGGCTCGGCATAGCGGACCCAGCCGGCGAGGAAGCTCGTCGCCTCCGTCACATGCACCCAGGCGAGCAGGGCAGGGTCGTTGGCGGAATAGGGCCGGCCATCGGGCAGCGTGCCCTGCACCTGGTCGTGAATGCGGCGGATGCGGGCGATCACCGCCTCCGCCTCCTCGCGCCCGCCATAGGTGGTGAGGGCGATGAAGCGCGCGGTGCGGCGCAGGCGGCCGAGCATGTCGCCGCGGAAATTCGAATGGTCCCAGACGCCGGCCAGCACGGCGGGATGCAGCATCTGCAGCAGCAGCCCGGCGATGCCGCCCACCATCATCGAGGTCACGTCGCCATGAACCCGCCAGGCGACCGAGCGCGGGCCGAACAACCCGTCCGGCCGCGGCACCACCGGGCTTTCGCCGCGGGCGCGGTCGTTGAACAGGGCAACGACCTCGGCGGCGATCCGCTGCTTGAGCGGGCGGGCGATGGCCCCAGGCAGCGGGATGGGTGGCGGCGCGTTGGGACGGGATGGCATCACTGATTTCACGGTTTGGTCCTGCTGTTATGGGGTTGGTTCCGGCTTTGGGAAGGCGCGGTGGCAGCCCTTCCGCAGCCATGCCAGGGTGGCCCCGCAAACCGGATCGAGGGCCGATGCAGACGGAGCAGACCGCCCCGGCCGGGGCCGCCCGCCAGGCGAACCGCACGGCGCTGTCCGAGGGGCCGGTGGTGCGGGGCCTCGCGGTGGCGACGGCGCCGCTCGCCATGGCGCTGGTCGTCATGTTCGGCATCCAGCTCGCCGAGGCCTGGCTGACCGGCCTGCTGGGCCCGCATGCGCTGGCGGCCATGGGCTTCGTCATCCCCATCGTGATGACGGTGATGAGCTTCGGCATCGGCCTCGGCGCCGGCGCGACGGCGGTGGTGGCACGCGCCCTCGGCGCCGGCGAGGCGGCCGAGCGGCTCTCGCTGCATGCGCTGCTGCTGGCGGCGGCCGTCGCGCTCGGCCTCGCCCTGTCCTGCGCCATCGGCGCGGAGCACCTGCTGCACTGGCTCGGGGCGGAGGGCGAGACGCGGCTTCTGGCGCTCGGCTACCTGCAGGTCTGGCTGCTCGGCGCGGTGCCGCTGCTGACGGGGATGGTGGCGCTCGGCATCGCCCGGGCGGCGGGGGACATGCGCTTCGGCGGCTCGGCGCTGGCGGGTGCGGGCATCCTCGGCTTCCTGCTCGACTGGCCGCTGGCCTTCGGCCTGCCGGGGGTGGTGCCGGGGCTCGGCCTGCCGGGGCTGGCGGCGGCGGCCGGCCTCGCCTGGACGGCGATGCTGCTGGCCTCGCTGCACCGGCTGCGCCAGCTCGGCCTGCTGACGGTGGACGGGACCTTGCTGGGCGGCTTCGCGGCCTCCACGCGCCGGGTGCTGCGGGTCGGCCTGCCGGCGGCGGGGACGAATGCGATCATCCCCATCGCCAACGGGCTCTTCACCGCCATGCTGGCGGTGCAGGGCAGCGCGGCGGTGGCGGGGTTCGGCCTCGGCTCGCGGGTGGAGAGCCTGGCGCTGACGGCGCTCTTCGCCCTCTCGGCGGTGACCAATCCCTTCGCCGCGCAGAATGCCGGCGCCGGGCGGCTGGACCGGCTGCAGGCGGGGATGCGGGCGGCGATGGGCTTCTGCCTGGCCTACGGGCTGGCGGTGGCGCTGCCATTGGTCGTCGCGGCGCCCTGGGTGGCGATGCTCTTCACCGACGATCCGGCGGTGGCGGGCTCGACCGCGCTCTACCTTCGCATCCTGCCCTGGGGCTACGGGGCGATCGGCGCCATCGCCGTCGCCAGCGCCGCCTTCAACGGGCTGGAGCGGCCGATGTCGGCCGTGGTCATCTCGCTGGTGCGGACCTTCGTCCTCGGCGTGCCGCTCGCCTGGATCGGCGGGCGCATCGGGGGCGAGGCGGGGACCTTCGCCGGGCTGCTGATCGGCAATCTCGGCGCGGGGGCGCTGGCCGCGGCATGGCTGCTGCGGGCGACGGCGCGGGAGAAGGTGCTGGTGGCCGCGTGAGGCGGGTCAGCGGCCTCCGGTCATCAGGCCGGTCGGCGCCTCGGGGGTGACGAGGCCGCCGCCATCGAAGGCACGGTCCGAGGGATCCGCCGGCATCACCGCGAGCTGGGCGCCGCCGGCATATTCCGTCCCCCGCATTCCGCCGCCGGCATAGGCCCGGTCCGCCGCGGCGACGGCGACGCCCCCGTAATCCGCCATCCCGAGCCTCGGCGCGATGCTGGCGACGTAGCGCATCGTCTCGTCCGGCAGGATGCGCGCGCCGATGAGGAAATCCGCGACCCGGTCCGGCCCGGCATTGTAGGCGGCGAGGAAGGCGGGCGCGCCGAAGCGGTCATGCATCTCGCGCAGATAGGCCGCGCCGGCGAGGATGTTGTCGCGCGGCGCATAGGGGTCGGGGCCGAGCCCGTAGCGCGGCCGCAGGATGTCGTAGGTGCGCGGCATCACCTGCATCAGCCCCATCGCGCCGACCGGGGAGGTGATCGGCAGCCCGTCCCCGCCGGTGAGCCGCCCGCCGCTCTCCTGGCGCATCACCTCGCGGATCCAGCGCTCGGGGAGGCCGAAGCGGGTGGCCGCCTCGCGGATATAGGGGCCCCAGGGGTCGTCCGGCGTGCCGGGCACGGCATAGGCCGGCGCCGCCACCGCACGGTAGCTCCGCGCCTCGGCCCGGGAGGCGGCGATGTCGTAGCCATAGTCGCCATTGCCGTCATAGCCGCGCCGCCCGTCCCAGACCGCGGCCTGGCGCCCGCCCGCGCAGCCGCCGAGCGCCAGCAGAAGGAGAAGCCACACCGCCCGCATGCCCATGGTCCCGACCCGATCCAATCCCGCCCCGGCGAGGAGCGTTACGCTGCCGTCTCCGAGGATAGCCGCAGACCGCGGGCGCCGGCCATGCTTTGATTGCCGCCCATCCGGGCGAGAAGAACCAGGGAGACGAGCCATGTCGACGACCGCGCCAGCGCCTGAGGGCAGCCCCGCCGCCACCCAACGCCCGCCCTTCGACACCGCGCGGCTCGACCGGCTGCTGGCCGAGGCGGATGTCGACGCCGTCGTCACCACCTCCCGCCAGGCCTCGCAGTACATGCTCGGCGGCTACAGCTTCCCCTTCTTCGACCATCGCGATGCCATCGGCCTCAGCCGCTACCTGCCGGTGATGGTCTATGTGCCGGGCAGGCCCGAGCTCACCGCCTACATCGCCCACCGGCTGGAGAAGCACGAGAAGCAGCTCGGCCGCTTCTGGGCGCCGGTGGTGGAGACCGTCTCCGGCACCTCGACCGATGCGGTGGGGCATGCGGTGCAGCACCTGCAGCGGATCGGCATCCCGCTGCGGCGGATCGGCGTGGAGCCGGCCTTCCTGCCCTCCGACGCCGCCGCGGTGCTGCGCGACGGGCTGCCCAATGCGGCGCTGGTCGACGTGGCGCAGCCGCTCGAGCGGCTGCGGGCGCGGAAGAGCCCGGCGGAGCTCGCCCTGCTGCGCGAGGCCTCGGAGCGCGTGGTTGCCTCGATGCTCGCCACCTTCGCCGCCTGCGAGCCGGGCGCCACCAAGGCGGAGCTGGTCGAGCGGCTGCGGCAGGAGGAGGTGCGCCGCGGCCTCACCTTCGAGTATTGCCTCATCACCGCCGGAACCGGGCTGAACCGCGCTGCCTCCGACCAGAAGATCGCGCCGGGCGACATCGTCTCGCTCGATTCGGGCGGGCGCTACCGCGGCTATATCGGCGATCTCTGCCGCATGGGGGTGGTGGGCGAGCCGGATGCGGAGCTCGCGGAGCTGCTGGCCGAGGTCGCGGCCATCCAGCAGGCCGCACGGCGGATGGTGCGGGCCGGCGTCGCGGGGGGCGAGGTCCAGGCGGCGGGGGAGGCGGCGGCGGCAGCCTCGCCGCATGCGCAGCACATCGAGTTCCTCGCCCATGGCATGGGGCTGGTGCAGCACGAGGCGCCCTGGCTGACCGCGACCGGGCCTATCCCCTACCGGGCGCATGACGGGGAGCGGCCGCTCGAGGCGGACATGGTGCTCTCCGTCGAGACGACGCTGCTGCATCCGCGCCGCGGCTTCATCAAGCTCGAGGACACCGTCGCCGTGACCGAGGGCGGCTGCGAGCCGATGGGCGATGCCGGGCGGGGCTGGAACCGCATCGGACGCTGAGGCCCGCTCAGCGCTTCGCCAGGGGCGAGCTGTCGTATTGCGCGAGGAGGTCGGCCGGGTCGCGGTAGAGGGCGATGCAGCCGGCCTCGCGCAACACCCGCTCCGGGAAGCCGCCGCAGAGCAGGCCGAGGCAGCGCAGCCCGGCCTTGCCGGCCGCCTCGGCGTCATAGGGCGAGTCGCCGACCACCAGCGCCGCCTCGGCCGGCAGCGGCTTCAGCTTGGCGAGCGCGGCCTCGAAGATGTCGGGCGAGGGCTTGGAGCGCTCGGCATCGTCGGCGCTGGTGGCGCCGTCGAGCAGGTCGCCGATCCCGGCCACGTCCTTGTAGCGCTCCAGCTCCTCGCCCTTCGCCGAGCTGGCGAGGAGGATGCGCTGGCCCTCAGCGCGCAGCCGCTCGAACAGCGCGCGCACGCCGGGGAAGGCGCGGGCGCGGCCGATATAGTCCTGCATGAAGAGCGCGCTGCGCGCCTCGGCGATCGCCTTGCCCTCGCGCTCTACCACCTCCGGCGGCAGGAAGACGGGCATGAGCTGGTCGCTGCCCTTGCCGATCTGGCCGCGGATATCTGCCTCCGGCACCGCATGGCCGAAGCGGCGGAAGGCCTCGGCCCAGGAGGCGGCGTGCAGGTCGTTGGTGTCGACGAGCGTTCCGTCGACATCGAAGATCACCGCCTGGGTCATGGGTTGCGTCCCGTCCTGTTGCGGGGGCAACCCGGTGGCGGGGCCGCGGGTTCCCCGCTCAGGTGCGGGGGAGGGTCACGCCCCGCTGGCCCTGGTACTTGCCCTGGCGGTCGCGGTAGGAGGTTTCGCAGACCTCGTCCGACTCCAGGAACAGCACCTGCGCGACGCCCTCATTGGCGTAGATCTTCGCCGGCAGGTTCGTCGTGTTGGAGAATTCCAGCGTCACCTGGCCCTCCCATTCCGGCTCGAAGGGCGTGACGTTCACGATGATGCCGCAGCGGGCATAGGTCGATTTCGACAGGCAGATCGTCAGGACGTTGCGGGGAATCCGGAAATACTCGACCGTCGCCGCGAGGGCGAAGGAGTTGGGCGGGATGATGCACTCGTCGCCCTCGAAATCGACGAAGCTGCGCGGGTCGAAATGCTTGGGATCGACCATCGCCGAGTAGACATTGGTGAAGATCTTGAACTGGCGCGAGCAGCGGATGTCGTAGCCATAGGAGGAGAGGCCGTAGGAGATCACCCGCCTTCCCTCGACCTCGCGCACCTGGCCCGGCTCGAAGGGCTCGATCATTCCCTCCGTCTCGGCCATCCGGCGGATCCAGCGGTCGTTCTTGATGCTCATGCCGAGAGGTTCCGGACCGAAACGCCGTGAAGGCAGGTTGAAGGCCTTCCCTCTACCCGAAGGCGCCGCCCCGGCGAAGGGGTCAGTCGGCCTGGTCCTCCGGGGCCGGTGAAGGGGCCGGCGCATCCTCCCGGCCGCGGGCCTGGGCCTTGCGCCGACGCAGATTGGCGCGGAGGGCGGCGGCCAGCCGGGCCTCGCGCTCGGCGCGGGCGCGGTCGGCCGGGGTGTCGGTCGTGGTCTGCGGCGGGTCGGTCGGGGTCTCGGCCATGGCGGGCGCAAGGTGTCCACCGCCCGCCATGGCGGTCAAGGCTCAGGCGACGGTCGGCTTGACGCCGATATCGTTGCGCGTCGCGTTCGAACAGGAGCAGACCTGATGAGCCTTCTGCACCAGCGCCTGCCGCCGGGGCATGCCCTCGTCCCGGATAGGCCTCGATGTTGAGCTGGCGGAAGCCGACGAGGCCGAAGCCGAGAGGGCCAAAGCGACGATGCGGCGCATGGCGGATCCCCCGCGGGCACGGGCCCGGCGGTGGCTCGACGGAAACCGTGCGAGGATCCCGGCTTGGCGGATGGTGTCGCATGCGCAGCCTGACCGGAGCCGGCGGCGCCGGCTTGATCCGGCGCCATGCGGTGCGGGCGGCGGCTTACGGCCTTGCCATCCGGCATGGCAGTCTCGCGGGCGCGCATGCCACCCCGTCCTTCCTTCGCCCCGCTGCGGCCGGGGGCCCTTGCCGCGCTCGGTGCACCGGCCCTCGCCATGGGGGCGACCTTCCTCGCCTTCGGTGCGGCGGTGGCTGCGGCGGGGCGCGGGATGGGTTGGGCGCTCGGCGCCTCGCTGCTGGTCTATGGCATGGCAGGGCAGCTGGTGCTGCTGCAGGCGGGGGGCGTGGCGCCGGCGGCGCTCGGCGCCACCATCGCCAATGCGCGCTTCCTGCCGATGGCGCTTGCCCTCGCGCCCTGGCTCGGTGGCGGGGCGCGGCGCTGGCTGGCGCTGCCCTTCATCGCCATCACGCCCTGGGCGGCCGCCATGCGGGTGCTGCCGGGCCTGCCGGCCGGGGAGCGGCTGCCCTGGTTCCTCGGCTTCGGCCTCGCCTCCTGGGTGACTGCAGGGCTGGCGACGGCGGCGGGCCATGCGGCGGCGCCGTTGCTGAGCCCCGTGCTGCTGGCGGCGCTGCTCTTCACCAACCCGCTCTACTTCGCCCTGCTGCTGGCCGCCGAGCTGCGGCTGCCGGCGCCGCGGCGGGCAATCCTTGCCGGCGTGCTGGCGGCCCCCGTCGCGCTCTGGCTGCCGCCGGCCTGGGGGCTGCTCGGGGCCGGGCTGCTGGGCGGCACCCTCGCCTTCCTCCTCGGGCTGCGGCGTGGCGGAGGCTGACCTCGCCCTGCTGCTGGCAGCCGCGGCGATGCTGCTGCTGCGCGGCCTCGGGCTGCTGGTCGCCGGCGCGTTGCGGCCGGACCATCCGCTGGTCGCCTGGGCGGCGGCGGTCTCGCAGGCGACGCTCGCCGCCTTCGTCGCGCTCGCCATCGCGGTGCCGGGCGGCGCGGTGGCCGGGCTGCCATGGCCGGCGCGGCTGGCCGGGCTCCTCGCCGGGCTGCTGGCGCATCGCCTGCTCGGCGGGCGGCTGCTGCCCGCGCTCGGCCTCGGAACGGGGGTGCTGCTGGCGGTGCGCTGGGGCCTACAATAGGCCGAGGGCGCGAAGCTCGGCGCGCAACCGCTCCGGCATGGCCTCGGCCCCCTCGCCCTCGATGCCGGCGACGACATCCGGCGGCGCGACTTCCGGCTCCAGGTAGCGCCAGCCCTGGAAGGGCTTCACCGGCCGGGCGGCGACGGCGACGAGCTCCGGGTCCAGCACCAGGCCGGCGCAGCGGGAGCCGTCGTCCCATGCTTCCTCGATGATGTCGGTGATGCGCTGGCGCACCTGCACGAAGCCGGCGACCACCCAGTAGATCGAGCCGCCGGCGAGGATCTCGGCGGCGCGCTTCGGCATCATCCGGGTCTGGTGGCGGAGCGGTGGCTCGGCCACCGCCCGCCGGGCCTGGATGGCCCGGAGCTGACCCACATCCTTGGGGCCGACCGAGAGCTTGATGAGGTGGAGCACCCCCCCGGTGTACCGCGCCGGGGGCGTGCCGCAATCGCTGTTACCGCGTCGTATCGAGCGCCGCGGTGCGGGCCGGGGCGCTGGTCTGGCGGAGCTGCGGCTCCGTGCAGCCGGCGGCGACGGGGCGCCAGTCCATCGTCCGGCACTGGCGTCCGGCGCGGCAATAGCCGACCACCTGGCCGCTGCTGTTCACCAGCGTCCCGACCGAGCAGGCATTGGCAACGAGGGTCGGGTGGATGTTCAGCTCCGCCCAGGACAGGGCAGGGCCGGACATGGAGGCCTGGCGGACCGCGGCAAGCTGGGCCTCGGCCTGGCGGTCAGCCTCGGACATCGCGCAACCGGCGAGGACAAGCGCCGGCAACAGGAGCAGGAGACGCATCCTTCCTCATTCCTCAAGCATAGGTGGATCGGGCCGGACCCTGGGCAACCCCTGGGCCGGCCTTCGAGGATGTAGAGGAAGCGCCGAAACTGGTGTCGGAACGATTACGTGTTGTGACGGAACCGTGCAGGCTTTACTCGGACAGAGGCGCAAGAAGCCGAATATTCTACTATAAGGCGATAGACTTACTGGCCGACGCTGTTCTCCAGCACGCCGATGCGCGCGACCTCCACCTCGATCCGGTCGCCGGGGACCAGCCAGCGCGGCGGGCTGCGGGTGGCGCCGCTGCCCTCGGGCGAGCCGGTGGCGATCACGTCGCCCGGCAGCAGCGGCGTCACCGCCGAGAGATAGGCGATGATGGCGGGGACGCCGAAGAACATCCGGTCTAGCCCGGTGCGCTGCACCTCCTCGCCGTTCAGCCGCGTCACCAGGGTGAGCGAGGCCGGGTCGCCCACCTCGTCGGCGGTCACCAGCCAGGGGCCGAAGCTGCCGGAGCGGGCGAAATTCTTCCCCGCCCAGACGCTGTGCTTCTGGAAGTCCCGCACCGAGCCGTCGTTCAGGCAGGCATAGCCAAAGACATGATCGAGTGCCCGCTCCGGCGGGATGCCGGCGCCGCCGCGGCCGATCACGAAGGCAAGCTCCCCCTCGTAGTCGAACTGGCGCGAGGCTGCCGGGGCCTGCAGCACGGCCTTGTGCGGCACCAGCGTCTCGGCCGGCTTCTGGAAGATGGCGGGGAATTCCGGGCCGCTGACCACGCCGCCGGTCGGGTGGATCTTCGGGTAGTTGGCGCCGACGCAGAAGATGCGCCGGGCCTGCGGGATGGGCTCCAGATAGGCGATGTCGGCCAGCGCATGGCGCGGCCCAGGCACAGGGAGCGCCGCTTGCGCTTCCGCCAGCGCGTCCGCCTCGATCAGCGCGAGAAGGCTCGGGGCGCGCGCACCGAGCCGGGCGGTGAGGTCGATCACGATGCCGTCCTCCACCGCCCCGAAGCGCGCCTCGTCGCCGATCGCGAAGCTGATGAGCTTCATCCGCCGCCCCCTCCCCTGGCTCCGGCCGCATCATCGGCGGCACCCGGCAGGGCCGCAAGCCGGGCTTCGGCACGGCTGCGATCAGGTCGTTGCGGGGCTACCGGGGTTGGGGCAAGCTGCCCCCACGGCCCGCAGAGGCCGGCAGGAGGAAACCAGGATGCGTCCAGGGGAGTCGCGCGCGTGACGCCGACCGACATCAGCAATCCCGACTACTTCCACAAGGTCGTCGATTGCCAATGGGCCTGCCCGGCCCATACGCCGGTGCCCGAATACATCCGGCTGATCGCCGCCGGGCGCTATTCCGACGCCTATATGGTCAACTGGCACTCCAACGTCTTCCCCGGCGTGCTCGGCCGCACCTGCGACCGCCCCTGCGAGCCGGCCTGCCGGCGCGGGCGCGTCGAGGAGGAGCCGGTCGCCATCTGCCGCCTCAAGCGCGTCGCCGCCGACAACAAGGAGGATGTGCTGCCGCGGATGCCGCCCATCCCGGCTGTCGGCAATGGCCGCCGCATCGCCTGCATCGGCGCCGGGCCCTCGAGCCTGACCGTCGCCCGCGACCTCGCCCCGCTCGGCTACGAGGTGCATGTCTATGACGAGCAGTCGAAGGGCGGCGGCTTCATCCGCAGCCAGATCCCGCGCTTCCGCCTGCCGGAGAGTGTGATCGACGAGGAGGTCGGCTACATCACCGGCCGCGGCGGCGTCGTCACCCATTACGACCAGCGGGTCGGCAGCCTGCGGGCGCTGCTGGCCGAGGGCTATGATGCCGTCTTCGTCGGCGCCGGCGCGCCGCGCGGGCGGGACCTCGACGTGCCGGGCCGCCAGGAGGCCGCCGCCAACATCCATATCGGCATCGACTGGCTCTCCTCCGTCTCCTTCGGGCATGTGGAGAAGATCGGCCGGCGCGTGATCGTGCTCGGCGGCGGCAACACGGCGATGGATTGCTGCCGCTCCGCCCGCCGCCTCGGCGGCGAGCAGGTGACGGTCGTCGTCCGCTCCGGCTTCGAGGAGATGAAGGCGAGCCCCTGGGAGAAGGAGGATGCCGTGAAGGAGGGCATCCCCATCCGCAACTACCTGGTGCCGAAGCAGGTGCTGCACGAGGACGGCCGCCTCACCGGCATGGTCTTCGAGGCGGTCAAGGCGGAGCGGGACGCCCGCGGCCGGCGCCAGCTCGTCCCCTCCGGCGAGCCGGATGTGGTGATCGAGGCGGATGAGGTGCTGGTCGCCATCGGCCAGGAGAACGCCTTCCCCTGGATCGAGGGCGATCTCGGCATCGCGTTCGACCGCTGGGGCCTGCCGAAGCTCGACGAGGCGACGCTGCAGTCGACGCTGCCCCAGGTCTTCTTCGGCGGCGATGCGGCCTTCGGGCCGAAGAACATCATCTGGGCCGTGGCGCATGGCCACCAGGCGGCGGTCTCGATCGACCTCTTCTGCCGCGGCGAGGACGTGGCGCAGCGGCCGCCGCCGGATGTGGCGATGTCCAGCCAGAAGATGGGCATCCACGAGTGGAGCTACGACAGCGCGGTCTCGCTCGACCTCCGCTTCAAGGTGCCGCATGCCGAGAACGAGGTGGCGCTGCGCGACATCAAGACGGAGGTGGAGCTCGGCTATGACCGGGAGCTCGCCTTCAAGGAGGCGCAGCGCTGCCTGAATTGCGACGTGCAGACCGTCTTCACCTCGAAGCTCTGCATCGAATGCGATGCCTGCGTCGATATCTGCCCGGTCGACTGCATCACCTTCACCGAGGATGGCGAGGAGCAGGAGCTGCGCGACCGGCTGAAGATGCCGGCGCTCAACCTCGAGCAGGCGATCTATGTCGCGGACGGTCTCAAGACCGGCCGCGTCATGGCGAAGGACGAGGATGTCTGCCTGCATTGCGGCCTGTGCGCCGAGCGCTGCCCGACCGGCGCCTGGGACATGCAGAAATTCCTCCTCGAGAGCGCAAGGCCCAAGGCTGAAAGGGTGCCCGCATGCGCAACCCGGTGACTGCGGTCAACGACTTCGTCGTCAAATTCGCCAATGTCAACGGCTCGGGCTCGGCCAGCGCCAACCAGCTCTTCGCCAAGGCGATCCTGCGCATGGGCATCCCCATCGCGTCCCGCAACATCTTCCCGAGCAACATCCAGGGCCTGCCGACCTGGTTCGAGGTGCGCGTCTCGGGCGAGGGGCATCTCGGCCGGCGCGGCGGCGTCGACCTGATGGTGGCGATGAACCCGCAGACCTGGGACCGCGACCTCGCCGAGATCGACCAGGGCGGCTACCTTTTCTACGACAGTACCCGGCCGATGCCGCAGAGCCGCTTCCGCGAGGACATCCACGTCATCGGCGTGCCGCTGACCGAGATGTGTAACGCGGCCTATACCGATGCGCGGCAGCGGCAGCTCTTCAAGAACATCATGTATGTCGGCGCGCTCTCGGCCCTGCTGCAGATCGACCCGGTGGTGGTGGAGACGCTGCTCTCCGAGCAGTACAAGGGCAAGGAGAAGCTGGCGAAGCCCAACCAGGACGCCTTCCAGATGGGCCGCGACTGGGCGCTGGCGAATCTGTCCTGCCCGCTCGGCCTGACGCTGGAGCGGGCCGACAAGGTCGGCGACCGCATCTATGTCGACGGCAACAGCGCGGCCGGGCTCGGCGCCGTCTATGGCGGCGCCACGGTCTGCGCCTGGTACCCGATCACCCCCTCGACCTCGCTGGCCGAGGGGTTCGAGCGCTATGCGAAGAAGTTCCGCACCGATCCTGACGGGCGGAAGCGCTATGCCATCGTCCAGGCGGAGGACGAGCTGGCCTCCATCGGCATCGTCATCGGCGCCGCCTGGAACGGGGCGCGGGCCTTCACCGCGACCTCGGGCCCCGGCATCTCGCTGATGCAGGAGTTCGTCGGCCTCTCCTACTTCGCCGAGATCCCCTCGGTGATCTTCGACGTGCAGCGGGCCGGGCCGAGCACGGGCATGCCGACGCGGACCCAGCAGTCGGACGTGCTGGCGGCGGCCTATGCCAGCCATGGCGACACCAAGCACGTCGTCCTCTTCCCCGAGGATCCGCATGAGTGCTTCGCCTTCGGCGCCGATGCCTTCGACCTCGCCGACCGGCTGCAGCAGCCCGTCTTCGTGCTGCTCGACCTCGATATCGGCATGAATGACTGGCTCTGCGAGCCCTTCGCCTGGGACGACAGCCGGCGGATGGACCGCGGCAAGGTGATGACGGCGGAGGAGCTGGAGGCAGGCCGCGTCTTCGGCCGCTACCTCGATGCCGATGGCGACGGCATCCCCTACCGCACCTATCCGGGGACGCACCCCGACAAGGGCGCCTTCTTCACGCGGGGAACCTCGCGCGACCGCTTCGCCAAGTACACCGAGGTCGGCGCCGCCTATACCGACAACATGCAGCGCCTGCTGCAGAAATTCGAGACGGCGAAGTCCCTCGTCCCCCGCCCGGTGCTGCGCCCGGCGAAGGAGCCGACGCGGACCGGGGTGATCTACTACGGCAGCTCCTCCGCCGCCATGAAGGAGGCGCTGTCGGCGCTGGAGGCGGAGGGCATCCATGTCGATGCGCTGCGCATCCGCGCCTTCCCCTTCCACGGGGATGTGGAGGAGTTCGTCGCCGCCCATGACCAGGTCTTCGTCGTGGAGCAGAACCGCGACGCCCAGCTCCGCACCCTGCTGATGACCGAGTGCGGCATCGCGCCCCAGCAGCTCATCCCCGTGCTGCACTATGACGGGACGCCGATCACCGCGCGCTTCATCCGCGCCGCCATCGGCGACAAGGTGCTGGCCCAGATCCTTCCCTTCGCCGGAGCGGCCGCGGAATGAGCTTCCTCCCCAAACCCAAGCTGCACCACCCGAAGCTGCCGACCAATGCGCTCGGCTACACCAGGCGCGACTACGAGGGGGCGATCAGCACCCTCTGCGCCGGCTGCGGGCATGACAGCATCAGCGCCGCCATCATTCAGGCCTGCTTCGAGCTGGACATCGAGCCGCATCGCGTCGCCAAGATGTCCGGCATCGGCTGCTCGTCGAAGACGCCGGACTACTTCCTCGGCGCCTCGCACGGCTTCAACTCGGTCCATGGGCGGATGCCGAGCGTGCTGACGGGCGCCAACCTCGCCAACCGGGAGCTGCTCTATCTCGGCGTCTCGGGCGATGGCGACAGCGCCTCGATCGGCTTCGGCCAGTTCGCCCACAGCATCCGCCGCGGCGTGAACATGGCCTATATCGTCGAGAACAACGGGGTCTACGGGCTGACCAAGGGGCAGTTCTCGGCGACCTCGGACAAGGGCTCGAAGGCGAAGAAGGGCACGGTCAACACCGATGAGGCGATCGACCTCGTCGGCATCGCCATGCAGCTCGGCGCCACCTATGTCGCGCGCAGCTTCTCCGGCGACAAGGACCAGCTCGTCCCCCTCATCAAGGGCGCGATGCGGCATGACGGGCCCGCCTTCATCGACTGCATCAGCCCCTGCGTCGCCTTCAACAACCATGAAGGCTCGACCAAGAGCTACGACTTCGTCCGCGAGCATAACGAGGCGATGAACCGCCTCGACGTCATCACCGGCCGCGCGCCCATCACCGCCGACTACGCGCCGGGCGAGGTGCGGGAGGTGGAGCAGCATGACGGCTCCGTCCTCCGCCTCCGCAAGCTGCATGCCGACTACGACCCGACCGACCGCGTCGCCGCCATGCACCACCTGCATGAGCGGAAGGCGGCGGGCGAGATCGTCACCGGCCTGCTCTACATCGACCCGGAGCCACGGGACCTGCATGCCAATCTCGGCACCGTCGCGCGCCCGCTGAACAGGCTGCAGGATGCGGCGCTGGTGCCGGGGGCGGCAGCGCTGGAAGCCATCAACGCCGGCCTCCGCTAAAGCAAACTCCTATCAGGTGGAATCACCTGGTCGGAGTAATCCGGTCGATCAGGCAACAGGCTGGCGCGGCTCCCGTGAGCCAGGCCGAACGGAAACCGCTCCAGGCCATGATCCGCGATCGCTGGATCGCGGATCATGGTCCGGGTCGGTGCTGTGCCGCGTGATGAACGCCTTTGGCGATCACGCTCCAGCCGCCCCGGTCAGCGGCGGGTGACGCAGCCCGTCTTGACGAAGGCTTCCTCCGCGGGGGTCAGCCTCTCGCCCTGCTGGAAACGGAACAGCGCGCGGCTGCAATTCGGGTCGATGCGCGGCCTCGGCGCGGCCGCCTGGCGCAGCGGCGGCGGGGGCGGCGGCGCAGGGGGCGGGGTGGCGAGGGCAGGCTCCT
>CADCTD010000176.1 GCA_902805545.1 uncultured Craurococcus sp. | reverse complement strand
CACCCCGGCCGCCGCCGCGCCGGCGCCCGCCCCTGGCCGCCGCCCCGGTGCCCGTCGCGGTTCCCCTGGGGCCGCCCGGCCGGGCGGCCCGTGTGCACCGGCCGCGCCACCGGGCTCGACTGGTCCTGCCGGTGGTCCTCCGCCGGGATCGCCGTGCGGATCAGCTTCTCGACGGCCCAGAGCTTGTCCAGCTCCTCCGCCGCGACCAGCGCCACCGCCTCGCCCGAGGCGCCGGCCCGCGCCGTACGACCGATGCGGTGGACATAGCTCTCCGGCACGTCCGGCAGGTCGTACTGCACCACATGGGTCACGTTATCGACGTCGATGCCGCGCGCCGCGATATCGGTTGCCACCAGGATCGGCGCCGAGCCCTCGCGGAACTCCTGCAGGGCCCGCTCGCGCTGCCCCTGGCTCTTGTTGCCATGGATGGCATTGGCCGAGAGCCCGTCCTGGGCCAGCTGCTTCACGACGCGATCCGCGCCATGCTTGGTGCGGGCGAAGACCAGCGTGCGGCCGACGCCCTCGCCCTTCAGCAGCCGCGCCAGCAGCAGGCGCTTCCGCGCCGTCTCGACATGGAGGATGCGCTGCGCCACGCGCTCGGCGGTGGTGGCGACCGGCGCCACCTCGACCCGCGCCGGGTCGCGCAGCAGCTCGCCGGCCAGCCGGCCGATCTCGGTCGGCATGGTGGCGGAGAAGAAGAGGGTCTGCCGCGCCTTCGGCAGGGTGGGGATCAGCTTGCGGATGGCGGGCAGGAAGCCCTTGTCCAGCATCTGGTCCGCCTCATCCAGCACCAGCACCTCGACGCGGTCGAGCCGTGCCGTGCCGGCCGCCATGTGGTCGAGCAGGCGGCCGGGCGTCGCCACCAGCACGTCGATGCCCGCCGCCAGCGCCCGGCGCTGCCCGCCATGCGGCACGCCGCCGAAGACGGTCGTCACGCTGAAGCCGAGATGCGCGCCATAGCTCTTGAAGCTGTCGGCGATCTGGGTGGCGAGCTCGCGCGTCGGCGAGAGCACCAGCACCCGGCTGCCGCCGCGCGGCGGCCGGCCGCCCTTGGCCGCGAGCTGGTGCAGGATCGGCAGCGCGAAGGCCGCCGTCTTGCCCGTCCCCGTCTGGGCGATGCCGAGGATATCGCGCCCCTGGAGCACGAGCGGGATCGCCTGCTCCTGGATCGGCGTCGGCGTCGTATAGCCGGCCTCGTCGAGCGCGCGCAGGAGCGGCGTGGCGAGGCCGAGTTCGGTGAAGCTTGTCACGAAATGGAGTATCCCAGACACGCGGCGCCTGACGCGGACCCGGTCATGGGTCGCCGCGGGGTTTCAGGTGGAGACCCCGCGTGGCTGGGTCGATCCGGAAGATGGCTTCCTGTGCGCCGGCAGTTCGACCGGGTCCCGCTTCGCCCAGCAAAGGCGGCCGGGAGGGCCGCGCGCGGACTGAAACCGGACAGGGTGGCCGCTCACGCGGCCGGGCACCACCGGGGCATGGCGCCGCCGGTGACGACTACATGCGCCTTCGCAGCTGCGAAGGCAAGGGGATACGTCAGGCCGCCCGCATATGCTCCTTCAGCCGCGGCATCAGCTCCACCAGGTTGCAGGGCCGGTGCCGGGCATCGAGCTGGAACAGCAGGATGTCGTCCCAGGCATCCTTGCAGGCCCCCGTCGAGCCGGGCAGGGCGAAGAAATAGGTCCCCTCCGCCACCCCGCCGATCGCCCGGCTCTGCATCGTGCTGGTGCCGATCTTGCGGTAGCTGAGCATGCGGAACAGCTCGCCGAAGCCCTCGATCTCCTTCTCCAGCACCCGCTTGAACGCCTCCGGCGTCACGTCGCGGCCGGTGATGCCCGTCCCGCCGGTGGTGATCCCGCAATCGATGGCGGGGTCCGCGATCCAGCGCCTGAGCACCGCCTCGATCGCATCCGCCTCGTCGCGGACGATCTCCCGCGTGACGCAGCGATGCCCCGCGGTCTCGATCCTCTCCTGCAGGGTCTGGCCGGAGCGGTCGGACGCCAGGTCCCGCGTGTCGGAGACGGTGAGGACGGCGATGTTCACCGGGATGAAGGGCAGGCTCTCGTCGATCGGCATGGCTGGCGCTCCGTGATCTCGTTCGGGCGCTACCGTAGCGCAGACGGCCGCCGGCGCAGCATGGCGGCGACCTCCTCAGGCTGAGCGAATCTCGGCACGCTGCCGGCCGCGAGCTGGTCGAGGCTCGGCGCCGGCAGGCCGAGCCGGCTGGCATAGATCCAGGAATAGGCCATCACCCGCTGCACGAAGGCCCGGGTCTCGTCGATCGGGATGGCCTCGATGAAGAGGAAGGGGTCGTCCCGGTGCCCGTTCGCCGGCAGCCACTTCTGCAGGTTGCCCGGCCCTGCGTTGTAGGCCGCGAGCAGCCGGATGAGGTTGCCCTCCACCCCTTCGTGACGCGCCAGGTAATGCACGTAGCGCTGCCCGAGATCGAGCGAGAAGCCCGGATCATGCAGCCGGTCCCGGTTCTCCGCCGAGAGCGACGGGTCTCCCGCCACATAGCTCGCCGTCGCCGGCATCAGCTGCATCAGCCCCCGCGCCCCCGCCGGCGAGACGGCGGCGGCGTCGAAGCGGCTCTCCTGCAAGGCCAGCGCGTACAGTAGCGAAGGATCGACGCGGAACCCGCCCTGCGGCTGCAGCCGCGGCAGCGGGAAGCGCGC
Organism: uncultured Craurococcus sp.; assembly: GCA_902805545.1. GTDB lineage: Bacteria > Pseudomonadota > Alphaproteobacteria > Acetobacterales > Acetobacteraceae > Belnapia. The sequence continues at coordinate 31,186 of CADCTD010000176.1, read as the reverse complement.
GAAGTCGCGCGGCCGGCCATCCGCCCCCTGGCTCGCTGCGGCGAGTTGGGATGCAAGCCCGTTCATCCCCGCCGCCGAGGCGACGGCGAGCATCGCCCGGACCAGCGTGGGGTTGTTCCGCGCCTGCCCCCAGAGCTGCCGCAACTCCGCCTCGGCCCGTGCGCCCTGGCCGATCTGCAGCAGCGCCAGCGCCCGCCAGCCGCCGGCGGTCTCGGCCAGCGCCGCGGTCTCCGCCTCGCCGGCCAGCTCGCCCTCCCAGGCGAATTTGTTGGGCAGCCCGAGCGCCCGCCGCGCCACCTGGCCGTAGAAGGTCCGCGGCTCCTGCGCCGCCTGGGTCATCCAGGACACGTAGAGCTGCGGCTGCCGCGCCCTGACCGCCGCCCGCCCGGTCCAGAAGGCGGCCGCCGACCGCAGGGCCGGCGCCGCCGCCTCGGTCCGCGCCGCGCGCTCGAAATAGGGCAGCGCGAGGTCGTAGCGCGCCATCCCCCAGGCCGCGAGCCCGGCGGCGAAGGCGGCCACGCCATTCTCGCTGTTACCCGGCGCCTGCCGCAGCGTCTCCGAGGCGATGCGGAAGGCCTCCTCATCCCGCCCGGCGCGGAACAGGCCGATGGCGAGATCCGCCCGCAGCAGCGCCGCATAGGCTGGAGAAACCCCCCGGGTCCTGGCGATCAGCCCGAGCGCCGCCGCCGCATTCCCCTCCCGCGCCCGGTCCCGCACCGCCCGGTCGAGCGCCGGGTTGCGGATCACGGCCGCGCCGTCCCGCTCCTCCGGCGCCAGCGACTGGTCGGGCGGCAGCGCCCCGGCCGCATCGGGCGGGGCCGGCAGCGCAGTGCCCCGCGGCAGCAACTCGGCGAGGCGCTGATGGATCCGCAACGCGTCCGGATGATCGGGGTAATGCGCCAGCCAGGATTGCAGCGCCGCCGGGCTCGGCCGCGCCGCCGGCCGCAGCCAGCGATCGGCGAGCACGGCGCCGAGCAGCCGCCGGTCCTCCAGCCGCTCCGTCTCCCGCTCCGCCAGGGCGAGGTCGCCCGCCGCCTGCGCCTCGAACACCCGCCTGAGCCGCGCCACCTCGGAGGGGGCGAGCACCTGCGGCAGGCCGGCCACCCCGCCGGGCGTGGCAGGGCGCGGCAGGATCATCGCGGTCTGGCCGGACGGGGCCGGAATGGCGGTCGAGGCTGCGGCCCTCTGCGCCTGGGCCGAGGCCGTGGCCCCCGCCGTCAGCGCCGCCCCCAGCAGGACCCCGCGGAGCAGGGGGCGAAGGGAGCCACGGGCCATGGGTCTGATCGCGCGCATGGCCCGTTCCCGTTAGCGGTCGCGAGCAGTGGAGCGCAACCCCTCAATTACGGGACAAGGATGAGACAGTTTCCACCGCGGCGTGAATTGCCGGGCATCCCGGAGCCACAGGCATGTATAACAATCCCGTTGGCATCTAATCGGTGCCGTCGATCCTCCGCCGCAGCATCAGCAGGTCGCTCCAGGCCTCGCGCTTGGCCGAGGGCGTTCGCAACAGATAGGCAGGATGCAAGGTGGCGAGCGCCGGCAAGGCTTGCGCATCGCCGACCGTTACTTGATGCCAACGTCCGCGAAGCCTGGTGATTCCCTCCCGCGAGCGCAGCAAGGCCTTGGCCGAGACGCCGCCGAGCAGCACCAGCAGGCGCGGCCGCGCCAGCTCGACATGGCGCAGGATGAAGGGCAGGAAGAGCGCGATCTCCGCATCCGTCGGCGTCCGGTTGCCGGGCGGGCGGAAGGGCAGGATGTTGGTGATGTAGAAGTCCCGCTCCCGGCTGAGCCCGACCGAGGCCAGCATCCGGTCGAGCAGCTGGCCGGAGACGCCGACGAAGGGCCGCCCTAGCCGGTCCTCATCCGCCCCCGGCGCCTCGCCGATGAACATCAGCCCGCTCTCCGGCACGCCATCGGCGAAGACGAGGTTCATCGCCGTCTCCTTGAGCGGGCTGCCCTCGAACCGTGCCATGGCCTCGCGCAACGCGGCGAGGCTGCCGGCCCCGGCCGCCAGCTCCTGCGCCCGCGTGCCCGCCGCGCTCGCTGGCAAAAGCGACGGCTGGGCGCGCAGGGGAGCCGGGGCCGGGCTGAGAGGGGGTGCCGCCGGCGCCTCCGTCCGCTCGGGCAGCCGCGCCACCCGGTCCTGCGGCTCCCCCTCGAGCGCCTCGTCGACGCCCCAGTCGAGCTGCAGCCGGAGCGCCGCGATCAGCGCGTCCTGTGTCTCCGCCTCCATCCGTGCCCCCGTTCACGGCCTATATTCCTGCCTCCGGGGTTCCGTGCAACCCGAAGCGACGCTACATGCGGGGTGAACCAGGAGGAGCCAGGCATGTCCGGGGCCGAAGAGCGCGAAGCAATGGAATTCGATGTGCTGATCGTGGGGGGCGGGCCCGCCGGCCTTGCCGCTGCGATCCGCCTCAAGCAGGTCGCGCCCGATGCCACGGTCTGCCTTGTCGAGAAGGGCAGCGAGATCGGCGCCCATACCCTCTCGGGCGCCGTGCTCGAGCCCCGCGCCCTCGACGAGCTGCTGCCCGACTGGCGCGAGGACCCGCCGGCACTTTCGACGCCCGCGACCGATGACCGCTTCATGCTGCTGACGGCGACGCGCGCGATCAGGATGCCGACGCCGCGGCAGATGAACAATCACGGCAACTACATCGTCTCGCTCGGCAATGTCTGCCGCTGGCTTGGCGCCAAGGCCGAGGCGCTCGGCGTCGAGATCTATCCGGGCTTCTCCGCCTCCGAGACGATCATCGAGGACGGGCAGGTGAAGGGCGTCGTCGCCGGCGTGGCGGGGATCCAGAAGGACGGCACCAAGGGTCCGGCCTATGAGCCGGGGATGGAACTGCGCGCCAGCTACACCCTCTTCGCCGAGGGCTGCCGCGGCTCGCTCACCAAGCAGCTCGTCGAGCGCTACGACCTGCGCCAGGGCGTCGCGCCGCAGACCTATGCGCTCGGGGTCAAGGAGCTCTGGGAAATCCCGAAGGAGAAGCACAAGCCCGGCCTCGTCTGGCACTCGACGGGCTGGCCGCTGACCTCGGACACCTATGGCGGCTCCTGGCTCTACATGCTGGGCGAGAACCTGGTCTCGATCGGCTTCGTCGTCGGCCTCGACTATTCCAACCCCTGGCTCTCGCCCTTCGACGAGTTCCAGCGCTTCAAGACGCACCCGACGGTCCGGGCGATGCTGGAGGGCGGCAAGCGCGTCGCCTATGGCGCCCGGGCGCTGAACGAGGGCGGCTTCCAGGCGATCCCGAAGCTGGTCTTCCCCGGCGGCGCCCTGATTGGCGACTGCGCCGGCTTCCTCAACGTGCCGAAGATCAAGGGCACGCATACCAGCATGAAGACCGGCATGCTCGCCGCCGAGGCCGCCGCCGCCGCCATCGCGGAGGAAACCCGCCCCGCCGTGCTCGACAGCTACCCCGCCGCCCTCGAGGGCAGCTGGGTCTGGGCGGAGCTGAAGGGCGTCCGCAACATCCGCCCGGGCTTCGCCAAGTACGGCTTCTGGGGCGGCATGGCGAGCGCCGCGCTCGACACCTATGTCTTCCGCGGCAAGGCGCCCTGGACCTGGCCGCACCATGCCGACCACGAGACGCTGAAGCCCGCCTCCCAGGCGAAGCGCATCGAATACCCGAAGCCGGACGGCGTGCTGACCTTCGACCGCCTCTCCTCGGTCTTCCTCTCCAACACCAACCATGAGGAGAACCAGCCCGCCCACCTCCAGCTCCGCGACCCGGGCCGCTGGAAGGGCGTGAACTGGGACCAGTTCCGCAGCCCCGAGAGCCGCTACTGCCCCGCCGCCGTCTACGAGGCCGTCGGCCCCGATGCCGAGCGCGAGCTGAAGGGCACGCCCGACCCCGAGGCCACCGGCCCCGGCGGCGATGTCGAGGCGGGCGATGGCGGCGCGCGCCTCGTCATCAACGCGCAGAACTGCGTCCACTGCAAAACCTGCGACATCAAGGACCCGACGCAGAACATCGACTGGCGCACCCCGGAAGGGGGCGGCGGGCCGAACTATATCGGCGGGATGTGAAGGATCGCCGTGGCGGCGCCTCCGGGTGCCGCTACGCCTCGATGCACTCCAGTCCCCGCCGCGCGAAGGCCACCGACAGCTCCCCGACCTTCGCCGCATCCGCCGCCGCCGCCGTCCCCGTCCGCGCCCGCACCGCGATTCCCTCGAAGATCACCGCGAAGCGGAACATGGCGAAGGCCCGGTGGAAGGGCGCGAGGCGCGGCGCCGGCGTCCTGCGGCAGGCATAGTAATGCGCCACATACTCCTCCTCCGCCGGTATCCCGAGCGCCGCGAGGTCGAGCCCCCGCATCCCGCCATACTCCTCCGGCGTGCTCCGCCAGGGGATGGTGCTGAAGGCGAGGTCCGCCAGCGGATGCCCGATGGTCGAGAGCTCCCAGTCCAGCACCGCCACCACCCGCGGCCCGTCCGGGGCGAACATCACGTTGCCCGGCCGGTAGTCGCCATGGACGATGCTCGCCTCGCCGTCATCGGGCGGGATATGCGCCGCGACCCACCCCGCCAGCTCGGCCAGCTCCGGGATGTCGCGGAAGCGCTGCCCCTCCCACTGCTTCGTCCAGCGCCCGACCTGCCGCTCGAAGTAACTTCCCGGCCGCCCGAACCCCTCGAGCCCCGCCGCCTGCCAATCGGCATCGTGCAGCCGCGCCAGCGTCTCGGCGAAGGAGAGGTACATCGCCCTCCGCTCCCCGGCCGATGCCCCGGGCAGGTCGCAGGTTCCGAACACCCGCCCCTCCACCCGCTCCATCACATAGAAGGGCGTCCCGACCACCTCCGCCCCCTCATGGAACAGCACCACCGGCGGCACCGGCACATCGCTCCCCGCCAACGCCCGCAGCACCCGTGCCTCCCGGTCGACGGCATGGGCCGAGGGCAGCACCTCGCCCGGCGGCTTCTTCCGCAGCACCAGGCGGCGATTGGCATAGCTGACGAAGAAGGTCGGGTTGGATTGCCCGCCCGAGATGCGCTCGACCGCCATCTCGCCCGCAAGCCCAAGGATCGCCCGGCGCAGGAAGCCATCCAGCCGCGCGGCATCGAATTCAGGCGCCTCGCCCATGGCCGCATCCTCCCCTGTCAGTCGCCGCGAGCATGGCCGCGGACGCGGAGGGGGGCAACCACTCCGCCGGAATGCGCTATCCTGCCCGCATGGACAACTTTCTCCCCCTGCTCGGCTTCTTCGCCGCCTGCTTCCTCGTCGCCTGCTCGGGCGCCGTCTTCCGCCCGGACGACTGGTACGAGAACCTGTCGAAGCCGAGCTGGAACCCGCCCAACTGGCTCTTCGCCCCGGCCTGGACGCTGCTCTACATCCTGATCGCCATCGCCGGCTGGCTGGTATGGCGCGAGGTGGGCTTCGGCCCCGCGCTCGGCCTCTACGCCGTGCAGCTCCTGCTGAATGCGGGATGGTCCGGCGTCTTCTTCGGGATGCGCCGGCCGGACCTCGCCTTCGCCGAGCTGGTGCTGCTCTGGCTCTCCATCCTCGGCTGCATCCTCCTCTTCGCCCCGATCAGCGCGACGGCGGCCTGGCTGATGGTGCCCTACCTCGCCTGGGTGACCTTCGCCGGCGCGCTGAACTACGCCATCTGGCAGCGCAACCCGCGCGCCGCCTGATCAGCTTCGCTTCCGGCTCATGCCGGAGGCGATGAGCGCCGCCTCCACCCCCGGCTGCACCTCGCGGATCGCGGCCAGGGTCCGCGCCCCCTCGATCACCCGGCTGGCGATGCCGCCCGCCGCCTGGCGCGCCTGCACCTCCGGGTCCCGCGCCGCCGCCATCAGCGCCGCCTCCAGCCGCTCGCGGACCGGCGCCGGCATCCCCGCCGGCCCGGCCCAGATGATGAGCTGCCGCGTCGCCGTCTCGTAGCCCTGCTCGATCAGCGTCGGCACATCCGGGAAGTCCGGCCAGCGATCAACGCTGGCACTCGCCAGCATCCGGAGCTGCCCGCCGCGCACCAGCCCGATCATCTCCGAGGTGCCGGTGTAGGTGTCGACATGCCCGCCCGCGACCTGGCTCGCCGCCTCGGCGATGCTGCCGAAGGGCACATAGCTGATCTGGATGCCCGCCAGCCGCGCCAAGTCGAAGAAGCTGACGGCCGAGCCCGGGTTGGTGCTGGCGACGGTGATCGGCCGCCGCTTCCCCTCCGCGATGAAATCCGCCAGCGTCCGGACATTCGGCATGGACGGCCCGACCGGCACGCCGATCCGCAATTCCGATGTGCAGCCGAGGAAGTCGAAGCTCTCCCAGGGCTTGTAGGGCACCTCCATCGTCAGCGGCGCCACCACCAGCGCCGAGAGCCCGACCAGGCCGAAGGTATAGCCATCCGGCCGCGACTGCGCGATCCGCCCCGGCCCGAGCGTCCCGCCCGCCCCCGGCGTGTTGCGCACCGGGATGGCGACGCCGAGCGTCCGCTCCATATGCGCGGCGATGGCCCGCGCCACGACATCCGTGCCGCCGCCCGGCCCGAAGCCGGTGACGAGGCTGATCTCCCGGCTCGGCCATCGCTCGCCCTGCGCCAGTGCCGGCGCGGCGAGCGTCATCCCGGCGAGAAGCGTTCTGCGCTTCATTCTGTCTCTCCTCCCCAAAACCCCCTCCGCGCCGGATCCTATCTCCCGACCCAGCGCGGCGGCCTCTTTTCCACGAAGGCTCGCGGGCCTTCCTGGAAATCCTCGGTTTCCTTGATGCGCGCGCTCGCTTCGCGGCTCATCCGCCAGAGCGCCTCGTCGTCCAGGACGAGGGCCTGCCGCGCGATGGCGAGGCTCTCCCGCACCGCCACCGGCGCATTGGCGGTGACGCGCCGTGCAAGGCCGAGCGCCGCCTCCCGGACATCCGCCGCCGGCACCACCGCATTCACCAGCCCATGCTGCAGGGCGAGCGATGCCGGGATCGGCTCGCCGGTTGCAATCATCTGGAGGGCGATGGCCTTCGGCAGCGCACGCGGCAGCCGGAACACCCCGCCCGCCGCCGCGACCAGGCTCCGCTTCACCTCCGGCAGGCCGAGATTGGCCGTCTCCGCCGCGACGGCCATGTCGCAGGCCAGCAGCAGCTCCAGCCCGCCCGCCAGCGCATGCCCCTGCGCCGCCGCGATCCAGAGCTTCGTCCGCGCCGCCCGGACGAAGCCGGCGAAGCCATGCCGCTCCGTCGCCAGCCCCGCGCTCCGCCCGGCCGAGACCTCCTTCAGGTCGGCCCCGGCGCAGAAGGCGTGCGGCCCCGCCCCGGTCAGCACCACGGCCCAGATCTCCGGGTCTGCCTCCGCCCGGTCGACCGCGGCCTCGAGCCCGGCGGCGACCGCGGCATTCACCGCGTTCCGCGCCTCCGGCCGGTTGATGGTGACGAGCGCGACATGCGGCTCCACCACCTCGAAGAGCACTGCCTCGCTCATGCCATGCCTCCCGCCGGAGCCAGCCCCGCCGCCTCCGCCATGACCTCGATCGCCGCGGGCTGGCGCGAGCGAACGCTGAGCGCATCCGCCCCGCTCTCCGCCCAGGCCTTGAACCTTTCCTTGATCCGCGCCGGCGGCCCAACCAGCGACTTCATGTCCACCCAGTCGTCCGGCACGGCGGCGATCGCCTCCTCCTTCCGTCCTGCCAGATAGAGCTCCTGGATGCGCGCCGCCGCCCCGCCGAAGCCGCGCCGCTCCATCATGTCGCGGTGGAAATTCTTGTCCTTGTGCCCCATGCCGCCGACATAAAGCGCGATCTCGGGCTTCAGCTTCGCCAGCGCCCCGCGCACGTCGTCCGAGACCTCGACATGCACGCTCGCATGGATGGTGAAATCCGACCGCGTCTTCGGCCGGCCCGTCGCCTTTTCCGCCCGGCGGAAGCCCTCCTCCAGCAGCGGCATGAAATGCGGCAGCGTGCCGGGGACGAAGCCGAGCGCCAGCCACCCATCCGCGATCTCGCCCGTCAGCCGCACCATCGCATCCGTCTCCGTCCCCAGATAGACGGGGATGCTTGGGTTCATGTGCAGGATCGACTTCAGCGGCTTGCCGATGCCGAGCGCGCCGGGGCCGGTATAGGGCAGGGGGATCTCCGGCCCGTCATGCGTCACCGGCGCCTCGCGCGCCCAGATCTTCCGCATGATCGCCACATAGTCCTTCACCCGGTAGTAGGGCTTGCCCCAGGGCTGTCCGTACCAGCCCTCGACGATCTGCGGGCCGCTCACCCCGAGCCCCGCGATGAAGCGCCCGCCGCCTGCAAGGCTGTCCACCGTGCCCGCGCACATCGCCGCATTCGCCGGCGTCCTGGCGGCGAGCTGCATCACGCCCGTGCCGAGCCTGATGCGCTTCGTCACCGCCGCCAGATAGGCGAGCGGCGAGACCGCATCCGAGCCATAGGCCTCCGCCGTCCAGACGGAATCGTACCCAAGCTCCTCCGCCCGCTGGATCAGCGCGACGGGCACGTCCAGCCGTGCATTCGAATAGCCGATCGAGAGCCCGAGCTTCATCCCCACACCTCCTCCGGCATCGGCAGGCCGGCGAAGACCTCCGGCCCCAGCTTTCCCTCGGGCTCGATTCCCATCCGCTCCAGCACCCAGATCAGCTGCCGCGTGTGCTGTCCGCTGTGCCAGACCGTCCGCTCGAGGAACTCGTGCAGCGACTGCCGCCCGTAATAGACCTGCGCCGCCTCCGTCCAATCCCGCCCGCGCCCGGGCCCGGCGAACCAGGCCGCGAGCCGCCCCTCCACATCCGCCCCATAGGCCAGCAGCGCGGCCTTCTCGGCCCGGGGCGGCAGGCGGAAATAGGCCTCGTAGCGGAGCGGGATCCCCGCCTCATGCTCGAGGAAGGCATCGACGATGTTGACGATGTGGTAGACGAGGTCGGCATGGGAGCGCGGCCGGTCCGGCAGCAGCGTCGCGAGGCTCGCCTCCGGCAGCTGCGCCGCGAAGCGCCGCGCCCCGCCGAGGATCGCCTCCTGCCGCCGCCTGAGCTCCGCCACAGGCAGGATCTGCGGCGCCCCGAGATCGATCCCGACCAGCTCCGCCACGTCGCGCAGCACCTGCCCATTGGCCCAGGCCTCGCCGCGCGTCACGATCGGCACCTGGCGCAGGCCGAAGCGCTCCAGCTCCGCATAGGCCGCCTCGTCGGCGAGCACATTGCGCGAGGCGAAGGGCACCCGGTGGCGCGCCAGGAACTCCTTGGTGCGCAGGCAGCTGGTGCAGCCGGTCATCCAATAGACCCGCACCTCGTCATCCAGCATGGCGGACGCTCCCCCGGGTTTTGCCGGAGCTTATACCCCTCGGCGCAATCCACCAGCCGGGGACTTCCCCGGCGGCCCCATCCATGGTTCTTCCCGCCTCCGAAAGTACCCGGAGGAAACCCAGAGATGAACCGCAGAGCCATCCTCGGCCAGACCGCGCTCGCCGCCACCCTGGCGACGCCCGCCCTCGCGCAGACTGCGCCCGCGCTCCGCTGGCGCCTGACCAGCAGCTACCCGACCTCGCTCGATGCCATCCACGGCGCCGCCCAAGTCTTCGCCCGCACCGTCGCCGAGCTGACGGAGGACCGCTTCCAGATCCGCGTCTTCGGTCCCGGCGAGGTTGTCCCCGCCCTCCAGGCGCTGGATGCCGTCCAGGCCGGCACGGTGGAGTGCTGCCACACCACCGCCTCCTTCTACGTCGGCAAGAACCCGGCCTTCGCCTTCGCCACCGGCGTGCCCTTCGGCCTCAACACCCGTCAGCAGAATGCCTGGATGTATGAAGGCGGCGGCATCGACCTGCTGAACGAGCTCTTCCGCCAGTACAACACCTACGCGCTGCCGCTCGGCACCACCGGCGCCCAGATGGGTGGCTGGTTCCGCAAGGAGGTCAGGACCGTCGAGGACCTGCGCGGCCTCAAGATGCGCATCGCCGGCCTCGGCGGCACCGTGCTCCAACGCGTCGGCGGCGTGCCGCAGCAGCTCGCCGGCGGCGACATCTACCCGGCGCTCGAGCGCGGCACGATCGACGCCGTCGAATGGCTCGGCCCCTATGACGACGAGAAGCTCGGCTTCAACAAGGTGGCGCCCTTCTACTACTACCCCGCCTGGTGGGAGGGCGCGGCCAACACCACCTTCGTCGCCAATCTCGAGCAGTGGAACGCCCTGCCGAAGAGCTATCAGGCCGCCATCCGCACCGCCGCCGCCGAGGCGACGCATTGGATGGTCGCCCGCTACGACACCCGCAACCCCGAGGCGCTGCGCCGCCTGCTGGCCAGCGGCACCCAGCTCCGCGGCTTCCCGCGCGAGGTGATGGATGCCTGCTACCGCGAGGCCATGGCGCTCGAGGCGGAGCTCGCCCAAAGGAGCCCGGAATACGCCAGGATCCACGCCGCCTGGTCGAAGTCGCGCGACGACATGCGGGCCTGGTTCCGCGTGGCGGAGCTGTCCTTCGACAACTACATCGCCCAGGCTTCGCAGCGGCGGTGAGGGGAGGGGCCTCTCGCCCCTCCTAATCCCGCAGGGCGCGCCGCGCCGCAGCGCTCAGCGGGCCCCAGAGATAGGCGAAGGGCGTGCGTCGCTCGCCGAGGATGTACAGCTCCGCCGGCATGCCCGCGACCGGCGCCAGGTCCGGCACCGAGTCCAGCTGCCCAGGATCGAACTCCACCCGCACGAGGAAATACGGGTTGCCGTTGTTGTTCGGCGGCACCTGCACATCGGCGCCGACGACGATCACCTGCCCCTGCAGCATCGGCACGTTGCGCGTGCGGTAGCTGCTCAGCCGGATATTCGCCCGCTGCCCGACTGCGACCTGCTCGATATCCGTCGGCTGCACCCTCCCCTCGATCACCAGCCGGTCGTTCAGCGGCACCAGGTCGAGGATCGGCTGCCCGGTCTGGATCGTCGCCCCTGGGGTGAAAGCCTGGATGTTCGTCACCGTGCCGGCCTCCGGCGACAGCACCTCGCGCCGGTTCAGCACGTCCTGCGCCGCGCGCAGCTGCTGCAGCGCCGCGGCCGTCGTCGCCTCGGTGGCCTGCATGTCGTTGGCGATCTCGGAGAGCCGCGTCAGCCGCAGCCCCTCGAGCTGCCGCTGCGCCTGGATGATGCCCTCGCGCAGCTGCGCCTCCTGCGCATTCGCCTGCCCGATCGTGGCGACGAAGCCCGCCTCCTGCTGCTGCAGGTTCAACACGGTGAAGCGCGAGGCATAGCCCTGCGTCAGCAGCCGGTTGTAGCCCGCGATCTGCTCCCGCACGGCCATCAGCTGCCGTCCGGCACCCTCGCGCTGCGCCTGCGCGCCGGCCACCTGCTCCTGCAGCTGGGTGATGGCCCGCTCCTGCACGCCGACCTGTCCGTCGAAATTCGCCCAGCGCGCCGCGAACAGCGCCTGCTCGGCGCGGAGGAAGACCTGGATCGCCGGATCCGCCTTCGCCTCCGCCTCGAGATCGACCGGGAAGGCGAGCTGCCTCTGCTCCGCCTGCTCCGTCCGCAGCCGGGCAATGCGCGCGCGCCCGCTCCAATAGGCCGCCTTGGCCTGCCCTGCCGTCGCCTCCGCCTGCGTCACGTCGAGCTGCAGCAGTGGCTGCCCGGCCTGCACCATCGTCCCTTCCTGCACCAGCAGCCGGCGCAGGATGCCCGGCTCCAGCAGGTTGACGGTCTTCCGCCGCCCCTCGGGCACGAGCTGCCCGCCGGCCAGCACCGCCCGCTCGGCGACGGTCATCGTCGCCCAGCCCGCGATCGGCAGCAGGGTGATGGCGAGCGTCAGCAGCGAGCGCCGCACCAGCCGATGGACCGGCGGGCTCTGCACCGCCCGCTCCAGCTGCTTCTGCAGCGACTCCTGGGGGAGGGAGGCCGGCAGCGCCGCGGCCTCGCCATGCTTAACCAGCTGCTGCACGATGCTGCTCCATTCCTGCCTCGCCAGGCCCGCCGGCGAGCCATTCGAACCCGCCGCCCGCCTCCAGCCGCAGCCGGTGCCCGGCGAGGTCCGCCCAGGTCGCCGGCTCATGCGTCACCAGGATCACGACAGCACCCGCCGCGCTCGCCTGGCTCACCGCCGCCCGCATCGCCCGCCGCGCCGCGCCGTCGAGGCCGATCTCCGGCTCGTCCAGCACCAGCAGCCGCGGCATGCCGTAGAGCGCCCTCGCCAGCCCGACCAGCCGCCGCTGCCCGGCCGAGAGCCCGGCGCTGTTGCCCGCCTGGGTCTGGTAGCCCATCGGCTGCCGGCCGATCATCTCATGCGCGCCAGCCATCCGCGCCGCGGCCACCACCAGCTCCGCCGGCGCCCCCGGCCCGCGGCCGATATTGGTGAAGATATCCGCCTCCAGCAGCTGGATATCCTGCGGCAGGTAGCCGATCCGCGCCCCGAGCACGCTGCGGTCGCAGAAGCAGGTGTCCTGCCCGTCGAGCAGCACCCGCCCCGCATCGGGCGGCACCAGGCCGAGGAGGAGGCGCAGCAGCGTCGTCTTGCCCGCGCCGTTGCCGCCCTCGACCAGCAGCACCTCCCCCGGCGCCAGGGCGAAGCCGAGCCCGGCGAGGATCGGCCGGTCCGGTCCCGCCGGGTGGAAGCCGAGCCCCTCGGCGACCAGCCCGTCCGGCGCCCCGGCGACCGGCGGCCGGGCGACGACCTCCGCCTCCTCCGCCAGCGCCCGGCGCAGCCGCCCCCAGGCGCGCGTCCCGGCCTGCCAGGCCTCGAAATGCTGCACCAGCCCGGCCAGCGGCCGCAGCGCGAATTGCCCGAGCAGCACGGCGCCGAGCACCAGCCCGATCGTCCCCCGCCCCTCGATGATCTCAAGGATGCCGAAGCCGATCAGCCCGATCGCGGTCAGCGCCGCGGCCAGCGCCTGCAGCTCGCGCAGCGCATCCCCCCGCGCCTCCGCCAGCTCCGCAAGGCCGAGCGCCGCCTCGGAGCGCTGTTGCCAGCGCGCCAGCAGTGCCGGCACCTGGCCGAGCCCGCGCGCCAGGTCGGCGTGCACGAGCTGCCCGGCGAGTTCATGCGCCGCGGCGCCCATCTCCGCCTCCGCCTTGGCCCCGGCCGGCCCCGCCACCCGCTGCAGCACCAGGGCGAGCACCGCCGTCGCCGCCATCCCCGCCAGGAGGATCCAGCCGAAGCCCGGATTCAGGTGGAAGACGAGCGCGACCGCCGCCGCTGCGCCCGCGAGGTCGAGCAGCCCCGCCACCGCCTCGCCCGCGATGAGGCGCTGCGCCGCCGCGACGTCCTGCAGCACGCCGAGCCCCGCCACCATGTCGCGCCGCGCCGCCCGCCGGATCGCCGCCTGCAGCGCCTCCGCCCGCAGCGCGAGGCCGAGCCGCTCCGCCATCGCCTGCAGCAGCGCCTCGCGCCGGTGGCGGTAATAGGCCGAGAGCAGCGTCGCCAGCGCGAAGACCAGCAGCAGCGCCAGCACCGTGTTGCCGTTCTTGCTCTCCAGTACGCCATCGGTGATGTGCGCGACGCTGAGCACCAGGTCGAACAGGCCGAGCACGCCGCCAAGGCTCAGCAGCAGGATCGCCAGCACGCTTCCCGGCCCGAGCCCCATGGCCCGCAGCCAGCTGCGCCGGTTGGAGATGCTCGCGCTCATGCCGCCGCCGCCTTCCGCCCCGGCAGCATCGGCGCCTGCGCCGCCGCGCCGAGCCGCGGCGGGCCGTCCTGCGCCCCCGCCCGCACCAGCGAGCCGTTGCGCAGCGCCAGCACCCGGTCCGCCGCGCCGACCAGCGCCGGCCGATGCGTCGTGAAGACGACCGCCACCCCCTCCCGCCGCAACTCGGCGAGGAGGAAGATCACTTCCGCCTCGCCCGCCGCATCCAGCCCGGCGGCCAGCTCGTCCAGTACCAGCACCCGCGGCCGCCGATAGAGCGCCCGGGCCAGCGCCAGCCGGTGCTGCTGCCCCATCGAGAGCGGCCAGGCCCCGTCCACCGGCGTCGCATAGCCGAGCGGCAGGGCGGCGACCGCCTCATGCACCCCCGCCCGCCGCGCCGCCTCCAGCACCTGCGCCATGTCCGGCGTGCCGAGCCGGGCGATGACCTCCGCCACCGTCCCGCGCCCGAGCAGCGGCTGCTGCGGCAGGAAGCCGAGATGCCCGGCCAGCGCCTCGCGGTCCCACTGGTGCACCGCATGTCCGTCGAGATAGACGCCGCCGGCGGAGGGCGGGAACATCCCGACCAGCACCCGCAGCAGCGTCGACTTGCCGCAGCCGGAAGGGCCGACGATCGCCACCGCCTCGCCCGGCTCGGGCGCCAGGTCCACATTGCGCAGCAGCACCGGCTGCAGTCCGCGGAAGGTGAAGGTCATGTGCTCCGCCACCAGCCGCGCCTGCGGGCAGGGGAAGGCCGTGCCGCGGTTGAAGCTCGGCGTCTCCGCCAGCATCCGCCGCAGCCGCTGCCAGGCCGCCATCGCCTCCGCCACCTCCCGGCTGCTGCCGGCGAAGGCGGCGAAGGGCCCGATCAGGGCGAAGGTGAGGAAGAAAAACCCCATCCCGACGCTGCGCCCGGCCATTTCGCCCAGGACGAGGAAGGCCATCAGGAACAGGAAGCTGCCGCCGAACAGGCCGAGCACCGCATCCAGCCCGAAACGCAGCCGGCTCGCCCGCCGCCGCGCGAGGAAGGCCTCGCCCGCCGCCTCCGCCTCGGTCGAGAGCAGGCTCCCTGCGAGCCGCGGCAGCATTCCCATGGCGAGGATCGCCTCGCCGGCCCGCATCGCATCGGCGGCAAGGCCCTGCGCCTGCGCGCCGCCGGCCCGCATCAGCTCCATCTCCCGCCGCAGCGCGGCGACCAGCGCATGGCTCAGCAGCCCGGCCACGCCGTAGAACAGCATCGCCAGCACGGCGAAGGCCCAATGCACCGCGAAGGCGAGCAGGATCAGCAGCGGCAGGGCGAGGATCTGCACCAGCGCCCGCGCGGCCAGCCCCGCGACGCCCCGGCGCAACACGGCGAGATCCTCGAGCGCCGCGCTGCCGATCGCCTCCGGCCGTCCGGCCCGCTGCGCCATGGCCACCGCCGTCGCCACGCCCAGCCGCCCCGCGACGAACCGCCCGAGCCGCCGCAGCCCTGCCCCCTGGTGCAGCCCGAGCGCCGCGGCGATCACCAGCAGCAGCGCCCAGACGCAGAGGATGGTGACGGCCGTCTCCGCGCTCCGCGTCTGCGGCACGGAAACCAGCAGCGTCGCCCCCGTCTCGACCATGGCGAAGCCCGCGCCCGCGGCGAAGAGCCCCAGCATCACCAGGAAGGCCACCAGCCGCCGGACCGTGTGCCGGACGGAGGCCATCGCCTCCGACAGCGTGGTCTGGAGGCCGCTCTCGAGCGTCGCGCGGGCCAAGGGCCTAGGCCCCGTAGCGGGCGAAGATGAAGGCCATGACGCCGCAACCGAGGCCGACGAGCAGCGCGATCAGCACCACCTGCCAGACATCGACCCCGCCCTTCGCCCCCGGCTCCGGCGGCGCCGCGAGCTGCGCCAGCTTGTCGTCCAGCCGGGTGAGCCAGAGCTCCATCGTGTCCACCCGGCGCTGCATCTCCTGCCCGGCCTGGGCGACGGCCTCGAGCGCCGCGTTGTTTGGCAGGCCGGCGATGCGCCGGCGCATCGCCTCCATCTCCTGCCGGATGGCGGCCTGCTCGCCGATCAGCGCCTCGGCCGCGACCTGCAGCTGCGCCGTGGCCGTGGCCGGCACCAGCGCCTCCTCCTGCCGGCGGGCATGCACCGGCACCTGCATGGTGGTGCCGTCGCGGCCATGGGCGATGACGGTGAGATCCCGCAGCTGGCGGAACCACTGGCGCTGCAGGGCAAACTCGAAGGCATGGCCGCCATCGCCGATGCCGTGCCTGGCGAGGTCCGGCCGCTGGTTGCCGGCGATGCCGGTGGCCACCACCTCGCCCGCCAGGCGCAGCTCCACCGTCACCCGGTAGCCCGGATGCGCCGCATCCCAGACCCAGCCGTAGAGGCGATCGGCCGTGGCGTTGTCGATCAGCCCGCGCAGATCGGAGGGGGCGACCGCCTCTCCCGCCGGTGGGGCTTCCTCGGCCAGCGTGGCATCCATCGGCATCGGCGAAAACTTCCCTTGAGCAGGCCCCTGTCAGGGCAGTGCGCTCGACCAGATGACATCCCGGGGCGGCAGGCGCCCCGGATCGGGCTGCATTCTAACGGGGAGCGTCCGCCAGCGCAGCTTTATACAACTTAAGGTGCCGGTAAGCCGTCTCGGCCAGCGTCACCGGCGGGGCGATGCCCTCGACCAGCCGCTCCCACAACCCTTCGGTCTCGACTGCCCGGCGCATCACCTCGGCGAGCCCGGCCGGGTCCTTCACCGGCGCATGCAGCCCGTCGACGCCGTCGCGCACCATCTCGGCCGTGCCGCCGATGCCGCTGCAGATGACCGGGCGGCGATGGCGGAAGGCTTCCTGCACCACGAGCGGCGCGTTCTCCCACCAGATGGAGGGGATCACCACCCAATCCACCTGCTCCATCAGCCTGGCCAACTCCTCGGCCACATAGGCGCCGCGGTAGTTGGCCGCCGGTGCCGCGGCGAGGGCGGCGTTGAACTCCGACATGAAGGCATCGGACTGGTAGGCCGCGCCACCGTTCAGCGTGACGCGGTGCGCGACGCCCGCCTCGCTCAGCCGGAGCGAGGCGCGCAGCAGCATCAGGCTGCCCTTGAACCGGTTGATGTGGCCGAAGAAGCCGAACCGGTCCCGCCGCCCATCCGGCGCCGCGCGGAAGGGCGCCGCCGGCAGCTCCGGCACGCCGTTCGGCATGACGCTGAAACGCTCTGCCGGCCATCCGCTCGCCACATAGCGCCCGCGAGCGAAGGCGCTCGGCACCAGGATATGGTCGAAATCGGCGAAGGCATCACGCAGCTCGAGCTGCCGCATGACGATATCCGTCGCCCCCCGGTCCGGAAAGCAGCGCAGGCAGCCATCGAGCGTCGGCCCCGAGCAGAGCCGCCCGTCCGTGGTGAGCAGCTGCCCCTCCTGCGGACAGATCGGGAAGAAGTCATGCGCGGTGAAGACGAAGCGCGCCCGCGGCGCCAGCCGCCGCACCAGGTCGATGGTCTCGGTGCCGAGCTGCAGCGCGTGGTGGACATGCACCACATCCGGTGCCAGCGCCTCGACCAGCGGGGCGAGCGTCGCCAGCCCATAGGTATCCGGCTGCGACAGGAAGAACCGGTCGAAGCTGTTCAGCCAGAGCAGCATCTCATCGGTCGCCTGGCCGACCGCCTGCACCACCGTTCCCGGCAGCGGCTCGCGGTGGGCGCTGGTGACGGCGGCGAGGAACAGCCCCTCCACCCCGTGCCGGTCGCGCAACTCGCGGAACAGGTTGCGGGCGAAGACTTCCGTCCCGCCAGGCTGGAGCGTCGGGTGGTTGTGGCAGAGAAAGAGCACGCGCATCGCCGTCATGCCCCGTCACCCGGCAGCGTGCCCGCCGGCCAATCCCGCGCCATCAGCGCCGCGATGTCATCCGCCCAGCGGCGATGATGCAGGCCGCGGTTATAGGCGGCCGTCAGCGTCTTGGCGTAGCCGCCATGCAGCGTGATCGACTGCCGCTCGAAATGATAGAGTTCCGAGCCCGGCACGTAGGCGATGCGATGCCCCGCCGCCCGCAGCTTCAGGCAGAGATCCGAATCCTCGTAGTCGCCGACGACATAGTCGGTGGTAACCCCGCCCACCGCCTCGAAGGCCGCCCGCCGCACGCAGAAGGCCGCGCCGGTGATGCCCGGCACCTCCCGCGCGACATCCGCCGCCGGGAAATGGCGCGGCAGGCCCTTGTAGTAGTGGCTGTTGTACCAATCGCCGCCGTCGCCGAGCCGCTCGAAGTAGAGCCCAGCATGCTGCAGCGAGTCGTTGCCGTAGAGCAGCTTCGGCCCCACCGCGGCGACATCCGGCGCGGCCTCGAGCATGCCGAGCAACGGCCGCAGCCAGCCGCGCCGCGCCGGAACCACATCGGAGTTCAGCAGCAGCAGGATGGGCGCCCGCGCCTCCGCGGCGCCCGCGTTGCAGGCGCTGCCGTAGCCGTAATTGGCCGGCTGCACGACCAAGGTCACCGGCCTGCCGCCGATGCCGCGGTAGCCCCGCAGGTTGTGCTCCAGATCCTCCCGCTGCTCCGGGCTGTCGAGCACGAAGACCAGCTCGGCCTCGTCGAGGCTCGCATCCCGCGCGAAGGCCGCAAGCTGATGCCGCAGGTAGAAGACGTTGCGATAGATCGGGATCACCAGGCTGACCGCCGGCGCCGCAACCGGCTTGCCGATGCGCACCACCTCCGGCGCTTGCCGCGCCGCCATCACCCGCCGATGCAGCCGCTCCACCGGCGGGGCAATGCAGCGGGCCATGATCTCCGGCGTGACATGCACCGGCGCGATGCCGCCCAGCACCCGGTCGCGCGCCAGCAGCGGCGTCGTGATGGCCGGCGGCGCCACCAGCGCCACCTCATCGCCCGTGCTGAGCTTCACCTGCAGCCGCCACTGGGCCGAGGGCCGCAAGGCCGCCCGCGGCAGATGCGCGATGAAGCCGGCCTTCACCTCCGGCGCCCCATGCGGCGCCTCGGTGTACTTCTTGACGATGTCCGGCCGCGGGAATCGGAGCATCTGCTCCGGCAGCAGCCTCTGCTCGCCGAATCGCCCCTGCAGGACGAGCCGCCCGACCAGCCCGAGCGGATCCCGCAGCCAGCCGCGCAGGAAAAGCCCGCCTCCGTGATCATCGACCGCGAGCTCGAGCGCCCCGCCGAAGGGTTCCTCCGGCTGGCTGACATGCGCTGCCTGCTGCGCCGGCTGCACGAGCTGATGGTCCCGCAGCAGCCGCCGCGCCTCCTCCTCCGCCTGGGCACGCCGCGCCAGCTCGGTCGTCGCCAGGCGGTAGAGGCTGCGCCCGGCCGGATCCTGCCGCCGGGCCAGATCCCCGAGCGTCGGCAGCCTGGCCGGCGTGGGCGCGAGGCGAATCGGCCCCTCAGCCCCGGCCGGCACCAGGAACGCGCCCTCGAATCCGCGGTCGGCCAGAACCAGCGCCCCGGCCGCGTGACTGACCTGCCGGACCCTGTGCCGGCCGATGACGTAGGAGGTGGCGGGCTCCGCCGCCAGGCCGCGGGGGAGGGACCAGAGCACCGCATCCGCCCCGCAGAGCGCGACGGGCTTTGCCATCCGCTCCGGCGCGGGGGCGAGCCCTGCAACGTCATGGCATGCCGCGGCGAAGGCCGGGTCCTCGACGCCACGCAGCAGCCGCCGCTCGCGCGAGGCAAGGAAGCCGGCCACGCGCAGGATCGCGGCCGGGGCCAACCCATCGAACTCACCGGCGATCGTGCCCGGCCCGAGGAGCAGCCTCAGTCGCCCGCCGGCCTCGTCGCTCGCCTCCAGGGGCTCGCCCACCGCGAGCCCCGGCTGCGCCCGCAGCAGCAGCAGCGAGAGCGGCGGTTCCGTCCCCGGCACGGAATGCCAGGACATGGGAGGCTGGATCGGCCCATAGGCGGAGGTGAGGGAGAGGCTGCCGGTATCGACGCCCGGAAGCCCGCCCTTCAGGACGAGCAGCGCAACGGCGGGCGAGAGCGCCAGCAGCACGGCAGAAGCGCAACCGGCGACATCCGAGGATGTCGCCGGCATCGGGTCGGTCGTATTCAGAACCCTTGCCCCCGTCATCATGAGGCACGGGTATCAGGGAAAGCTTTCTGCAGTCTTTACCTGGAGCTGGCTGCTAGACAATCTTGATCCAGCTCTCCGGGTTCGCAATCAGGTCGGTGGCGCTTGCGCCGGTCACGCCCTTGATGAGGATGGTGTCGCCGCCGCTCAGGGTGATCTTCACGCCCGAGCCGTCCACCGTGATCTTGCCGGCCAGGTCGCTCAGGCTGTTGACGCCGTCCATGCCGGCCTTGATCTGCACGACATCCTCGCCGTAGCTGAAGCCCACGATCGTGTCGCTGCCGCCGAAGCCCTGCTCGTAGGTGAACAGGTCGGCGCCGCCGCCACCGACGAGCATGTCGTTGCCGGCGCCGCCCGCCAGCGTATCCAAGCCGTCGCCACCGAGCAGCGTGTCGTTGCCGGCACCGCCCCAGATGCTGTCATCGCCGACGCCGCCGGAGATGCTGTCATTGCCGGTGCCACCAGCCAGGGTGTCGTTGCCGTCACCGCCCTGGATGTTGTTGCTGCCGTTGCCGCCGAAGATCTGGTCGTTGCCAGAGCCACCGATCAGCGTGTCATTGCCGTCGCCTGCCGTGATCGAGTCATTGCCGTCGCCACCGGTGACGTAGTTGTTGCCGCCGCCGGCCGAGATGCTGTCGTCGCCGCCGCCTGCGTTGACGGTGTCGGCAAATGCGCTGCCCTGGAAGCCGAAGCCCGGGCCGTTGTCGACCGAGCCATCCTTGAACGCGACGCCGCCGCTGGCGCCGCTGGCATCGACCTGGGTGTTGCCGGTCGAGAGGCCACGATCGATGAAGAGGCCACCCGTCTCGATGTGGTAAAACGCGTCAACGCCGCCCGGGACCGAGCTGAACTGGGCGAGGTCGTAGGTACCGCCCCCCGCAACCGATGCAAAATCCGCCATGACCAATACCCCACCGCCGATGCCGAGCGCCAACGAGGCGCCGTCCTATGAAAGTGATCTTTAACCAGCGGTTGCATAATGGTCAATCTGGAGGCACCGAAAGTGACAAGTCATTACACCGGACTCAGGCGCGGTCGGAGACGGAGGCTTCCTCATGCCGCGACACAGCGCGCCTGAGTTTTCCCTTATGCACAGCCGAAGCCGAACGAGCTGACCTGTCAGGAGACAAGATCGCGAAATCGCGAAAGGAAGCTCCGATGGTGCTCATTACCAATGAGTTTCGGGCTTGTTTCTCTATCTCCGGTACAAATTGAGACGGTGTGCCTTCTTCACCAGCGGTTGTGAATCCCGTATTAAAAGCCGGTATCGGTTGAATGGGGCGTCCCGCGGATGGGGCGGCTTCTGTTCGCTTCGCAGCTTTGGGGGCGCCTTGATGGCCAACATTATTCCCGGCACGACCGGCTCCGACAGTCTTCTGGGTACGCCGGATGACGACGAGATCCTGGCGCTGACCGGCAACGACACGATCGTCGCCGGCGCCGGCAACGACACCATCTGGGCCGGTCTCGGCGATAACCTCGTCGATCTCGGCACTGGTGCCGACGAGGCGCATCTGAGCGATGGCAACCACTTCGTAACTGCCGCTTCCGATGTCGGCCCGACCGCGCTGGGTGACCAGATCATCACTGGCGCCGGCAACGACACGATCATCGCCGGCGGCGGCGCGAACTACATCAATGTCGGCAACGGCAACAACACGGTCGCTTGGACCGAGGGCGTCGGCGGCGCGATCCTCGCCGGCAGCGGCACCGACACCTTCGACATGTCGAACGCCGCCCAGGGGCACGTGATCTACGCAGCGGCGGGCACCATCGTCGGCAGCGACGTCTACTTCAACGGCTTCGAGAGGATCATCGCCACCGATTTCGGCGACGAGATCTGGGGCGCGCCGGCCTCCGTTGATGGCGGTGCAGGCAACGATACCGTGCGCGCCGGCACCGCCACGACCCTGATGATCGGCGGCGAAGGCGACGACCTGCTCATCGGTGCGTCCGCGGCCGCGACCATCCTCGGTGGCATCGGTGCGGATATCATCTACGGCGCTGGATCCGACTCGATCGACGGCGGCGACGGCGCCAACTCCATTTTCGGCAGCGGCTCCGCGAGCACCCTGGTCGGTGGTGCGGATGTTGACGTCATCATCGGCGGTGCCGGTGCTGACAGCGTGAGCGGTGGCGGCGGCAACGACTACCTCGTCGGCGGCGGCGGGGCCGATATGATCGACGGCGGCGCAGGCAGCGACGAGATCCGCCTCGGCGGCGAGGGCGCCCAGGCTCGTGGCGGCGCGGACGCGGACGTCATCATCGGCGGCGCCGGCGCCAACAGCATCTCCGGTGACGACGGCAACGACTACCTCGTCGGTGGCGGCGGAGCCGATACCATCGACGGCGGCGCGGGCAGCGACCAGATCCGTCTCGGTGGCGAGGGAGCCCAGGCTCGTGGCGGCGCCGACGCGGACGTCATCATCGGCGGCGCCGGTGCCGACAGTATCTCCGGTGACGACGGCAACGACTACCTTGTCGGCGGCGGCGGGGCGGATACCATCGACGGCGGCGCAGGCAGCGACGAGATCCGCCTCGGCGGCGACGGCGCCCAGGCTCGTGGCGGCGCGGACGCAGACGTCATCATTGGTAGCGCCGGCGCTGACAGCATCTCCGGCGACGGCGGCAACGACTACCTCGTCGGCGGCGGCGGGGCCGATACCATCGACGGCGGCGCGGGCAGCGACCAGATCCGCCTCGGTAGCGAGGGCGCCCAGGCCCGTGGCGGCGCCGACGCGGACGTCATCATCGGCGGCGCCGGCGCCGATAGCATCTCCGGCGACGACGGCAGCGACTACATCCTCGGCGGCGGCGGGGCCGATACCATCGACGGCGGCGCAGGCAGCGACGAGATCCGCCTCGGCGGCGACGGCGCCCAGGCCCGTGGCGGCGCCGATGCGGACACGATCATTGGTGGCGCTGGCGCCGATACCATCTCTGGCGATGACGGCAACGACTACATCGTCGGCGGCGACGGGGCGGATTCCCTCCTTGGTAGTGCCGGCACGGATACGGTGCTCGGCGGCAACGGGGCTGACATCTTCGTCGGGTTCACCAGCGGCACGCTCGATGGCGGTGCGGACTTCGACATCCTCGACAACAGCGCGATCGGGACCTCCCAGGCGATCGATCTGACCCAGCCGTTCAGCCCGGCCTTCGACCTGAACCTGGTCTCGATCGAGGGTGTGAGGACCGGCGCCGGCAGCGACACCATCACCGGCAACGATGCGGCCAATCTGCTCGAGGGCGGCGCCGGCAATGACGAGATCACCGGCGGCGGCGGGGCCGACACGATCGACGGTGGTTCGGGTGACGACTTCATCATGGGTGGGTCGACCGGTAGCAGCCTGATGGGCGGTGCCGGCGACGATATCGTCCTCGGCGGTGAGGGCGGCGACACCATCGATGGCGGAACCGGCGCCAATCTGCTGGAAGGCGGCGACGGAGACGACCTGTTCAACTACGGCGGCGGCACCGATACGGCGTCCGGCGGCAACGGGGCCGACACCTTCGCCGGGTTCGCCAGCGGCACGCTGGATGGCGGCGCGGACTTCGACATCCTGGACAACAGCGCGATCGGGACCTCGCAGGCGATCGATCTGACCCAGCCGGCCAGCCCGGCCCTCGCCCTCAGCCTCGTCTCGATCGAAGGCGTCAGGACTGGCGCCGGCAACGACACCATCACCGGCAGCGACGCCGGCAACCTGCTCGACGGCGGCGCCGGCAATGACGAGATCACCGGCGGTGCCGGGGCCGACACCATCCTCGGTGGCACGGGCGACGATGTCATGACGGGCGGCGCCGGGGCGAACACCTTCCGCTTCTCGGGCAGCTTCGGCAGCGACATTATCCTCGACTTCAAGGCGGGCGTCGACAAGCTGGAGTTCGTGGGCATCACCGCCGACGACCTCACCTTCACCGCGGATGGCGAGGTCTCCCTCGACTCCGAGGCGGGCCAGATCACCATCCTGGCCGATGGCGCGCTCACCCTCGGCGACTTCCTCTTCGTCTGAGGCCAGCCCGGAGGGGCGTCCGCCCCTCCGACCAGGCCGATCAACAAGGCCGGGCCCCAAAGCCCGGCCTTGTCCCGTTCCGGCCCTCCCAAATACGTTACGAAATCGTTTGATTTATCCGTATCGATTTCGCAAGAATACCGCATGCCGGATTCGCTCCCGCCCTTCCTGCCGCATTCCGCCGGGCTGCTGGAGTCGCTCGCCACCCGCTTCCGCATGCGGGACGCGACCATCGCGGTCATCGGCCTCGGCTATGTCGGCCTGCCGCTGATCCTCACCCTCGTCGAAGCCGGCTTCCACGCCATCGGCCTCGACTCGAACCCCGCCCGCATCGCCGATCTCGCCGCCGCCCGCAGCCCTCTCCGCCAGCTCGCGCCCGGCGCCATTGCCGCGGCGCTCGAGACCGGCCGGCTTCGCCTGACCGGGGAGGGGAGGGCCCTTGCCGAGGCGGATGCCATCCTGGTCTGCGTTCCGACGCCGCTCGGCCCGCACCGGGAGCCGGATCTCTCGGCCGTCGAATCCGCCACCCGCCTGATCGCAGCCCATCTCCGCCCGGGCCAGCTCATCATCCTCGAGTCGACCAGCTATCCCGGCACCACCCGCAGCGTGATGCAGCCGATCCTCGAGGAAACCGGCCTCCGCTGCGGCCGCGATGTCTTCCTGGCCCATGCGCCCGAGCGGGAGGACCCGGGCAATGCCCAGCACCGCACCGCCACCATCCCCCGGGTCATCGGCGGGACGGACCCGGCCTCGCTCGACCTGGCGCTGGCCCTCTACGGCGCCTTCGTCGCCCGCACCGTCCCGGTCGCCTCGGCCGATGTGGCGGAGGCGGTGAAGCTCACGGAGAACACCTTCCGCGCCGTCAACATCGCGCTGATGAACGAGCTGAAGCTGGTTTTCGAGCCGATGGGAATCGACATCTGGGAGGTGATCGAAGCCGCCCGCACCAAGCCCTTCGGCTACATGCCCTTCTTCCCCGGCCCCGGCCTCGGCGGCCACTGCATCCCGGTCGACCCGCACTACCTCACCTGGCAGGCCCGGGCGCATGGCGTCGCCACCCGCTTCATCGACCTCGCCAGCGAGATCAACGCAGCGATGCCCCGCCATGTGCTCGACCGCCTGGCCGAGGCGCTGGACCGCACCCAGGGCCGGGGCCTCCGCGGCAGCCGGATCCTCGTCATCGGCCTCGGCTACAAGCGCAACCTCGACGACCTCCGCCACAGTCCCGCCCTGGTGCTGATGGAGATGCTGGAGGCGCGCGGCGCCGAGGTCCGCCATCTCGACCCGCTGGTGCCAGTGATCCCGCCGCAGGCCGAGCACCCGCGCCTCGCTGGCCGCCGCAGCATCGGCCAGGGGCGGGAGGCGTTTTCGGACTTCGCGGCGGGCCTCATCGTCACCGACCATGACGACATCGACTATGCAACGCTCGCCGCGGCGCTGCCCCTCCTGGTCGACACCCGCAATGTCTGCGCCCGGCTCGGCCTGACCGGGCCGCATATTGTTAAAGCGTAAGTTCCGTTTGCCTCGCGAGCTTGTCATCGCGATCGAGTCGCCCAGTGTGCACGATCGCGCCAGACAACCGGGGATGGCAGACATGGACCGCGAGGACACGCGCCGTTTCGGCCTCGGCACCTCGATTCTTGGCGGCGCCGCCGGCGGATTGAGCTACGAGGGAGCGCTTCGCGACGCCGTCGCCCGCGACGCCGCAGTCCAGCGCCGCGAGGCCGGTCGCCTGCACCGCGTCCCCGCCCCGCAGACCCAGCCCCGGCACGAGCGCCAGCCCGAATCGGCGCAGGCCTGACACCCCGCCAGGGCCCGGCCATCCTCGCTCAATACATCGTATCGATCAGCCGCTGCGGCGCCTCGCGGTCGTAGGCGGCGGGCTCCACCATCCCACCCGTATGCGCGGCGATGAGCTCGCCCATGCTCGGCACTGCCTCCGGCCGCGCCCGCTCGCCCCACAGCCTGGCGCGCATCACCGCCTTGGCGCACTGCATATAGGCCTCCCGCACCTCGACCAGCACGACCGTCGCCGGCAGCTTCTCCCGCTCGGCGAAGCGCGCCCGCAGCGCCGGGTCGGCCGTGATCCGCGCCATCCCGTTCACCCGCAGCGCCTCGCCCGCCCCCGGCACGAGGAAGAGCAGCGCGACGGCCGGGTTGGCGATGATGTCCCGGAGCGCATCCAGGCGGTTGTTCCCCCGCCGGTCCGGCAAGGCGAGCGTCCGGTCGTCGAGCGAGTGGATGAAGCCCGGCGCATCCCCCCGCGGCGTCGCATGCACCCCCTCCGGCCCAACAGTCGCCAGCACCGCAAAGGGCGAGGCGGCGATGAAGGCCATCGCCTTCGCCTCCAGCCGGGGGATCACCTTCTTCAGCACCAGCTCCCGCGGCGGGTCGTAATGCCGGGCGAGCTCCTCGAGGGTGGTGACGGCGAAGAGGTCGGCAGGGGGCATGGCGTCCATGGCCAGGGAGCGTGCCAGCCTGCTGCCCCGGCCCGCAACCCTCCCCGTGGCATTCGCCCCCGCCGCCCGCTATAAGCCGCTTCTCAACCGGAATCTCAGGATCAGGAGAAGGCTGGGGCCATGGCCGGCCACTCGCACGCCAAGAACATCATGCACCGCAAGGCGGCCCAGGGCGCCAAGAAGGCGCGCGCCTTCGGCAAGCTGATCCGCGAAATCACCGTCTCCGCCAAGATGGGCCTGCCGGACCCGGCGATGAACCCGCGCCTGCGCGCCGCGGTGAAGGCCGCGCTGACCGCGAACATGACGCGCGACACGATCGACCGCGCCATCAAGCGCGCCGCCCAGGGCGCCCAGGGCGAGGAGTACCAGGAGGTCCGCTACGAGGGCTACGGCCCCTATGGCGTCGCCATCATCGTCGAGGCGCTCACCGACAACCGCAACCGCACCGCCGGCGACATCCGCAGCGCCTTCGCCAAGGCGGGCGGCGCGCTGGGCGAGACCAACAGCGTCTCCTTCCAGTTCGAGCGGCGCGGCGTCCTCTGGTTCCCCGGCCTCCCCGGCCAGGACGAGGCGATGCTGGAAGCCGCCATCGAGGCCGGCGCCCAGGACGTCGAGTCGGACGAGGAGGGTCACGAGGTCAGCTGCGCCCCGGAGGATTTCTTCGCCGTCCGCGATGCGCTCGAGGCCCGGTTCGGCAGCCCGGAGAGCGCCCGCATCGAATGGGTGCCGAATGTCCGCATCGACCTCGACGAGGAGAAGGCGGGCGACATCCTGAAGCTGATCGACCGCCTCGACGAGAGCGACGACGTGCAGAACGTCTACGCCAATTTCGAGGTGTCGGAGGCCGTGTCGCAGCGGCTCTCCGCCTGACCGGGCCCGTCCGCCTTCTCGGCCTCGACCCGGGGCTGCAGCATACCGGCTGGGGCATGGTGGAGAGCACGGGCAACCGCCTCCGTCACCTCGCCGACGGCGTCATCTCCACCGATGCCGACCAGCCGCTGGCCGAGCGCCTCTGCACCCTCCACCGCGGCCTCATGGCCCTGATCGAGCAGTGGCGCCCGCAGGAGGCCGCCGTCGAGCATACCTATGTCAACAAGAACCCCGGCGCCGCGCTCAAGCTTGGCCAGGCCCGGGGCGTCGTGCTGCTCACTCCCGCCCTGTCGGGCATCCATGTCGCCGAGTACCAGGCGATGGAGGTGAAGCGCGCCGTGGTCGGCACCGGCCATGCCGAGAAGGCGCAGGTGGAGGCGATGGTCCGCCGCCTGCTCCCCGGCGCCACCATCCGCCGTGCCGATGCCGCGGATGCCCTGGCCGTCGCCATCTGCCACGCCCACCACCGCGGCACGCGCATCGCCTTCGCCAAGGGCTACGTGCCCGCATGAGCCCGCCGGTTCAGACCTCCGGGCCGCCCGGCCCTCCGGTCATCGGAGGGCAGGCATGATCGGGAAACTGACTGGCAAGCTCGACGGGCTACTCGAGGGCGGCTGCATCTTCGACGTCAACGGCGTGGGCTATCTCCTGTCCTGTTCCACCAAGACCCTCGACCGGCTGCGAGACCTGCCGGGCGGTGCTTCGGTCCTGGTCGAGACGCAATTGCGGCAGGACGCGCTCACCCTGGTCGGCTTCGCCGGCACGGCGGAGCGCGACACCTTCCGCAAGCTCACCTCCATCCAGGGCGTCGGCACGAAGCTCGCCCTCGACATCCTCTCCGCCTTCGCGCCCGAGGACCTGGCGGAGGCCGTCCGCCGCGGCGACCGCGCCGGCCTGCGCCAGGCCAACGGCGTCGGCGCCAAGCTGGCCGACCGCCTGGTCACCGAGCTGCGCGACTGGGCGGGAGGCATCCAGCCGCCGAGTGGCATCGCCGTGGGCCCGGCCAGCGCGCCGCCGCCCGCCGGCGCCGCCGCCGATGCCGTCTCCGCGCTGATCAACCTCGGCTGGAAGCGCCCCGAGGCGCAGGCCGCCGTCAATCGCGCGCAATCCCGCCTCGGCGAGGGCGTGGCGCTCGAATCCCTGATCCGCGACAGCCTGAAGGAGCTCGCCCGATGAGCGGCTCCCGCCGTCGCCCCCCTCCGCCTCCGCCGCCCGAGACGGAGGCCGACGACCGCATCACCAGCCCCGCCCGCACCGACGAGGATGCGGCCGAGGCGACGCTCCGCCCCCAGGTCCTGGCCGACTTCACCGGCCAGCAATCGCTGCGCGAGAACCTCGCCGTCTTCATCCAGGCCGCCCGCGCCCGCGGCGAGGCGCTCGACCACGTCCTGCTGCACGGCCCGCCCGGCCTTGGCAAGACGACCCTGGCGCAGATCGTCGCCCGCGAGCTGGGAGTCGGCTTCCGCGCCACCTCCGGCCCCATCCTGCAGCGCGCCGGCGACCTGGCGGCGATCCTCACCAACCTGCAGCCCCGCGACGTGCTCTTCGTCGACGAGATCCACCGCCTGCAGCCCGCGCTGGAGGAGACCCTCTATCCCGCGATGGAGGATTTCCAGCTCGACCTCATCATCGGCGAGGGCCCGGCCGCCCGCACGGTGCGGATCGACCTGCCGCCCTTCACCCTGGTCGGCGCGACGACCCGGGCCGGCCTGCTGGCGACACCCCTCAGGGACCGCTTCGGCATCCCGCTGCGCCTGCAATTCTACACGCCGGAGGAATTGCTGCGGATCGTCACCCGTGGCGCGCAGAAGCTGTCCTTCGCCTTGTCGGAAGACGGTGCCTGGGAGATCGCCCGGCGATCGCGCGGCACGCCCCGCATCGCCGGCCGATTGCTGCGCCGGGTGCGGGACTTCGCCAGCGTCGCCGGCATCGCCGCCGACCGCGCCATGGTCGATGGCGCGCTGAACCGGCTGGAGGTGGACAGCAAGGGGCTGGACGCGATGGACCGCCGCTATCTCCGCCGCATCGCCGAGCACCACAATGGCGGCCCGGTCGGCGTCGAGACGCTGGCCGCGGCGCTGGCCGAGGCGCGGGACACGCTGGAGGATGTCATCGAGCCCTACCTGATCCAGGAGGGCCTGGTGCTGCGCACCCCGCGCGGCCGGATGCTGGGGATGCCCGGCTGGACCCATCTCGGACTCAGCCCGCCCGCCAGCTTCGCCATCCAGCCCGACCTGCTCTCGGGCAGCGAGCCGTGAAGCTTCCGCCGCCCGGCCCCGCGCATGGATTCCCAATTCGGGTCTATTTCGAGGATACCGATGCGGGCGGCGTCGCCTATCACGCCAACTATCTCCGCTGGGCCGAGCGGGCCCGGACGGAATCCTTGCGCGACATGGGCTTGCCGCATCAGCTTATGATGGAGCGTCACCATTCGATACTCGTGGTGCGGCGCATCGAAGTAGAGTATTGGCGCCCCGCGCGGCTCGATGACGCAATCGTGGTCGAGACGCGGGTGATGGCGGTCCGCGGTGTCACCCTCCTGCTCGACCAGCGCATGGTCCGCGAGGAGGAGGCGCTGGCCGCCCTGCATGTGGAACTGGCCTGCATCGACCGGGACACCCTGCGGCCGAGGCGCATACCCGAGCCCTGGCGTGCCGCCCTTGGCGGCGCCCCGGGCGAGGCTCGATAGAGGAGAGTAGCGGTGGACCGCAGCGTGACGGCGACGGATCTGGGCGGCGCATTGCACGACCTGTCCCTCTGGGGCCTGTTCCTTCAGGCCGACTGGGTGGTGAAGCTCGTGATGGTCGGGCTGCTGCTCGCCTCCGTCTGGGTCTGGGCCATCGTCTTCGAGAAGGTCACCAGCCTCCGCCGCGCCAACCGCGCGGCCGATGCCTTCGAGGACAGCTTCTGGTCCGGCGGCAGCCTCGACGACCTCTTCCGCAAGGAGGGCGAGCAGCCCTCGCACCCGATGGCCGCCGTCTTCGCCGCCGCCATGCGCGAATGGCGCCGCAGCGCCCAGCGCCTCGCCGGCTCCGACCTGGTCGCGGCCGGGCTGAAGGAGCGCATCGACCGCAGCATGAACCTCGCCGTGCAGCGCGAGATGGACCGGCTGGAGCGCTGGATGGTCTTCCTCGCCTCGGTCGGCTCGGTCGGGCCCTTCGTCGGCCTCTTCGGCACGGTCTGGGGCATCATGAACAGCTTCGCCGCCATCGCGGGCATGCAGAACACCAACCTCGCCGTGGTCGCGCCGGGCATCGCGGAGGCGCTCTTCGCCACCGCCATCGGCCTCGTCGCCGCCATCCCGGCCGTGCTCGCCTACAACAAGATCAGCACCGACCTCGCCCGCTTCGCCAGCCGGCTGGAGGGCTTCGCGGGCGAGTTCGGCGGCATCCTCTCCCGCCAGTCGGAGAGCGCGGTGATCGGCACCGAGACCCGCACCCCCGCCGCGGTGGCGGAGTAGCCCCATGGCCGCTTCCTTGAACGGCGGCCGTGGCAGGGGCCGCGGCCGCTACCGCCCCATGGCCGAGATCAACGTCACGCCGCTGGTCGACGTCATGCTGGTGCTGCTCATCATCTTCATGGTGGCGGCGCCGCTGATGACGGTCGGCGTGCCCGTCGACCTGCCGAAGACCCAGGCCAGCGCACTGAACCAGGACAACGAGCCGATCACCATCACGGTGAATCCCGAGGGCAAAATCTTCCTGCAGGAGACCGAGGTGCCGCTGGAGGGGCTTGTCGGCCAGCTCCAGGCCATCGGCGGGGCCAATGCCCAGGGGCCGAACGCGCAGGAGCGCCGCATCTTCGTCCGCGGCGACAGGGCGATCAGCTATGGCCGCGTCATGGAGGTGATGGGCGTCATCAGCGCCGGCGGCTTCAGCAAGGTCGCGCTCCTCGCCGAGCAGCCGGCGGGCCGCCCCGGGGCCGCAGCCCCGGCCGCCCGTCCCACGACGCCTCCGGCCCGCTGAGCCACGGAGGCCACGCGCGGGGGCGCGGTCATGCAGAATCGGGGAATGCGTTTCTGGGGGCTCGTCTCGGCGGCATTGCACGTCGTCGCCCTCCTGCTCGGCCTGGTCTTCGGCTTGCCCCCCAAGCTGGAGGAGCCGAAGGAGGAGGCGATCGCCGTCGAGCTCGTCGCCAGCCTGCCTGCCCAGCAGGCCCAGGGCGCCTCGGAGGCGGCCCCCGTCGCCGCCCCCACCTCCGTCCCCCAGCCGCCGCGGCCCGAGTCGCCCGCACCGGAGCCGGTGCGCGAGGATCGCCTGCCGACCCCGCCGCCGCCACCCCCACCGCCCCCCACGGCCGCTCCGCCGCCGC
>CADCTD010000175.1 GCA_902805545.1 uncultured Craurococcus sp. | reverse complement strand
CCGGGGCCGCGGGCTTCGCCGCCGCGCCGGCACCGGCCGCGCCGATCACGCCAAGCACAGCGCCGGGCTCGACCTCGGCGCCCTCATCGGCGGCGATCGACTCGATGACGCCGGCGGCAGGGGCATTCACCTCCACTGTGACCTTGTCGGTTTCCAGCTCCACCAGCGGCTCATCCACCGCGACCTTCTCGCCGGCCTTCTTCAGCCAGCGCGCCACGGTGGCGGTGCTCACGCTCTCGCCGAGGGTGGGTACCAGGATATCCGTCGCCATCTGTCTCTCGCCTTCCGTCTCGTGGCCGCGCTTAGAGGCCCAGCGCGGCCCGCACCAGGGCTTCCTGCTGCTGCTGATGCACCTTGGCGAGGCCGGTGGCCGGGCTCGCCGCTTCGTCGCGGCCAACGTATTCGGGCCGCTTCGCCTTGATGTCGAGCGCCTTCAGCACGCGCTCGAGCCGCCGGTCGATATAGGTCCAGGCGCCCATGTTCTCGGGCTCTTCCTGGCACCATACCACCTCGGCGTTCTTGTACGGGGCGAGGGCCTGGCCGAGGCTCTGCTTCGGGAAGGGATGCAGCTGTTCCACGCGGATGATCGCCACGTCCTGCACGCCCTTGTCCCGCCGCTCCTGCAGCAGGTCGTAGTAGACCTTGCCGGAGCAGAGCACGACGCGCTTGACCTCCTCCTCCGGCGCGATCGCATCGATCTCGGGGAGGACATACTTGAAGGCGCTGCCCGGGCCGAACTCCGCCAGGCTGCTGACCGCGAGCTTGTGCCGCAGCAGCGACTTCGGCGTCATCAGCACCAGCGGCTTGCGGTAGTTGGCCTTCAGCTGCCGCCGCAGGGCGTGGAAGTAGTTGGCCGGGGTGGTCAGGTTGCAGACCCGCATGTTCCGCTCGGCGCAGAGCTGCAGGTAGCGCTCCAGCCGGGCCGAGCTGTGCTCCGGCCCCTGCCCCTCATAGCCATGCGGCAGCAGCATCACGAGGCCGGACATGCGCAGCCATTTCGTCTCCGCCGAGGCGATGAACTGGTCGATGATGACCTGCGCGCCATTGGCGAAGTCGCCGAACTGCGCCTCCCACAGCACCAGGCTGTGCGGGTCGGCCAGCGAGTAGCCGTAGTCGAAGCCGAGCACGCCGAACTCGCTCAGCAGGCTGTTGAAGGCCTCGAAGCGCGCCTGCCCCGAGCGGATGTTGTTCAGCGGGATGTATTCCGCCTGGGTCTTCTGGTCGATCAGCACCGCATGGCGGTGGCTGAAGGTGCCGCGCTGCACATCCTCGCCCGAGAGGCGGACGCGATGGCTCTCGAGCAGCAGCGTGCCGAAGCCGAGCGCCTCGCCGGTCGCCCAGTCGATGCCCTCGCCGCTCTCGATCGCCTGCCTCTTGGCCTCGAGCTGGCGCGCGATCTTCGAGTTGGCGGTGAAATCCGCCGGTACCCGGCCGAGCGCCGCGCCGACCTCGCGCAGCGTCTCGAGCGGCACGGCGGTCGGGTGGAGCTGCTCCACCGCATCCTCGGTGCCGGCGGCCTTCAGCCCGGTCCAGTGGCCCTCCAGCCAGTCGGCCTTGTTCGGCTTGAAGCTCTGCGCCGCCTCATGCGCCTCCTCCAGCCGCTGGTTGAAGGCATCCCAGATCGCCTTCGACTCCTCGGCCGGGATGCTGCCCTCGGCCGCCAGCCGCTCGGCATAGACGGTGCGCGTCGTCCGCATCTCCTTGATGCGGCCATACATGATCGGCTGGGTGAAGGCCGGCTCGTCGCTCTCGTTATGGCCGTGGCGGCGGTAGCAGACGATGTCGAGCACCACGTCGGTGGAGAAGGTCTGCCGGAACTCGGCGGCGAGGCGCGAGACGAAGACCACCGCCTCCGGGTTGTCGCCGTTCACATGCCAGATCGGCGCCTGCACGCTCTTCGCCACATCGGTGCAGTAGAGGCCGGAATAGGCATGCACCGGGACGGTGGTGAAGCCGATCTGGTTGTTGGTGACGATATGGATCGTCCCGCCCGTGCGGTAGCCGATGAGCTGGCTCATCGCCAGCGTCTCGTAGACCACGCCCTGGCCGGCGAAGGCCGCGTCGCCATGCAGCAGGATGGCCATGACCGAGTGCCGGCCCTTGGTGTCGCCCGACATGTCCTGCCGCGCCCGCACCTTGCCGACCACCACCGGGTCGACCGCCTCGAGATGCGAGGGGTTGGGCTGCAGCGAGAGATGCACCTTTTGCTCGCCGATCTCGATATCCGTGCTGGTGCCGAGATGGTACTTCACGTCGCCCGAGCCCTGGACGTCGTCGGGGTTGGCGCCGACGCCCTTGAACTCGGAGAAGACCTGGGTGAAGGGCTTCTTCACCACATTGACCAGCACGTTGAGCCGGCCGCGATGCGCCATGCCGATGGCGATCTCGCCCACCCCGGCCGCCGCCGCCGTCTCGATCACCGCCTGGATGGAGGGGATGGTGCTCTCGCCACCCTCGAGGCCGAAGCGCTTGGTCGAGACGTATTTGCGGGCGCAGAAGGCCTCGAAACCCTCCGCTTCGGTCAGGTCCTCGAGGATCGCGCGCTTCGCCTTCGCATCGAAGGCAGTGGTCCAGGGCGCGCCCTCCATCCGCTGCTGGATCCAGGCCTTCTGGTCCGGGTCCTGGATGTGCATGAACTCGACGCCGATCGGCCCGCAATAGGTCGCCTGGCAGACCGCCATGATCTGGCGCGGCGTCGCCGTGTCGAGGCCGAGCACGCCATTGATGAAGACCGGCCGGTCCATGTCGGCCTCGGAGAAGCCCCAGAAGGTGGGGTCCAGCTCCTGGTGCGGCCGCGGCTGGGCGAGGCCGAGCGGGTCGAGCTGCGCATGCAGGTGGCCGCGCACGCGGTAGCTGCGGATCAGCATCAGCGCGCGGATCGAATCGAGCTGGGCCCGGCGGATCGCCTCCGGGTCGGCGGCCAGGGCGGGCTTGCCGCCCTTCGCGCCCTTGGCGGCGGGCGCCGGCTCCGGCTCGGGGGCGAAGCCGCCGCGCTGCCGCGGCGCCCAGGAGGCGCCCACCGCATCGGTCAGCACCGCCTTCGCATCGTCGTCGAGAACGGCGAAGAGTTCGGCGAAGGAGGGATCGACGCTGTCGGGCTTCTCCACCCAGCGGGCGTAGAGATCGGCGAGGAAGGCGGCATTGGCGCCCGTCATCGCTGTCGCGAGGATATCCACTCCGGCCATATGTCTCTCCGTGCCGGCCAAGAGGGGCCGGCGGTCTCTAACGGCACATGCAATGATCGCCGCGCCCCCGGAACGGGGCCGCGGCGACAGGTAACATAGGGCCTTCGGGCCCGACTTGGCAGCCCCGTAGGGCTGCCCTGAGCGGAACGCTTACCCTTTCAGGGCCTTCACCATGGTCGAGCCGAGCGCCGCCGGGCTGTCCGCCACATGGATTCCGGCTGTGCGCATCGCCTCGATCTTCGCCTCGGCCGTGTCCTTGCCGCCGGAGATGACGGCGCCGGCATGGCCCATGCGGCGGCCGGGCGGGGCCGTGGTGCCGGCGATGAAGCCGACCACGGGCTTGCCGCCCCGGTTCTCGCGCGCCAGGAACTCCGCCGCCTCGAGCTCCGACTGGCCGCCAATCTCGCCGATCATGACGATCGACTTGGTCTCGTCATCGGCCAGGAACATCTCCAGCACCTCGACGAAATCGGTGCCCTTCACCGGGTCGCCGCCGATGCCGACGCAGGTGGACTGGCCGAGCCCGGCGGCGGAGGTCTGCGCCACCGCCTCATAGGTCAGCGTGCCGGAGCGGGAGACGATGCCGACCGAGCCGCGGCGGTGGATATGGCCCGGCATGATGCCGATCTTGCAGGCATCCGGGGTGATGACGCCCGGGCAGTTCGGCCCGATCAGCCGCGACCTGGAGCCCCCGAGCGCCCGCTTCACCCGCACCATGTCGAGGACGGGGATGCCCTCGGTGATGCAGATGATCAGCGGCAGCTCCGCATCGATCGCCTCGAGGATGGCATCGGCCGCGAAGGGCGGCGGCACGTAGATGACGCTGGCATTGGCGCCCGTGGCGGCCATGCAATCCGCCACCGTGTCGAAGACCGGCAGGCCGATATGGGTGGTGCCGCCCTTGCCCGGCGTCACGCCGCCGACATACTTCGACCCGTAGGCGATGCCCTGTTCCGCGTGGAAGGTGCCCTGGGCTCCGGTGAAGCCCTGGGTCATGACCTTGGTGTTCTCGTCGATCAGGATCGCCATGGCTCAGGCTCCCTTCACCGCGGCAACGACCTTCTGGGCCGCATCCGCCAGGTTGTCGGCGGGGATGATGGCGAGGCCGCTCTCGGCGAGGATCTTCTTGCCGAGCTCGACATTGGTGCCCTCGAGCCGCACCACCAGCGGCACGGAGAGCGACAGAGTCTTCGAGGCCTCGACGATGCCGGTCGCGATCATGTCGCACTTGGCGATGCCACCGAAGATGTTGACCAGCAGCGCCTTGACGTTCGAATCCGAGGTGATGATCCGGAACGCCTCGGTGACGCGCGCCGCATTCGCCGTGCCGCCGACATCGAGGAAGTTCGCCGGCGAGGAGCCGTAGAGCTTGATGATGTCCATGGTCGCCATGGCCAGGCCCGCGCCGTTCACCATGCAGCCGATCTCGCCGTCGAGCGCGACGTAGTTCAGGTCGTTCTTGACCGCATCCAGCTCCTTCGGGTCCATCTCGCTGTCGTCGCGGAGGGCCTCGAGGTCCTTGTGGCGGAACAGCGCGTTGTCGTCGAAGGACACCTTGGCGTCGAGCGCCACGATCTCGCCCGCGCCGGTGACGACCAGCGGGTTGACCTCGACGATGGCGCAGTCGAGCTCGAGGAAGGCGCCGTAGAGCGCGGTGACGAACTTGGTGAAGCTCGCCACCTGCTTGCCGGTCAGGCCGAGGCCGAAGGCGAGCTTGCGGCAATGGAAGCCGGAAATGCCGGCGGCCGGGTCGATCGCCGCCTTCAGGATCTTCTCGGGGTGGTGCTCGGCCACCTCCTCGATCTCCATCCCGCCCTCGGTCGAGGCCATGATGGTGAGGCGGGAGGTGGCGCGGTCCACCAGCAGGCCGAGATAGAGCTCGCGCTTGATGTCGCAGCCATCCTCGACATAGACGCGGGAGACGACCTTGCCGTGCTCGCCGGTCTGCTTGGTGACCAGCGTCTTGCCGATCATCGCCTCGGCCGCCGCCCGGACATCCTCGACCGACTTGACGACGCGGACGCCGCCCTTGCCGCCCGGGTCCTCCTTGAAGCGCCCGGCGCCGCGGCCACCGGCATGGATCTGCGACTTCACCACATAGACCGGGCCGGGCAGCTTCTTCGCCGCCTCGGCCGCCTCCTCCGGCGTCCAGGCCACATGGCCCTGGAGCACCGCGACGCCGTAGCGCCCCAGCAGCTCCTTCGCCTGGTATTCATGGATGTTCATGCGGTCATCCCCTGCAAGCGAATGGACGCCAGACCGGCAATCAGACGCCGAGCTTCTTGAAATCCTCGATCAGCTTCTTCACTGCGTCGCAGGACTTGTCGAAGGCGGCCTTCTCCTCGGGCGTGAACTGCACCTCGACGATGCGCTCCGCGCCGCCGGCGCCGATGACGACCGGCACGCCGACATAGAAGTCGCTGAGGCCGTACTCGCCGTTCAGCATCACGGCGCAGGGCAGCACCCGCTTCTTGTCGAGCAGATAGGCCTCGGCCATGGCGATGGCGGAGGCGGCCGGGGCGTAGAAGGCCGAGCCCTTCTCCAGCAGCTTCACGATCTCGCCGCCGCCATTGGCGGTGCGGTTGACGATGGCGTCGATCTTCTCCTGCGTCGTCCAGCCCATCTTGACGAGGTCGGGGACGGGGATGCCGGCGACGGTGGAGTAGCGGGTCAGCGGCACCATGGTGTCGCCATGGCCGCCGAGCACGAAGGCCGTCACGTCCTCGACCGAGACGTTGAACTCCTGGGCGAGGAAGAGGCGGAAGCGGCTGCTGTCCAGCACGCCGGCCATGCCGACGACCTTGTGCGCCGGCAGGCCCGACTTCTGCTGCAGCGCCCAGACCATGACGTCGAGCGGGTTGGTGATGCAGATGACGAAGGCGTCGGGGGCGTAGGTCTTGATGCCCTCGGCCACCTGGCCCATGACGCCGGCATTCTTGGTCAGCAGGTCGTCGCGGCTCATCCCCGGCATGCGCGGGAAGCCGGCGGTGACGATCACCACATCGGCGCCGGCGATGGCGGCATAGTCGCCCGTCCCGGCCATGTTGGAATCGAACCCGTCGACCGGGCCGGATTGCATGATGTCGAGCGCCTTGCCCGCCGCGACGCCCGGGAACACGTCGAACATGACGACATCGCCGAGCTGCTTGAGGCCGATCAGGTGGGCGAGGGTGCCGCCGATATTGCCGGCGCCGATCAGCGCGATCTTCTTGCGGGCCATGGACGTGTCCTTG
Source organism: uncultured Craurococcus sp. (assembly GCA_902805545.1). GTDB lineage: Bacteria > Pseudomonadota > Alphaproteobacteria > Acetobacterales > Acetobacteraceae > Belnapia. Next base: position 28,236 of record CADCTD010000175.1, on the reverse strand, counting down.
AGGAACAGGGGGGCGGAAGGCACCCGGACGGCCGGGGCCGCTCAGGCAAAAACAGCGCGCTTCCTACTCCCGACCGCACCGACCGGCAAGGCAGGGGCCGGCCGGCCAGGCCGTCTCCCCGCTCAGATCGGCATGCAGCGGACGATATCGTCATGCCCGGTGGCGAGCATCGCCATGGTCCCGTCCGGGCAGGCATTGGCCTGGATGCCGGCCGCCGGGGGAAGGCCCTGGCTCCAGCTCATCCGCTCCGTCCGGCAGCCGCCGCGCTTGGCGCTGCAGGCCGCGGCGGATGCGGCCCGCTGGTCCCGCCCGGCGCTGCCCTGGCCCCGCAGCGGCAGGGAGCGATGCACCGCCGCCTGGGGCCGCCGTGCCTGCAGGCCCGCCTGGGGCCGCGCCAGCTGAGGCTTGGCCACCGCCGCCCTTGCCTGACTTCTCCCCCCTCCACCTTTCTCCGCCGCGCCCGCCGGGGCAGCGACCAGGCCGAGACCAAGGAGAAGCAAGGACAGCAAGCGCATTTAGAATCCTCTCGAAGCCGTGAATATTACCTCATATTACGTGAGATGCGGCAAGGCCAGATAGTCCTGGCTTTGCATTTCCGTGAGCCGGCTCGCCGTCCGCTCGAACATCGCGGCATTCTCGCCCTGTTCGTAGAGCGAATCGGGTGGCGCCTCGGCCGAGGCCACCAGCTTGCAGCGATGCTCGTAAAGCGCGTCGACCAGGGTGATGAACCGCCGCGCCCGGTCGAAATTCTCCGGCCCCAGCCGCGGAATGCCGTCCAGCACCAGGGTATGGTAATGCGTCGCCAGGGCCAGGTAGTCGGCCGGCCCGAGCGGCCTGCCGCACAGCGCATCGAAATCCACCCGCGCCACGCCGCGCGCCGCCTCGGCCAGTTCGATGGTCCGCCCGAGCACGGTCAGCCGCGCCGGCGCGCCCTGCGCCGTCCCGGTCAGCTCGAGGAAGGCCTCATCCAGCGCCCGCTCCGCCCGCCCGTCCACCGGGCTGTGCCAGCTCGGCAGGCCGCGGATGCGCTCCCGCCGGTAATCCTGCTGCGCCTCGAGATGCAGCACGTTCAGCCGCTTCTTGATCAGCCCGATGAACGGCAGGAAGGCGTCGCGGCCGGGCTTGCCCTTGAACAGGTCGTCAGGCGCCGTGTTGCTCGTCGCCACCACCACCACGCCGCGGGCGAAGAGCGCCTCGAACAGCCGCCCGAGGATCATCGCATCAGCGATGTCATGCACCTGGAACTCGTCGAAGCAGAGCAGCGCCGCATCGGCGCTGATGGAGTTGGCCAGCGGCGGGATCGGGTCCGCCTCGCCCGGGTTGCGCCGCTTCCAGGCATGGATCGTCTGGTGGCAGTCCTGCATGAACTGGTGGAAGTGGATGCGCCGCTTGCGGATAACATCGGCGCAGTCGAAGAACAGGTCCATCAGCATGGACTTGCCCCGCCCCACCTCGCCGACGAGGTAGAGGCCCTGCGGCGTCCCCCCCGGCGCCTCGGGCACCGGCTTGCGGCGCGTGAAGCGGGCGAAGAAGCCGGCCTCGGGCGGCGCCTCGGGGTGCGGGTCATAGCCGCGGAGGCGGTGCCAGAGCTCCTGCAGCGTCTCGGCGGCCAGCGCCTGGGCGGTGTCCGGCTTCAGCAGCCCGGCCGCAACGCGGGCGCGATAGGCCGGGAGCGGGCCTTGATCGGTGCGGGAGGTGACGGACGCGTGCATCGCGCCCGGCGGATAGCCTGGACCGGGCGCGGGGGCAACCAAGGACCCATCCCAGGAAGGCGATTACGCCCCGCCCGCCATCGTCTACATTCCAGTTCCATAGATAAGCGGGCGCGGCGCATGAAAACCCTGGTAACCGGCAGCGCCGGCTTCATCGGCTTCCACCTGGCCCGGCGCCTCCTGGCCGAAGGCCATGAGGTTGTCGGCATCGACGCCATGGTCCCCTATTACGATCTCACGCTGAAGGAGGCCCGGCACAGGCTGCTGGCGCAATCGCCCGGATTCCGCCCGCTCATCCTCGACTTGGCGGATGCCGGGCGGCTTGGCGCCGTGATGGCGGAAGAGACGCCGGATGTGTTGGTGCATCTCGCCGCCCAGGCCGGGGTGCGCTATGCCTTGGAGCACCCTGAGAGCTACATCCACAATAATGTCGTCGCCAGTTATGCGGTGATGGAGGCATGCCGCCACCATCCGGTGGAGCATCTGCTGGTGGCTTCGACCAGCTCGGCCTACGGGGCGAATATGTCGATGCCCTTCCGCGAGACGGATGCTGTCGCCACGCCGCTCAACATCTACGCCGCGACCAAGCTGGCCACCGAGAACATCGCCCACAGCTACGCCCATCTCTGGAACCAGCCGACAACGGCCTTCCGCTTCTTCACCGTCTACGGCCCCTGGGGCCGGCCGGACATGGCGCTGTTCAAGTTCACCGACGCCATCCTCCGTGGCCGCCCGATCGACGTCTACAACCACGGCCTGATGGAGCGGGACTTCACCTATGTCGATGACCTGGTGGAGGCCATCCTTCGCCTCGTCCCCTGCCGGCCGGAGATCGGCAAGCCGGTCGGCCCCGGCGACTCGCTGAGTCCCGTCGCCCCCTACCGGCTGGTCAATATCGGCAATGCCAACCCGGTGCGACTGCTGGAATTCATCGCCGCCATCGAGCGGGCCACCGGCCGCGCCGCCGAGCGCAACCTGATGGACATGCAGCCCGGCGAAGTGCTGAAAACCTGGGCCGATTCCGGCCTGCTCCAGGCGCTGACCGGCTACCGGCCGACAACCGACGTCACCACCGGCGTCGCCCGCTTCGTCGAATGGTTCCGGGAATACTACGGCCTCTGACGCCTCATACCATCCGTTACAATCCGCCCCAGGGCCGCGCCAATCCAGCCCCGATCCCGCCCCGACCCGCGCCCCATCATTCCCGCGTGGACCTTTCCACAGGAGGACATGATGCGTCGCTTTCTCGTCGCAGCCGCTCTCGGCCTTGGGCTGCTCTCCGCCGGTGCCACGCTGAACGGTGCCGGCGCGGCGCCCTTCCCTCAGGAGGGGCCGGCGGTGACCCTGGTGCATGGCCCCCATTGGCGGCACTACGGTCCTCCGCCGCGGCACCACCACTGGCACCGCTATGCCCCGCCGCCACGGCATTACGGCTGGCATCGTCCCTACCATTACCAGCCGCGGCACTACGGCTGGCGCTGACCTCCCCGGCGGAGCACTCTCCGCCGATGGAGTCCCTTCTCATCCTGTTCGGCGCCGGCCTCCTCGCCGGCGCCATGAACGCCGCGGCCGGCGGCGGCTCCTTCGTCAGCATCCCGGCGATGGTCTTCGTCGGCCTGCCCTCGGTCGCCGCGAATGCCTCGAGCACCGTCGCCCTGCTGCCGGGCACGATCGCCAGCGCCTGGGCCTGGCGGCGCGACTTCCGCCCCTTCGAGGGCATCCCCCTCCGCACCATGATCCTCATCAGCCTCGCCGGCGGCCTGGTCGGCGCGGTGCTGCTGCTGGTGACGTCGCAGCAGGCCTTCGACCTGCTGCTGCCCTGGCTGCTGCTGACCGGCACCATCGCCTTTGCCTTCGGCCGCCCGCTCGGCGCGGCACTGCGCCGGCGGGTGCGGATCGGCCCGGGCACCGTGCTCGGCGCCCAGGTGCCGCTCGCCATCTATGCCGGGTATTTCGGCGGCGGCGTCGGCATCATGATGATGGCGGTCTGGAGCCTGCTCGGCGACACCGACATCCGCTCAATGAGCGCAGCGCGGACCATCCTGGTCAGCGCCGCCAATGCCGTCGCCGTGCTCTGCTTCGCCGTCGCCGGCCCGGTCCGCTGGCTGGAGACCGGGGTGATGCTCGTCGCCGCCGTCATCGGCGGCTACTTGGGTGCCAGCCTCGCCCGCCGCGTGCCGGGCCCCTGGTTGCGCGGCTTCGTCATTGCCTTCAGCGTGGTGACGACCGCCGTCTTCTTCCGCCGTGCCTACGGCTAGCCGGCAAGGCCCGCGACCGCCTCGACCGCGATCGGGAAACGCCGCACCCGCACCCCCGTCGCATGCCAGACGGCATTGGCCACCGCCCCGGCCGAGCCGGTGACACCGATCTCGCCGACGCCCTTGATGCCGAGCGCATTCACATGCGGGTCCACCTCCTCGACCAGGATGGCCTCGAGCGAGGGCAGGTCCGCATTCACCGGCACGTGGTATTCGCCGAGATTGGCATTCATCACCCGGCCGGAGCGCGGGTCGACGACCGCCGCCTCGTGCAGGGCGAAGGAGACGCCCCAGATCATCCCGCCGTAATACTGGCTCTGCACCATGCGCGGGTTGATGATCCGCCCCGCAGCGAAGGCGCCGACCAGCCGCGTGGCGCGGATCTGCCCGAGCTCCGGATCGACCTTCACCTCGGCGAAGACCGCGCCATGCGCGTGCATCGCATAGTGCTCCTGCGCCGCCGGGTCCATCGCGCCGGTGCCCCGCCCCTCGATCTCGCCGAGGCCGGCACGGGCCAGGATCTCGGCATAGGTCTCGCCCCGGCTCTCGTCGTCGCGCCGCAGCAGCCGGCCTTCGCGCGCCACCACGCCCGCATTGCCGGCGCCGAAGAGCGGCGAGCGCCCGTCCGCCATCGCCAGCTCTGCCAGCCGGGCGATGGCATCGGCGCCGGCGCCATGGATCGCCATGCCCGCCGTCGCGGTATGGGCCGAGCCGCCGGCGATACCCGCATCGGGCAAGCCGGAATGCCCGGCCCGGAACTCCACCTGGTCGATCCCAAGACCAAGGCTGTCCGCCGCGATCTGGGCAAGCGCCGTCCAGGCCCCCTGCCCCATATCCTGGGCGCCGATCTCAACGACGCCGCTGCCATCCGCGCGCAGCACCGCCCGCGCCTGGCCCTGGAACATCAGCGCCGGGAAGGTCGCGGTGCCGACGCCCCAGCCGACCAGCAGCCCGTCCGCATCGCGCATCTGCCGCGGCGCCAGCGGCCGCCCGGCCCAGCCGAAGCGTGCCGCCCCCTGCGCATAGCACTCGCGCAGCGCCTTGGAGGAGAAGGGCTTGCCGGTCGTCGGCTCCACCTCGGCGTAGTTCCTGAGGCGGAACTCCAGCGGGTCCATGCCGCAGGCGGCCGCCATCTCGTCGATCGCGCCCTCCAGCGCGATGCTGCCGCTCGCCTCGCCCGGCGCCCGCATGAACATCGGCGTCCCGGTGTCCAGCCGCACCGCATCGCTCGTCGTGACAATGGCCGGGCTGGCATAGAGGGTGTGCGTCACGCCACCGGCCGGCTCGAAGAAGTCGTCGAAGCTGCTGCTTGCCGTCCGCACATGGTGTTGAATGGCGGTCAGCCCACCCGCCGCGTCGGCGCCAAGGCGCAGCGTCTGCCGCGTCGGCGCGCGATGCCCGACCGGCCCGTACATCTGCTCGCGCCGCAGCACCAGCTTCACCGGCCGCCCGACCAGCCGCGCGGCGAGGATGCCGAGCACCTGCGGTCCCGCGATCAGCCCCTTGGAGCCGAAGCCGCCGCCGAGGAAGGGGCTGCGGATCTCGATATCCTCCACCGCAATGCCGAACAGCCCGGCAATCCGGTCCCGCGCCCAAGTGAGGCCCTGGCTCGGCGTGTCGATGGACAGCCGGTCGCCCTCCCAGGCGGCGACGATCGCATGCGGCTCCATCGCATTGTGGTATTGCGCGGGCGTTTCATAGACCGCCTCGATGCGCGCCGCGGCCGCCGCCAGCCCCGCCTCCACATCACCATGCCGCACCTCGGACGGCGCACCGATGCCGACCATGGGCGGGATGAAAACCTCGCCCTCATCGAGACCGGTGCGCGCCGGCTCCGCCGCATAGCGCGGGGCGAGCAAGGCGGCGCCCTCGGTCGCCGCCTCCAGCGTCTCGCCGATCACCACCGCGATCGGCTGGCCGGCATAGCGCACCATGTCGTCCTGCAGCAGATCCATGCGGAAGACGAAGGGGCTCGCCTTGTCGTCCGGATGCAGCGCCAGCGCCGGCCGGTTCGCCGGGGTCATCACCGCGACCACGCCGGGATGCGCCCGCGCCGCCTCGACATCGAGGCCGGTGACCCGGCCGCGGGCGATGCTGCTCACCGCCAGCGCGGCATGCAACATCCCGGGCGGATGGTTGTCGGCGGCGTAGCGCGCCTGGCCGGTGACCTTCAGCAGCCCATCCCGCCGGGTGAGCGGCTGGCCGATGCTGGAGCCGTGCCGGAGATGCGTCGCGGACCCTGCGAGCTCAGCCATGGAGGGAAACTCCGGAATGGGATGCGAGGGGAGAGGCCGGCAGGGCCGGCAGCCGCTCCGGCGTGCCGGCGGCGGCCAGGGTGAGGGCGCGCACCAGGATGCGGCGCGCCAGCTCGATCTTGAATCCGTTCTCGCCGGAGGGCTGTGCCTCGGCCAGCGCCGCCTCCGCCGCCTGGCGGAAGGCCTCCGCCCCAGGACGCGCGCCCTGCAGCACCGCCTCCGCCGCCGGCACGCGCCAGGGCTTGGCGGCGACGCCGCCGAGCGCCAGCCGCGCCTCGGCAATGGCGCCATCCTCCAGCCGCAGGCAGGCCGCGGCGGAGACCACGGCGAAGGCATAGGAGGTCCGCTCGCGCAGCTTCACATAGCGCGCATGCCCGGCGAAGCCCGCCGCCTCGCCCGGCAGGCGGACCGCCACCACCAGCTCGCCAGGCGCCAGCACGCTCTCCCGCTCCGGCGTCGTGCCGGGCAGGCGATGGAATTCCTCGAGCGGCACCTCGCGCCGCCCGGCCTGTCCCTCGATCTCGACGACAGCCCCGAGCGCGACGAGCGGCACGCAGAAATCCGACGGATGGGTGGCGATGCACTGCTCGCTCCAGCCCAGCACCGCGTGCAGCCGGTTCTCGCCCTCGCGCGCATCGCAGCCGGCGCCGGGCTCGCGCTTGTTGCAGGCGCTGGCCGGGTCGTAGAAATAGGCGCATCGCGTGCGCTGCAGCAGGTTGCCGCCGACGGTTGCCGCATTGCGGAGCTGGGCCGAGGCGCCGGAGAGCAGTGCCTCCGCCACCGCCGGGAAGCGCCGGGCGAAGCCGGGGTCATAGGCGAGGTCGGCATTGCGCACCCGCGCGCCGATGCGCAGGCCGCCATCCGGCAATGCCTCGATCGCATCGAGCCCCGGCACCCGCGCCAGATCGACCAGCCGTGCCGGGCGCATGACGCCGCCCTTCATCAGGTCGAGCAGGTTGGTCCCGGCGGCCAGATAGGCGCTGCCCGGCACCGCCGCGGCCGCCACGGCCTCCGCCACCGTCGCCGGGCGGATATAGTCGAACCGGTTCATGCCGCCTGCTCCTGCTCGGGCTCGGCCAGGCGTCGCTGCGCCTGCAGCACCGCCTCGGTGATGCCCTGATAGGCGCCGCAGCGGCAGAGATTGCCGCTCATCCCCTCGCGCACCCGCTCCGGGTCGTCGCCCGCCTGCCCCTCGCGGATCAGCCCGACCGCACTCATGATCTGGCCTGGCGTGCAGAAACCGCACTGGAAGGCGTCATGCTCGATGAAGGCGGCCTGCACCGGATGGGGGGTCTCGCCCTCGGCCAGCCCCTCGATGGTGAGCACCTCCGCCCCGTCATGGCTCACCGCCAGCGCCAGGCAGGAGTTCACCCGCCGACCGTCGACGAGCACGGTGCAGGCGCCGCATTGGCCGCGGTCGCAGCCCTTCTTGGTCCCGGTGAGGTCGAGCCGCTCCCGCAGCAGGTCGAGCAGCGTGACCCGTGGGTCATCCAGTGCGATGGTCCGGGGCACTGCGTTGACGGTGAGGGTGATGGACAGGCTCATGTGGATCTCCCATGAGGGCCACGGCGTTGCCCCCCCGCCAGCACGGCGGGGTGGATCCTGATGCCGGTCGCGGGCAGAGCCGCCCCGGCCTCATGCGGCGCAATATGCGGAGGTGGCCTCCGTTTACAAGAGGCGGGACCCAGATCGGGGGCGATGAGCGAGGACCAGATTCAGACGCGGCGAAAGTCCCGTGCGGACGCCACCCGCAACCGCGACCGCCTGCTGACCGCCGCCCGCGCTGTCTTCAACCAAGGCGGCCCCACCGCGAGCCTCGAGGCCGTCGCCCGGGAGGCCGGGCTCGGCATCGGCACGCTCTATCGCCACTTCCCGACGCGGGAGGCGCTCTATGACGCCGTCTACCGGCGGGAAGTGGAGCAACTGGTAGCGCTCGCCGCCCAGCTCGAGGCCGAGGCGGCCCCGACCGAGGCGTTGCGCCGCTGGCTGGCAGCCAATGTCGAGTTCATCGCCACCAAGAAGGGCATGGCGGCCGCCCTCGCCATGGCCGCGCACAACTCGTCCGAGCTGGTCGCCTATTCGCTCGACCGCCTCGGCGCGGCGCTCGGCACCCTGCTGCACCGGGCGGTCGAGGCCGGCGAGCTGCGCCCCGCTCTCGGCGCGGCGGAGCTGCTGCGCGCCCTGGTCGGCATCTGCTACGCGCAGGACAGCCCCGACTGGCGGGCCAATGTGCTGCGCACGGTCGATGTACTCATCGCCGGCCTGCGGCGCTGACCGCCATTCGTGCCGCCAGCAGCATCGCATTGCGCATGGCCCCCGGACGAGCAATGCCGCGCCCGGCGATGAGGGGCCCGGCGCCGCCCTATGCCGCCGGCTCGCCGAGCGAGAGCATCAGCCGGTTCGCCCAGTTGAAGAAGGCAGCCGACTGAATGACATCGGCGATCGCCAGCTCGTCCAGCCCGACCTGGCGCAACCGCGCCACATGCGCCGGCCCGAAGGCGACCGGCGTCGCCGTCAGCGCCACCGAGGCCGCGACGATCGCCTCCCACCGCTCGCCCAGCGCGGCGCCGGTGCCCTCGTCGAGCAGCCGCTGCACATCCTCCACCCGCTTCGAATAGGTCGCGGCGAAGCGCGCATGCACCGAGGCGCAGTAGATGCAGCCGTTGACGCGCGAGGTCGCCGCCGCGGCCAGCTCCCGCTCCGCCCGCGGCAGCCCGGCATCGGTGTTGTAGAAGATGTCTTTGTCAGTGCGGGTACGCGCCTCCAGCGCCGCCGGGTCGCGCGCCAGCAGGCGGAAATAGGGCGAGCCGGCCCGGGCCGCATCGACCAGCGCCGCCATGTGCCGGGGCGTCAGCGCCTCGGGCGCCAGCGGCTCCAGCCAGGGCAGCCAGTCGAGCTGGGCGCGGGTGAAGACCGCCGGCACCGCATGCGGCGGGGGTGTCAGCACGGGATCGGTCATGATGCGGCCTCGAGGCTGGCCCGCAGCACCGCAAGGCCGCGGATGGTGCGGATCTGGAAGCTGAGGAAGGCGGCGATCTGCGACAGGGTGACGATGCCGGTGGTCGACCACCCCGCATCCAGCAGCCGCTGCAGGTCGGCCGGCGCCGCGTCCCGCGGATGCAGGACCAGCATGTGCAGATGCGCGCAGGCCGCCGCCAGCCGCGCCCCGAGCCGCCCCGCCAGCACCTGGTCCGGCTGCCAGACCAGGCCCTCGCTATCCTCCGCGCTCAAGGGCCCGGGCGGATAGTGGCCGAAGGGCCCCGGCCCGCCCGACGCGGCCACGGCCTCGGCGATGGCCGCCCGCAACCCGGCCGCCAGCCCCTCGGCATGGAAGGCTTCGATCTCGGCCTCGCCATGCAGGCCGCACACATAGGCCGCCAGCGCCCGGCGCTCCTCCAGGGTCACCTCGCCCGGCGCCTCGGGGGCGAAGAGCGCGTCATGGCTCGCCTGGGCCTGCCGCCGCGCCTCCGCCCGCCGGGCGCGGACCGCATCCAGCGCCGAGCCGGGCTGGATGCCGGCCAGGCGGTCGATCACATCCGTCATCATGCCACCCGCCGTTCGGCCAGCGCGCCCGGCGGCGCCCAGCCCAGCGCCGGCGCCACCTGCCCCGCCACCAGCTCCAGCGAGCGCAGGATGTAGGGATGCGGCGGATCGACGGAATGCACCTGCACCGCCAGCTCCGTCGCCCGCGACAGCACCGTATCCGCCTGCAGCGAGGCCACCACCTCCGCCGCCGTGCCGAGATGCACGTCGAAGGCGGCGACCATCTCCTGCACCGTCTCCCGCCCGGTGGCGCGGCCCTGTGCCATCGCCCGGTCGCGGAACCGGCCGAGCCCCTGCTCCGCCAGCCGCCACGCCTCGTCCCGCCGGTCGGCGACGAAGACCGAGCGCGAGGCGAGGATGCGCGGCGCGCAGCCCGGCGGCAGCGCCGCGAGATAGGCGTCGATCATCGGGTCCTGGATGTCGGCCAGGGTGAGGTTGGGCGCCTCCGCCGGCCGCGGCTGGGTGCGCGACAGCATCAGCCCATCCCCCGCCGCCCCGGCCCGCCGCGCCCCCTCCACGGTGAAGGTCGCCTGCCAGATCCGCCCGGCGAGCCCCGGCGCCGGCGGATAGAGCCGATCCCCGCCCGGCAGCGCCCCGCCCTCCCAGGCCGTCCGCAGCAGCGCCGCATTGGCGTCGAAGATCGCGCCCCGCGCCGCTGGATCGAGCCCGAAGGCCTGGAAGGCGGTGAGGTTGCCCCCCGGCCCGATGCCCACCTCGAGCCGCCCGCCGGAGACCAGGTCGAGCACCGCGGCATCCTCCGCCACCCGGATCGGCAGCTCGAGCGGCAGGGTGACGATCCCCGTCCCCAGCCGGATGCGATGGGTCCGCGCCGCGACCTGCGCCAGGAACACGAAGGGCGCCGGCAACCCGCCCTCATGCTCATGGAAATGGTGCTGCGCCACCCAGGCGGACTCGAAGCCGCAGCGCTCGGCATGCAGGATCTGCTCGGTCGCCAGCCGGTAGCGCTCCGCCGGCGCGACCTCGTCGAGGACCCGGGTGAAGAAGCCGAGCCGCTTCGGTGCCGTCATCCCACATTCTCCCCGTCGCGCGCCGCCCCGCCAAGATAGGCATCGCGGATGCGCGGATCGCGCAACAATTCGCCAGCAGGCCCCTCGAGGGCGATCCGCCCGGTCTGCAACACATAGCCGTAATGGGCGATGCCGAGCGCCAGGCTAGCATTCTGCTCCACCATGAACACCGTCACCCCCTCACGGTTGATCGCCTGGATCAGCGCCAGCACCCGATCGACGAAGAGCGGCGAGAGCCCCATGGTCGGCTCGTCCATGCAGATCAGCTTCGGCCGGCCCATCAGGGCGCGGGCCATGGCGAGCATCTGCTGCTCGCCGCCCGACATGGTCCCGGCCCGCTGCCCCAGCCGCTCCCGGAGCCGGGGGAACAGGCCGAGCACCCGCTCCTCGTCGCTGGCGATGGCGGCGCGGTCGCTCCGCGCATAGGCGCCCATCAGCAGGTTCTCGCGCACCGTCATGGCGGGAAACAGCCGCCGCGCCTCCGGCACCGAGCCGATCCCCCGCCGGATCACCTGCGGCGTCGGCAGGCCTGTGATCTCCGCCCCGTCGAACCAGACCCGGCCCGAGCCTGGCCGTTGCAGGCCGAGGATGGTCTTCATCGTCGTCGACTTGCCGCTGGCATTGCCGCCGAGCAGGCAGACGATCTGTCCCGCCTCGACCGCGAGGTTCAGGTCGAAATGCACCTGCACCGGCCCGTAGAAGGAGTTGATCCCCTCCAGCCGCAGCAGCGCGCTCATGGTACCGTCCCCTGAGCCGGCTCCCGCGCCCGCCCGGCCTCGCGGTGGCCGAGATAGGCCTCGATCACCGCCGGGTCGTGCCGCACCGCCTGCGGCAGCCCCTCGGCGATGCGCCGGCCATTGTCCATGACGATCACCCGGTCGGAGAGCCGCATCACCATCTCGAGCTTGTGCTCGATCAGCAGGATGGTGAGGCCGCTGCGCTTCAGCCCGGCGACGACCTCCTGCATCTCCGCCGTCTCGGTCTCGTTCATCCCCGCCGTCGGCTCGTCGAGCAGCAGCAGGCGGGGGTGCAGCGCCAGCGCCCGCGCGATCTCGACGCGCCGCCGGTTGGCATAGGAGAGGCTGAAGGCCGGATGGTCGAGCCGCGGCATCAGCCGCTCACCGAAGAGCGCGATGATGCGGAGGGCATCCTCCCGCAGCGCCGCCTCCTCCGCCCGCACCGCCCGCGGCCGGATCGCGGCGAGCCCCAACTCCAGCAGCGGCCCGAGCACCGGCACCGAAGGCCGCACCGCCCGGAGCCGCGCATGCGCGCCCACCAGCACATTGTCGAGCACGCTGAGATTGCCGAAGACCCGCCCATGCTGGAAAGTCCGCGCCAGCCCGAGCCCGGCCAGCCGCTCCGCCGCCGCGCCCGTCACCTCCTGGCCGAACAGCCGCACGCTCCCCGCATCCGGCCGGTCGAGCCCGCTGACCAGGTTGAACAGCGTCGTCTTTCCCGCCCCGTTCGGCCCGATGATGCTGAGCAGCTCGCCCTGCTGCAGGTCGAGCGCCGCATCGGCCACCGCGGCGACGCCGCCGAAACGCTTCTGCAAGCGGCGGATTTCGAGCACCGGCGCCATCATACCGTCCCCATCAGGCCCTGCGGGCGGAAGCGGATCAGCAGCAGCAGCACGATGCCGTAGATGAGGATCCGGTACTCGGCGAGGAAGCGGAAGGCCTCCGGCAGCGCGATCAGCAGCGTCGCCCCCAGTACCGCGCCGAGGACGTTCCCGAGCCCGCCGAGGATCACCATGGTCAGCGCCAGGATGGAGATGCTGGCGCCGAAGGTCTCGTGGTTGATGTAGGAATAGGCATGCGCCGTGATGGCGCCGCTGATCCCCGCCGCGAAGCCGCCGAAGCCGAAGGCCAGCGCCTTGTAGCGGTCGCCGCTGACGCCGTAGGAGCGCGCCGCCACCGGGTCGTCGCGGATCGCCCGCCAGGTCCGCCCGAGATGCGAGCGCAGCAGACGCAATTGCAGCAGCGCCAGCAGCACCAGCACGGCGAGGCAGAGCCAGTAGGTGCCCTCCACCGAGCCGAGGTCGAGGCCGAAGACCTCGAGCGGCGGGATGCCGCCAAGCCCGATCGCGCCGCGGGTCAGCCCGGTCCAGTTGAGGATGACGAGCGCGACGATCTCCCCGATGCCGAGCGTTGCGATGGAGACGTAATGCCCGGTCAGCCGGAAGGCCGGGAAGACCAGCAGCGTGCCGAGCGCGGCTGTCACCAGCCCCGCCATCGGGATGGAGAGCGCCACCGGCCAGCCCGCATCCATCGCCAGCAGGCCGGAGGCGTAGCCGCCGATCGCCAGCAGCGCCGCATGGCCCAGCGAGACCTGCCCCACGGTGCCCGCCACCAGCGTCAGGCTCAGCGCCAGCATCGCGTACATCAGCGAATTGGCGCCGATCTGCAGCACATAGGGCTGCCCGGCAAGGGGCAGCAGCGCCGCCAGGGCGATCACCGCGACCACTGCCCAGCGCGGCACCACCACCGGCCGCGACCGGGCGATGAAGGTGCCCGTCATCGGCTCCGGCGGCAGCGAGCGCCGCGCGGCGAAGAGCCCGTTCGGCCGCCAGACCAGCATGGCGATCAGCAGCACGAAGGCGAAGAGGTTGCGGTAGGAGGTGCCGAAGAGCGCGATGCCGTAGCTCTCGGTCAGCCCGAGGATGAGCGAGCCGGCGATCGCCCCGGGGACATTGCCAAGCCCGCCGATGATGAGCGCGACGATGCCCTTCAGCGTCGCCTCGAAGCTCATCGCCGTGCTGATCTGGTTGTAGTACATGCCGACCAGCACGCCGCTGACGCCGCTCAGCGCCGAGGCGATGGCGAAGACCGCCATGTTCACGCGGTTGACGTCGACGCCCATCTGCTGCGCCGCGTCCGAATCCTGTGCCGTCGCCCGCACCGCCCAGCCGAGCTTGGTGAAGCGCAGGAAGCCGTAGAGCACCACGGCCGAGATCAGCCCGATGCCGGCGATCAGCAGGTCGAGCGCGCCGACGGTGCCGCCGCCGATGGCGATGCGCCACTCCGGCACCTGCATCGGCACGGCCCGCGGGTCCGGCGTGAAGAGCAGCTGCACCACCTGGTCGAGCACCAGCGCGATGCCGATGGTCGCCAGCAGCGGCGCGATGCGCGAGCTGCCATGCAGCGGCCGCAGCCCGATCCGCTCGATCCCCACCCCCACCAGCGCCGAGACCACCACCACGCAGAGCAGCGTCACCGGCAGCGGGGTCCCCAGGTAGGTGATCGCCGCCCAGCCGACATAGGCGCCGACCACATAGACCGAGCCATGCGCGAAGTTGACCAGGTTGGCGACGCCATAGATCAGCGCCAGCCCGACGGCCAGCAGCGCATAGATATTGCCAATGACGAAGCCGTTGACCGTGTAGTCGAACCAGGCGCCGCCCATCAGGACCACAGCGTGAAGCGGCCGTCCTTCACCACCAGCCGCTTGTAGCGGGCGCCCTCCACCCGGCGGGTGTTCGGGTCGAATTGCATGGTGCCGAAGACCACGCTCGGCACGCCCCGCACCTTGGCCAGCCCCTCGCGCACCGCTGCCCGCGTCGCGCCATACTGGTTCACCAGCGTGGAGGCGAGGATCATCGTGTCATAGGCGGTGGCGTTGAAGGTATCCGGCTCGCGGTTGTACCTGGCGCGGAAGGCATTGACGAAGCGCTGCACCTCCGGCCGCGGCTCGTCGGGGAAGAAGGTGGTGATGACATGCACGCCGTTCACCGCCTCGCCGCCCAGCTCCAGCAGCTTCGGCGAATAGACCGAGCTGACGGCGACGATCGCCTGCGGCAGCCCGAGCGTCCGGATTTGCCGCACGATGGTCGCGGCATCGGCGTAATAGGCCAGCAGCACGATGCAGTCCGGATTGCTGTCGCGGATGCGCACCAGCGTCGAGCGGAAGTCGCGCTCGCCCGGCAGGAAGCCCTCCGCGGCCGTCACCTCGGCACCCTTCTCCTTGGCCGCGGCAGCGAAGAGGTTCTTGCTGGTCACGCCCCAGTCGGTGTTGAGGTGGATCACCCCCAGCCGCCGCTTGCCGAGGCCCGCGATGGCGTAATCCGCCAGCCCCGGCTGCTCCTCCGCCTGGCTGATGGAGTTGCTCCACATGTAGTCGCCGCCCTTGGTGAAGTCCGGGTGCGAGTTGGTGAAGCCGAATTGCACGAGCTTGGCGCGCTGGTAGATCGGCGATGCCGCCATCGAGGCCGGCGAGGAGAAATCGCCGAGCTCCATGACGATGCGTGGGTCGTTGACGAACTTTTGCGCGATGGCGACCGCTTGCCGCGGGTCGCTCTGGCTGTCCTCGAAGACGTACTGGATCTGCCGTTGCGCGGTCGGGTTGACCTCGGCCAGCGCCAGGTCGAAGGCATCCTTCCACTGCGCGCCATACTGCGCGTTCGGCCCGGTCAGCGGCCCGCTGACGCCGACATGGACGGTCTCGGCTGCAGCGGCCCGCCGCGTGGCGGCAGCCCCGGCAACCAGCCCGGCGAAAAGCGAACGACGGCGCAGCGGGATCATGGCGGCTCTCCTGCCTCGGTCATCAGTCTGCCGCATCCGAGCATGGATTACTGCACTGCACCACAGGCTTGCGACCCACGGCCTCGCCCGGCAGCGGCACCCGCCACGCCATCGCGCCCGCCGCCAGCAAGGCCGCCGCCGCCAGCAGCGAGGGCAGGCCGAAGCTTCCCGTCCGGTCGTGCAGCAGCCCGGCCAGCGCTGGCCCGACGATCTGACCGATGCCGAAGGCTGCCGTCAGCACTGCGAGGGTCCGCCGGGGGTCGGCCGCCGACAGCGCCCGCCCGCCGGCCAGCCCCAGCGCGGTCAGCCCCATGAAGGTCCCGCCCAGCAGCGCCGCCGCGACCAGCGCCCCAGCCGCGCCCGGCCAGAGCACGCTCGCCGCCACCCCGGCCGCCTCGACCAGGCAGGCCGCGGCGAAGCTGCGCGCCAGGCCGAAGCGCCGTCCGCCCCATCCCCACAGCGCCACCGAGGGCACCGCCGCCAGCCCCACCACCAGCCAGACGAAGGGCTCCACCACCCGCAGCGCCGGCTCCGTCCGGACGATGGCGACGAGGAAGGTCGCGGTGACGACATAGCCGAAGCCGAACAACCCATAGGCCACGGCCCACCATGCCAGCCAGCTGCCCTCGCCGGCCGGTCGCGGGGCAACGGGCCTCGCCGCCCCCTCCTCCCTCGGCACCAGCCAGGCCACGGCCCCCACCGCGGCCAGCGAGACCAGCCCGGAGGCGCCCCACAACTCACGCCAGCCCAGGCCCGGCAGGGCGACCAGCCCGGCCGAGGCGGCGATCCCCACCCCCACGCCCGCGAAATGCAACGCGGCCAGGTCTCCGCGTCCCGCCGCCGCCAGCCGGTCCAGCACCAGGGCCGAGGCGAAGACCAGCACGAAGGCGCTCGCCGCGCCGCCGATCCCCCGCAGCAGCAGGAAGGCCGGCAGGCCGGAGGCCACCCCCATCGCTCCCGTCGTCGCCGCCCCGAGCGCCAGCGCCCCCAGCAGCCAGGCCCGGCGGGATCCCGGCAGCCGCGCCGCAGCCAGCAGCGCTCCGGCGAGATAGCCGCAGAAATTGGCCGAGGCGATCAGCCCCGCCTGGCCGCCCGTCAGCTCCAGCCCCTCGGCCATGGCCGGCAGGAGAGGCGTATAGACGAAGCGGCCGATGCCAATCGCCGAAGCCAGTGCCAGCATTCCGCCAAGCGCCAGAGGCCGCCCCGCCATCCGATCCCGCACTGCCAGCATGCCACCCTCCGGAGCCAACCGACCCCGGTCAGGCTGCACCGGCCGCGGCATCCGGAAAAACGATTTGTCCTGATCCTTGCTATCGTTGCCAGCGATGGCTCACGCTCAGGGGGCAGGCGTCGACGGGCTATCCATCTATGCCCGTCCTCGCTCGGCCAAGCCTCAGGCGAGCACCGCCGCCCCCAGCGCCACCGCCCCCACCACCGTCGCCGCCGCCCCGGCCCACCGCCGCTGCGGCCGCGCCTCGCCCATGCGCTGCGCCACCCGCATCGCCAGCAGCCCGATCCCCGCCTGCACCGCCAGCAGGGTCAGCAGATAGGCGGCGACCACCGGCGGCCCGGCGCCCGCGACGGCCTCCGCATAGGCATGCCCATGGAACAGCCCCGCCACCCCGAAGCCGAGCGCCAGCCAGGCCGGCGCCGACTGCGGCAGCCGCGCCGGCGCCGCCAGCAGCGCCACCCCCGCCCCGAGCACGGTGAGCGCGACCGCCGCCTCCACCGGCCCGAGCCCGAAGCCGCCGAGATGCAGCACCGCCCCTGCCACACCCGCGCCGAGGAAGGCGATCAGCGCCGCGATCCCGGCCCGCTTCCGCACCGCCGCCGCCAGCACCCCCGCCGCCAGCAGGAAGGCCAGGTGATCGAGCCCGACCACCGGATGTGCCATGCCGGAGAGGAAGCCCTCCCAGGCGCTCGTCGCGGCAGCGCCGCCCATCGGGTGATGCGCCAGCGCCGGCGCCGGCAGGGCGGCCGCGAGGGCAATGAAGGCGATGGGGCTGTGCTTCGGCATGGTGGCTCCCGGCGAGATCGGTTCACCGCCCAGCTTCGTCCGGTCCGCCCGGCGCCGCAACCTCCGGTCAGCCGGCCAGCGCCCGCCCCAGCCTCTCCCACGCCGCGTCATCCCCCGGCAGGCCGAAGCGCAGCAGCCCCGGCCGCCCCTCGAAGCGCCGCACCAGCACCCCCTGCCGCCCCAGCCGGCCGAACACCCCCTCCGCCCCGCGCGCCAGCCGGAACAGCGCCGTCCCGCCCACGACCTCCAGCCCGTGCCGCCCCAGCAGCACATCGAGCCGCGCTGCCTCCGCCGCCAGCCGCGCCCGCATCGCCTCGGCCCAGGCCGCATCGGCCAGCGCCGCCATCCCCGCGGCGATCGCCGGCCCGGAGACGGCCCAGGGCCCCAGCCGCGCCCGCAGCCGCGCCGCTACCCCCGGCTCGGCGAGGGCGAAGCCCAGCCGCACCCCCGCCAGCCCGTGGAACTTGCCGAAGGAGCGCAGCACGACCAGCCCCGGCCGCCCTACCTCGCCCGCCAGCGAGGCCCCGGGCGGCGCGACCTCCATGAAGGCCTCGTCCACCACCAGCAGCCCTGCCGCGAGGCCGAGCAGCACCGGCCGCGGCACCAGCCGCCCATCCGGGTTGTTGGGATTGACGAGCACGGCGAGCGCCGCCCCCTCCAGCCCCGCCACGGCCTCGACCTCGCCGACCGCATGCCCGGCCAGCACCGCCGCCCGCCGGTGCTCGGCATAGGTCGGCCCAAGGATCCGCGCCTCGCCCGCCGGCACCAGCCCGGCCACCAGCGGCAGCAGGATCTGCGTCCCCGGCGCCGCCACCACATGCGCGGCCGAGGGTGCGCCATAGCGCCTCGCCGCCAGCGCCTCGAGCCGGGCGAGCGCCGCCGGCTCGGGCAGCCGGGCGAAGGCCTCGGCCCCGAGTGGCGGCATCGGGTAGCCATGGGGGTTGATCCCGGTCGACAGGTCGAGGAAGGGAGTGGGCGCCTGCGGGAAGAGCCGGCGCGCCGCCTCCAGATCGCCGCCATGGGCCACGCCCGGGATACCGTCCATCATGGCCCTCGCCACCGCCGCCTGCGCCCTGCTGATCGAGGCCGCCATCGGATACCCGGACCGCCTGCTGCGGTCCATCGGCCACCCCGTCACCTGGCTCGGCCGCCTGATCGCGGCACTCGACAGCCGCCTGAACCGCGAGGCCTGGCCGCCCGCCCGCCGCCGCGCCGCCGGCCTTGCCACGCTGCTGATCCTGCTCGCCGCCAGCCTCGCCCCCGCCTGGCTGATCGAGGCCGCGCTGCACCGCCTCCCCCTCGGCTGGCTCGCCGTCGCCCTGCTCGCCAGCAGCCTGCTCGCCCAGCGCAGCCTCCACGAGCACGTCGCCCGCGTCGCCACCGCCCTGGAGCGTGACGGCCTGGCCGCCGGCCGCATCGCCGTCTCCCACATCGTCGGCCGTGACCCGGATTCGCTCGACGAGGCCGGCATCTGCCGCGCCGCCATCGAGAGCCTCGCCGAGAATTTCTCCGACGGCATCGTCGCCCCCGCCCTCTGGCTGGCGCTCGGCGGCCTGCCCGGCGCCGCGGCCTACAAGGCGGTCAACACCGCGGACAGCATGATCGGCCACCGCACCCCGCGGCACGCCGCCTTCGGCTGGGCCGCCGCCCGCTTCGATGACCTCGTGAACCTCCCCGCCTCCCGCCTCTCGGCCCTGCTCCTGGTCCTCGCCGCCGGCCTGATGCCCGGCGCCGGCCCCGCCGCCGCCCTCCGCGCCCTCCGCCGCGACGCCCACCGCCACCGCTCGCCCAATGCCGGCTGGCCGGAGGCGGCGATGGCCGGCGCCCTCGACCTCGCCCTGGCCGGCCCGCGCCGCTATGCCGGCGTGCTGGTCGAGGATGCGCTGATGGGCGATGGCCGCCGCGAGGCCAGCCCGGCCGATATCCGCCGCGCGCTGCGCCTCTTCCGCCTCGCCGATGCGCTGCTGATCGGCCTCGCCCTGCTGCTTGCCCTCATCCCCTGACCTGGCGCGGCCGATCCCCCTGCTATGCTCCGCCCCATGTCCCCGCCTCCCGCCGCCTCCGCCCTCGACCTGATCGGCCGGACGCCCCTGGTCGCCCTCGACCGCGCCCATCCCGGGCCGGGGCGCATCCTGGCGAAGGCCGAATTCCTCCAGCCCGGCGGCAGCGTGAAGGACCGGGCCGCCCGCGCCATCCTGCTCGCGGCGCGGTCGGATGGCCGCCTGCGCCCCGGCGCGCCCGTCGTCGAGATGACGAGCGGCAACATGGGCGCGGGCCTCGCCGTCGCCTGCGCCATCCTCGGCCACCCGCTCGTCGCCACCATGTCCGCCGGCAACAGCCCGCAGCGCGCCCGGATGCTCGAGGCGCTGGGCGCCGAGGTGGTGCTGGTCCCCCAGGTGGACGGCGCCCCCGGCCAGGTGACCGGCGCCGACGTCGCTGCGGCCGCCGAGCGGGCGCGCGCCATCGCCGCCGAGCGCGGTGGCTTCCATGTCGACCAGTTCCACGCGGCCGAGGGGCTGCGGGCGCATGAGCAGACGACCGGCCCCGAGATCTGGGAGCAGTCGGGCGGCCGGGTCGATGCCTGGGTCGCCTGCGTCGGCACCGGCGCGACCTTCCTCGGCGTCGCCGCGGCGCTGCGGCAGCGCAACCCGCGCCTGCTCTGCGCCGCGGTCGAGCCTTCGGACTGCCAGCCCCTGGCCGGCCAGCCCGTGGCCAAGCCACGCCACCTGCTGCAGGGCACCGGGTACGGCCTGGTGCCGCCGCACTGGGACGCCAGCCTGATGGATGCCTCGATCCCCGTCACGGACGAGGAGGCCGAGCACTGGCGCCGCCTGCTGGCCCTGCGGGAGGGGCTGCATGTCGGCTTCTCCGCCGCCGCCAATGCCTGCGCAGCCGCCGCCCTGCTCGCTTCGGGGCGGCTGGCGCCCGGCGCCGTCGTCGCCACCATCCTCTGCGACACCGGCCTGAAATACTGACCGCGCCTCAGCGCGCCAGAGCGAGCAGCCGGTCGATGTCGAGATGCGCCTCGAGATGCCGCGCCAGCGCATCCAGCGCCGCCTCCACCCCCGCCTCATAGGCGATCGCCGGCGCCCCGGCCGCGAAGCGCGCCAGCCAGGCCGCCCGCTGCGCCTCCCGGGCGAAGAGGCCGTGGATATAGGTCCCGCTCACCCGCCCGTCCGCCGCTACGGCCCCCTCCGCCGCACCATCCGCCAGCCGGGCGAAGGGCCTTGCCCGGCCCGGCCCCTCGGTGGTGCCGAGATGCATCTCATAGCCCGAGAGCGCCGCCCCGTCCGCGCTCACCCCCTCGACCGGCACCAGCCGCTTGTCGCCGCCGAGCACCGTCTCGACATCGAGCAACCCGAGCCCCGCGACCCGCGCCGCCGCCCCCTCCGCCCCCGCCGGGTCGGCGACGCTCCGCCCCAGCATCTGATACCCGCCGCAGAGTCCGAGCACCTGCCCGCCGCGCCTGAGATGCGCCGCGATGTCGACATCGAACCCCGCTGCCCGCAGCGCCGCCAGGTCGGCGATCGTGGACTTCGACCCCGGCAGGATGACGAGTTGCGCATCCCCCGGCAGCGCCTCGCCGGGCCGCACGCGCACCACCTCGACCGCCGGCTCGGCGACCAGCGGGTCGAGGTCGTCGAAATTGGCGATATGCGGCAGCACCGGCACGGCGATGCGCAGCCTTGCCCCCGGCCGCCGCGGCAAGGCGTGGTCGAGCGCCAGCGCATCCTCCGCCGGCAGCCGCGCCGCCTCCGGCAGGAAGGGCACCAGGCCGAGCGGCGCCCAGCCCGTCCGCGCCGCGATCAGCGCCATGCCATCGGCGAAGAGCGCCGGGTCGCCGCGGAATTTGTTGACGACGAAGCCCACCACCATCGCCGCATCCGCCGGATCGATCACCACCTTGGTCCCGACCAGGCTGGCGATCACCCCGCCCCGGTCGATATCGCCCACCACGACGACCGGCACATCCGCCGCACGGGCGAAGCCCATATTGGCGATGTCATTGGCCCGCAGGTTGACCTCGGAGGCGCTGCCCGCCCCTTCCACCAGCACGATATCCGCCTCGCCCTTCAGGCGCGCGAAGCTCTCCAGCACCGCCGGCATCAGCGCGGCCTTTCGCCGCTGGTAGGCGGCCGCATCCGCCGCACCGATCACCCGCCCCTGCAGCACGATCTGCGCGCCGACCTGGCTCTGCGGCTTCAACAGCACCGGGTTCATGTGCACGCTGGGTGCGACCCGCGCCGCCCGCGCCTGCAGGGCCTGCGCCCGCCCGATCTCCCCGCCATCGGGCGTGACGGCGGCATTGTTCGACATGTTCTGCGGCTTGAAGGGCCGCACGCGCAGCCCGCGCGCCGCGAGCGCCCGCGCCAGCCCCGCCACCATCAGCGACTTGCCGACATCCGAGCCCGTGCCCTGCAGCATGATCGCGCGCATGGCGGCTAGAACTCGATGCCGCGCTGCGCCTTCACCCCGGCGGCGAAGTGGTGCTTCACGGCCCCCATCTCGGTGACGAGATCGGCCGCCGCCAGCAGCTCCGGCTTCGCATTCCGTCCCGTGACGACGACATGCAGCGCAGGCCGCCGCGCCGCCAGCTCCGCCACCACCGCGTCCAGCGGCAGGTACTCGTAGCGCAGCGCGATGTTCAGCTCGTCGAGCACCAGCAGGTCGAACCCGGGGTCCGCCAGCATCGCCCGCACCATCCCCCAGGCCCGCTCCGCCGCGGCGATGTCGCGCGCCAGGTCCTGCGTCTCCCAGGTGAAGCCTTCGCCCATGCTGTGCCAGGCGACGCGCTCGCCGAAGCTCTCCAGCGCCGCCCGCTCGCCGCTCTCCCAGGCGCCCTTGATGAACTGCACCACGCCGACGCGCCCGCCCCGCCCGAGCATGCGCAGCGCCAGCCCGAAGGCCGCCGTCGACTTGCCCTTGCCCGGCCCGGTATGGACGATCAGCAGCCCCTTCTCGGTGATGGTCTTGCCCGCCACCTCGGCATCCTGCACCGCCTTCCGCCGCGCCATCTTGGCGCGGTGGCGCGCCGCCTCCGCCGGATCGATCCCGCTCACGCCACGGCTCCTTTGATCGCCACCGGGATGCCGGCCACCACCAGCACCACCCGGTCCGCCAGCGCCGCCATGCGCTGGTTCAGCCGCCCCTGCGCATCGCGGAAGCGCCGGCCGAGCGGCGTCTCCGGCACGATGCCCCAGCCGACCTCGTTCGAGACCAGCACCACCGGCCCCGCCCTCTGCGCCAGCGCCGCCGCCAGCCGCCCGCCTTCCGCCTCCAGGTCGCGCTCCGCCAGCAGCAGGTTGCTGAGCCAGAGCGTCAGGCAGTCGACCAGCACCGGCCGCCCCGGCGGCACGCCCGCCAGCACCCCCGGCAGGTCGCGCGGCGCCTCCAGCGTCACCCACCCCTCCGGCCGTCGCGCCCGGTGCTCGGCGATGCGCGCCGCCATCTCGGCATCGAAGGCCTCGGCGGTGGCGATGTAGGTCCAGGGCGCCGGCCAGGACTCGACCAGCGCCTCGGCCTGTCGGCTCTTGCCGGAGCGGGCGCCGCCGAGCACCAGCACCAGCGGGGGAAGGGCATCGGGCATGCCGCGCGGTGTGGCAGGCCCGCGCCGCCAGCACAACAACCGAAGGCGGTGGTTGACAGCCACCCCGCCACCCGGGCCTAGTCCCCCTCGATCGAAGGTTCCCGCCGCGAGGCGGGATGAAAAGGGAATACGGAAGGGCCTCGCCCAGGCCGTAGCTGCCCCCGCAACTGTGAGCGGCGAGTCCGCGCCACCATGTCACTGGCCGCCGGTCCTTCGGGACCTGGCCGGGAAGACGGCGCCGGATAGCGACCCGCAAGCCAGGAGACCTGCCTTCGCTCGAGACGACGTGCCGGGCGGGGTGCCCTGGCGCGGCTGCCGCACCGGCGAACGGGCGCGCCTGCCAGCGCGCCCGCTGCTGCACCCCGCATGCCCGGCACCCACCGGGCGGGGATGCCTGCCCGATGCCCGTCACCGTCTTCGTCTGCACCACCTGCCGCCGCACCGGCGATGCCGAGGACGCCCCGCGCGCCGGCGCCGCGCTGGCCGCCGCCGCCGGCCCCCTGGCCGGCGCCGACCTCGCCATCCGCCCCGTTGAATGCCTCGGCAACTGCTCCCGCGGCCCGACCGCCGCGATCTCGGCGCCCGGCGGCTGGACCTACGTCTTCGGCAATCTCGATCCCGCCGAGGCCGCCCCCGCCCTCGAGGCCGGCGCCCGCCTCCTGGCCGCCGCCGAGGGCCAGCCGATGCCCTGGCGCGGCCGGCCCGAGCCCCTCAAGCGCGGCCTCATCGCCCGCATCCCGCCGCTGGAGCTCCCGGCATGACCGCCCGCATCCCCTGCACCATCGTCACCGGCTTCCTCGGCGCGGGGAAGACCACCCTTATCCGCCACCTGCTGGAGAATGCCGGCGGCCGCCGCCTCGCCGTCATCGTCAACGAGTTCGGCGATGTCGGCATCGATGCCGAGATCCTGCGCGGCTGCGGCATCCCGGCCTGCGACGAGGCCGACATCGTCGAGCTGGCCAATGGCTGCCTCTGCTGCACCGTCGCCGACGACTTCGTCCCCGCCGTCGATGCGCTGCTCGCCCGCACCCCGCCGCCCGACCACATCCTGATCGAGACCAGCGGCCTCGCCCTGCCGAAGCCGCTGGTCCAGGCCTTCCACTGGCCGGCCATCCGCAACCGGGTGACGGTCGATGGCGTCGTCGCCGTGGTCGACGGGGCGGCGCTCGCCGAAGGCCGCGTCGCCGCCGATCTCGAGGCGCTGGCCGCCCAGCGCGCCGCCGACCAGGCGCTCGACCATGACGACCCGGTCGAGGAGGTCTTCGACGACCAGATCGCCTGCGCCGACCTCGTCCTGCTCACCAAGTCCGACCTGCTGGACGAGGCCGGCCTCGCCCGCGCCCGCGCCGCGGTGGAGCGCGCCCTGCCCCGCGCCGTCGGCATCGTCACCAGCGCCGGGGGCCGCATCGACCCGGCAGTGCTGCTCGGCCTCGGCATCGGCACGGAGGACGACATCGCCAACCGCCCGACCCGGCACGATGCCGAGGAGGGCCACGACCACGACGATTTCGACAGCATCGTCCTCGACCTGCCCGAACTCGCCGCCCCCGCCGACCTCGCCACCCGCATTGCCACGCTCTGCGCCCGGCCCGACGTGCTGCGCGCCAAGGGCTTCGCCGCCATCGCCGGCAAGCCGATGCGCCTGCTGGTCCAGGCCGTCGGCCCCCGCGTCAGCCACCATTTCGACCGCGCCTGGGGCGAGGCGGAGGCGCGCCGCGGCCGCCTCGTCGTCATCGGCCTGAAGGGCTTCGACCAGGCCGCCGCGGCGCAGGCGCTGGCCGGCTGACGCCATGCACATCCTCAACACCACCACCGCCGGGCTGGAGGAGCTGGCCGAGCCGGTCGACCTGCGCCAGCCTCCGGCGCCGATGGCGGTGCTGAGCTTCAGCGACAGCGACCTCGCCGCGCTCGCCACGGCCTGGGAGGCGGAGCGGGCGGTGCTTCCCGCCCTCCGCCTCGCCCCGCTCCGCCGGCTGCGCCACCCGATGTCGGTCGATCTCTGGCTCGACCGCACCGCTTCCGGCGCGCGCGTGATCCTGCTCCGCCTGCTCGGCGGCCTCGACTGGTGGCGCTACGGCGCGGAGCAGCTCGCCGCGCTCTGCCGCGCCCGCGGCATCGCCCTCGCCGCGCTGCCCGGCGAGGACCGCGACGACCCACGCCTCCCCGCCCTCTCCACCCTGCCCGGCGCCGAATGCAGCGCGCTGCTCGGCTATTTCCGCGAGGGCGGGCCGGACAACATGCGCGCCCTGCTGCGCCGCCTCGCCGGCCATGCCGGCACCCCGCTCCCCGCTCGGCCGCCGCAGCCCATGCCCCGCGCCGCCGGCTGGCTGCCCGCCGAGGGCGCCGTCTCCATCCAGCGCCTCGCCGCCAGCCTGCCGCCCGGCCGCCCGGTGGTGGCGATCCTCTTCTACCGCTCCGTCCTGCTCGCCGCCGATGCCGCCCCCATCGCCGCCCTGTCCGAGGCGCTGGCGGCGCGCGGCCTCGCCCCCGCCCCGGTCTTCCTCGCCAGCCTGAAGGAGCCCGCCTCCCGCGAACTGCTCCGCACCGGCCTCGCCGCCCTCGCGCCCGACCTCATCCTCACCACCACCGCCTTCGCCGAGGCGGAGGATCCGATCCTCCCGGCCCCCGGCGTCCCCGTGCTGCAGGCGGTGATGGCGACGACAACGCGCGAGGCCTGGCAGGCGAGCCCGCGCGGCCTTGGCGCCGCCGACCTCGCCATGCATGTCGTCCTGCCCGAACTCGACGGCCGCATCCTCGCCGGTGCCATCGCTTTCAAGGCACCGATCGAGGACCCGACCTTCCCGCGCCAGGCCAACCGGCCGGAGCCGGACCGCATCGCAGCACTTGCCGACCGCGCCGCCGCCCTCATCCGCCTCCGCCGCACCCCGCCCGCCGAGCGCCGCCTCGCCCTTCTCCTGCCCGACTACCCCGGCGCTGGCGGCCGCACCGGCTATGCGGTCGGCCTCGACGTGCCCGCCAGCCTGCTCGCCCTCTGCGAGGACCTGCGCGCCGCCGGCTACGCGCTCGCCCCGCCCCCCGCCGATGCCCGCAGCCTCCTCGCTGCCTTGGACGAGACAGTCCCCGGCCTCACCCTCGCCGCCTACCGCGCCCTCCTGCCGCCCTCGCTGACAGCCGCCATCGACGCCGCCTGGGGCCCGCCCGAGGCCGACCCCGATTGCCGCGACGGCGCCTTCCACCATCGCGCCCTCCGCCTCGGCCCCGTCACCATCGCCGTCGCCCCCGACCGCGGCCGCAGCACCGAGCGCCGCGCCGAGTACCACGACCCGGCCTTGCCGCCCCGCCACGCCCTGCTCGCCTTCGGCCTCTGGCTACGCCACGCGCTCGACATCCACGCCCTCGTCCACATGGGCGCCCACGGCACGCTCGAATGGCTACCCGGCAAGGCCGTCGCCCTCTCGCAGGCCTGCTTTCCGGAAGCGGTGCTCGGCCCGCTCCCCGTCCTCTACCCATTCCTCGTCTCCAATCCCGGCGAGGCGGCCCAGGCGAAGCGCCGCATCGCCGCCGTCACCCTCGGCCATCTGCCGCCCCGCCTCGCCGGCCCCGGCCTCACCGGTCCCGCCCGCGCGCTGGAGGCCCTGCTCGATGAGTTCGCCGCCGCCGACGGCCTCGACCGCCGCCGCCGCGACCGCCTCGCCCGCCTCATCCAGGAGGCCGCCGCCGAAGCCGCACCTGGCACCCTCCCTCCGCTCGGCGACCAACCCGACGAGGCTCTGCGTCGCCTCGACGCCTGGCTTTGCGACCTGAAGGAGCTGGCGATCAAGGACGGCCTCCACATCTTCGGCCGTGCCGACGCTGGCGACCCGCCCGAGCGTGCCGCCAGCGCCGCCGCCGAGCGCGCGGCCCTGCTCGCCGCCCTCGACGCCCGCCACATCCCGGCGGGCCCCGGCGGCGCCCCCGCCCGCGGCCGCACCGACGTCCTGCCCACCGGCCGCAACCTCTTCGCCGCCGACCCCCGCACCCTCCCCACCCCGACCGCCATGGAGCTCGGCCGCCTCGCCGCCGCCGAGGTGCTGAGCCTCTACCAGCAGGAACAGGGCGAGATGCCCCGCAGCCTGGTGCTCGATCTCTGGGGCAGCGCGACGCTGCGCACCGGCGGCGAGGAGATCGCCCAGGGCCTGGCGCTGATGGGCTGCCGCCCGACCTGGGACGCCGGCACCGGCCGCGTCACCGGCATCGAGGTCCTGCCCCCCGCCAGCATGGGCCGCCCCCGGGTCGACGTGACCTGGCGCGTCTCCGGCCTGTTCCGCGACCTCTTCCCGGCGCAGATCGCGCTCATCGACGCCGCCACCCGCGCCGTCGCCGCCCGCGCCGAAACCGAAACCGAGAACCCCCTCGCCGCCGCCCACCGCGCCGGCGCCCCACTCGCCCGCATCTTCGGCACCGCCCCCGGCGCCTATGGCGCAGGCCCCGAGGATGCGCTGGCCAGCGGCGCCTGGACCGCGCGCGAGGAACTCGGCCGCGCCTACCTCGCCGCCGCCTCCCACGCCTATGGCGGCCCCGGCGGCGAGGCGTCCCCCGCCCCCGGCGCCTTTGCCGCCCGCCTGGCAGAGGCCGCCGCCCTGGTCCACACCGGCGATGACCCCGGCCGCGACCTGCTGGAGGGCAGCGCCGACGCCGCCCATATCGGCGGCTTCGCCTCGGCCGCCGCGCTGCTCGGCACCAGCCCCGCGCTGATCACTCTCGACACTACCGACCCCGCCCGCCCCCGCGCCCGGCCGCTGGCCGCCGCCCTCGCCCGCCTCGTGCAGGGCCGCGCCATCGACCCCCGCTTCATCGCCGGCCAGATGCGCCACGGCCCGCGCGGCGCCGCCGAACTGGCCGAGACGGTGGACCGCCTCGTCGCCTTCGCCGAGACCACCGACGCCGTCCCCGGCGCCCTGCTCGACCTCGTCCACGACGCCTATCTCGGCGACCCGGCGGTGCGCGCCTTCCTCCTCCACGAGAACCCCGCCGCCGCCCGCGCCATCGCGCTCCGCTTCGCCGATGCCCGCCGCCGCGGCCTCTGGCACCCGCGCCGCAACGACCTGGAGCTTGGCCTGTGACGCCCCGCGGCGCCTGCCCCAGCCTCGCCGCCCCGATGCCGACCGGCGACGGCCTGCTCGCCCGCATCCCCGCCGGCCCCATGCCCCCCGCCCGCTGGATCGCGCTCGCCGAGGCCGCCGCCCGCTTCGGCAACGGCCACCTCGAGATCACCGCCCGCGGCAGCCTCCAGATCCGCGGCCTGACGCCCGCCACCCTCGCCCCCTTCACCACGGCGATCGGCACCGGCTGGCCCACCGACCCGCTCGTCACCCACTC
>CADCTD010000174.1 GCA_902805545.1 uncultured Craurococcus sp. | reverse complement strand
CCGGGATACGGTCATCGCCAGCATCGACTATGTCCTGCCGGCGCATGTCGAGGTGCTGGTACTGGCCGCCGGCGCCCTGCGCGGCACGGGCAATGCGCTCGCCAACCTGATCACGGGGAATGACGCGGCGAACCTGCTGAGCGGCGGCGCGGGGGACGATACGCTGGCCGGCGGCGGCGGGGTGGACCGGCTCCTCGGCGGCGAGGGGGATGATATGCTGGACGGCGCCTCCGGCCCCGGCGAGTTGGACTGGCTGGCCGGCGGCGCAGGCAACGATACCTTCAGGGTGGACAGCGCCGCGGATGTGGTGGTGGAGGCGCCTGGCGACGGCATCGACACCCTCCTCGCCGACATCCCGGGCGGCACCTGCACCTTGCCTGCCCATGTCGAGGCCCTGGTGCTGCTCGGCACCACGCGCATCGGCCAGGGGAATGCGCTCGACAATGCCATCACCGGCAATGCCGCGGCCAATTGGCTGATGGGCGGCGCGGGCCGGGACACGCTCGATGGCGGCGCGGGGAATGACGTGCTGTTCGGCGGGGTGGGGGCAGACCTGTTCCTCTTCGGCCCGGGCGGCGGGGCGGACCGGATCGGCGATTTCACCCCGGGCGTCGACGCCATCCACCTCGGCGGCCTTGCCGGCTTCGCCGCGGTGCTGGCGGCGGCGACGGACCGGCCGGGCGGGGTGGTGATCCATCTCGGCCAGGGCGACAGCCTCACCCTCGCCGGCCTTGCCCGCTCCGCCCTCTCGGCGGGCGACTTCCTGTTCGGCTGAGGCCTAGCGCCGCGCGGCGAAGTCGATGCGCGGATCGACCAGCGTGTAGGTGAAGTCACCGATGATCTGCATCACGAGGCCGAGCAGGGTGAAGATGTAGAGCGTGCCGAACATGATCGGGTAGTCGCGCCGGATCGCCGCCTCGAAGCCGAGCAGGCCGAGCCCGTCGAGCGAGAAGATGATCTCCACCAGCAGCGCCCCGGTGAAGAGGATGCCGATGAAGGCCGCAGGAAATCCGGCGATGATCAGCAGCATCGCGTTGCGGAAGACATGGCCGTAGAGCACGCGCTGCTCCCCTGCCCCCTTGGCCCGCGCCGTCACCACGTACTGCTTGCCGATCTCCTCCATGAAGGAGTTCTTGGTCAGCATGGTGAGCCCGGCAAAGCCGCCGATGACCAGGGCGATGGTCGGCAGCACCATGTGCCAGGCATAGTCCGCCGCGCGCGTCAGGAAGGGCGCGTCCTGCAGCCCGGAGGAGAGCAGGCCGCGCAGCGGGAACCACTGCACGAAGCTCCCCCCGGCGAAGAGCACCACCAGCAGGATGGCGAAGAGGAAGCTCGGGATCGCATAGCCGACGAGCACCACGGCGCTGCTGGCCAGGTCGAAGCGCGTGCCGTCGCGCACCGCCTTGCGGATGCCCAAGGGGATGGAGACGAGGTAGATGATCAGCGTCGACCACAGGCCGAGCGAGATGGAGACGGGCAGCTTCTCGAGGATGAGCTGCGTCACCGGCCTGTCCTGGAACAGGCTGCGGCCGAGGTCGAAGCGGGCATAGCCGGCCAGCATCTCGCCGAGGCGCTGCGGCCAGGGCTTGTCGAAGCCGAAGGCGCGCTCGATCTCCTGCACCACCGCCGGGTCGAGGCCGCGGGCGCCGCGGTAGCGGCTGGCCTCGTTGCCGCCGCCCTGGCTGGC
This sequence comes from uncultured Craurococcus sp., assembly GCA_902805545.1. Classification (GTDB taxonomy): domain Bacteria; phylum Pseudomonadota; class Alphaproteobacteria; order Acetobacterales; family Acetobacteraceae; genus Belnapia. Next base: position 4,370 of record CADCTD010000174.1, on the reverse strand, counting down.
TGGCGGGCGCGTCGTCTCGCCCTGGCCCTCGCCGGAGAGGCGGCCGAGGCTGCTGCCGCCCTGCCCCTTCAGCTCCGCCAGCATCTGGTCGACCGGGCCGCCGGGGGCGAATTGCACCACGGCGAAATTGATCAGGATGATGCCGAGCAGCGTCGGCACCACCAGCAGCAGGCGGCGGAGGAGGTAGGCGCCCATGCTATTGCGGCTTCGCCTCGCGCTTGCCCTGCTCGACGGCGCCCTCGCGCCCGCGCTCGACCCACCAGGTGTCGATGGCGAGGGCGTATTTCGGGTTGCGCGGCGGGCGGCCGAACTTGTCCCAGTAGGCCACGCGGAAGGTGCGGCTGTGCCAGTGCGGGATCATGTAGTCGTTCCACAGCAGCACCCGGTCGAGGGCGCGGGTGCGGGCGACCAGCTCGGCGCGGTCGGGTGCTGCGATGACCATCTCCACCAGCTCGTCGACCACCGGGTTGGCGATGCCGGCGACGTTCTGGCTGCCATTCTCCTGCGCCTTGGCGCTGGTCCAGAAGTCGCGCTGCTCGTTGCCCGGGGAGAGGGACTGGCCCTGGCCGTCCACCGTCATGTCGTAGTCGAAGGCGTCGATCCGCACCTGGTACTGCGCCGGGTCGATGGTGCGGACGCGCGGCTCCATCCCGAGGCGCTGCAGGGTCTGCACATAGGGCAGGGCGATGCGCTCGAAGCTCGGCCCGTTCAGCAGGATCTCGAAGGCGAAGGGCTGGCCCTCGGCATTGACCAGCTTGCGGTCGCGCACCGTCCAGCCGGCCTGGCGCAGCAGGTCGAGGGCGCGGCGCAGCCCGTCCCGGTTGTTGCCGGAGCCGTCGGTGACGGGCAGGCGGTAGGGCTCGGTGAAGAGGCGGTCGGGCACCCGGCCCTTGAAGGCCTGCAGGATGGCAAGCTCCCGTCCCTCGGGGATACCCGAGGAGGCGAGCTCGGAGTTGGAGAAGTAGGAGGTCGTCCGCGTATAGCTGCCGTAGAAGAGGTTGGCGTTCATCCACTCGAAGTCGAAGACCTCGATGAGCGCGCGGCGGACGCGCGCATCCTGGAAGAGCGGGCGGCGCAGGTTCACGGCGAAGGCCTGCATGCCGGTCGGCAGCTCGTGGCGGATCTCGTCGCGCTTGACGAGGCCGCGCTGCACGGCGGGGAATTCGTAGGCGGTCGCCCATTCCTTGGCGATGTTCTCGGTGCGGAAGTCGATCTGCCCAGCTTTGAAGGCCTCCAGCGCCACGGTGCTGTCGCGGAAATACTCGTAGCGCATCACGTCGTAATTGGCGGTGCCGCGCGCCGTCGGCAGGTCGCGGGCCCAGTAGTCGGGGACGCGGCGATAGACCAGGCTGCGTCCGTTCTCGAAGCGCTCCAGCCGGTAGGGGCCGGAGCCGAGCGGCGCCTCGAGCAGCGGCCGGGCGAAGTCCCGGCTCTCCCACCAGTGCTTCGGCAGCACCGGCATCTGGCCGAGGATCAGCGCCAGCTCGCGGTTCTCGTTGGTCCTGAAACGGAAGGTGACGCGGCGGGCCCCCTCGGCCACCACCTCCGCCACATCGGCCCAGTAGGCGCGGTAGAAGGGCCGGCCGCCCTGACGCAGCGTGTTGAAGGTCCAGACCACGTCATCGGCGGTGACGGGCCTTCCGTCATGGAAGCGCGCCGCCGGATGGAGCTCGAAGCTGACGCCCATGCGGTCGGCCGGCTGCTCGATGGCGGCGGCGAGGTGGCAGTATTCGGTGCTGGCCTCGTCCGCGCTCTCCTTGAGCAGCGTGTCGTAGAGGTTGCCGAGGCCGACCGCCGCCGTGCCGCGCAGGATGTACTGGTTGAAGCTGTCGAAGCTGCCGAGGGCGGTCAGCGCGATCTCGCCGCCCTTGGGCGCCTCCGGGTTGACCCAGGGCCAGTGGGTGAAGCCAGCGGGCAGGGCCGGGTCGCCGAGCAGGGAGAGGGCGTGGCTGCGGGTCGGCCCTTGCTGGGCCGCCGCGCCGGCGGGCCGGAGGAAGGGGATAGCGAGGCCGGAGGCCAGGAGGGTGCGGCGGTCCATGGCGGGAGGATGGGGGTTCCCCCCGCCGGCGGCAACCATCACCCGCGGAGCAGCCCGACCGCTTCCTCCAGCAGGGCCGGGTCCCCCACTGCCAGCACCCTTCCGTCGCTCTCGAGGGTCAGGGCCTCGCCGTGCCAGCCGGTGACGCGGCCGCCGGCGCCCTCCACCACCGGGACCAGGGCGGCCCAGTCCCAGGGCTTCATCGTGCTCTCGGCGATCACGTCGAGGAGGCCGAGGGCGAGCAGGCCATAGCTGTAGCAATCCCCGCCCCAGGTGACGCGGCGGGCGGCGGCGCGGAGGCGCTCGAAGCCCGGGCGGTCGGCCGCGTCGAACATGTCGGGGCTGGTGCAGGAGAGCTCCGCCCCGGCGAGGCGCGTGCAGGGGCGGCAGCCGGCGGCCCCGCCGAGGGGGGAGCGGAAGCGCGTCGGCTGGCCCTGGGCGCCGATCCAGCGCTCGCCGATGCCCGGCTGGTCGATCAGGCCGAGCACCGGCACGCCGCGGTGCAGCAGGCCGATCAGGGTGCCGAAGAGCGGCCGGCCGGTGACGAAGGCGCGGGTGCCGTCGATCGGGTCCAGCACCCAGAGATACTCGGCCTCGATCCGGTCCGGCCCGTATTCCTCGCCCCAGATGCCGTGGTCGGGGAAGCGGGCGGCCAGCACCTCGCGCATCGCCCGCTCGGCGGCGCGGTCGGCCTCGGTGACGGGGCTGGCATCGCCCTTGGCCTCCACCAGCAGGGGGGAGCGGAAGAGCGGGCGGATGGCGGCGCCTGCCGCCTCGGCCGCCGCCTCGGCTGCCGCGATGAATGCCTCCATGCCCATGCTCCCTGGTTTGCGCCCTCTCGGGGCCTCGATTAGAAGCCCCGGACCCCTCTTGCAACGGCACCTCATGACCGACGTGATCGCCTTCCAGGGCCTGCCCGGCGCCTATTCCGACCTCGCCTGCCGCGACGCCTACCCCGGCTGGACCACCCTGCCCTGCCCGAGCTTCGAGGCGGCGATGGATGCGGTGCGCGGCGGCCAGGCGGGGCTCGCCATGCTGCCCTGCGAGAACTCGCTCGCCGGGCGCGTGCCGGACATCCACCGGCTGCTGCCGGAAAGCGGCCTCTCGGTGGTGGGCGAGCATTTCGAGCGGGTGGAGCATTGCCTGCTTGCCCCGCATGGCGCGACGCTCGCCACGCTGCGGCGGGCGCACAGCCACCCGGTCGCGCTCGGCCAGGTGCGGAGCATCCTGAAGGAGCTCGCCCTCACCCCGGTGATCGAGGCGGATACGGCGGGTGCCGCGCAGATCATCGCCGCACGGGGCGGCATCGAGGATGCGGCGATTGCCAGCGCGCTCGCCGCCGAGACCTACGGGCTCAACATCCTCCGGCGCAATGTCGAGGATGCGGCGCACAACACCACGCGCTTCTATGTCTGCTCCCCGACGCCGAGGGTGCCGGAGGCGGGGACGCCGGATTGCGTCACCACCTTCGTCTTCCGCGTGCGCAACATCCCGGCGGCGCTCTACAAGGCGCTGGGGGGCTTCGCCACCAACGGCGTGAACATGACCAAGCTCGAGAGCTACATGCTGGACGGCGAGTTCACCGCCACGCAGTTCCTCGCCGATGTCGACGGCCATCCGGAGGAGGCGCCGGTGCGGCGGGCGCTGGAGGAGCTGGCCTTCTTCTCGCGGGAGCTGAAGCTGCTCGGCACCTATCCGGCGCACCCCTACCGGCGGGCGCATCGGGGCGCGGCGGAGTAGGCGCCGCCTTTCCACTTCATTTATTTCGATATCGAGCCTAAAATGCCAGGCATGCGCGCCTGGCCCCTGCTGCTCCCCCTGCTGCTCGCCGCCTGCGGCGATACGCTCTTCGCCCGCTACGCCGATACCGCCTGGACCGAGGCGGTGGAGCTTGCCGCCACGCCGCTCGAGGACCTGCCGGAGGCGGAGGGACCGGCGCTCCGCCTCTGGATCCGCGGCAGGCCGACCGCCGCGGTGCTGCTGCAGGAAATCGGCGAGCGGCGCATCTGGCGCACCGCGGCCGGCCAGGTGGTCTCGACCGAGGGCGGCCGCGTCACCGCGACGGCGGGCTTCCGGCAGTATGTGGCGGCCACGCGTTTCGACGGGCCGGACCCGCTCGCCAACCCGGCGGAGCTGCTGGACCAACCGGCCGCGGCCCGGCGCCTTGTCGACCTGCAGGAGCCGAACAGCGGACCGGAGGGGATGCGCTTCGGCCTCGCCCTCGATTGCCGGCTGCGGGCCGAGGCGACGGAGGATTCCGAGATCCTGCTGGTGCGGGAGAGTTGCCGCAGCCGCGGGCGCCCTGGCTTCACCAACCTGTTCTGGGTGGAGG
>CADCTD010000173.1 GCA_902805545.1 uncultured Craurococcus sp. | reverse complement strand
AGGGTCGGATGACCACCGCCATCGCCCCGGCTTTTTTGCAGCTGAGCGGACAGTGGTGGCCGCCTCCCGTCTATTCAGCGAGCGGACTATCCGCCCGCGCGCGTAGCGGCAATCCGGGCGAAGAGGCGCAGCGGCACCCTGTCCGGCTCCCGTGCCCGGTCAGTGGAGGCGGCCGGGCCGGATGGTGGCGAACAGCGTCGGCTGGCCGGTCAACTCCGCCGTCAGGGCGTCGATCTCCTCCGCAACGGCGTAGAGCCGGGCGAAGGCCGGGTCCGCGACGGGGAGGGCCGCCGACTCCTTGCTGCACTCCTCTCGGCAGGCGCGCGCGGCCTCCAGCAAGCGGTTCCGCAGCGCTGGTGGGAGCGCACGGGATCGATGGTCGTCCGGCATCGCCAAGCCTCGATGAGAACACATCATGAACATCGCCGGGCGCCGGGATTGTTGTCATGCGAGATGCGCACGACGTAGAGCGCCGACGGGCGCATGAGTCCACGTGCACCTGCTCGTGGACGGCACGGGCCTGCGGCTGTGCGGCCCCTGCGGGTGGCTGGCCGAAAAGCACGGTGCGCGGAGGCGCCGGTCTTGGCGGAAGCTGCACCTCGCCACCGACGCCGACACCGGCCACATCGTCGCGTCGGCGCTGACCGACAGGGCTTCCGACGACGCCGCGGAGGTCGGCCCGCTGCTCGTCCAGGTCGACGGGCCAGTGACCTCCCTGACCGCCGACGGAGCGTTCGACCGGGACGACGTCTACGCCGAGACCACGCCGACGCGACGCGATCGGCACTTGCGGTTCATCGCCGAGCGCGGCCGGATGGGCCAGCAGAAGGCCACGGGGTGTGGAGCGCCGGCCTTCAGGAACCCTCTAATTTCGTTTTGGCGCATCGACTTGCGGCGCCGATCGGCGCTGAAACCCCGCGCCGATTTACACGCATGGCGCGAGTGAGGTCGCGGATGGCGGCTTGGCCCTTGGTCAGCGAGTAGAGGTTGCACATCGGTCCGTCCGTCCCTGCTCCGGTCGCCCGATCATCTGCCCTACCGGCGCGTGCTCCAATGCTGGGCGAGCCGCCCACGGCGCTCGGCACCGGCGGTCAACCAGCGCTCGGCGCGCGGTACCCTGCGCGGTTTTGCGGTCCTCACCGTCCTGGGCCCAGGCGCGATGTCCGGTTCGGGAGCGGTGTCCGCTGGAGGCAAGCGGATAGGCGGCGCTGCGACCGGAGGCGACGGCGGCGGGGCAGGGACCTCGGCCGGCGGCAGCGAGGCCGCTTCCCACTCGGCCAGGTCGCGCCGCTGCCGGTCGCCCTCGGCGATGAGCCGCTCCAGCGTGCCGGCGGTCTCGAACAGCGCGCCGTCGCGCGTCGCTAGGACGGCCGCGCCGCCGATGCGGAAGACCTTTTTCTGCATGGCGTAGCGCTGGACTTGGTCGTGCGTCGCAGTGGGGAAGGAGACGCCGCACGCCTCGGCGTCGGCGAACGCCTCCACGAGGCGTTGTTGCAGGGATCGGTCGGCGGAGTGCCTTGAGGTAGGCTGCGGCCGGGGCGAGTCCCCCTCCACCACGCAGGGGCACCCCTCTTGCCGTTCAAAGCGAATGCCGATCGCCGGCACCGCATCCCGAAGCAGCGGTACCGGGTGACCAACTGGGCCGAATACGACGCCGCGCTGCGCCAGCGTGGCAGCTTGACGGTCTGGTTCTCCGAGGAGGCCGTCGCGGCCTGGAGGGCGGAGCCGCGGACCACCCGGGGCGGGCAGCCCTCCTTCTCCGCGCTGGCGATCGCCACGGCCCTGACGCTGCGGGCGGTGTTCCGCCTGGCCCTGCGCCAGACGGAAGGGTTGATCGGGTCCGTCATCGCCTTGCTCGGCCTCGACCTGCCGGTGCCGGACCACTCGACCTTGAGCCGCCGGGCCGAGACCCTGGAGGTGCCGCGTCCGGCATCGGGCCCGAGCGGCGAGCCCGTCCACCTGCTGGTCGACAGCACCGGTTTACGCTTGCACGGTCCCGGCGAGTGGCTGACGGAGAAGCACGGCACCACGCGGCGCCGGTCCTGGCGTAAGCTGCATCTCGCCACGGACGCCGACACCGGGCGGATCGTCGCATCGGCGCTCACCGATAAGGATGCCGACGACGGCTCGCAAGTCGGCCCCCTGCTCGAGCAGGTCGACGGTGCCGTCGCGTCCTTCACCGCCGACGGCGCGTTCGACCGCGATGACGTCTACGCCGCGGTCGCGGCGTGCCATCCTGACGCCGACGTCATCGTCCCACCGCGCTCGAGCGCGGTGCCGAGCGGCACGGGCGCGACCGCTCCGACGCGGCGGGACCGCCATCTGCGAGCCATCGCCGAGCGCGGCCGCCTCGGATGGCAGAAGGCCTCGGGGTACGGTTGGCGCGCCCTGGTGGAGTCCGACATCTCGCGCTTCAAGCGGGTGATCGGTGACGGTCTGCGCTTGCGGACGGACGGGCGTCAGGAGACCGAGGTGGCCATCGCCGCCGACGTGCTGAACCGGATGCTCGACCTCGGGCGCCCGGAGTACGTCCGCGTCGCGTGAGCGCGGAAGAGGGCGGGGCGCACTGCGCCCGTACCTTTGATCCATGCACCACAGTGCCGTGCCGCCGCTCAGGCGCGGCGGATGTTCCAGAAGATCGAAGGGCCGGGGATGCGGTCGGCCAGGTCGCGCCGCAGCGCCGTGTTCGAGTAGAAGCAGCCGAGCGGTATCGACGGCAGCTCGTCCATGGCCACCCGCTGCATCTCCTCGCAGATCGGCTTGCGCGCGGCGTCGTCCGGCGCCTCGAACCACGCGTCGCGCAGCGCTTCGATGCGCGGGATGTCGGACCAGCCCGGCCAGCCTTCCCCGCCGTTGCCGCGCAAGGGGAGGTGGCCGATCGGGTTGAACACGTCGACGCTGGAGAAGGCGGTGCAGAACACGGACCAGCCGCCCTGCGCCACCGGCCCGCGGTTGGTCCGCCGCTGCAGCATCGTGCCCCAATCCGTCATCGCCACGTCGAGGTTGAGGCCGAGCCGGCGGAACAGGTCGGCGGTGACCTGCGCCATCGCCATCGGCTCGAGGTCGTCGGTCGGGCCGATCAGCCGCACCGGCTGGTTCGTGTAGCCCGCCTCCCGCAGCAGCCGCTTGGCCCGCTCCAAGTCGCGCGGCCCCTTCAGCGGCGCGAGCCCCACGTCCGTGGCGAAGGGTGAGGACGGCGGGAAGAACCCGACGTCGACTACGTACTCCTTGGGGTCGGTGCCGACGATCGCGACCATGCTGTCGGTCTGGCTGACCGCCGGCAGCAGCGCTTGGCGCACCCGCTTGTCGTTGAACGGCGGCTGCAGGTGGTTGAAGCGCAGCAGACCCCAGAACGGGTCCGGGTCGAGGCGTTCCACCGCCAGCTCGCGGCGCCGCCGCAGCAGCGCCTGCTGTTCCGGCGTCGGCTCCTCGAACCAGTCGACCTCGTTGTTCATCAACGCGGCGGTCGCCGTCGCGCTGTCGACGATGACGTGCCACTCGACCCGCTCGAACTTGGCGAGCTTCGGGCCGGCGGTGAGGCTCGGGCGCCCGGCGGGCGAGGGGCTGTAGCCGGCGAAGCGCTCCCACGCCATGAAGCTGCCGTTGTTGTACTCGTCCGCCTTGAAGCGGAACGGGCCGGAGCCCACCACCTCGCGCAGGTTCTGGAACGGGTCGGTCGCCGCCAAGCGCTCCGGCATGATGAAGGGCACCGGCGTGTTGAGGCTGCCCAGCGCCGCCAGCAGCAGCGGGAAGGGCCGCCGCAGCCGGAAGCGCAGGCGCTTGTCGTCAAGCGCCGACAGCTCCTCCGTGGCCGCCTCCAGCTTCTGCCCGATGGCGCTGCGCTTCATCCAGCGCCGGAGGCTCGCCGCCGCGTCCCGCGCCCGGACCGGCTCGCCGTCGTGGAAGCGGAGCCCGTCGCGCAGCGTGACGGTCCAAAGCCGCCCGTCGTCCTCCTCGACCGCGCCTTCGGCCATCTGCGGCCGCGGCACGAAGCCTTCGTCGGTGCCGAACAGCGTGTCGTAGGCCATGTAGCCGTGGTTGCGGACGACGTAGGCCGTCGTGGTGATGGGGTCGAGGCTGCTGAGGTTGGCCTGGGGCACGAAGCGCAGCACGCGCTGCGCCCGGTTCTGCGCGACGGCGGAGCGCGGCAGCGCCGCGCCCGAGGCCGCGGCGCCGGGGATCGCCTTGAAGAGGGTGCGTCTGTGCATTGTCGGCCTCCCTCCTCCTACGCTACCCGCCTCACGGCCGGCGCGGCTAGGCTCACGGCAGGACGGGGTGGCCCGCGACCCGCGTATGCGGCCCGCAAGCCTGCGGTACCCCCATCCTCGGGCGCGCGCCCACTTCGGGCGAGGCGGCCGGGGCGGTGACACCATTCGAAAGGGAAGTCCGGATGACGGCGACGGCGCGCCACGCCTATCCCGGTGCCGTCGTTGACCCCGATTGGCCCGCGAAGGACCTCCGCGACCCTTCGCTCCGCGTCTTCGACTGCACGACGCACCTGAACTACGAGACGGTGACGGGCAGGCCATACCGGGTCGAGAGCGGCCGCGGCGACTACGACAAGGGACACATCCCCGGCTCGGCCTTCCTGGACCCGCAGGGGGAGTTCTCCGACGCTTCGAGCAGGTTCAACTTCACGATGCCCGCCGTCGATGATCTCGCCGCTCGGTTCGCGGCGAAGGGCATCGGGGCGGGGACGCGTGTGACGCTGGCGCGATCGAGCGCGACGGCGTCGCAGGAACAAGCCGAACGTCCTGAGGTTTTACCGGCGGCTTCGAGGCGAGCGGCAGAGGGGCGGGTGGGATCTCGGCTTCGCCTGCTGCCAGCCGGTCGCCGGTCGCCGGTCGCCATCAGCACGCTGCTATCGCGGTAGGCCAGTCGGGATGGTGCCTCGCGCCCGACGACGACGTCCGTGGCGGCGTGCGGGAATGCCGAAGTCACCCTCGCTCCACCGGCCGCGGTCCTTGTCGTGAGGACCTCGACCTGCTCGTTCTGCGGCAAGACGCGAGGGGCCGCCGATGCCGGATGACCAGAACGATCCCCGTGTGCTCTACGCCGCCGACCGGACGGTGCTGGCGGCGGAGCGGACCTACGCGGCCTGGGTCCGCACCGGGCTGGTCTCGCTGGTCGCGGGGGTGGGCGCCAAGACCTCGCTCGGCAGCGTGCTGCCCGAGTGGGCGATCCTGTTCAACGCCTCGCTGCTGGTGCTGTTTTCCGGGTTCTGCTTCGCGGTCGCGGTGTGGCGCGACCTGCGGCCGGGCCACGACGCGCCGGAGCGATCCGACGTGTGGCGGCTGCCGCCGGTGCTGTTGGTGGTGGTGAACGGCGGGTTGGTGCTGGTTTCGCTGGGCGCGTTGTTGGGTGTGTGGTTCGGGCGGACGGGCGGAACCTAGAGCAAGGTGGGGCTGCGGCACGGCCACAGCCGGGGCAGCGCAGCAGCCATAGTTCTGGCGCCGGCATCACCGCCGGCCGCGCCGGGCCGGGAAGGCCCATCACGCCCGTGCCGGCGACCGCGGCCGTTCCGGGCCACCTGCTCGCTCCGTGCCGCTTCCCGCTCCGCGCCGATCATGACGCCCGGCTGGCCCGCCGGCGGAAGATGCGCCGCCACAACGGCTGCTGGCCACCGGCTTCCGGGCTGGCGACTTGGGCGGCCTCCGCGGCGCGTGTTGCCGCTTCCTGGGCCTCGGCGATCCGCTTCTGCTGGAACCGGTCCAGGCGCTCGTTCGCCACCACCGCCCTGCGCTCCGCCTCGTCCGCCCGACGCCGCGCTTCCGCCGCTTGCCTCTCCGCTTCCACGACCCGCGCCTGGGCCGCCTCCAGTTCCGCCGGATCCGCCCCGGCGGCCTCCGCCGGGAGCCGCTGCAGTTCGTCCAAGCGAACCTCGGCCGCTTCCGCTCGCCGGTTGGCCTCCGCGGCGCGCGCTTCCGCTTCGCCCGCGCGCAGTGCCGCGTCCTCGGCCCTGGCCAGGGCCGCCTCCCGCTCCGCCTTGGCCGTCGCGGCCGCCTCCGCGGCGGTGGCTTTGGTCGCCTGCATCCGCTCCAGCCCTTCCGCGACCCGCCCCAGGACGCCGGCCATCTCGGCGGCGCGCCGGTGGGCGGAGTTGA